>JAIQEY010000012.1 GCA_020073565.1 Terriglobia bacterium
CTGCTCGGCCGATTGCATCGCCATCGTTCCCTCCGCCAGCTACGGCGTTGCGACGGCCGCCTGCAATCTGCCCCTTGGCAAGGGACAAACCATCCTCGTACTCGATGAGCAGTTCCCGTCCAACTACTATCCCTGGCAACGTCTGGCCGAGGAAAATGGCGCGTCTTTGAAGATCGTCCCCTGGCCCGAGGACCAGGACTGGACCGCCGCAGTCCTGAATCATCTGACGCCCGAGGTTGCCATCGCCGCGCTCCCGCACGTGCAATGGACTAGCGGCGGCCGCCTCGATCTGGTCCGCATCGGTGAAGCCTGCCGCAAACTCGGCGTCGCGCTCGCATTCGATCTCACGCAGTCGCTCGGCGCGCTGCCGTTCAGCGTGCGCGATGTGCAGCCCGACTTCGCCGTCGCCGCCAACTACAAATGGCTGATGGCGCCCTATACGACCGGTCTTCTCTATGTCGCGCCCAAGTGGCACGCCGGACGTCCGCTCGAAGAAAACTGGATTCAGCGCGCCAATGCCCGCGACTTCGCCAGCCTGATTCTCTATACCCCTGACTACGACGCCGGCGCGCGCCGCTTCGATATGGGTGAACGTTCGAACTTCGCGCTGCTTCCTGCCGCTACTCGCGCCATGAAGCAATTGCTGGAATGGGATATCGCGCAGATCTCGCTGACCATCGGCGCGATGAACCGCCAGCTGGCCGATGCCGCGGCCGAGTTGGGGTTCTCTGTTCCGCCGGAGCCGTTGCGCGCTCCTCACTATCTGTGCTTGCGCAGGAAAGCAGGCATCCCGGCGGAACTTCCCGAGACCCTTGCCCGGCAAAAGGTCTTCGTCAGCGTGCGCGGCAGTTCCGTCCGCGTCACCCCACACGTCTACAACTCGGCGACCGACGCCGAGCGGCTGATCTCATGCCTAAGAGAGACTGCCCACGTCGCCGGCTAATCCGTGTAGCCGGCGGAGCCCAGGCGAGAGAGGGTTGCGAGATAACCAAAGGTCTAGAACGCGCAGACGATACTTTCGACAGCTTTCGGGCCGCGCCCAGCCTCGCTAGAGTGGTCCAATCCGCCCGCAACTCCACGGGTACAGGAGGGCCATCCTGCGATGAACCTGTTCCAATGGTTCAGCCAGCACACTGTCTCGTTCACCCTGATCCTGGCCTACGTTCCGTTGATTGCGACCGTGGTGACCACCGTCGTCAGCCTCATTCTGGCGCGCGCCACGTTGCGTTACACGGCGTCCAGCGACCGGAGTCTTGCGCTCGCGCGCGAGCAGTTCGAGCGCGAATGGGCGCCGGAGTTGCACGTCAAACTGGAGCGGCTGTCCTCCCACGACGCAAAAATCCTGGTCACGAACCTCGCGAAAATCTCGGTCCTGATGCAGATGGTGCAACTGCGCAAGTTGTCGATGGCCGTGCCCTCTTTGCGATACTTCCTCAACGAGCCGCTGGTTGGTGGCACCACATGGAGCGAGGATCTTGGGAAGCGCTTCTTTGCCTGCACGGGCGAAAACTACGAAGGCCAGATCGCGGTATCCATAACTTTTTATGCCGCCGGCCGCATGTTCCGTACTGACTGGTTCCGCTTTCAGGTTCAGGTGCGCAATAGCCAGCTTCTTCGGCTCGATCCCGTGAATATCTCCGCGCGCCGCGTGCGGGTACTCGAGAACCGCAACGGCACGGGAAACACACGCCGTGAACTGGTGAGGGACGTGGTCGCAGACGCAGCCAAAACCGACGGAGGCGCGCCGACGGCCATCGGCTCGCAGGAGCGCTGAACGGCCTCCGGCAACTCTCTCCTCGTTTGCCCGCGCCGCGCAGCCCATTTATAAAATGGGGAATAGGCCATGACGTCGCGCAAAGTCCTCTTCCTCTGTACCGGAAACTCCTGTCGCAGCCAGATGGCCGAGGGCTGGCTTCGCCACTTTGCCCACGACCGCGCCGAAGTTTTCAGTGCCGGTACCAACCCGGCCGGCTTGAATCCCATGGCCGTCGCCGTGATGCGCGAGTCCGGTATCGACATTTCTGGCCACCGTTCCAAACATGTTGACGAATTGGCGAAAGAAGACTTCCTGTTCGTGATCACCGTCTGCGACGCCGCGCGCGAGCAGTGCCCTGTATTCCCCGGAGCCCTCTATCAACTGCATTGGAGTATTGATGATCCAGCGGGAGCCACGGGGTCCGAAGCGGAAAAATTAGAAGTGTTTCGCAGGGTACGCGATGAAATCGCCGAGCAAGTCCAGACGTTCGCCCACCGCGAAGGTTTCAATTCATCGCTGAACTAATCGGGCTTTGGGACGCTGAGACCTGACGCCTGTGGCCTGAGATCTGCTCTACTTCAGCGCCGCGGCCCGCCGCTGCGCCAGCGATGCAGCCTCGGTCGAAGGATTCTCTTTCTGCACCTGTTCGTAGATCTTCTTGGCCTCAACCAGTTTCTGTTGCGATTCGTACAGCCCCGCCAGTTCGAGCTGCGCGGTCACCTTGCTCACGGTGGTGGTGGGCTTATCGGCCAACTGCTTGTAAAGATCGACCGCCTGCGCGTCCTTCTTCTCCGCCCGATACACAGAAGCCAGCGCGAACTTGCTCAAGGCCGCCAGCTCCTTGTTCCGCAAACCAGCGGCCGTTTGCAGGTTCCGCTCCGCTGCCGCGTTGTCGTTGAGTTGGGCGGAGGCGAGGCCAGAGAAATACTGCGCCATATCCGCGGTGCGTGTGTGGGGATACCTGTCGACGATCGCTTGAAATTGCTTCCGCGCCGCCGTCGCGCGTTCCTCGAGGGACGCGTAGCTCTCAGAACCCGGCTGTGGAGGCATGCCCGCCGGCCGCACGAACGCGTCAAACGTGCGCACGGCCGTAGTAAGTTCGCCGCTCGCCTTCTCATCCTGCGTGTTCAGGTAGTACCAGCCGCCCAAAGCGGCTGCCACCACGGCGACGACCACAATCGCAACGACCATTAGTTTGGACTGGTGTTCGACCGTCCAGTGGACAGTCTTTTCCGCCGCTTCAATTGTCGCCTTGCTGAAGCGGTCTTCTTTCATTTGATGCCGGGTTTCTGCGCGCACAAGTTCCTTCTTCGCCCGAAGGCGGTCTGACAAAACTTTAGTTTAACAGGCCCAAATTCCAAGCGTCTACCGCCTCCGGTGCCCGTATTGAACCACGAAGGACACCAAGGTCCACGAAGGACCCTTTCACGTTCGCCTTAGTGTGACTTCGTGTCCTTGGTGGTTTGATTGATTTTTTGATGGGAACTAAAGCGAAGGAACCGCATTCCGCGACGCAACGTTGGCATACCACTCCCCAGAAGCCTTCACCGTCCGCTTCTGCGTCGCGAAGTCGACGTACACCAACCCGAAGCGCTGGCTGAGCCCCTCCGCCCACTCGAAATTGTCCATCAGGGTCCACGCATGATACCCGCGGACGTCCGCGCCATCCCGCATCGCGCGCGCCAGTTCCGCCAGATTTTGCTGGTGATAGTCGACCCTCCGCGCGTCGTTGATCTTCCCATCCGCTCCCGGACCATCGTTATACGCACAACCATTTTCCGTGATCTCCAGCACCGGCCGCTGGTAGTCGCGTGTAATGCGCATCACCATGTCGTACAGCGAGCGCGGCCAGACTTCCCAGCCGATGTCCGTTTTTGATCCTTTCTGTCCCCTCGTCATGCGCGCCGGGAGCAGCATGTAGCGAGCATTGGACAGTCGTTCTCCGAGGGGCGGCGCGGAGACTACCGTGCGGTAGTACAGATTGATGCCAATGAAATCCAGCGGCGCGCGCACCCGATCCATGTCGTCCCGGTGAATCTGCATGAAGGCCGCCGGCGAAAACAAGAATGCATTCGGATAGCGCCCGCGCAGCGCCGGCTCCAGAAACCATAAGTTGGTGATCGCGTGCGCGTGCTCGCTGGCAACCCGGTCGTCTTTGGAATCGGTCGCTGGCTCGCAGGGCGACATGCTGAACACGCTCCCCACCCTGGCCTGCGGACAAACCGCCTTCAACGCCCGATACCCCGATCCCTGCGCCAGGTTCGCTACATGCGTGCCCCGCAGGAAATCCAGGATGCTCTGCCTCCCCGGAGCATGGGTGCCGTCCAGATATCCCAGGCTGAGAAACGCCGCCGGCTCATTCAGCAGCGACCAGTACTGGACGCGATCGCCCAGCGCGCGCGCCATGATCTCCGCATAGTCGGCAAACCACCCCGCCAGATCGCGGTTCGTCCAGCCGCCGGCGTCTTCCAGTTTCTGCGGCAAGTCCCAGTGATAGAGCGTGGGCAGCGGACGGATCCTGGCTTTTAGCAGAGCGTCCACTAGCCGGCTGTAGAAATCCAGTCCCTTCGGATTGGGCTTGCCTTTGCCGTCGGCCTGAATGCGCGGCCACGCGATCGAGAAGCGATAGCTGTTCAAGTTCAACCGGCGCATCAGCGCGATGTCTTCGCGCCAGCGATGGTAATGATCGCAGGCAACATCCCCGTTCGTGCCATCCTTGATTTTGCCCGGTGTGTGCGCGAAGCGGTCCCAGATGGATTCGCCTTTGCCATCCTCATTCCACGCGCCCTCGATCTGATAAGCAGCGGTAGCCGCTCCCCAATAAAAGCCCTTAGGAAAGGAGACGGCCGGGGTAGTCGTTTCCAATGCGCGCGCGAGCAAGGGCGAGGCCACAGCCGCGGCCAGCGATCCCAGAAATTGGCGACGAGTAATCAGAGACGTTTCGTGTGTGGGGCGGGCATTCCTAACCGCCCACTCGGGGCAAAGCCCCGCGCGCGAAGCTAATTATGCTTGATAAACTTCCCGTTCTTCTGCCCGGTAAGCGAGTTATACAACGTCTCCAGAAATGCGTCTTCCGAGATGAAGTCCCCCGAATACTTCTTCCACGGATCCAGCACCTTCTTCTCCTTCATCTGCTCCAGCGTCATTTTCTTGTCAAGCGCATCCTGCACCGCGGCCCGTGTCTCCTTCAGCATCGTCACGTACGCGCGCACATCGTCCAGATTGGAAACCGGTCCGTGGCCGGGAATAATCTTCACGTCCGCCGGAAGCTGCGCAATTGCATTCTCGACCCCGCTAATCATGCCATCAATGCTGCCCCCGCTGTCGACATCGATGAAGGGGAATCCATACGTCACGAAGTCATCGCCCATGTGCACCACGTTCGACTTCGGAAAGTAGATCACCGAGTCTCCGTCCGTATGTCCCGCCGGGAAGTGCAGCGCCCGGATGTCTTCGCCATTCAGGTGCACGGTTACGTCGTGATCGAAGGTGATGATCGGCAAGGCGCCCTTCGGTTGCGCCTTGTGCTCCATGTGCACCGATCCGCCATTGCCTGCGGAGCCGCCCTGCTCCAGACGCTTGCGCACGTTGTCGTGCGCGATGATCGGCACCTGCTTCTGAAAGAACTCGTTCCCGCCCGTATGATCTCCGTGATAATGCGTGTTGATAATGAAGCGCACCGGCTTGTCGGTAATGCCCTTCAGAGCGGCCTGAATTTTGTCGGCCAGAGGAGCGTACTGATCATCCACCACCACAATGCCGTCCTCGCCCACCGAGGCGCCAATGTTTCCGCCCGCTCCCTCCAACATGTAGACGTTGCCCGCAACTTTAGAAACCTTGATCTGGACTTTGCCGAAGTCATGGTCCTGGGCGCACAACAAACTGCCCGCAAACAGCACAAGTGACGCCACTCGAAACACGATGCGCATTGGATCTCACCCCCAGAGAGAGGGAAATTGTAAATCACGCGCCCTGTCGTCGCTGGCTTCGACTGCGAGTGCGAAGAGGACTCGGTTATGAAGCTGATCGGTGGTGGCCTGCTACCGCCGCATCCTCCGCCGCATAATCGAACTGCGCCAGGAACGGGACGGCCGGCGGGTTTTCGCGCTCCCAGCGTATCGTCTGCCGAATCGCCTCCTCCATCGTTACCAGTTCCTCGTACCCCAGCTCGTGGCGGATTCGGGCCGAACTCGCCGTCCAATGCTGCGCGGCGTTGCCGGGCCTTAGCAAGTGGCGCGGCGTGCGCTCCACCGGCAGGACGACGAACTCCCCCTCCCACCGCATCTCGCTGGCGATTTTTCGCGCCCATTCCAGTTCGCTGAACGACGGTTCCTCGCACACGTTATAGATACGTCGCCCTGCGCGATCATCTGTGGCAGCCAGCGCAATGGCTGCGGCGACGTTCTCCACGTAGCCCCGCGGCGAGCGCCAGGCGGCCAGCGTCTCGGGAAAGATGATATGGCGCCGTCCGTCGGCGATGCGCTTTACCACGGGATAAAAACGATGCAGCCGATCGCCAGGTCCATACACCATAGGCAGCCGGAGCACCGTGCCGGGAAGTTCACTGTCGTTCATCACGGTGCGCTCCGCCGGAATCTTGTCGTAATCGTCCGTCACCCAAGGGAAAATCTTGCGCATGAGCTGCACGCCCTCGGGTGGGTAGGGATGCAGACTGCGCCGCAGATCCGACTCTTCCGTAAGCGGCACCTCCTGCAGTGGACCACTTTCCGTGCCCTGCGAAACCCCTACCGCGCGGTACACATCGATGCTGCTCAGCATGACGACGCGTCGCGTCGCGCCCCGGAAGATGTTCATTAGCTCTTCCGCCTGCGGACCCGAACTGATGACCAGGTCAATCACGATGTCGGGAGCAAAGCGCTTCAGTTCCTGAGCGCTGGCTTTGAGCCGGTTACGGTCGCCCCGAATCTCGTCTACGCCAGCGGGCGCGGCCGTCGTGCCGCGGTGAAACACCGCCAGCGTGTGCCCTTGCTGCCTTAGCGCGGCCACGGCGAACCGCCCGATGAAACCATTCCCGCCAATTAGAAGGATGCGCATAGGACAGTCCAATGATTTTTCAACATGGACAACTCGATGAAGATCGCACTGGAAAAATACCGGAAGGCAAGCTGCGCCCCTCTACAGAACCCCTCTCCGCAGCTTGCTATACCTGTAGAAAGTTTCTGATCAGCTTCTTGCCTTCGTCCGTCAACACGCTCTCCGGATGAAACTGCACGCCCTCGACTGCAAATTTGCGATGGCGCAGGCCCATGATCACGCGCGTCCCGTCGCGGTCGCGCGTCCAGGCGCTGACTTCGAGTTCGGCAGGCAGGTGTTCTTCGGCAACGATGAGGGAGTGATAGCGCGTGGCCGTCATGGGTGAACTCACACCCCGAAAAATTGTTCTGCCGTCGTGCTCAACCTGGCTGGTCTTGCCGTGCATCAGGGTCTTCGCACGCACTATGTTGCCGCCGAAGGCCTCGCCAATGGCCTGATGTCCGAGGCAGACGCCCAGCAACGGCACCTTGCCTGCGAAGTGGCGGATCAGGTCGATACTGATGCCCGCTTCGTGCGGAGTGCAAGGTCCCGGCGAGATCACGATGCGCTCGGGGCCGAGGGCCGCGATTTCATCCACCGTAACCTGATCGTTGCGCCGCACTTCCACCCGGGCACCTAACTCTCCCAGATACTGGACGAGGTTGTAGGTGAACGAGTCGTAGTTGTCGAGCACGAAGACCACCGACTCATTCTACAAGGTGGCAGGCGATGTCATCGGCAGACTCCGCAAACACCTTCCGCCTCCGGCCGGGGGCGAAGAGCACCGGATTGCCGTGCGCGAAAGCCTTGACAGGCAAGTTCTTAACCGCCATGCTTACATCCATCTCCGGAGGTTGCATGGCCGAAACCAAGCAAGAAAACGACAAAAGGGCCACCCGACGGTTCGCGCTTCGTCTACCAGTCAGCGTTCGCTACGGCGAGAATGGGCAGGAGCATACTGCGCAGACCCGCGATGTGAGCGCTCGCGGCATCTGCTTCTACGTCGATTCTGCTATCCAGGCCGGCTCTGGTCTTGATTTCACTCTGACCCTGCCCCCTGAAATCACGCTGACAGAAAGCATTCGCGTGCGCTGCAAAGGCCGCGTGGTGCGGGTCGAAAACGGTGGCACGGACGGCAAGGTGGCGGTCGCGGCGGTCATCGACGAATACGAGTTCCTGGCCGACACCTGATCGTTCCCGCGCGCTTTTTCCCCGGACGCCCGAGTGATATGGTTGACTCGAGTGTCTCTGTGAAAAGTTTGCGGCGGAATTCTGGTTCCCGGCAATCATTCGCTTTCCTTCAGCGGCAGGGGTGTGCTCCGATTCGGACGTGTGCCCGGCAGATTTGTGGCCTCCTCGCGATGGCGGCGGTCGTGCTCGGGACACCATGGCCTCGCGCTCAGACGAACGTCCGACCCAGTGCTTCGCCTTCCGACATAGCGGTGGTTAAGAGCTTCCGGATCGTCCAGGAAAAAGACGGCCCGGCAGTTGAGATCCTCTCGACCAAACCGTTGGTCCCTTCGATTCAAGCTATCGACAATCCTACGCGGCTGGTGATTGATCTGCCCAACGCAAGACTGGAAGTCCCGAAGCGGATTCGCGTGCAGGCCGATCAGATCAGTACGCTGCGCGGCGACCAGTTTCAGGCGAATCCACCCGTGGCACGCATCGTCCTGGATCTCGAAGCTCATCGCGCCTACAGGTGGGACGCCGCCGGCAACCGCCTGGTGGTGCATCTGGGCAAGAATCCCAGTGCCCCCAATCAATCGCCGTTTCAAGCGCCCTCGGCTGTGAGTTTGTCGCCGTCCGCTCAGCCGCCCGCCGTCGCGACCGTGCGCACAAGTTCACCGCTGACCGTGGCGCAAAGCAGTCTGGCGTCGGGCGCCGCGCTCACGGCCACTGAAGACACCACGATTCTCGGGTTGGCGAGGGGCGGCGAAGTGCACGTTTGTCCGGGGACCACGGTATCGGTAACCCCTTCGCAGAACGGTCACAATGTAATGCTCGGCATGAGCACGGGTGCGATGGAGGCACACTTCACGCTCGACGCATCTTCGGACTCGCTCATGACGCCGGACTTCCGCATTCTGCTGGCAGGCCCGGGAGAATTCCACTACGCGTTCAGTGCCGACCGCCAGGGCAACACATGCGTGCGCGCATTGCCCGGCAATAGCGCCTCGGTCATCGTCTCCGAGTTGCTGGGGGACCGCACCTACCAGGTGAAGGCGACCGACCAACTGGTGTTTCGTTCCGGGAAGCTTGATCGTGTGGACCTGTCTGTGCCGCTGGAGTGCGGATGTCCGCCACCCCGCCAACCCGCACTACGAGCGGTGAACAATCTTCCGGTAGCAAGCGAGATGCCGCCTGGAAATCCGATTCCGGCCAACGCGAACCAGTCCCCAATCATCGCGGCAGCAAAGAGCGAAGACAAGGCTACGAGCGCGGCGCCCGAGCTCCACGTGCAGGTGGAAGCGCCTTTTGTGTTCCATGCCAAGGGCCCTCCGCCGGCTCCGACGGAGGACGTGCGGGCATTGCCTCTGGACTCCCGCCCAGTGGCCGCACCCGCATTGAATGCGCCACTCCCTCCGCCCGCTCTCGAAGCGCAAAAGCAATCCGCAAAAACGACCCTGGCCAACTCGGAACCGAAGCGCACATTCTTCGGAAAGCTGCGCGGATTCTTCGCTGCGATCTTTCACTGATCGGCCCAATTGTGTCTGCGTGGGGCAAAGATTTCCTGTACAACCGCATCTATACAACTGACGTCAACTGCTAACGGAGATTCGAGATGCACAGACTACTGCCCATTGTTTTGGTCCTAACCCTGTTCGCTGCGGGTGCCTCTGCCCAAGTTCCAACCAAGGGAAATGTATTCTTCGGCTACTCCTACAATCACGCTGAGATTGTCTCTAACGACGGTACCAGCCTGAATGGATGGAACGCTTCGTTAGAAGGTAAGTTTGCGCCTTGGATCGGTCTCGTGACCGATATCAGCGGCCACTACGGCAGCCGCAATTTTGTCGTGCCCGTAGGACAGAATCCGCATGCGGACATCAGCGAGTACAACGTTCTGTTTGGACCTCGCATTTCCGTGGAGGTAAGCCGCTTCCGTCCATTTGCCGAGATATTGGTCGGAGGGGGGCACATCAGCCGGAGCAAGGGCATTTCGGATTCCAACACTTCTTTCGCGAACGCGTTTGGCGGCGGCCTCGATTACCGGGTGGTTGGGCCGTTTGCGGTCCGAGGACAACTGGACTGGATCCATACACGGTTCTACGGCAACGGCCAGAACGACGTGCGGTTTTCGACAGGACTTGTGCTGCACTTCTGAAGTGTGCGCTCTGGGCTTTCGTGCGTCCGGTGAATGCCCCTGTGGAAACAATTTCATCAGGGCTTCATGTAGATGTAAACCACCCGCAAAGTTCCGCTGTTAGTCTCCACCCTCCAGGGAGATGCACAGCGGCGGGGTGGTCGCTTGCGCATCTCCAGCTCGCGCGTATGTGTGCAGATACGCCAAGTCTGTCCAACCGGTAGTCGCCCACCAACCGATCTGGAGGATCCTGATGAACATCGCTCCGATGTATGACAGTGCGGCGAGCAGGCAATGGAACGAGCTGACGAAGAGTCTCGACTTCAGCAAGCCTGACGCGAACGAAGTCGAATTGCGGCGGACGATCCAGCTGTCGGTCGGATTGCCGGCACGCAAACCGGGCAAGAAATAGGCTGGCTCTGTTGACATCGTAGGTGCGAACGATGATCGGTCCCGGAGGGACCATCGAAGATAGCCCGCCAGTTTACTGGCGGGAATGCGCGATGCGGCGATTTCGGAGTGCCGGAGGCACGACTGAGTTGCAGCGTTGCCGTCGGTCTTCAGCCGTCCCTGACGGGACTGGTTCATCCCGAGTGGACTGACCCGGCGCTGAAGCGCCGGGCTATTTTCAGTGGTCCCTACGGGACCAACCATTGGTTTGATTCAGAGGATGTCTACAGAGCCAAATAGGCTGTAGACTCAATCTAGCGGCGCCGCCTTTTCTGGTCGCGAAGGCGCCGCCTTCATGCCACGTTACGCAGGTTTACAAAAAGTCAAACAGCTTTACACAACTTCACCATCAAAAGACAACCTTCCTCTTGAAACGGAGTCTAATACGGGCAGGTGAAGCCTTCCCAGGCTGCACCCAAGTCGTCCTTGCTGTTGAGGTTTTTCCGAAGCAGGAGGTGTACGATGCCACCCAGCGCGTGCCCCCGCCGATTTCTTCCTCAGTTTTCATTCCTGACTATCACCCAGTACAGACGAAGGTTGAGCGTTTTGGCTCTCGTGCTCACGAGCTTCTCCTGCCTAGCGCAGAAGCAAACGCCAGCCAGCACCTCGAACGCGGTAGTCATTCAAAAAAACAACATACTCGTGCCCGCCGGGACCAGGATCGCTCTCGTGCTCACGCATCCGATCCAGAGCAGGTACATCCATCGCGGAGACGACATCTACGCCCAGATCACTTTCCCCGTCACCTCCGGCAACGAGGCGCTGATTCCGCCCGGCACCTTTATTCAGGGCAAGGTGGACAAACTCGAACGGAAAGGTAGACGTGGCGAACTGCATCTTCAATCGGCGTCTATCACCTTTCCCAACGGTTACGTCGCGCCGATTACAACGCCCTTGACCATGGAGAGCGACGACGGGTATGCGATCAAAGACCCAGGCAAGGGCCGCTCCATCTCGGCATTCACCTTTCCGATGGCGGGAGCCGGTCTCGGTGCATTGATAGGCCACTCCGTCGCCAGTTCGCAACCCAGCACCATCACCAGCACAATTCCGCCGGGCTGCACTGGACCGCCGCCGGGGTGTCTTACATCAAGCTTGACTGTTCCTCCCGACAAAGGGAAAAGCACAGTCATCGGCTCTGCGGTCGGCGGTGCCATCGGTACAGTGGCTTCGCTCGTCATGCTGACAGTTTCTCGCCATTTTTACCTCGACGTAGGATCGCCGGTCGACATGGTCCTGCAGCAGCCCCTGTCTCTGGAACGAGATCAGGTTTCCGACGCGATCACTCAGTCGCAGACGCATCCGGTGCAGGCGATCGCGCAGCGTCCGCAGCCTCCGACGCCCCCTAGCACCAGCACGTCTCCTTTTGATTGCCCGACCGGTGAGGAATATTGCCACGGAAGCTGCGTAAACACAGCCAGCTTCATCAATGATTCCAACAACTGTGGCCGCTGCGGCAACCACTGCTCATTCTCGGAGGCGTGTACGGGTGGCTCCTGCTCGTGCGGACCAGGCTACACCTCGTGCATGGGCTCTTGCGTAAGCAGCTCGTCATTCATCAGAGACTCCAGTAACTGCGGCCGTTGCGGCAACCACTGCTCGATCGGCGAGAGCTGCATGGGCGGATCGTGCACGAGAACCGCACCCTGCCGACCTGGCGATATCACCTGCCACTAAGGAAAACTCAGGGGCAAGTTCCCGGTTACGCGATTACACCAACAACGGGGTACTGAGTGCTAACACCTGTGGCTGTTGAAAGACTCTTCTCGGGCAATTTCAACAACGAAATTCGTTCGTAAGTTATTGAATGTTCGTTCGCCTCAGGCGCTAAAATTCCCTGAAATTACTGCTTTGGTTCCTTTTTCAACAGCCACGCCTGATTTCGCCAATTGAAATTTTGTGTTTCGGGGGTGTGTTGGGTAGATAATCCTCCTGCTTATGAACACTCGACCCAATGCCGCCAAAAGCATTCTCCTTCTGTTCCTGCTCTGCGAGGTAGGCGACTTTCGTCTGGGGGTATATCCACGGGCGTTCGATTCTCGGGGCCGTGGTGTGGGTGGTGCTCGGTCTATTTGGCACGGCGGTGTATTACGCTCTTCTTAGACTCCTAGCCCTGGTTCCTGCAAAGTTCGAGTTGCCCCAGAATTGGGCTCCCCTCGTCCCCCTAAAATGTGTGTAACATCCTTCGATCTGCAGCGTACTGCTTAATGGACGCCAAGAGGAACATGGCGAAAGAACCGCAGCCCGGCGAGGGCGAAACCAGGCAGATAGAGGGACTGGATTTGGAGAGCGTAATACAGCGCGCACGGGGTCATGATGCCGAGGCCCTGGGGGAGATCTATCGCCGCTATGTCCGGCGCGTATTCGGATTGTGCCGTTACATGCTGGACTCACGGGAGAGCGCAGAAGATGCCACCAGCGAAGTCTTCCTCAAGCTGCAGCGCTCCATCGAGAGCTACGACGGTTCGATACCGTTCCCCAGGTGGCTGCTACGGGTGGCTGGCAACCAATGCATTGACGCTTTGCGGCGCCGGCAGCGTGGACGGCGGGTGATTGTGGAAGTTGAAGACGGAACCGCGGTCATCGAGGCGGCTAGCTCAGAGCCGTCGCCATTGGGTGCTGTCATCGGCACGGAAGAGAGGGCGCAGGTGCGGGATACCATCGCACGCCTGCCAGAGAACTATCGCGTGCCGCTGGTCCTGCGCTATTACAGCGAACTGAGCTATGACGAAATCGCGCAGCAGTTGGACCTGGAGAGGAACTACGTGGCGGCGCTGATATTTCGGGCCAAGCAGGAGCTGCGCCGGAGACTGGCCCATAGGAGCAAGTGATCATGGAATGTTACTCGGAACAGGCCGTCGCCCTCGCCGTGGACGGCGAACTTGCGGCGGACGAGCTGCGGCGCCTGCGAGACCACCTAGCCACGTGCCGGCGCTGCCGGGCGCTAGTGGACGCATTGCGCGCTGAGAACCGCGTTCTGAGCGAAAGTCTGCACGAGCTTCCGGATGAAGCAGCCAGCCCGGCGCGCTTCACCCGTCCGCGCCGGTCCTGGGTGTGGGGCGACCTGGCGATCATGGCTGCGATGCTGGCGCTCGGTACCATCATTTCCGTTTGGTTCGATGAGCTAAGTATTCCGGCAGCGCTGGAATGGTTCAATCCCTTCAGCCTAAGCGGCCGCACGAACCTGATCTCCTACCTTTTTTACTACTCTGCACACGGAGGTACTGCCATGCTAGCCGACTATGCTGCTTTCGTTGGGTGGATTTCTTTGCTGTTGCTGTTGGGCGGTGGCGCACTGCTGCTGCGACATCGAGGGCGGCTACGCCAGCCTGGCCTGCGCCTGCTGATCGTGCTGCTTGCGCTGTCGTTGCCCAGCTTTGCCCTGGAGCGGCGTCACGGTGAGTTCATCACCGTGGCGGCGAACGAGACTGTGGATGACACTCTTTTGGCCGCCGGTAATACTGTGCGCGTCGAAGGCGTGATCAATGGGGACTTGCTGGCTTTTTGCCAGACGCTGGAAGTGCGTGGCACCGTCAAGGGCGACCTGGTGAGTTTTGCCAAGAGAACTGTAGTGAGCGGTAGCGTGGAAGGCCACATCTACACCCTTTCGCAGTCGCTCGACCTGGACGGACAATTGGGCCACAGCATCTACGGTTGGGCGCAGTCCTTTCGTGTGGATAACCGGGGTCACGTGGGTGACGGTATCGTGGTTGGAGCCGGCGACTTCATCCTCGAAGGCGAGGTGCAGCGCAGCGTGACCATCTTCACTAGCAACGCCGATGTGAGCGGCAGCATCGGCCGCGAACTGACCATGGCCGGAGGTAGCCTTACGCTAATGAACACGGCCCGGGTCGGCGGCAACCTGAGCGCTCGCGTGCACCAGCTGCAAGATGTGCACATCGCCGACGGCGCGACCATTGCGGGCAAACGTGACATCCAGCTGCAGGTGAGGAAGAGCCAGTTCACGCGCCCCAGATTCTACTTCCACCAAGCTGTCTGGCTCGCTTCGGCCATGCTGGTGGGATGGTTAGGCCTGGTTCTGTTTCCCGGCTTCTTCCGGGCCACGACTCAGGCCGTGGGCTCGGGCTGGCGCAGCCTCGGGTTAGGGGTTGGGGTTCTGGCGGGCGTGCCGGTGGCCATGGTCGTGGTAGCCATCACTCTGGTTGGCATCCCGGTCTCGCTAATGTTGCTCGCCTTGTATCTGGCTGCGATCTACCTGGCGAAGATTTGGGTCGGAGCGTTCCTGGGGCGGATACTTCTGAGGCCAGCTGGTGCCACGAAGCACGAATGGCTCCTGGGACTACTGTCGGGCCTGTTGATTCTCACCATCGTTGGGTTCATCCCGTATCTTGGCGGGCTGGTCCGCTTGGGGGTGGTTTGCCTGGGTTTGGGAGCGTTTGCCGGGCAGCTTTATCGGGCTTCACGACAGGTAATGACGGCCTGAAGAGGCCAGCTGCGGGGCTGGTCGAGGCGAAGGAAGGTTCGGCAATGGCATCTGGAAGCGACTACTCGCGGTTTGTTGACGTAATATCCTGTGGCTGTTGAAAAACTCTTTTCGGGCGGTGGCAGATGGGCCTCCTTGGCGACGGCAGCCGATGCCATCATCGGAAGTATCGAACGAGCGGGCCGATTCGGTATTCCGCAACGATCCCTACCCCGCCTACAACTTCGAAGTGGTGGTCACCGGCATCAGTGACGACGGACGAAGGGTCAAGGGCTCGTATAAAGAGGGGTCGCGCCTCAATGCCGAAGTGGAGGTAGTTTCCTTAAGTGATTGGCGGCAGGCCAACGTCGGCGACTAACTGCCGGAAGGCAGGCTCGCTGTGCAGGTTGTCAAAAGCATGATCGGTTTCTATTTGGAACAAGCCGTCGGCGCGCTGATCGTAGGCGGTCTTCAGGTAGCGCAGAGCTTCTTGCTTGTTTCCCTGTAGGGAGCACGTCACCGCGAGGAAGTACGGCGACAACTGGCCGCGCTGATAGAGCTTGGTTTGTTGCTGGCGAAGGGTCTTAAGCAGGTCTTTTCCGCCTCCAGTGGCAAAACCCTTTTCAGTAGCCTCAACCACGGCGAGAGCTGAGTTGTCGTGCATCAGAACGGCTTCGCTTCTGGCTTCGACAAGGTAATGGGGATAGTCCGCCGTCAGCAGGTAAATGAACTTCAGGTAGCGGTGGGGAGAAATGAAGTCGGGCTCACTTTCTTCCATTTGCTTCAGCAGGGCGATGGCGTCCTTCAGGCGGCCAGCGTCGAAAAGAATGGCACCCTTATCGGCCAGGACAGACTTGGAAGCGGGTTCGAGCGCTTGGGCGCGCTCGATTTCCGCCAACGACTCGGGGTAACGCCGGAGGCACTCGAGGTAAGTCGCGTACCAGTGATGGGCGACGGCGTTCGAGGGATTCAATTCCAGCGCGCGCCGGAATTCTCGATCAGCGGTGGCGGCGTCCCACATGCCGAAGAAGGAGGCAAAGGCAAAAGAGGCGTGCGCTTCGGAGGACTGGGGGTCGAGTTCGACCGCCTTCTTCGCGGCGGCCAGAGCGCGCGGGTAGGCCTCGGCGGCGGGCATCACCGTGTATTCGCGCAGCAAGTTGTAGCAATCCGCGAGTCCGACGTAGGCGGGTGCGTAGCTTGGGTCGTGGACGATGGCTTGCGTGAACGAGTCCACCGCTTTGTTCAGGCTGTCGGGAGTGCGCTTCTCCCAATAATAGCGGCCTTGGAGGTAGAACTCCTCCGCTTCGCGGTTGGCGGCGTGGACGGGCAAGCCTGCACTGGTTGAAGAAGAGGTTGGGTGCGGTTTCGATCCCGCTTTCGCCGAGCGATAGCTGGGCCGGAAAATCCACGCCGCAAACAGCAGCGCTAAGACTGGGAGTACGAAGATGAATTTCCAGCGCGGCGAGGCATGTGGCGGAGGCGGTGCGGCGACCTGGAGGGCAGACTGAACGGCGGCTTTCGCGGAAGGTTCCGCGTCTTGTACGGGGCCGATCCAGCGGTAGCCGCGGCGTTCAATAGTTTCAACAAAGATCGGGTTGTCGGCGGAATCGCCCAGCGCATCGCGCAGGCGTTTGATGGCGGTGCTGATGCTGCGGTCGAAATCCACAAAGACGCCGTCCGGCCAAAGCTCCTGGCGAAGCTCTTCGCGGGTAACGACCTCGTGGGGACGGCTCAGCAGAACAGCCAGGGTGCGAAAAGGCAAGTCCTGGATCCGAACTTTGGCTCCGTTGCGGCGCAGCTCGCCCGCGCGCAGATCCGCTTCGAACACACCGAAGTGAACGACGGCCGGGGACGCCTGTGCAAGGGTCATAGAAAACGCACTGGCGGGGGAGACTAATCAGTTTAACACCCTGTCGATTCTCTTCGAACTAGCACTTTCGGGCCGCTCTCGCCATCCGGGCACCGCAAGATAAATCTACCCAAGCAGGTGCAAGCAAGGATGTTGCCGCGTTGCATACACGTCGCACGCAGGTCATCCCCGGACCATTGACGGCGGCTCGCATTTCATCGAAAGTCAGCCCGTACGCGGACCGACTCAGCAGCCCCCTCAGTCGGAGACGCGGCGGCCTTCGGCGCAGTTCCCCGAGCTGCATAAGACTTCATATTTTTCAACCACTCAGGAGACGATCCATGAACTGCATTCGCTGCCAAAGCAAGACGTTCAGCATGGCTGCAATTGCGTTCGCCATCCTTGCACTATTATTTGCCGGGGCAGCCAGCCCGGCCCAGGCTCAAACTCAACTCAAAACGATTGACTATCCCGAAGGCGGCACAATCGTCTACGGCCCGGTGGACGGTGCGAATAGCCAAGCGGCAGCCATGGGCACCGTGCTGCGCTCCGTGCATAACAACTGTGGCGCCACGCCCCAAGTGGGAAGAGTCTTTCGGGTACGCAACACAAATTCAGTCGCGGTTTTCTTCACGGTCGTCAATCGCCCCCAGGGAAACAAACCGGTGGTCGGCCTGTTGATCGCCACGGAAGTCGCCCCCAATCACATCGAGGCGGCCCTCGTCAGCGACAGCGCGGCTCGCTTTGGTTCCACCGTGAACCCTATGCTCACCAAGCTTTTCAGCGTATGGCATCCGGGCGACGGAACGGTAAACGCAGGCGCGCCGCCGGCGAAGCCCGCTGCGCTAGCCTCGGCCTCCGGCGGCGCTGCGGGAGGACACTCAGCCCCGGCTGCGGTGCTGCATACGGTATCGGCTTCCGACGGCTCGGCGACCATTGGCATCCCCGAGGGATGGACACTGGATCCGCACAGCGCCAGCGGAACGATGCTGATGACTGGCCCGCATGGCGAACAAGTATATCTCGGCATGTCGCGCATGGGGATTGACCCGACGCATCCAGGGAACCGGATGATTCCGCGACTGCCGGGCACACTCATCTATCCCTTCCGCGGAGACATGGCGAAGGAATTCCCAAACCTGTTTCAGGCTTGGCGGCGCGCCAATGGAAAGCCTCCAGCTCCACTGCAAGTCGACCAGATCAAACCGATGCAGGGGGCGCCGAACACTCACTGCGTAATCGCGGACGGGCAGATGGACCTGGACGGAAAAGGGATGCAGAAGTTCAGCGACAACATGTGCGCTTCCGATCCGGGAAACACCGGCGGCTACACGGTCACACTCAGCCACATGCTGATGCCCAACGCTCTCGCCGAGCAGGAACGCAGCACCTTGAACGCGATACTGGGCAGTTGGAAGGTCAATATGCAGGTAGTCAACCAGCAGGTGGCGGGCGCCATGCAGCAAATGAATGCCAACACCCAGGCGGCCATACGGCAGAACCAACGAACCGTCGATAACATTCGCCAGATCGGCGCGAATGCCACGGCGCGGTACAACGCTACGCAAGCCGCCAACGACGCCCAACACGCCGGCTATTGGGCGCAACAGGACAGCAATGCCAGGCGCGGCCAGGCATTCAGCAACTACCTGCTCGATCAGACCGTCATCCAGGACAACAACATGTACGGCAATGGCACGGTCGGACACGGCACCGCCTGGAACCAGACCGCCGACGCGCTCGTGCGCAGCGATCCCGATCGCTACGAAATCGTGCAAACTTCCAATTTCTGGAAGGGCGTGGACTATTGATACCTGCAGCCATTGCGTTACGTACGGATTCATCGGAGATGCACAATCATTTGCTCGATCCAGGGTTTCACTCAGCCAGAGACTGCGGAGGCCTGGCGCAATTCCCCCCAAATACAAACGACTTCATATTTTTTCGATTACTAAGGAGACGATCCATGAATTGCATTCGGTTCCAGGTTAAGAAGTTCAGCATGGCCGCGCTCGCTGTGCTCGCGGCTGTAGTCATATTGGCCGGGATGGATATCCCGGCGCAGGCGCAAACCCATCCACCTTCTTTTTTCCAATATCCCTCAACGTTTGAAATCAACGGTATCGTCAACTATGGCAATCTATTGGGCGTTCAGGCCGCCGCAGTGGGCGACTTCAACGGGGATAGCAAACTCGACATCGTCTCCATCATGGGCGGGGGGTGGGAAATTGACGTAGCTCCCGGCAACGGCGACGGCACATTCCAGGTCCCAATCCTCAATACCTACTCTTTTCCTTCGAACACTTCGCCTTATGCCCTTGCGGTAGGTGACTTCAATGGCGACGCCAAGCTGGACTTAGCCGTGTGGTGTACCTATGCCCCGGGGAATTACAACGAAGTCATCATTTTCCTGGGCAATGGCAACGGAACTTTCACCTACAGCAATACCTATACCGCTCCAAACGCCTATTGGAACCCAGGCAGCAACAGCCTCTACGTGGCCGACTTCAATGGCGACGGCAAGCTGGACTTGGCTGCGCTCGCTCCCTACTGCGCCTCGAACCTCCCGTGCGTCGCGGTCTATCTTGGCAAGGGCGATGGGACCTTCCAAACTGCCGTTCTCTACTCCACCATTGACCCGAATCATCCGGGCAATACCAATGCTTACGGCATGGCAGTAGGCGACCTGAACGGCGACGGCAAGCCCGACATCGCGGTCACCCAGAGCAACGGAATGGCCGTGCTGCTGAACAACGGCAACGGGACGTTCGGAACCGCCACCTACTATGACAACGCACTCGGCCACCAAAGCCAAATTGGCATCGCCATTGGTGACGTAAACGGCGACAAGAAGAACGACATTGTGACTTCGACCTTTCTCGGCGATGTCGTGCTCTTCCAGAACCAGGGCAGCGGCACGTTTGCGCTCAAAGGCTCGATCGGCAAAGCCAGCGGCGGGCAGGCCTCGTGGCTGGTGTCCATGGCCGACATCAACGGCGACAAGAAACTCGACCTCGTTGTCGCCGATAGCGTGGGCGAAATCTGGACGTTCTATGGGAAAGGCAATGGCACTTTCACCGCCGGTCCTATTTACGCTGTCCAATACTGGGAGCAGCCGCCGGACAACATGATTCTCGCCGATTTTAATGGCGACGGCGCGCTCGATATATTCAAGCCCTTGGAAGGCCAGACCTGGGACGGCCAGGTGATCCTGGGCCGCAGCGATGGAACCTTCCAGATGAACCAGGCCTATGGCTGGACTTACCCACCGGGAAATGGCGGCAACCTGGTTATGGCCGACTTCAACGGCGACGGCTTCCCGGATGTGGCGTACGGGTATGCGCGCAGCGCCAACCTGACTCAGGCGGGGTTCGAAGTGATGCTGGGAAGTTCGCACGGCGTCCTGGGAGCGCCGACCTTCGTATCTGCGATCAATTGCGGCTCGTGGACGGAGTGGATCGCCGCCGGCGATGTCAACGGCGATGGCAAAGCCGACATGGTCGCGACCATCAACAACAACTGCGCGAGCAGCGAAGTCGCGGTCCTGATCGGTCTGGGTACCGGCAAGTTCAAAGCGCCTGTTTACTATTCAACTGGCTCTACCGCCCAGCCTGTCGACGTGTTCCTGGAGGACTTGAACGGCGACAGCAAGCCGGACATGGTCATTTCCAATTGGGACGGCACCATCAGCATTCTGTTGAACAAGGGCAAAGGTACATTTGGCACGGCCAGCGTGATCACCAGCGTGGCCGCGTTCAGTCCGCATTTACACGCTCTGACCTTTGGGGATTTCAACGGCGACGGCAAGTTGGACATCGCCGCCGCGACCTACTATCCCCAGGATCAGTCCCCCACGGGCAGTAATGTGTATGTCCTGCCGGGCAACGGCGACGGCACGTTCCAAGCAGTGATCGCCACTGCTGCCGCGCCGACCTACGTATACACGGGCGCGCTAGCGGCCGGCGACTTCAACAAAGACGGCAAGACGGATTTGCTCCTCACCCTCGAGGGAAGTACTGGTTGCACAGGCTACTACGGCGCTGCCGCCTACGTCGTTCTTCTCGGCAAAGGCAATGGCACGTTTAATTCTGGCTCCCTCGTCTGCACTGGTGGAGACTATCCCCAATATCCGGTCGTCGCCGACTTCAATAGCGATGGCAAACTCGATGTTTTCATCCCCATGCTGGAGAACAATGGGAAGAACCCATACGGTCCGGTGTTACTCGAAGGGAACGGGGACGGCACGTTTACCCGCCTCGGTGAGTCTGAGTATCAGTGGGTAAACGGGTATGAAAAAGAAGTGTTTAAGGGCGGATTCTACGTCGGGCCGACCAACCGCGGCGCGGCAATTGCCGATTTCAATGCGGACGGCACGCCGGATATCGCGGTGCTGAACGCCGACAATTTTGCCATCGGTGATTACGTCACGTTCGCCACGGTGATGTTCAACGCCACCCAGCCAGTGAGCGTTTCGCCGCTGAGCCTGAATTTTGGGAGTGTGAAAGTCGGCGCGAGCAAGTCGCTGACTGTCATTCTCACCAACAACCAAAACAGCACGCTGACCATCAACAGCATTGCGACGGCAAGCGGAACGGGCGACTTCACCGCAACCCAGAATTGCGGGACGAGTCGCAAGGCCGGCTGGGAGTGCACCATCACCGTGAAATTTAAACCGTCTGTCCTCGGAGCTCAAACCGGAACCCTCTCTATTAAAGATTCCGCGGGCACGCAAACCGTGCAGCTCATCGCGGTGAACCCGAAGCCAACCATTACGACGCTCGCGCCCCCGAGTGCGACCCATGGCGGCCCGGCGTTCACCCTCACCGTCACCGGCACTGGATACCTGAGCAGCTCGGTGGTGAATTGGAATGGATCTCCGCGCGCCACGACGTATGTGAGCTCGACCGAGGTCACGGCCACGATCAACGCTGCCGACATTGCCAAAGCCGGCACGTTCAAAGTCACGGTCACCAATCCTGCGCCCGGAGGCGGCACGAGCGCAGCCAAGACGTATACGGTTAACTGAAGCCGATTGATCCAAGGGAGACGATGAGTCTCTCTCACTCCGGAGCGCGGACGGCAAAGCGCTCCGGAGATCGAGCGCGGAGTCCTCGGCCGTATAGCGAGCGGTTCCACAGCCAAACTGCATCACCGTGAACTCGGTCTCCTGGTTCCCGGTGCCGGAGCGCGGATCGGGGATCCGCGCTCCGGATTTGTGGTGCTGTGTCATCAATTGATCGCGGAGGAATTGATCTTCGTTCCAGAAGTTCACTGCGGTCCACAGAAAGAGCCAGCCCCCGCGGATGGCGGTTGGTGGTGCAGACTCCGCCGTGCACTATCGTGAAGCGCCGCCCGGCCTGGTTGCTCAGGTGGTAGTCTTCGGCGAAGTGAACCGGCCCGTCAACCCCGCCGCGTCAGCAAAATTTCCCGGGGCTCCCGTGCCCTCATAACATTGGTCAAGAATGGCGGACACTTCGAACAGCGCTCGATTCGAGTAGGTGCTGGTGTTGCGGCGAAGTTCGTTGAAGATCGATGGTTCGATCAAGCGCTGGACCGCGGGGGCGATTTCCCGGAAGCTGCGCACGACGACTCCGAAGCCTTTTTCCGCGACCCATTCCGCGTTGTAGCGTTCTTGTGGCAGCGTCTTTCGATTGCATTCGACGATGACCGGTAACTGAAACTGCAAGGCTTCGCTGATCGAAGCGGGGCCCGGTTTACCGATGAAGAAGTCAGCCATGGCCATGTAATGTTCAACGTTCTGAGTGAATCCGAGAACCAGCTTTGGATTTCGCGTGGTCATAGCTTTGAGCTCATCCTCAAGCTTCTGGTTGTGCCCGCAAATCAGGATGAGCTGCACCGCAGCGCTGCTCTCGTCGAGACGCCGGACGATGTCCGTCATGACGCGGGAGCCATGTCCCCCGAACAGGACAATCCCTGTCAGGCAATCCGGCTCCAGGCCGAGCCGCTTCCGTTCGGAGGCTCGATCGATGTCAATCTTCTCGTAGAACTTGGGCTTCAAAACCATGCCGGAGGTCTCAAAGACATGGTCGGCAGGGTGACCCATCGCCAGGGCCTGCTGCTTGGCCCGTTCCGTGCCGGCGATGATGTACTCGGACTCGCGCTCGATCCAGAAGCGCGGCGGGTAATCCGCCAGATCGGTAATCAGGGTGGCAAAGGGCGTTCTTCTTCCATTCTCTCGCAGGCTGCCGGCCAGTTCGCGGTTGAAGTGTGGAATCACGGAGAGCACAAAATCCGTGGGATGTTCTGCCCAGTATGCTCGCAGGGCCTTCACGATCGCGGAGTGGTAGATGTAGATCGTGCCCTGAAGGAGCTTCAGGAGTTGCGGCGTAAATCTGGTCCAGCCGCGGCGGAGGATCAGGTTGTAGGTATCCTGGATGCGGATGCCAGTAAAGCGGCGCACCAGGTCGAGGGGATCGAGTAACTCTTGTATGTCGAGAAGGGTAACGTCCCAGGGATGGTCCTGCCCGGTCAGAATGGTACGGATCGCTTCCGCTGCACTACGATGTCCGCCGCCGGCGTGGTGGAAAACGATCGTCAGTTTACGCAAGAGTCCCCTGGCCCCGCGTCGGTCGAAATCTGAGGCTTCCGCTTAAGCGTGTGTCGTGGTCGCCACCGCGGGAGTCCTATTGTGCCGCGCTCCTCTTTAAAAGCAAACCCCCGTCGCTTTCACTTTCCAAACCGGGTCAGCCGCCAACCCCTTGGTATTCGCCGAGGTCGAGCAGTCCCACTTCGTCGGCGAATTCACCCACTTCGGAATCGGACGCAATCCACTCCTCGGCGTGATGATGGTCGTCCGGCCGCTCGACGTATTCATGGATCCGGACACCCTCCTCCGCAACCGTGATAAAGGTAGGATGCTCGTCGATCCATGCGCCGCAATTGAAATACTCGGCCCCATGGCCGATCTTGTGGAGCGCGGCGTGAGTGTGCCCGCAGAAAATGCGCTCGGCCCTGTGATGGTGGGCGTGGGCCAGAGCGCCATCCGCAACTTTCGCGGAAAGGCGCAGCCACCTTGTGTTCAGCCGGTCCAGGAAACGCGTCAGGGCCTTGCTTTTCGAATCCCACTTTTGCAGTTGCAGGTAGAGCAGGGTGCCGAACCAGTAACTCAAGTGCACATTGTTGACAGAGAAGCCGTCGAACTGGTGGCCGTGCACCGCGATATGTCGCAGGCCCTGGTAATTCCAGTGGTACTCCTGATACACCCGGACGCCGACCAGGTGCGACATGATTTCGGTCAGACCGTGATCGTGGTTGCCTTCCACCCATATCACTTCAACGTTGCGTTTGGGATTCGAGAGCTTGCGGATGAAGCCCAGAAATTTCCAGTGCTCCTTTTTCAGGCGTCCAAAATTGAGGTCGGCAAAAATGTCGCCCAGCAGGATGAGGCGGCGATACGAGTGCTCCCGCAACACACGCAGAGCTTCGCGCGCCCGGCTCATGTCTGCGCCGAGATGCACATCGGACAGGATCAGCGTGTCATAGACCTGCGAGTCCACAGCTTCATTGTTCCGCAGGATTGTTACGGAGTGATGAACGGAGAGGAGTGATTGGTGCAATAGGTAACTGCTCAGTAACCATGGGTCAGCGCTCAGCTCTCAGAAAACCCTTCTTCCGTGCCGGTTGCGCCAGAGACGCGGGGAGACGCGTCTCTACTTGGGGCACTCAGCGTTTCAGTGCTCGGGCGGAACGTACTGGGCGGGCGGAGCGGATCCTTCGCCGAAGAAAAACTGTTCCATCTGTTTCACGATGACTTCCTGATCCTGCTTGCGGGCGGGGTTCAGGCGATATTCGTTCAGCAGCATCTTGCAGTATTCCATCCACTGATCCCAGGCTTTTTGCGAGATCTGTTCGTAGACTTTCTTTCCCAAGTCGGTGTCGAAGGGAGGCTCGGAGAGCCCGGGCAATTCCTGTTTCAATTTTGCGCAGAAGACTTTGCGATCGGACATGGTTTCAAATCTCTCTGAAATTATCGCACACGGTGAAGAGCGACCTTGAGTGAAGCGATGATGAGAAGGGCGAGTGTGAACGAAGCGCGCCGGATTTTTCTTTTGGGAGGGGTAGGCACGACATCGCCCATTGCCCGATCCGGTACGAGATTTTTGTTGACAAATTGTATTCGAGTGGCAATATCTTGTGGTAGGAGAGTTGCCCATACCAGTAGTGGGGCAGCTCGGGCATCAAGGTGCCCTCAGGAAACCTTGGGAGAATAAATCGTTCGAACGGAGGAAAACACATAATGGCAACCAAGAAGAAAGCCGCCAAGAAAAAGAAACACTAAGCGAGCGGACGCTCGTACAGAAGTTCCCCAAAAGCCCCGCTGGAGAAGCACCTCCTGCGGGGCTTTTCCTTACCGCACATGGGTGTACTTTTGGGGTTGTCGGGCGGGCGCAGCTCGTGCTAGAAACGCGTATAGGCTCATGCAGCAGCCCCGCACATGAATCCAGTAAAGAGAGCGTCGAGGAAGGCGGCCCGTCACTCGGAAATCATCGTTCCCGACAAACTGTATTTCCGCATCGGCGAGGTTGCCAGTTTGTGCCGGCTGCCCGCGTACGTGCTGCGGTTCTGGGAGACGGAGTTTCCCCAGCTCAGGCCGGTAAAGAGCAGCACCGGGCAGCGCATGTACCGCAAGCGGGACGTGGAATTCGTGGTACGGATCAAGAAACTGCTCTACGAGGATGGGTTCACAATTGCCGGCGCGCGTGCGCACTTGCGTGAAGAAACGAAAGCGGGACGCAACCAGAACTCCCTCCCATTTCCTACCGCGCAGTCGGCAAATGTCGCACACCTGCGGCACGAACTGAAAGAGATCCTGCACATCCTGTCTGCGCGGCACTGATCGCATGTAGGGCGGACACTCCTATCCGCCCCGACTCTGTACGGCACCTTGGGCTGGCATTCCACACACGGGCGGAGAAGAATGTCCGCTCCACACGGAATCAATCCGCGGCGCTGCGCCGGATCGTGTACATCTCGGTGAGGAATTCCACCCGCGGCTGCCCCCTGACACCCGCGGTAACCATCTTGGCCTTGAGTTCATCGGAAGCCATAAACGCGCGCGCCTGTTCGAGCGTCTCCCATTCAAACAGGAGAATGAGATCGTTGAGGTTGCCGGCGGTGTGGAAGATGCGGGCGCTGCGCTCGCCGTTTTTGTGGCGCCAATCGAGTGCCGCATCGAACACCGCTTTCCATGCGGGATACTCGGCGACTTCGTGATGGACAAGAACGTTAACCATAAGGGCGGGTGCTCCTTCCGGAGATACAGGATTGCTCGAAAGCGGCCCGAAATGCAAGGACGGGAATCACCGGGAGTGGGCCGTGCGACGCGGCCCCGTCCGTCTGGTTTGTAAGGCTAGCAGTCCGTGGTGAAAGGTATGGATCGACGCAAGAGTGACCTTTTCATGAATTGTCATCCCGAGCGGAGCGAGGGATCTGCATTGTGTCAGCGAACTGCAGATCCCTCGCTCCGCTCGGGATGACAAAATCTTGCGAATTGCGAGTTGGAGGCACGTTCTCACTCTTACCACGGGCTGCTAGCGGCATATCGCCGTAGAATCAATCCCGATTATGAATTCTCCTTTGGCAGTTCCGCCATCCCTAATTCACCGTCTGTGTCAGCGAAGCCGAACTGCCGGTAAAGCTGGTGCTGCCGTTGTATGTCGCCGTGATGGTGTGCGAGCCCGAGGTCAGCGTCTTGGTTGTGCACTTTGCCGCGCCTCCGATCACGGACACATTCTTCAGCAGCGTCGTGCCATCGTAGAACGCCACTGGCCCTTTGACCGTCCCGCCGAACTGCGGCGTCACGCTCGCCGTAAAGGTCACAGACTGCCCAACTTTCGATGGATTCAGCGACGAAGTCAAAGCGGTCGTGGTCGTGGCTTTGTTGACCACCTGGCTCACCGCCTTCGACGTGCTGCCGGCGAAGGTCGAGCCACCGCCGTACACCGCCTTGATCGAGTTCGTACCCACAGGTAGCGTCGACGTCATGAAGCTAGCCGAGCCGCCACTCAACGCCCCCGTTCCCAATACGGTTGCGCCTTTCATAAACGAGACGGATTCTCCATCCGGCGGCGCACCGGCGCTGGAAGTGACCACCGCGGTAAACGGCACCGCCTGCCCATAAGGGGACGGATTCAGCGAAGACGTGAGCTTAGTTGTGGTCGCTGTCGCAGGCGTCAGCTTGAAAACCGTACCGCAGCCATAGAAGCCTGGGTACCCCGTGCACGACGGATCTCCGTATTGGGAGGTGGTGCCATACAGATTGCCCTGCACGTCCCGCACTAGACCTGCGTAGGGCCCTCCGCCATCCGCTCCACCGATGAAACTGTAGAGCACAGTCTCTTTGCCGGTCGCATCCAATTTGAACACCGTTCCGCCATTAGCGAAGGTAGTGCCATACAAATTGCCGTGCGCGTCCCGCACTAAACCTGCGTCGGTCCAGAAGCCGTCCCCCCCAATTCCGGTGAAGCTGTAGAGCACGGTCTCGTTGCCGACCGGATCCACCTTGAATACCGTTCCACAGCCCCCCGTGTTGCACGCAGAATCCCCGCCCCCGGAGGTGGTCCCGTACAGGTTCCCGTCGGCGTCCCGTACTAAACCAGACATGGGACTTGCGCCGTCCGGATTCGAGGTGAAGGTATGGAGCACAGTCTCCTGGCCCATCGTATCCAACTTGAACACCGTCCCGCACCCATGCGTGCATGCAGGATCGCCGCCGTTCTCGCTAGTGCCATACAGGTTGCCCTGTACGTCCCGCACTAAAACACCTTGGGGATTAGCGCCGTCTTCCCCGCCAGTGAAGGTGTGGAGCACGGTCACCTTACCGGTCGTATCCAGCTTGAACACCGTTCCACAGCCCGCCGGCGGCCTGCACGCAAGATCCCCGCCATGGGCAGTAGCACCATACAGGTTGCGTTGCGCGTCCCGCACTAACCCAGCGACGGGCCCTAAGCCGTCCGCCCCTCCGGTGAAGCTGTAAAGTACAGTCTCCTTGCCGGTGGTATCCAGCTTGAACACCGTTCCGCAGCCACCCCCCCCGCCACAGGCAAGATCTCCGCCCTGGTACGTAGTGCCATACAGGTTGCCCTGCGCGTCCCGCACTAAACCGGCGTAGGGATTTGCGCCGTCCCCCCCACCAGTGAAGCTGTAGAGCACGGTCTCCTTGCCGCTCGTATCGACCTGGAACACCGTTCCATAGCCGGGGTAAGCGCCGCCGCCCCCGAAGGTGGTCCCGTACAGGTTCCCGTTGGCATCCCGTACTAAGCCAGCCATGGGATTTTTGCCGTCCCGCGAGCCCGTAAACGTATGCAGCACGCTGAAAGTGTAAGTCTGCGCCTGCGCCGATCCGGTCGCGAGGACCGCCGGCACAAGCATGATGGCCAAAGCCAGCGCGGCCCCTGCCACTCGCCCGCATATTCCAAGAATCCAGCTCCGATGTTGCGTTGCATTATTCATAAGTCCGCTCCTTAATTCTTAATTGAATCGTTCGGTTATGTTTTTCCCGCAGCGTTGGCTCAGGCGTCAGCGATGGGCGCCAAGGCTCGATGCGAAATCGTGAGTGCATCTGTCGCCGTCCGCCAGATGCGCTTCTTGGGATTCCTCTGTCGCATCTGGTATTGGTTACAAACAGGCCCGGCTCAAATACCGATTAGTGGAGGGACTTTCGCGGAAGTCGGGATTAGGGAATTTCCTCCCCAGGACCAGCGGTCAATGAGTGCTTAAACTCTAAGGGTTGTGCAATGCGGCGGCGGTGATGTGCATCACGGCTGCGTGTGCTGAAAATCTTTTACGGTGGCTCGGTATACTTGCCAGGAACGAACCGGTCTATCTAGCGCCGCGGTGAGGCTGCTTCGATCAGTTTCTGAATCGCAGGCGCAACCATAAGCAGCAGGTTCGCGCGCGGGGCGTTCGAGCGCTTGACCACGGCCAGTTGCTCGGTCCGCCACTGGTCCGGCAGAGACTGGCTCTTGTCCAGGGCGTCGAGTGCCTGCAATCCGGCCGCAGCCAGTGCGGACAGATCCTCCGACAGCGGTTTGTCTTCCGCCAGGAGAAGCGACTGATCCAGAAGGGGCTGAAGGGCGGCGTCATTGTCATGCCACGCCATGAGGAAGAAGCGAATCTGCTCTTCCACGTCGGATTTTTGCTGATCGTTCTGAAGGTAAGTGTTTACCAGCTCCGAAAACTCCCGAGCGTCACGACTTTCCGGGCGAGCAGCGTCAGCCAACCGGTTGAGCGGCGTGGTTTTCACCGGGGCCTGGGGCCAGACTTCGGTGCGCGTGTAGTCCTTGGTGGGCTCAACGACATCAGCGAGGACGCGCAGCGCTGCAATATCCTCCCGGCCTGCCAGGCGCCGAAGCATGGGCAGGTAGTTTGATTCGTGGGTCAAGCCGAGCCACCCCAGACGCCAGCTCACTTCATTCATGCGCTGATACATGGACTTGGGGTCAGTCACGTTCTGCGGAGACCACAAGCGTTCGGCAATCGCGGCCAAGCGGGGCCAGATCCGGGAATCAATGGTTTCCGCCGTAACATACTCGGACCACATGCAGGCCTCGCCCCCGAGTATTCGTTGCTGTTCTTCCGGGGTCAGGGATGCCGCGCCACCGGACATCGGATCGACAGCGTAATAACGCGCAGCCGGCCAGATCAAGTCGAGGTAGTAGCCGTAAGAAAGCAGGCCCCGATATCCCTGTCTGGCCGCGGCCGCCAGAGATTCCTGGCCGCGCCACGATTGCACCACGACCGTCTTCGGCAAGTCAGGATGCAGCACCTCATCCCAACCCATCATAATTTTTCCGTGCTTGGCGACGATCTTCTGCAAGCGCTGATTGAAGTACGCCTGCAGGTCGCGGTTGTTCTTCATCCCGCGGGCGTGAATAAATTCCTGAATTTTCGGATTTGAATCCCACGGCTTGTCATCCACTTCGTCTCCTCCGATGTGGAGGTAAGCGTCGGGAAACAGTTGCACCATTTCTCCGATGAGCTTGTCGAGGAACTTGTAGGTTTTTTCCTGCGTGACGTCCAAGGCCGGTTCGGCTTGCGCAATCCTGCCCGCCTTGTAAGGACCAGGTTCACTGGCCAGTTCGGGGTACCCGACCACTATGGCGCGACTGTGGCCGGGCATCTCGAGCTCCGGCATCAAGCGAATTCCGCGATCGCGCGCATAAGTCACCAATTCGCGGACTTCCGCCTGCATGTAGTACTGCCCCTCAGAGCCCTCTTGCAGTTTGGGGAAGCGTTTGCTTTCAACCCGGAACCCTTCGTTGTCCGAGAGATGCAAGTGCAGCACGTTCATCTTCATCGCTGCCATGCCGTCGAGGTTGCGCTTCATTATTTCGAGCGGAATGAAGTGCCGCCCAACATCAATGAGCAATCCGCGCCAAGAAAAGCGGGGCTGATCATTGATCGTCACAACCGGCACAGCGAACCCGGCGGGCGTGGGCGCCACCAACTGCAGGAAAGTCTGTAGCCCATGAAGCGCGCCGAGAGCCGTTGGGGCGGTCAGGCTCGCGTGCGACGCGTTGATTTCGAGCGTGTAGGACTCGTCCTCGCCCAGTTCCTGAACTTTGCGGCCGGCGCTCTGGGCGCGGATGGTGAGCGTCGCATGGGCTGCGTCGGATGGGCGGACGGTGAGAGGCATGCCCGTCTGTCGGCTCAAGTCGTCAAGGAGTCTTGCGATCCCGCCATCCAGCCGCGCGTCCCTCGCGCCAGTAGATGCTGCCGTGAAGGTCGGATCGATGACCAGTTGGCCGCTCCCGGACTGCACCTTCGCGGGAATCGGCATCAGGTTGAGGGTTAAGGGTATGTCGCTCGCCGCGAGCCAGGTTGAGAGAGACAGTGCAATCACTAGGGAGTATAGGAGTCTCATGATGTAAGAAGTCAACGAGCTATCTTGGCAGGAGTGGGGGCTGGTTGTCGATTTCATCGTGCTCTCCCAGGCGATTGCCGGCAGTTTATGGATCGAAACCCGGGGCAATGCCGGGCAACCTGGCGGAAACCATCGTCGAAGACGAGCTCTCCACCACGAATCGCGCTACACTGAGCGTGCGCAGCTCGTTTGAGCAGCGCCTCTTCCTTGACGCTCGGCATGCGGTATCACCGGCTATTTCAATCCGCAGCGTGCCAGTTTGCAAAATCGAGGAGACCCTTCATGCGACGACTGCTGATATTTGGGAGGCTAGTGGCTCTCACCACCCTGCTCGTACCCGGAACGCTCGCTCGGGCAGTGGATGCCTGGAAGCTCCCAGATTTCACCGCTACGGAGCATTTGCAGACCAGGGGTCGCGGTTTGCCGCCCTCAAAGATCTACCGCTCCGGCACCAAGTTCCGCATTGAGTTCGGTGTCGGTCTTGCCACCATTTATCGGCCCGAGGACGATCTGGCCTACAATCTTTTCCACACCGACACGCCGCATCCGGCGTGTGTCCAGATGAAGACCAGCCAAGTCACCATGGTGCCCAGTCCCATGCAGTTGATCTCGGGCGCCAAGGTCGAGCGGACCGATGCCGGAAGCGAACAGTTCGAAGGTCACAAGTGCAAGGTAGAAACGGTGGTGGTGACCGCCCCCGACGGCAAAACCGTCTCCCTCAAAGTATGGGAGGCGGAAGATTTGAGGAACGTGCCCGTGAAGATCTCGGTGGGGACCAATCTCGGCCAAGGCATGGTTGCTGTTTATCGTGATATTCAATTTGAGGGTGTCAGCCCTGAACTCTTCAAACCCGCGCTCAAGTGCGTCCCTTACGAAAACGCTGGCCAGGTAGCCCCTGCTGAGCACCAACTGACTCCGCCCAAACCGGTGAAGAAGAAGCCGATGCCCAATCAACAACCGCCCTCCGACACAAAGCCTGCCGACCACAAGTAAGCATTCTGTAGAGTTGCAATCACCGACTCGGCACGTGGGTCTCGCGGGACCCTGTGAGCGAACGCAGAGATTCCCCTTGAGCACGCAAAAAAGAGGCCCTGCGCGAGCAGGGCCTTTAAATACGCAGGAATCAGAGATCAGTGAAGGTTACTTTCCAAGTTTTCCACGCGGGCTGCCCACGCCGGTGCAATAATCCCAACCGGCGCCCACCGAACAGCCGTTGGAACCCGTCGTCACGTCGTAGTAGTTCTTCTTGTATTCGTTGGCTCCCAGATACTCCGCGTAGATCAGATTGTTTTCCTGGTTCGTGTACCAGGGAGCAAACTGGCCGCTGGACACATTGGCCGTGCCCAACTTGTTGGCAGCACTGTTGACGATGCCGGCCAGCGCCGGCGCCGACAGGCTGGTACCGCCGACTGCGAAGTAGTAGCAGGTACCGCTGTAGTAGGCACAGTCCAAGACCACCACGCCGCTGGCTGGATCTGCGTCGAACGAAATATCCGGGGTATGCCGAGGATTCTGCCCGAAGATCGGGTATTGATAGGAGGCCCAGCCGCCCATGTTGGAATTGGTGAAATCGTCTTCCCAGACTTCGTACGTGCTGGTCCCGCCACCCGAACCCGCCCAGCAGGACTCGTTTACGAAGTTGCCGCTGGAGTCGCGGTTTACCGTGGTGCCGCCGGCGGAAACGACCCAGGGAGACGAACTGGGATAAGCCGCGCCGCAACCGGAATCACCCGCGGAAGCAAAATAGGAAATGTTCTGGAAGTAGTAGCGGAAGAAGTAGTTGTCATACGCTAGTTCACCGGAGAACTCTCCGCCTCCCCAGCTGTTCGAGATGTCGCCACCGCCGTATTTTGCGACCCATTGACCCGCCACATACTCGGCGTAGGCAAGGTCGTCCATGCTGCTGGAGCAGGCTTCCACCAGAATGATTCTGGCGGCCGGCGCCATCACGTGGGCCCATTCGATGTCCAGGGAAATCTCCAGGCCCCAGCCAGGGTCCACCGGAGGAACGGTGCAGTGGCCGTTGCCGTTGGCATAGACCTGAGTGAATTTGGTAGCCACAAACGGCAGGCCATAGGCAGCGCTGAACGTCTTCAGTTCGTAGGCCGCGTAGGGATTATGGTACGCATCGACGATTGCGATTGCTCCCCAGCCGCCGCCCGGATGCTTGGTGCCGCCGGTTGCCGGATTGCAGCCCGTGTAGTTCGGACCCACTTTGTAAACGCAGCCCAGGGAGGCCGGGGTTTCGGTCTCCGTGAGGTCAGGATTCACGGACATATGCGGCCTCACGCCGTCCAAGGTGCGCAGCACGTAATTCGTGTGAGCAAACTTGCCGGCGTCTTCCGGGCGCGCCACGCTGCTTGCGGGGACAATCATGTTGCTGGTGGACAACGCGACCGATTGTCGATTTTCCTGCGGTGAGTCGTATCCAGCGACCTTCTGGCCCGCAGCCAGCGTCGCCAGGCAGAGACATGCCACTGCGGCGAGTACTAATGTGAAAGAACCAAAGCCTCTCTCCATGGTCTCACCTCCTGGTGAGAAAAGTTGTGCAAGGTTGGTTTGCGAAAAAGTCTTTTGCTGACCTACGGCGCACGCCCCATTTCAAACTCGGACTATCCCTCCTTTCCGTACGAGAGGCGCTACGAACTTGTGAAGTTGGGCATTCGGACTCTGCGACTGCTCAACCATTGACAACTGTCATCTTGTCCCAGAGTTCTGTTTCTCGCGCGGCATTGCTCAGGCGGGGGAGACTTACATTCGAGGCAGTGCTTGGCCAACTCCAACTCTTGTACGATCTATGGCTCCAGTCAACAAAACTGAGGGTTGCTGCCGCAGAAATCCCAAGCGGGCTTTCCCAGAACGGGAGACGGTTCACTTTGGGAATCTTGGGCTGACCCTTCTGCCTGAGTGTTGCTCGGTTGAAACCCAAAGCCGGATGGCAGAAAGCCGCGAGAAGCTCTGGAGGTTTACTCGGCAGTCGCTGAATGCGGCAACGGGGCAGGAATGGTCGGGACGGCGAGATTTGAACTCGCGACCCCTTGCACCCCAAGCAAGTGCGCTACCAGGCTGCGCTACGTCCCGATGGAAAGGCGCCGTCGACGAGGATGGCGCGGGGTTGACTTTTTCATTTTACACTAGCCAGCGCGGGGCCGGCGAGGAACACCTGGCTCTCCACTTACCGACGCGGGCGCGGTAGAACGACGCCGGGTTCACCGCGGTCAGCGGCTAATTTCCGGCGCTGTCATTCGTGATGTCTGTACGGTCGCCGGTGTGATGCTCGGCGATCTGAAACCTGAGGAATTCGTGCACAGCATCAAGCGCTGCTTTGTCCGCCGTCCGGATACGGACCCTCGCTCCAGCCTCGGTCTCTTGAAACTTATAATGAATCAGGTCATGACGCTTCTCCATGACGGGAGCCCCGGGTGGCGTTGTGTCGTGAATGAACATAGGGATGTTGAGGTTGCCCGCTGCAAACATTTCGGCAATGTGGGAAAGGTGCGTGCGGATCTCGTCACGGCTGGCTTTGTCCGCCGGATCATTCGCCTGAACCTCGATGGCTCCCCCATCCTTGAACAGTCGGAAATGATGCGTTGTCGTCTCGTGTGAAAACCCCATGGCATGATCGCCGCGCTTCATCATTTCGGAGTGTTGCTCAGACGGGCTCGCTGGAGCATCCTTCTGCTGGCCATAAGCGGTCAACGTCAAAACCATGATCATCGCCATCGCGAGCTTCATAATCTGCCTTCCTTCCCAAGCAAGGAGTCTCCGGTTGTGTGGCGCGGGACACTCCTGTCCGCGTGTTTGCAGCGCAGAAGCTGCCTGCGCGGACATGAGTGTCCGCGTCTCACTAGCTTTCTTGCCGGTACCTCGCGGCTTTAGACGCTGCTTTCCTTTTCTTGTTAGCCGACTTCTTTCGAGGATTCTTCGGAGGATTCCTGCTCGTCGCCGGGCACGAGCCCGAACTTCTTCAGCTTGTAGCGCAATGCGTCTCGGCTGATATCGAGAAGTCTGGCGGCGTGGGTCTGGTTGCCATTGGCCTGTTTCATGGCCAGTTCCACCATGGCGCGCTCGACTTCCTCGAGCGACGTGCCGCCCTCGGGAATGTAGAGCCGAGGCAGGGAGCGGCCGTTGGGCAAGGCTTGTCCGTTATCGTGGGCGGCGGTGCGCTCGAACGCGGTCAGACCTGCCTGCGCCTCGCTTACTGAGAACGGGAGATACACCGGGCGCAGGTACGGCTCGTCCTCCAGAATCATCGCGCGCTCAATCGAATTCTTCAGTTCGCGCACATTGCCGGGCCAGGAATGCTGCACCAGCAGCCGCCTGGTTTCATCGCTGATGCCGCGGACCGATTTGCGGAAGCGCTGGTTGTAACGATCAATGAAGAAATCCACTAGCGGAAGAATATCTTCCTTGTGCTCGCGCAGCGATGGAATGAAGATCGCGATGATGGCCAGGCGATAGTAGAGGTCCTGCCGGAAATGGCCTTCGCGAACGGCTTTCTCCAAGTCGCGATTGGACGCCGCTATCACACGCACGTTCACCTGCATGTCGCGCACACCACCGACCCGTCGGATCACCTGGTCCTCAAGGACGCGCAACAGCTTGGCCTGGAGGAGCGGGGAGAGCTCGCCAATCTCGTCGAGGAAGAGTGACCCTCCATCGGCCATTTCAAACAGGCCCTTCTTCATCTGCTTGGCGTCGGTAAACGCGCCCTTCTCGTGGCCGAACAGTTCGGCTTCCATCAGGGTCTCAGGGATGGCCGAACAGTTGATGGCCACGAACGGCCTCTCCTGGCGAGTGCTTTCGTAGTGAATGGCTTTGGCGATCAGGTCCTTGCCGGTGCCGCTCTCCCCCTGGATCAGGATGGTAGTGGCTTCACTGGCGGCCACCTTGCGGACGAAGTTCATCAGCTCGGTCATCTTGGGGGACGCGGACACGATCTCGTGATAACCGGCGCTGCGCTTCACCTCCCCGCGCAAAGACTGAACTTCGGAGCGCAGGCGAGAGGCTTCGAGCGCATTTTTGATGGTAACGTGGAGTTCGTCGAAATCGAGCGGCTTGCCGACGAAGTCGTAGGCGCCCAGCTTGAGCGCGACCTTCACATCGTCCAGCTGCGGGTCAGCGGTGATCATGATGACGGCGCGCGCGTCACCGCTTTTTTTGAGCTGATCGAGAACTTCCAGGCCGCTCAGGTCGGGCAGGCGCACGTCGAGCAGCACCAGATCCGGAGACTCATGCTGGGCCAGTTTCAAGCCCGGCTCACCGGCCTCCGCCTCGATGACCTGATACCCCCATTCTTCGCACTTCTGGCGCAGGGACCAGCGCACCAGGCGCTCGTCATCCACGATCAGAATTTTGTCGGCAGCCATGCGGAATCTGTCTATTTTAGCGCACTGGCGGCGGGTGGCATTGGTCGAGCCATTACCAGCGATAGTCTGATTACGTTGGTAAGGAAAAGCCAATTCCTATTGTCATCCTGAGCGGGCCTGAATTTCGTGATGCGAAATTCAGGCGGAGTCGAAGGATCTCTACTCTCGCCCGATGCGTTGTGTCATCGACAAAGCGGGAGGTGGCTCTGGATGCAGGTAGGGGTCCTTCGACTCCGCGCTCAGGATGACCTTGTTGAAATTTGCGATTGGGCGAGGTACTACCGTAGTGAGTAAGATACGCTGCATGAGTGCGTCGCCGTCCGAAGAACGCCCGGTGTTTGATCGATATGCCGAGCAATACGATCAATTTCTGAACCACGCGCTCTCCGTAACGGGGGAAGACAAAGACTTTTACGCGGCCGCGAGAGTGCGCTGGATGACGAAATGCTTGCATGAACGGGGAGTGAGCCCGTCGTCAGCGCTTGACTTCGGATGCGGAGTCGGCGCGACGGCTGCGCTTCTGCTGTCGGAACTGAAATGCGCGACCGTGACTGGGGTGGACATCTCCCCCCAAGCAGTTGAGTATGCGAGGCAAACGCAGTCGAGCCCGCAAATCCAATTCTCCCTGTTTCAGGACTTCCGTCCGCGCGGTGACCTTGACTGTGCATACTGCAATGGCGTGTTTCATCACATTCCGCTGGCGGAAAGACAGGGCGCGCTCAGGCTGGTTCGAGACGCGCTGCATCCCGGAGGGATCTTTGCGTTGTGGGAGAACAATCCGTGGAATCCTGGTACGCAGTACGTGATGTCACGCTGCGCGTTCGATGACGATGCAGTGAAAATCTCTCCGGCCTCAGCGCGGCGGATGGTGTGCGAAGCCGGATTCCGCGTACTGCAAACGGACTTTCTGTTTTACTTCCCGAAACCGCTGGCGGCGTTGCGCCTGCTTGAACGCTTCCTGCATAAGATCCCTCTGGGCGGCCAGTACCAGGTGCTTTGCCAGAAGCCGATCGAGGGATAACCCCGCCGGTTGTCGCACGCGGACTTACTTTCGCCGCAACCCGAGGATGCTCAAGAAGAAGCTGGAGAGCACGATTTCTATCCCCAGCGTGAACAACACGATCGTGCTCGCCACCACGCGCACCACACGGGTCGGGTCGAGTGGGCCGAAGTTGTGGATGTGCCACACGAACAACGAATAGAACCCCAGCCCGGCCCCAGCCGTCATCAACAACCCGCCCATTACAAGGCCGGTTTCGAGAGTGAAGTAACGAAACAGCCAAGTCACGCGCGCGTCCTCTGGCATGAGCTTTTCGGTGACGGCAAAAACTTTCGTGAGCACGGAGAACGCGACCGCCTTAAAGCCGATCAGGATCGCCATGACGGCGTAGAGCAGGGTATGAATATCGATGGTGGCGGACCCGAGGCGGCGCGGTCCGGGCAGGAGCCACAACGTCAACGCCGTCCCGCCGGCCATAAGCGCCAGGCCGGGGTAGAGGAACGACCAGCGCGGGCTGTACATCATCAGGAAACGCAGATGGCGCCAGCCGTCGCGCCAACTTCGCAAATGAGGGGCGCGACCGCGGCGGTCGGGAGAGAGAGTGGTTGGAACCTCAGCGATCTTCATACCGAACAACGACGCCTTCACAACCATCTCGCTGGCGAACTCCATCCCTGTGGTCTGCAGATCCATGCGGCGGTAGGCTTCGAGCGGGAAGCCGCGCAGTCCGCAGTGAAAGTCCCCACAGGGCGCGTGAAAAAAAAGACGCCCTACAAAGCTTAAGACGGGATTGCCGAGGTAGCGGTGTAGAAAGGGCATGGCGCCTTCGCGCACGCCTCCCAGAAACCGGTTACCGATCACAAGGTCGTTGCCTGCGCGCAGCTTTTCGAGAAACCGGGGAATGTCGCCAAAATCGTAACTGCAATCGGCGTCACCCATAATCACGTAGCGGCCACGCGCCGCGGCGATCCCGCCCATCAGGGCACTGCCGTACCCCCTGGCCGCGACGGGCACAACCCGGGTGCCGAGCGAAGTTGCGATTTCCGCAGAGCCGTCCGTGCTGCCGTTATCCGCTACGATGATTTCAGCGCTGATCGCATGGGCGCGAGCGGTTTGCTGGATCTGAGCAATACAGGTCGCGAGCGTGCGCGCCTCGTTGAGGCAGGGCAGAACGACCGAAAGCTCAGGCCCGGATTGGGGTTCGGCGCTCTGAGTCTGGTTTCCCGAGGCAATCGACGACATCGCTCGCGGCTCCGCTGGTTCTGATTGAAAATGGAAATCATGGTACTTGCAAGTTATGTTTCTGTCCTGCTCCAATAGCGAAGCTGCACAAATGATAGAGCGAGGTGGTGCCCGTTGGCCGTTCTGGTAGTTGGCGGAGCAGGATACATCGGCAGCCATGCGGCCCGCGCGCTGCGGCGAGCCGGGTACGAGGTCATTCTGTATGACAATCTCTCAACCGGCTACCAGCGCCTGGCACAGGGTTTCGAACTGATCATTGGCGACATCGCCGACGAAGCGAAGTTGCGACCGGCGCTGGCGCGCGTGGATGGGGTTATGCACTTCGCGGCTCATGCCTATGTGGGCGAGTCGGTCCAGAATCCGCGCAAGTATTTCCGGAACAATGTAGAAGCGGCGCTCAGCCTGCTCAATGACACGCTGGATGCCGGCATCCGCCGGTTTGTGTTTTCCTCCACCTGTGCGGTGTACGGCGTTCCAGGCAAGATTCCGATCACCGAGGAAACGCCGCGCGAACCGGTGAACCCCTACGGCGCGTCCAAACTTTTCTTTGAGCACGCGCTGGAGGCCTACAGCCGCGCGTATGGCCTGCGCTCAGCCCGGCTGCGCTATTTCAATGCCGCGGGAGCGGATGAAAGCGGCGAGATCGGCGAGCTTCATGATCCCGAGACCCACCTGATCCCGCTGGCGCTTGCGGCCGCGGCGCCGGGCAGCGCGCAGCTTCAGGTGTTTGGGTCTGACTACCCGACTCCCGACGGCACGTGCGTTCGCGATTACATCCACGTGAATGATCTTGCCGACGCGCACGTTCGGGCGCTGCAGCATCTGGAGAACGGGGGCGATTCGCTGGCGTTGAATCTCGGCACCGGCCGGGGACATTCGGTTCTGGAAGTGATCCGCGCTGCGGAAGCCGCCACCGGGCGTCCGGTTCGCCGCACCATGTCACCTCGGCGGCCGGGCGATCCGCCTGTTCTGGTGGCCGACGTTGCGCAATCGCAAAAATTACTGGGGTGGCAGGCGACTCGCACGCTGAGGGAAATTGTTTCCAGCGCCTGGGTGTGGTTGCAGAAGGTGTCGAGCCGCTCCAGTTGAGCGGCGCGGGCACGGTTGGTTCTTACCCGGGATTCGACAAGGCCGAGCGTTGGGATTTTTCCTCGTACATGTTGCGGTCGGCTAGATCAAGGACCTCATCGAGCGTTTTGCCGTCGGTCCACTCCGCCGTGCCGATACTGAGGCTGACCGTGAAGTCATCCAGACTGCTCGACTGATTCCACTCATTGAGGAAAACCTGAATCCGGTTTACTACGGTGTCGGCGCCGGCGGCGTTGGTATTTGACAGTGCGATCAGGAATTCGTCGCCTCCGTAGCGAATGGCAGCATCGGTACCTCGGATCGAGCCCTTGAGCAACGTGGCGATTTCGGTTAGGACAAAGTCTCCGGTCAGGTGGCCGAATTGAGTATTGACCTGTTTGAAATGGTCCAGGTCCACCAGCAAAAATGTGAGTGGGTGGCCGAGGCGCTTTGCCTGCCCGATGAAGCGGCCAGCCAATTCCTCGAGCGAACGTCGATTGTAGATTTCCGTCAGCGGATCGGTAAATGACTGGAGGCGAATCAGTTCGTTCTGCATCGCCGTCGAGATCATCCTCTGTCGTAACTGCCGGAACTCGATGCGGCGGGTTACGAGGTAGGTGTTGGCCAGGATCAACAGCACGAGCAGACCGCACGCCAGCTGTTTCGATACCGTGATCTCAAAATGCAGATCGCCGGACTTCATGAAGGCGGCGGGCAGCAGGACGGCCAGCAGCCCTAGTCCGACCAGGACCCCGGTGGCCGTGACAATCATCCACAACTCCCAGTCGCGCTTGTCCAGTTTTCTGAGTTCCCGGTTGACATTGGCCAGAACGCTGTCGGAATCATGGCCAGAGCGAAGAGAACTTGTTGCAGGCTGCTCGAAAGAACGAGTTCGTGGGTGAGGTTCGGAAACGGCTCGCAGGCTGGTCTCCAGCCTGCGCTTTTCCTGGAAGAGAGTTACGAATTCTTCAGCATGCCCGGCGCCAGGGGACACCGCGGACAGTTCTTCCAGGCGTTGGCTCAGTGTGCGAAGCCGGTGTTGCAGTTCAGGTTGTTGGCCTTCAGGCATAGCCTAGTCGGCCCCGCGAAGACGCAGCCCCATCGCAGGAGTCTACCGTGGCACGATCGTCGCTGGAACGTTACGAGGGTAATGGGCTGCCCAGCCGTCGGACGCTGCGAGCTTTTGGGCAATTCCTGGGTGTGATCCTCATCACATGCACCTGTGATTAGGCATGCTGTCGCAGGTCTCCTTACCCGGTAACGTTCCGAGGGTGGAGATGGCGGTCCGCCCGAGAGTTTGGCGGGTCAAAATCCGCCAAGTGTGCGGGGAAAGCCCGGTATTCCCGGGTCGAGCCGGGGGAGGCACGACTGCAAGCTGTTGAAAATAGTGGGGATCACCATCGATTTCAAGAACGCACCCTTGGCATTTCGTGTGCTTCAAGGAAGCGCGGAATGTAAGGAGAAAACGACGCATGCCCGATGAAACAGCACCGTCCGGGTCAGTTTGGCAGGCGAGACAGGTGTATGGGATGGCCGTTGTTTGCCTGCTGGTAGGCTTGGCCATCGGCTACCTTTTTCGGGGCTCGCAATCTTCCGTGCCACCTGTGCCGCAGGCGAGCGTCACTCGACCGGCCGCCATCGCAGGCGCGATGGGGCAGCTGCCCGGCCTCGAGCAGATGAAGCTGATGGCCGACAAGAAAGCCGAGCCTTTGCTTGCGAAGCTGAAGAGCGATCCGAACAACAGTGGCCTCCTGCTGCAGGTCGGGAACATTTACAAAGCCACGCACCAGTTCAAGGACGCGATCGGCTACTACGACCGGGCGTTGAAAGCGGATTCGAAGAACATTCTGGCTCGCAACGAAATGGCGTCTTGCCTGTACTACACCGGAGACGTGGACGGTGCGCTGGCCCAGTTGGAGCAGTCGATCAAAGACGATCCCAAAAATGCGGACGCGCTGTTCAATCTCGGTGTGATCAAGTTCGATGCAAAGAAAGATGCCAAGGGAGCAGTCGCAGCATGGCAGCAACTGCTGAAATCGAATCCTGAACTCGACTCGCACAAGAAGGCCGAGGTCCGGAAGGCGATTGCCGGCGCCAGCAAAGGCTGACATAAGAATTCGAGTTGGAGGGGTAGGACAGACATGTCTCAGAACGAAAATACATCTTCGACGCAACCATGGACCAGTGTCCAGGCTTACACTCTGGCCGTGCTCTGCCTGCTTTTGGGCATTGCCGGTGGCTGGTTGATCCGTGGGTCGCAAGCCCGAGGACCGGAGAGCGGGGTCTCAAATACCGCCGCCGCGGTGCCCGGAGGGGGCAGTTCAGGCGCGGAGGCCCAGCCAACCGCGGACCAGATGAAGAAGATGGCCGACACCCAGGCTGCTCCGCTGCTCGCGAAGTTGCCGGCGGATCCGAACAATCCGGAACTGCTGGCCAACATCGCCAATATCTACTACGATACCCAGCAATATCCCACGGCGATTGACTTTTACCAGCGCTCGCTCAAGGTGCAGCCTTCGAACGTTGGCGTACGCACGGACATGGCAACTGCCTACTGGTATAGCGGCAACGCGGACGGCGCCATCGCGGAGTTCAACCAGGTCCTCTCCACTCAGCCCAGCAGTGCGAACGCGCTCTTCAATCTGGGAATCGTGAAGTGGCAGGGCAAGATGGATGTGGAGGGCGCGGTCGCGGTGTGGCAAAAGCTGCTGGACACGAATCCAACCTACGAAGGCAAGGAAAAAGTTCAGCAACTGATCGCCCAGGTCAGAAAGCACAAAGATTTGAAGCCAGGAACACCCGCCAAACCATTGGCGGAATGAGCGGATCGGAAGATCTGCGAAGACCGGCTGGCGGTGGTGTTCTCCCGCACCCGGATCTCTCAATAGCCTGGAGCGATAGAATAAGGCACCGGAGTCGACGAGCGAGGCAGCAAGCTTCCGGACACCCTTTTTCCCGGGGCCAACCCGAAGCCTGACGACATGCCTCCGGGCTTCCTGGCGCATCTGATGGGCATTCTGGGACACGTTTCGACCGCGAGTTTGGGGTTTCGCGGCCTTCTCTGGTGTCCTCGCAACTATATCTATACGATATAGTTTTGTAAGTTATTGATTTTAGGCAAAGGCAATTGAAGCGCCGCGCTCCGGCTGCTCGCCTTCCTGGCCACTCCCACTCACCGGTTCTTCAGAATCTCTCATCCCCACGGAGTTTGGCGGCTCAATGCCGGATTTCAGTCTCACTTCTCGGACCAGCGAGCTCTGAGACAGACACACGCGGGACGCGACCTTGCCGTCACCTTCGCCCCGGATCAACTCTCATTTCTTCAGGACGCCGCCCACGTGGCCGAGCGCGACACTGCCACTCGAATCGTGCGCGGCGTTGTGGCAAGTCAGTGTGCAGGTGTTCGAGCCTCGGTTGTAGGAGACGGGAGAACCTCCATTCGGGCCAACCACCTTTGCGTCGAAGCTGATCAGCCGCTGCCCGGAGGAATTGGAACTGCTGCTTCCGACACCGTGCGCCGTGTGGCAGGCGGAGCAACTGAAACCAGCGTTGATATGCCGCCCGTGCTCGGCAAAGCTGGCGTTCTGGATGATGTTGGAGAGGTCGTGACACTTCCCGCACAGCGCATAAGGACCGTTCGCGCTGAGGTCGGGAGTCGGGAACAGGTTGGTGATCAATTGACCCGGCGCGGGAGCCTGGCTGAATTCATAGCGGCGTTCGAGGATGTGGTCCCACTTCGATCCATGGGGGCCGACGGGGCCGGCGCCTCCGAATTCGCGGTTGTCGTCGCTGTTGTGGCAATCGGTGCAGAAAATGCGAGTTCCCATCGGGCGGGTCTGAACCTCGCCGCGGATATCCCACATGGCCGTCAGCAGGCTGGGCTGCGAGATACCGGCAGCGTCCCGCATAACCGGATGAACCGAGATTGCCGTGGCGCCGAATTGCGCGATGAGGTTCAAGGGATCGCCCACAACCCCCGCGCGCGTTGGCAAGTATCCGTACTCCGGGAGAATCTGCTTGCCGGAGCTATTGCCGTGGCAGCGCAGGCAAGTTTCGAATTGCCTGGTGGCTGGCCCGGTGAGACTGGAACCGTCCGCGGCGACGCCGGTCGCTCCATTCTGCGAAGGACGAATGTCGGGAGGGGAGCTAAATGCCATCACCTGATTGGAGGCATGGGGGTTGTGGCAATCGGCGCAGGTCGCGTGGCGATTCTCATTCAGAACGACGGGTTCCCCGGGGGTATGCGCATTGCTCCCGATCGCGAAGGGGTGGCCCTTCTTGGCGAATTCGGAGAAAACGTCCGGGACAGGCTGAAGGAGTGCATTGCTGCCGTTGTGGCAAACGATACAGCTCTGGCTCGTGTTGTCGATGTTCGGGACGGCAGGGACGGGGTTGTGCAGCAAGCCAACGCCGCCAGCGTTGTGCGAAGAGTGACAGGACAAACATGCGAACTCTGCCACGGTCGAGTATCCGCCCAGCCCTGAACTCGGGTTGACTACCGCGGGCGAGGTGGCGTGGATGCTGGTGGTCCACTGCGACAGAGGGTTGCTGATGGCGTTCACAATGCGCGGCGTGGTCTCGTGGCAGGAAAGACATAGACCGCCCTTGAGGTTGTCACGCACCAGGAAGTTCGTCGACTTCTTATCAAGGGCCTGGTTATGTGGATTGTGACAACTGCTGCACTCGACGTTGCCCTGGATGAGCTTTACCGAATGGGTCGAATCGGCGGTTGTACCCGTCGCCGCGAGACTCTGCACCAGGTGCGCGGCATCCTTCAGTGGGAGTTTCATGCTGAACGGATGAGACGTCTCCAGGTGCGGGAGCAGCGCGTTGGTCATCGGCTGCGACATGGCGATGGGACCGTAAGGAACCATCTGGCCGGGCGCTACCGTTCCATCGTGACAGCTGAGGCAAAGCGAACTGGCATCGCCCAAAGTTGGTTGCACCGTTGTGTTCTGAAATGTGTCGCTGGAATATAGCTGCGTGTAGGTCTGAGTGGAGAATGTTTGGCTCCAGAGAGGCCCCTTGCTCACACCGGAGTGGGGCGCGTGGCAATACAGGCAGGCGGCGGACATGGCGCCCCGGACCGGGGAGGCTGTGGTTGAGAGATCATGCACGCCCAGGATGTCTCCCGATTGTGCCGCAGCCCGGCACGCAAACCACAGGACCCATGCGAAAAGAATTCGTTTCACTGACCCGCTCCTCCCGCCTTGGTCCTCAGCCCGTGATATTGAAATACCTGCACCCGCCGGTTATAAGAATCCACCACGTACACGCGATCCTGATTGTCGATGAAGAGCCCGGCGGGCATCTGGAATTCGCCCAGCCGCGTTCCACGGTGGCCGAAACTGTAGAGCAACTGTCCCTGGCGATCGAAGACCTGCACCACTCCCCAGAGCCCTTCGACCAGATAGATGTGGTCCTCCGAATCAATTGCGATACCCTTGGGGCGGAACACCTGGCCGCTGGAGTCACCCGGATTGCCAAGTGCGCCCAGGAAACGATCGGCAGCGTCAAACATCTGGACGCGGAAGTTCATCGCATCCACCACCGCGAGAACGCCGTTCTTCACCCGCAGTTCGGTGGGGAAGTTGAATTCTCCGTCTCCGCTTCCGTGCTTCCCAATAGTTCGCAGCACCCGGCCCTGGGGATCCAGGACATAAACGCGGTCGCGTAGAGTGTCCGTCACATAAATGCGTTGCGTCCCGGAATCGATCGCAATGCCTGTAGGACGTTTGAAATAGCCTTCGCCGCCCTTCAGACTGCCCAGTGCGCCCTGGTACTTGCCGCTGGGTTCGAAGACAAATACTTTGCCGGACTTGGAGTCCGTGACGTAGATGTTGTCCTGGGCATCTACGGCCACGCACTGTGGCTCGAGCATCGGGTCTTTGCCTGTTTCTTTTCGCTCGAGGAACTTGTACTTGTGTTGCTGGGCGTCGAAGATGTGGACTCCGCCCCGGCCTGGATCGCTGACGATCAAACGGCCCCGCGAGTCGACCGCGATACCGTAGGGGCGGACCAACTGTTTGTAATCGGGCTCGCCTGCGATAACGTTGACCATCTTGCCCCAGAAGCCGGGTTTGGCGCGCGTATCGCGCTCCGAACTGAAGGTGCGCTCGAAGCTCAACTTGCGCCCGCCTTCGAGCAGAAGCTCGGGTGGAGATGGTTCGGCGCCGGCTCGCTGCCGCTTGCCCGCAGAGGCGGGCGCGATCATCAGAAGAATCAAACAACCGATCCCGGCTGCGCTACGCAGTTTTGAGGTGTGGGCGCGGCTCAAAATACATTGAACCATCTGGATATACCGAAGAAGTACGAATTCGCCGTCGTGGGCGGAACGCCGGAGGCACTGATTCCCTGATGGATTCTGGTGAAACCCGCTCTCAGCACCACCTTGCGAAGATTGTAATCTAGACGGGAATAGTAGCGCTCGGTTTCGTTGAACGAGGACCTCACACTGGAAATCGTGTCGCTGGTCGCATTCGTGTAGTTGATAGTCAGCGCCATCCTGCGCAATGGGGATGCACCCACACCGATACTGTAACTGCGGCCGTTGAACAGAACCAGTTCATCGCCCGTCACGCCCGGCAGGGGCGCCGGATTCAGGAAGCCGCTCGGGGTCAAGATGGTTTGGCCGTTTGACTTCGAATAATTGCCGGTTAGTGTGTACCTTTGCCACCCGAGGGTGCTGGAAACAAAGTTGGAATGGCTGGTCGAACTCTGGTCCTGCAACAAGCCGCTCTGCGCGGCGCGGTAGGAGCTGCTAAAGAAGGTGTTCGGACTAATCCGACGACGGATGCTGGTTCCGTAGTTGATGGAATTCGTCGTGTAGGTCAAAACCAGAGTCTGCACATTCTGGGCGTAGGAGAAATCTGCCGAAGTTTCCCACCGGCCAAACTTGCGCTGCATGCCGACATTTCCAACAAAGCTCAGGCCAGTATTGCCGATTTCCTGGGCGTTGTCGACCATGCCAAAGCTGAAGTACAGAAGCCCGAACAACGGTCTGGAGTAGTTGTAGGAGACGGTGCCGCCGTACTGGGTGAGATCGAGGTTTCGGCCATTGAAATACTGCGATTGGTGGCTGACCCTTCCCCGTAACATGAAACCGCGCCCCAGGCTGTAGTTCGCAAAGGCACTGGTGCCGAAGGAATGTGACTCCCCTCCCCCGAGGATTACCACGGGTGTCCCTCCGCCATTCACCAGGCTCTGTTGCAGCGCGCCGGCCAGATTGTCAGTGTATCTGACTTCACCAAAGAGGTTCAGCCGGCTCGTCGGATTGATGCTGACCGTCGCATCGGAGGTATTGGTCGTTCCGTTGCTGCTGGCGAAACCGCTTCCATTGTCGAAGGTCGCGCGGTTGAAGGACGCCGAAAAGTTGCCCGAAAGAGGCAACCGGTGGGACGCGAGGATTCCATAAGTATCAGAGGATGAAGAGGATTCCGTGGCTGAGTTATCGATGGCGATGAATGCGGGAGTATTCAAATCGAGACTCTGGTGGGTGAAAAAGCCAGCCAAATCGAAACCGACAACTCGGTAGGTGGAGTTTAGATTGAAGAGGCGAGTCGTCGAACGGATATCGCCCTCCGCGCCCAACACGGAAGAAGAGTTGCCAGATGATGTGTACGACGCCGACAGGGTGGGCAGGTCGGGAACCAGGGCGCTCCAGCCAATCGTGTAGGACTGGCCCGACCCTTGGGTGGTCAGTCCGGAGACGCCGGGAATCCCGAACTCACCGCTGCTGTTGAAATTCTTGGAGTACGAGGCGAAGCCTGGAAAATGGCTTCCGCTGAAGATGTTCACGCTCGAGATCACGCCACTCTCGTCGAAGATGGATTGCGAGTCAGCGTTGTTCTGGTTGCGGTTGTAGAAGGGCTGAACGTTAAAGGACAGAAAACCGGGGTTGTAATACGAACCCGTCAGCGTCCCGTTGCCGTTTAGGTTGAGGCTGTGGCTGGACTGCCCGACGGTGCCGAAGCTGCCCCCATAGCCGAACCCGAGAGTTCCGTTCAGGTTCATCTTGAGGTCGTCTCCAACTTCGATTTGCGCGACCCCGGGCCGAACCCACGCCAGCAGCGCCAGCAGCAACCACCCGATTTTCAGAACCTTCGTCTGCCCATGCATCGTACACGTCCTACTTACAGCGTCTCAATCTTGGCGTCCTTGCGCAGCTTCTGCCCGAGACTGGACCGCAGCCGTTCGATTTTCTCTTTCTGCAAGTCCGATTGCACCTGACTCTTCACCTCGGCGAACGGAACTATCCCGGCCGATGTGTGGGCTTCGAGGCGGACCAGCGTGTAAGCCTGTCCCATCTGGATCAATTCGCTGACCTGCCCAGGCTTTATCCCCAACGCAGCCTTCACGATCTCCGGGGGCAGTTGGTCGCGCCCGCAGGGCTTGTGGTCGCCCATGTTGACGTGGAAGTCGTCATCGGAAAGCTTTTCCGCAAGCAGTCCGAATTCCGTGTAGGTCTTCGCCGTCCTGGCCTGCTGGGCTGCCTCTTCCGCGCGGCGGCGCGCTTCTTGCAGGATGTCTGCGCTGGCATTCGCCGGCGGCAGGATGGAGATGCTCTGGATGTGGAACTGTTCTTCCCGTTCGAACTTGGCAGGATTCTGGTCGTAGAAAGCTTTGGCCTGAGCCAGCGTCACCCTGGACTTGTCTACGACTTCCGCGGTCAACAGGGCCTCAATCAGGACGGAGCGACGAATCTTCTCGCGCAGTACCTGGTGCGAACCGTTCAGTTCCACTTTGATGAACTGCTCATACGTTTCCTGGTTGGGAAACTGCTCGCGGAATTGTCGTTCCGCGCGCGCCATGCGTTCCGGTGGAACGGTCATCGCGCGGCGCTTCGCTTCCTGATAAACCAATTCCTCGAAGATAATCATCTGGAGAGCGCCCTTGCGGATCTGCGGCTCCAGTCCCTGGGGGAAACCGTTGTGCTGTTTTGCATAAGGAAAAATGGCGAACATTTCACGCAATAAATCTCGGTCAGTCAGAGCAGCGCCATTGACCCGAGCCACGATTTTGCCGGTCACTTGCAGCGTGGTCATCTTCGCGGGAGGCATCGCGTTGGTCGCGGGCATCCCCTCGATCGGGGCGTGGGAGGCCACTTGAGCATTCGCAACCATGGCTCCCAGCAAGACCATCGTCGCGGCGCAGAATCGAAATTTCATAACTTCCTCACGAACCCTGTTGCGAAAGCGAGGGGGAGGAGATTCCCTCCCCCATATGAAAGAGCCCATTAGAACTTCGTGGTGATGCTCATAATTCCGCTGCCTTCGTTCGCTCCGCCGGCGCCCGTGAAGTGGCACTGACGGCAGAACTGAGTCGCGGAGGAAGACTGACTGGGGCTTGGCGTTGCACCCGGATTGTAGGGAGCAGCTAGGAAGAAATAGCTTGGGTAAGTACCCTTGACTCCACCCGCGGTGCCGCTGAACGTGTACATGGTGTGCGGAGTGTGGCACGTGGTGCAAACCAAGTACGCATCAGCAGGGTTGGTGGTGGGCAACACCAGCGGGTTCGCACGGCCGCCCGCAGGATTGGCGGTATTCGCCATCGTTACGTTGAACGAACCGTAGTGACTAATGAATGCCGCGTAGTTTGAGTCCGCAGGGTTGGGCAAGATGCAGTCAACCGCTACGCCGCCAGATGTACAACCACCCACCGAATAGATGACTCTGGCAACCGGGGGCGTTGCAGTTGCATTGACGAGACCCAGCGCGCCCAGATTGGCTAGCGGACCAATTGGATGGTCGTTCTGGTAGTTGCCATTGGCCGTGCCATCCGCACCGAGCAGAGTCGGAATCGGATTCGGGCCGTAGCCAGCCGGGAGCAGGCCCATTTGCTTCTCCCAGGACTGGTTGGTCATCATGGCGCCTTTGGCGATGTTGCCATCATGGCAGCTCAGGCACATCATGACGCCCGTGGTTAAGCTTTCGTTGGCCACGGAACTAGCGGGCAGGGTGAGGCCGAACTTGCTGTCGTCACCGAAGCCCAGGGTTTGGTTGTAGAGCGGTCCCAGGTCCTCGCCCCACAGGGCAAAGTTGCCCGTGTCGGGATCCGTTACTGGTCCGCCGCCGGTTGCAGCGTTGCCACCATTGCCCCGAGCGCCGCTGTGCGGAGCGTGACAACCGACGCAACCGCGGCCCCCGTTCTGGTGAGCGCCTAGTTTGTCTACGCCCGTGATACCCGTTGCCCCGCCCGTGTAAGTCTGGGCCATTGCGAGGCTGGCGAATACCAGGATGCAGAGTGCGATGAAGAGAGTCTTTTTCACTTTAGTATTCCTCCTGATGTATTACTGCTCACTGCTCGGGGGTCTGTTTCTCCCCTTCGTTTCGGCTGTAAAAGCTCAGCCAAACTGGTTGCGACCTCGTATTCCGCCGAGGTCCTGGCAGCCGCTTCCTTACCGGAAACGGCCGGCGAAAGTTGCTGTGAACTCGAAGGCGCGGATTTGCCCGCGCCTTTCTTCTGCTCTTCGCCTTTCCTGCGATCTCGTTCGGCCAGGGCTTCTTCGTCCGTCACGTAACGGAACATCTGCACTCGGCCGGCATACTGTTCTGAGGTGAAGATTCGGTTGTTCTTATCGATCGTCAGACCGGCGAGAGCATTGAACTGGCCGGGAAGGCTTCCATGCCCGCCCATCCAGATGAGCAACTCTCCCTCGGGAGTAAACACCTGCACCCGGTCCTGCACGCCGTCGGCGACCCAGACGTGGCCATCTTTGTCGACCGCGATTCCTTTCGGCCGGGCGAAGTAGCCTGGGCCATCACCCGCTTTTCCGAAGGTCCGAATGAAATTGCCGTCGGCATCGAAGCTCTCGACCCGATCGTTGAACGTGTCCGAGACATACAGATTTCCGTCTTTGTCGACCGCCACATTGGTCGGCTTGGCAAAGTCCCCGGGCGTGGTCAGCGCATGGGCCTTGCCCGCGGTGCCAAGCTTGCGCAAGAGCTTGTGGGGAGGATCAGCGTCATAGACCAGCACCTGGTCAAGCTCTGGGTCGGCCACGTAGAGAAAGCGGTTTTCGTTGTCAATAGCTAAGCCCGCTGGACTAGCCATGCCTTCGCTGATGCTGCTTTCGACGCGATGCTGTGGATCAAAAACCAGTACGTGCCTCATTTCGCTATCGGAAACGAACAGGCGATCGCTGTCGTCGATAACCAAGCCCGTAATCAAGGCGAAGCGGGCATGCATGCCATTCTTAATGAGCTCGAGATCCTTGGTTTCGGTATTGAAGATGAAGACGGCATGGACCTTGGTGTCAGCCACATAAAGGCGATTCTTGGAATCCACTCCCAGGCCGTAGGGCGTCACCAACTGGAACAAGCGCCGGTCGCTCTGGGCGGTTTCGCCAACCGCCACGCCCGCCAGCCGGTCCATCCATTTGGCCTTCTTCTCTTGCGCATCAGGGGGCTTTTGCGCACAGAAGTAATTCAGGTAACGGATCCGCGTGATGGCCGGCGGATTGGGCCAGACAATCCTGGAAAGAAATAATGGATCCGTGATGATGGGCTTTGGCTTCTCAGCGGCCGCCTGCTTCTTCTTCTTCTCACCGTAGGCGGAAGTCGTCAGAAGAACGAGGATCATGCCCAGGGCCAGGGCTACAACTCCCGCCCGGTGCTGGATCGAATTTTTGTTAGTCCTAAACATCTCTATCTCCCGTGGTTCTACCGGGTGAAGCTTTTGTGGCATGTGTCGCAAAATGCCGTGTTATTCGCCTGGTCTTTCACGAGCAGATCCGGCTTTGCGGAAGCGTGGGGCTGATGGCAAGTGGAGCAATTAATGGCTACCCGAACCTTGGTGTTGTCGGTCGGATCCATCTGATCGACCACCGGGTGACGATCCACCGGGTGACCTAGTCCGTATTTGATCGGTAAACGCGGAACCTTCGCGAAGTAATTTTCCGGCAGCTTTACCTGTCCGCCGAAAATCGTGACCAGGTGTTCCGCCGCTATCAGAGTCGGCTTGGCGTCGGGGCCGTGGCATTCAAGGCAGAGTGCGTTCCGATTGCTGGCGCGGAGGAGATGGTCGTTATCTCCACCATGCGCCTCGTGGCAGACCGCGCAGCCCTGTCCGAACGCGGGCTGGTGGTGGACCGCCTTCTTCTCTTGTTCGGCCTGTTCGGTATGGCAACCCAGGCAAATGTTGACCGGGTCGGTCTTCGGCAGCCCGGGGCTCTTGCTGGCATGCGGGCTGTGGCAATCCGTGCAATCGCCGGCGGCGCCGGGGTGCTGCACTTTGGCGGTCTCGATCAACTTTGCCTTGTCGCCGTGGCAGGTGACGCAGAGCGCCTTGACATCGGACTGGGTCAGGACAACTTTTCCGTCCTTAGCAGGCGCGTGGCAGAGTTCACAGTTCTTGTCGGCGAAGGGCGGATGCACGAACTTCGCCATCAGCTTAGGCGCCGCCGACTGATGCGGATCGTGGCAGCTCAAGCAATTTGCCGTGCCGAACGGCTGATTGTGGTGCACCTTCTGCAGAGCGTCATCTTTCGGGTCGTGACAATCCACGCACAGCGCCGGGGCCGACTTGGTCAGGTGAAACTGATTTTCGGGAGTCAGATCCGCGCCCGTCTTGTGTGTGGTGTGGCAGGTATCGCAACCCAGATCGAGGGCGGCGTGGCGGCTGCCTTTGTCAGGAACGTTCGTGCCTTGCGTGTGGCAGGTGAGGCAGAGATTATCTTTCTTGTCGCCGGAGGTCGCCTTCAGCAACTGATTCTTGTTGGCCGAGGTGTGCGGATCATGGCAGGTCAGGCAATCGCGAACGGCCGGCTGGTGAACGTGCCCTTTGATCTGCGTGGCGTCCTTCTCGCCGTGGCAGGTGAGGCAGAGCCTGTACGGGGTAGCCGTGATCAGCATGACCCGGGTGGTGTCTTTGTTGACCCGGACCTGGTGGCAGCTTAGACAGCCGGTTGCGATCGCAGAGTGGACGGCCGTGCCCTTGGTCTTGTCTGCGTGACACTCGAGGCACTGGGCGCTGTCAATCTTCGGATCGAGCGGAACCGGGTGAATCTTACTGAAAGCCCGTGGCATACCGGCAGCAGCCAGGCTCAGGACCATCACGATGCGCAGGATCAGGCCGGTGAGCGAGGGGCTCCAGGAACGCCCAAGGTTCTTGCTCTGGCTCACGAACTGGGAAAGGCTGCTCACCCAACTCTCCTGCAAGGGAGGGTGCACGAAGGTCGCCGCCCGGGGGCTTGTTGTGAAGATTTTCATCACCTTCATAAGTGACTGGACTGGAACAGGTTGGTGGAGGCGGGCGGACCTGTTGCGAAATTCAGCAGGCGCCGTGGAGATCCTAAATGGGCCTTCTCCCGCACTCGAACTGGTGAAATGACCCAAGTAAAGACGCGGACTAAAGTCTTGGCCACAGGTTGTCGAGATGGAAGAAAGCGGCATGCACCCCACCTGCTTCCATTCAACCCGGATTCCCAGAAGCGGCATATGGTCGAGATCACGCTCACTTGTGATCCTCATCACTTAGGAGCGGAACCTGAAAAGCTTTGAAACATCGGCTTTTTGCGGAGCGGGTCCCCGGCTGGGGACGAGCGGCACCTCCAGGGCAGACCAATCACCGGGTTGCGTGACGCGTATCACCAGGGTCTGGTGATGGGTGAAATCTCGGAAGGCCGGAACGGAGGTGCGTGATATAGCCCAAGAACGGTCGTGGTCGGCAGTTTTGAGAATCTCATAACTAGCATGAATTGAGTTGTTTAGCGGCCTGCCCCCTTCTGGCGCAGAACGTGCATTTTGAAAAGGCTACGGGGGAGGGATATGGCCATGATCGTCCGCACAAGCGCCCGCAAGGTATGGCAAACCGCCGCCTCGATTAAGACGGGCGTAGTACTTCTTATTCTGGTCGTGATTTTTTCCGCGGTCGGCACGATCGTCCTGCAACGCCCGAACACCGAACCCGACGAGATGCTGAGCGCTTATCCCCCCCAGGCTCTCCGCATTCTCGATCTGACCGGCCTGACGGACGTGTTTCACGCATGGTGGTTCCTGGCGCTCATGATTCTGGTGAGCTGCAGCATTCTCGCCGCTTCCATCGAGCGGTTCCCCCATGCGTGGCGTTACTTCTCGCGCCCGTACAAGTATCCCGACGAGAGTTACCGGCGCGTGCTCCATCCACAGAAATCGCTGACGATCACGGATGAAGAGACGGGGCTGGTCGCGGCCGAGCGCGCACTGCACTCCCTGGGATTCAGACCCGAGCGGGTGGTGCGCGAAGACCACTTTGGAATTTTTGCAGAGCGGAACCGGATCTCTGAGATGGGCGTATACATCGTGCACGCCAGCCTCCTGCTGATTTTCTTCGGCGCCGTTGTCGATGGCGTCTGGGGATGGCGGGGAACGCTCAACCTGAATGAAGGGGACAGCTCCAGCGCCGTCGAATTACACGATGGCAAAACCAGAACTTTGCCGTTTGCCATCCGCTGCGACCAGGCCGGGCAGGAAAACTATAAGGACGGGAGCCCGAAGAAGTGGTGGTCAAAGCTGGCCGTGGTCAAGGATCAGAGAGACGTTGAGAAAAAGGAAATCGTGGTGAACGATCCGCTGGTTTATAGCGGCGTGCGCTTTTACCAATCCAGCTACGGGCCCAACGGCAAGGTGGAGAAATTCTCAATCGCTGCCACTCCGAGCAGCGGGTCCGGTGAGAAGCGGGACATCTCGCTGACCGTGAACGAAACAGTTTTACTGGATGCCGATACCACGGTACGCTTCGCAGAGTTCATTCCTGACTATGCGTTGCGCGACGGGCAAGTTTACCGGCGTTCCAACGAATTGGGCAATCCCGCAGCGCATCTGGTGGTGAGTTCGAAGGCGACTGGTAAGAACTTTGACGTGTGGTTCCCGCCGATGGATGAGATCGCAGACAACTCGAAGGCCCCCTACCAGCTCCAGCCGACCGATCTCCAGATGGGCCACTTCACGGGCCTGCAGGTCTCTCACGAGCCGGGCCAGTGGGCGGTGTGGACGGGCGTCGTGCTGCTGGGGGTCGGACTGGCCTTTGTGTTTTATGTGGTGCACATGCGGTTCTGGGCAGTACCGGTCCGCGACGGGAAGACAGGCCAGTACACGCTTTGGATCGGCGGCAGCGCCAACCGCAACCGGGACGCGTTTGGCCAGCGGTTCAATGACCTGGTTGCCTTGCTGGAAGAAGAACTCAGAACTATTCCTAAGACCTCTCCGAGCGAGCAGGTCACAACCGTCGCCGGGCACTAGGCCCGGGCGATTCGAGGATCGAAAGAGGATCGAAATATGGCGCGAGTCAAAGCAGAACAGCAGCAACCGGCCACCGGCATAACCCTGATCGTGCTGGTCGGATTGGCAATTGCATTTCTGCTGTTCATGGCATTTCTGAACGTGGTCAAGAGTGGCAATCTGGTGAGCGAAACCAACCTGCTTTTTGCCACGCTGATTTTTTACAGCGGCGCCGCGGCGCTGTACCTGGGCTTTGGCGTCACAGGCATCGCGTCGTATGTGAAGTTCGCCTCGCTGGCGACCTGGCTGGGCCTGATCGCGAACACGGCAGCCGTGGCGCATCGCTGGTATGAAGCGGGCCATCCTCCGTTCGCCAGTGTTTACGAAATGCTGCTGAGCTTCGTCTGGACGCTGGCCGCGCTCACCCTGGTGGCCGAAAGGAAATATGGCGTGAAGGTCATCGGCACGGTCACGATGCCGGTGGCGATTGTGGGCGTCGTGCTGATGCAGCTGCTGCGAACGGAAGTGCATCCGCTGGTTCCAGCGCTGCAATCGACCTGGCTGCACGTGCATGTCACGCTCGCCATGCTGGCCTATGCGGCGTGTGCGCTCAGCTTTGCTCTGGCCATGATGTTCCTGATCCAGGACAACTTGAAAACCGAGACCTTCCTCGCGGTGACCAGTGCCAGCACGCTTACCATCTACGCAAGCATCGTCTTAACGCGCTTCGAAAAGTGGGGCGGGCTGAACCTGGCGGCGTGGAACCCGGAACAAAAATCGGAGATCCTTCTCTCCAAGGGCGTGCGGCTGTTCGTCACCATTCCCGATCTCGGGTGGCTGATGACGCTGACGCTTTTGGTGGTCGCGTCACCGCTGGTGTTCTACGGGCTTGCGCGCTGGAAGAGCAACGATTTCTTGACGCTCGCCAATCGCGCGGTGTTCCTCAGCATTCTCCTGCAGGTGATGGCGCTGGTCATGTTTGTTGTACGCGCCGGGGATGGGCTCTATCCATCGCTCGACGCGGAGGGGACGTTCCAAACCCGCCTGGCCGCCAGCCCATTCATCCTCTCGGGTCTCGTGGGTGGAGTATTCATCTCCTTGCTTTACCTCCTGCTGCTGTGGCGGCGTCCGGATCTGGAGCGCTTGCTGCCCAGTTCGGACAATCTCGACCGGATCACTTACAAAACGATCTGTCTCGCCTTTCCTTTGCTGACTCTGATGATCGCCGCCGGAGCGTACTGGGCGAACCAGACTTGGGGCTCGTATTGGAGCTGGGATCCGAAAGAGACCTGGGCCGCGATCACCTGGCTGGTGTATGCGGGCTATCTTCACATGCGTGTCACTCGCGGGTGGCGAGGGCGCCGCGCCGCCTATTTTGCCATCCTGGGATTCGCAGTGGTCATGTTCACGTTTTTCGGAGTCACCTATTTGCTGCCAGGACTGCATGCCTATGCCTGAGAGAGACCAAGCTGACCGGAACCAGAACGCCAAAGGGCCGCCGGATCCGACGCTCGCTTCGCGCCGTTTTGAGGTTCATCGCTCTGGCCCCACCCGAAACGGACGGATCGGCCCGGAAGGCTTCGACCGGACGATGGCATTGTTGCCGAGCAGTCCAATGAGAGGTAATGCAGCCATCGCCGCGGAAGATGAAGACGCCGTGTCTTCAATGCGAGTGAATTGGCAACTGAAGACGATCTGGCCGGTGGCGGTTGTGCTGCTGGCGGGCATGCTGTTGTTTCTGCTGTCCACACTTTCGTTGCAGGACACGGAACGGCACCGCGTGCTGGTAATCGCCGGCGCTGGCGCTGTTGCCATCTGCGGGGTCATCATCGTCGTGCTGGCATCGACCATTCAGCGGCCCATGATCGAACTGCAGGAGCAGATGGAGCGGGTGGGCGAAGGCAATCTGGCTGCTTCCGTGAGTTTTGCCCGGCGCAACGACGAAATCGGTGACCTGGGCCGGAACTTCAATCGCATGGTGCAGCAACTGCGTGAGGGCCGGGAAGAGATCGAGCACCTTCACCGCACGCAGATGTCGCGCGCCGAGCACTTCGCCACCCTGGGCGAACTTGCCACGGGGCTGGCACACGAAATTCGCAACCCGCTTGCCGGGATCGCGGGCGTGATCGAAATTGTAGGCCGCGATCTGCCGGACACAAGTCCCGCCAAAGCCGTCGTGAAGGAAGTGCGGCAGGAGGTTGCACAGATCAACCGGATCCTGACCGACCTGCTGGAAACGGCTCGCCCGCGCACGCCGGAGATGCGCTCCAGCGACCTGAATACAACCGTGGAACATGCGGTCATGCTGGCCCGCCAGCAGGTTCTGTCCAAACCGATCAAGATCGAGTTCACGCCTGGGCGCGATTTGGCCGAGGTTGAACACGACAGCGACCAGATCCATCAAGTGTTGCTCAACCTGCTGTTGAATTCCGTGCAGGCAATTGAGGGATCGGGTTTGGTCCGGGTGGTTGTGTTCGAGGAGAACAGCGCGGCGGTCGTGACGGTTTCGGACACGGGCCGTGGTATTCCGGCTGAACATTTGCCGAACATCTTTCGTCCGTTCTACACCACCAAGGGAAACGGCACCGGGCTGGGGTTGTCGCTCGCCCGGCGGATCGTGGAAGCGCACCACGGGCAAATCGACGTCGCGAGCAGTTCGGGCAAGGGGACCACCTTTTCGGTGGTGCTGCCGATCCGGCAGCCTGTGTCGGCTGCGGTCTAGTCCTTCGGAGCTGGCCCACCTTTCCCCCTAGACCAACCGACGCTCCTCGCAGCATTCCCACTCATTCGCCAAAAGCGCGAATGAGTGGGGCACCCGCAATTAGTAAGAATGCAAATTCTATTGCAATGCTTTCCGGATCCCCTCCCACGTTACTTCCAGTGATTCGGGCAGCACTCGCGTCTCGCCGATCACGCTGACGAAATTGGCGTCGGCGACCCAGCGAGGCAGGATGTGCATGTGAATGTGTCCGGCAACTCCTGCGCCGGCGGCCTTGCCCAGGTTCATGCCGAGATTGATGCCGTCCGGGCGATACAGCGAACGAAATACGGACTCCATGCGCTGGGTCAACGCCATCATTTCGTTGGCCGCTTCGGCAGGAAGTTTTTGCAATTCATCCAAATGCGCGTAGGGCACGATCATGACGTGTCCGTTGGTGTAGGGATAGGTGTTGAGGATGACATAGCAGTGGGTCCCGCGATGGACGATGAGGGCCGTGGAATCACTGTGTTTGGGGGCGTCGCAGAAAATGCAGCCGGTTACCTGATCCGCGCCGCTCACGTAGGCATAACGCCAGGGGGTCCAGAGATAGTCCATGGGTGGAGGGTAGCAGAGGCGAGCGAGATAAGGTCAAGGGACGTGGATTGTGCTGGTGGCACGCTGGGGCGAGGCGCCCCCCAGGACAGCCGGCGAGGGCGCCGGCGCTACCTTTCAGGGTAAGCTAGCCGCCGGGACGGCGGCGCTACGGTAATGGTTACTGCGTGTTACCCCCTGAAAATGTGACATACAGATTAATTTCTTCGGAAGTCGTGTCCGGAGGCTGTTTTCGCGTTTGACACCCTTCCAAACCGATTGCTATAGTCGATGAGTCCCCATTGGACGCGGGTTCGATTCGACGTTCCGGCAGCTGGGATTGTCCTAGGGTCGTCCGCCAGGGCGGCCTCAACACAACCAAAGACCTCGCCAGCAGTCCGCTACACCACGTCCCGCATTCGTCTCGCACGCACACGCGAGGCAAGAGGAATGACCTTGTTCGACGACAGCACCGCCCACAACCTTGAATCCATGACCCACGAAACTGAATCGCACACCGGCGGCCCGGCCGTAGTAGACGCTCCGGAACCCGTACAACCCGCACCCGCGGAAGCGGAAGCTTCCGCCCCTGAACCTGTCAGCCCGGAGCCTTCTGTCCCGGAAATTCCGGCAGTGGCCGCGAGCGATGATTTTGCCTCCGCGCTTGAAAGCTTCGAGACTGAGACCGAGGAGTCGGTTGGCGACGATCACGTGATCAAAGGCACGGTGATCAAGCTGACGGCCACCCATGTCGTGGTCGATATCGGCGCGAAGTCGGAAGGCATGCTGCCGATCGCCGAGGTACTCGATCACGAAGGCAAGCCGAAGGTCCAGCCCGGCGACGAGATCGACGTCATGCGGGAGAAGGGCGAGACCGAAGAGGGTTACATCAACCTCTCGCACCAGAAAGCGCAGAAGCTGCGGGCATGGGACGACATCGAGCGGGCATACAACGAGAAGAAGCCAATCAAGGGCGTCGTGGTGGAACGCATCAAGGGTGGCCTGACCATCGATATTCATGGAGCACGGGCGTTCCTTCCCGGCTCGCAAGTGGACCTGCGGCCAATCCGGAATCTGGACGGCATGAAGGGCCAGACGATGGAAGTGGCCATCATCAAGCTGAACAAGAAGCGCGGCAACATCGTGGTGTCGCGCAAACAGCTTCTGGAAGAAGAGCAGGCCGAGAAACGCGGCAAGACGCTGGAGCATCTGGAGGAAGGCACAGTTACGACGGGCGTGGTCAAGAACCTCACCGAGTACGGTGCGTTTGTGGACTTGGGCGGAATTGACGGGCTGCTGCACATCACCGACATGTCGTGGGGACGGCTGACGCATCCGCGCGACCTGGTAAATGTGGGCGACCAGATTCAGGTCAAGGTTCTCAAGTACGACAAAGAGAAGCAGCGCGTGTCGCTCGGCTTTAAGCAACTGACGCCCGACCCGTGGCTTGATGCGGAGCACCGCTATCCGGTGGGCGCGCATGTGCACGGACGCGTGATCAGCGTGACCGACTACGGCGCATTCGTAGAACTGGAGCAGGGCATCGAGGGCCTGGTCCATGTGAGCGAGATGACGTGGTCAAAGCGGATGAAACATCCGTCGAAGTTGGTCAATGTGGGTGACCAGGTGGACTGTGTGGTTCTGAGCGTGAATCCCACCGAGCGCCGCATTTCGCTCGGCATGCGGCAACTGGCGTCGAACCCCTGGGATACGCTGCACGATAAGTATCCCGTGGGAGCGACGGTGGAGGGCCGGGTTCGCAACCTCACCGAGTTTGGCGCTTTCATCGAAATCGAGGATGGGATCGACGGCTTGGTGCACGTCAGCAACCTGAGCTGGACCAAGCGCGTGAAGCATCCCTCGGAAGTGCTGAAGAAGGGCGACCGGGTCAAGGCAATTATCCTGGCGATCGAACCGGACAAGCGCCGCCTTTCGCTGGGTGTGAAGCAGATGCAGCCGGACGTGTGGGATTCGTTCTTCGCGCAGCACCGCGTGGGCGACATCGTGCATGGCAAAGTTCTGCGGGTGGCCAACTTCGGGGCGTTTGTCGAAATCGCCGAAGGCATCGAAGGTTTGTGCCACAACTCGGAGGCTGTGGACGACAACGGGCAGCCGATTCACCTGGAGCCGGGCCTGGAGTTTGACTTCAAGATCATCAAGATGAATCAGGAAGAAAAGAAGGTGGGCCTGAGCATCAAGGCGGTTGGCGAGGAAGCGTCGCGCCAAGAAGTCGAGTCCTACAAGCATCCGTCGTCTTCGTCGTCCAAGAGCACGACGATCGGCGACTTGATCTCGTGGAAACGCGCGGGCGGGGACAGTAACTAACGCAGTTGGTGGGATCCGAGGGCGGGGCGGCCTCGGGACAGCCGGCGAGGGCGCCGGCGCTACGATAGCAAAGAGTTAAGGCCACCAGAAGTGGTGGCCTTTTTCTTGATGCGGCACCCTAACCCACTCATCGCAAAGTGCGCGATGAGTGGGGCACCCTCCAGCCCCTATTTCGTATCAATCTTCAGGTTGATGGAAACCTGCTGGCGGTCGTCAAACTGGCTGACCGTTTTGGTGTCGCTCTTGTGGCCCTGGTGCTGCGCGTACACTTCGTAATCAATGCTGGGCTGCAGGGCCGGAAAACGGTAGCTGCCGTCGATACCCACGATATAAGTTTTCACGGCCCGCGTGCGGCTGTTGGTGAGGTAGACGACCGCGTTGGGCAGGGGATTATCTCCGCGATCCAGGACTTTGCCGGTCAGCAAGCGAGTATTATCGCTCTTCGGAGCCCGGCCAAACTGCGGGGCAGGGGCCGCCACCAGCAGGGCCGATAGCGCAAGCAGCAACCCAGCGATGACAACAGCCCTCTTCATGACGTGCTCTCCTGACTCCCTACCGTGTCTACCAGGTTAGATGCAGACCGATTTCGTAACGGATCGCGATGTCCTCGATATGGACGGTGACTTCAGTACCACCCTTTAAGTGCTTGCCGGAAGGCAACTTATAGTCCTTCAAATCAGCCCAAACGATGTAGTCAGCCTTGTCAGGGGGCAGGCGCTGGGCGAACTCGCCGACGTGGTTCGAGTAGACTTCCCAGCGCGCCTTCTTCTGATCGGCCCGGCGGATCTTCACGCGGACGCCGTAAACTGGGTGCCCCTCGGGATCCCAGACGGTGCCAAAAATCAGCGCGTACGGTTTCTCCTTTTCGGGTTCACCGGCCATCGTCCGGGAGGCCAGGCTGACAACCGCGACCAGGAGAATGCTGGCAGATACCAGCACGGAAGAATATCGGGGAATCCCGAGATGGCGAGCAGACTTCAGGAATTGTCTCCGTCCTCCGACTCCTCTTCGTCGGCGGCGTCTTCGTCCTCGTCCTCTTCGTAGTCTTCGTCGACCGCCTTGAGTTCGATGGGATTGGTCGTGATCACTTCGAAGTCCGTGCCACATTCCGGGCACGAGACCACCTCGCCCTCATCCACTTCATCTTCTTCGATGTCCAGATCGGTCTCACATTCAGGACAGTACACCATGCATTCCTCCACGTTCCAGCTACCCCCTGTTATATTTAGTTTCTTCACAAGCAAAAGGTCAAGTGGCTCACTGAGGAAATTCGCCCATGCGAGATAACCATAGTTTGGGGGAAGGTTGGGCGCTGGTTTTCACGGTTGCCGGCCTGATTCTGGCATGCTCCAGCGTTTTGTGCAGCGCCCAGGAAGCCGCTGCTGCCGGGAAGGCTTCGCCGGACCCTCGAATCAGTGAGGCAATCAAGCAGGTCTCGGCAGACCACATCCGGCAAACCATCCAAAAGCTGGTCGGTTTCCAAAATCGGTCCACGCTTTCCGCGCAGAACGAGGACTCCATCAAGGCCGGCAAGGGCATTGGGGCGGCGCGGGAGTGGATCAAGTCGGAATTGGAACGCGATTCGAAGGAGTGCGGCGGCTGCCTGGAGGTGAAGACGGATTCGTTCGAGGAGCGGCCCGCCGATCGTATCCCGAAACCCACCCAGATTACGAATGTGTACGCTGTGCTGCGAGGGACCGACCCGCAGCAGGCCGACCGCATGGTGCTGGTCACCGGCCACTACGACTCGCGCAACAGCGACAATCTCAACACGACTGACGCTGCTCCTGGAACAAACGACGATGGCAGCGGCACGGCCGTCAGCCTGGAATGCGCGCGTGTTCTGAGCAAGATGAAGTTCCCGGCGACGATCATTTTTCTCACCGTGGCTGGGGAAGAACAGGGATTGAACGGAAGCAAGCACTTCGCCCAGATGGCCAGGCGCGAGGGATGGAATCTGGAGGCGGTGTTGAACAACGACATCGTGGGCGGGGACCGGAGCCCGCAACAAGATGCCAGCGTGGTGCGCGTGTTCTCCGAAGGCGTGCCGGCAGCGGCGAGTGAGGCTGAAATCCGGCGGATTCGCGCGCTCGGCGGGGAGAACGACTCGACTTCGCGCGAACTTGCCCGCTTCGTTGCGGAGGTTGGGCGCACGTACGATGCGGGGGTAAAGCCACTGCTGATCTTCCGTCTGGATCGTTACCTGCGCGGCGGCGATCACTACTCGTTTAACCAGCAGGGCTTCGCCGCGGTGCGGCTTACCGAGTACCGCGAAGACTACAACCACCAGCATCAAAACGTCCGCACAGAAGGCAGCATCGAATATGGCGACCTGCCAAAGTTCGTAGACTTCGACTATGTGGCGCGAGTGGCGCGCCTGAACGCGGCGACGCTGGCTGCATTGGCGTCGGCGCCAGCGTCGCCGGCGAAGGTCAAGATGCTGACCAAAGAACTGCAAAATGACACGACATTGACTTGGGAATCTTCACCGGGCGCTGCCAGCTACGAGGTTCTGTGGCGGGCCACGAACGCGCCCGATTGGGAGCATGTTCAAACATTCGGCAACGCGACGCGTGCAACCCTGAAGCTTTCGAAGGATAATGAGATATTCGGGGTGCGAGCCGTGGATGGGGCAGGACATCGCAGTCTGCCGGTCGTCCCGGAGCCGGAGAGATAGTGAATAGGGGAAGAACCATAACGTTGAGCTTGCCTCCCTTCACCAAGGCGGTGAAGTGGCTCATTTTGATTAATGCGGGAATGTTGCTCCTCGTCTATGTGCTGGGCGCAATTAGCCGACAAGCGGCGGGAGCCTTTCAAGTTGCTCTCTCGCTGATCCCGGTCCTAGTGCTTCGTGGCTGGGTATTCCAATTGGTTACTTATTCATTCCTCCACGAAGGATTTTGGCACCTGGCGGGCAACATGTTTGGGCTCTGGATGTTTGGATCGCAACTGGAAGGGGCTTGGGGGCATAGGAAGTTTCTTGAGTTCTATTTCTATTGCGTGGTGGGGGCTGCACTCACGACCATTGCACTGTCTTATACCGGATTGGGCGGGATTTCTCCTGCCACCAGGACAGTGGGTGCGTCGGGTGGGGTCCTGGGCGTGTTGATGGCCTTCGGGCTCATTTGGGGCGACAGCGAGATCATGCTGTTTCCCATCCCGATCAGGATCCGGGCGAAGTATTTTGTCGCTGGACTCGCTTTTCTCACTCTCCTCGGCTCACTGGGCGCGGCGTCCGGGCGGGGCGAGAGCGTCGCCTATTCCGCGCACCTTGGAGGTCTCCTATTTGGCTATCTCTACGTAAAATTCCTTCCTTCGCGCGGGATCGGGCTTGCTGCCTCAGAGCGCTATTTCAGCGTGCGTAATTCCTACTATCGCTGGAAGCGGAAGCGCGCGGCGCGGAAATTCGAAGTCTACATGAAACAGCACGACCGCAAGGTCACCTTCGACGAACACGGTAACTACATTCCGCCGGACGACGACAAGAAAAACGGCGGATCGAAGTCGGGGTGGGTGAACTAGGAGTTTTTCATCGCCGCGGCGCCAGAACGCCGAGGGAATCCCTTCGACAAAGACTCCAGAAAGCGTGATGATGCTTCGGGTGTCTGCAAGCTTGATTGTTGTCTTGCTCGCTTCGATGAGCGCGGCCGAATCGTCCCCCGCATGCAAGCCGGTGAAACATTATGACGTCAGCGGGTGTGAGCTTCTGACAGGTCAAACTTGCCCTCCGGGCTATCATAAGCAAGCGGTTGGGCCGAACAATCCGCAAATGAAATCTCCGACGTACCTTATGTGTGTAGCAGACAAGCAGCCGAAAAAGCAGCCGCCCGAGACGCCTCCAAAACGCAATCGTTGACACACGGTCAGAACCGCTGAAAAGCGGTGAATATCTGCACTGGTAGTTCCTGGAGCGAAGTCTTTCCTTTGAAGCCCAGGTCGTGACCGGCTCCTTCCACTTCCAGCAACTCGTTTTTCGCGGGGATCAGGGCCAGCGCCTTCTTGATTTCCTCGATACTGCCGAACGGGTCGCGTGTTCCCTGAACGAACAGGCTCGGCGTGCGCAGGTTCGGCAGATGCTGGATGCGAAGCTGTTCGGGTTTACGTGGAGGATGCAAGGGATACGAAAGCAGAAGGAGGCCAGACACGAGATCAGGTTCAGACGCGCACAGCATCGTGGCTTGACGGCCGCCATAGGAGTGCCCGCCGAGAAAGATTCGGTTTGAGACACTCTTACGCAAGACTGCGACGGCGTTGTGGAGGCCTGCGCGATCGCGCTCGGCGTTGCCCGGAAACGGAGGTCCCGTCCGCCGCTCCTGCCGGAATGCTAGATCGCAGCGCAGGACTACGTAGCCGTGCCCGGCGAATGTTTCGCTCAAGGCGACGAGCAAGGGGGCATTGCAGTTCGAACCCGCGCCATGGGTGAGGATCAGCGCATCGCCGTTGGAATTCTCGGGCGAGTGGAGGAAGCCTCGAACAGCAGGGTCGAGGGAATTGTCAGAGAATGACGTGGCCAGTAGCAGGGATCTCTACCTCTCTTGAGGCCCTGTCATCCTGAGCGAAGCGAAGGATGACAACTCTTTATTGATGGCACCTCTTTACTTCTGATGCTCAATTTTAGTGCGCACACGCTTTCGCGGGCGATCGCTCTCCCCCACCGTGTGCAGCCGCATGAAATTTGTAGCGCCGGACGTGAGCTTGGTTCCGGCGACGAGCCCGAGCACATCTCCTGGGCGAAGCAGTCCTTTCGGCAGCAATTCTTTTTCCGCGGTCTGCACCATGGCCTCTGCCGAGTTCCACTTGTCTTTATGGATGGGATGCACACCCCAGAATGCGTTCATGCGATTGCAGACCTCGAGGTGCCGGCTGAACGCGTAGATCGTTGCCTTGGGCCGATGCTTGGAGAGCATGCGCGCCGTGTCGCCGCTCTCGGTGAACACGGCGATAGCGCCCATGTGCAAGTCTTCGGCGGCATGCGCGATCGATTCGCAGATGGTTTCGGCAACTGAATAACGATGGTTCTCGCGGCGGCGCTGCGCGGACGGCATTTTTGCCATGCTGGTTTCCGCCTCGATGATGATACGCACCATCATGGCCACCGTCTCGCGCGGATATCGTCCGCTGGCAGTTTCGCCGGACAGCATAACCACGTCCGTGCCATCGAAAATTGCATTGGCGACGTCGCTCGCTTCGGCGCGCGTGGGACGCGGATTCTCGGTCATCGACTCGAGCATCTGCGTCGCGGTAATCACCGGCCTGCGCCACAAGGCCGCGCGCTGAATCACGCGCTTCTGAATGATGGGGACTTGCTCGGGCGGCAATTCCACGCCGAGATCGCCGCGCGCGATCATGACCGCGTTGGCGGCTTCGAGAATTTCTTCCAGGCGCTCGATGGCCTGCGGCTTCTCGAGCTTGGCGACAATCGGCACCGACTTACCATATTTGCGCATCAACTCGTGCGCCATGCGCAGGTCGTCGGCCGAGCGCACGAAAGAAAGCGCGACCGCATCCACGCCGTGCGCGAGGCCAAATTTCAGGTCGAGCTTGTCTTTCTCGGTGAGCGCAGGAATGGAAACGGCCGCGCCGGGCAGGTTGATGCCCTGGTGTTCGGCAAGCATGCCTCCGTTGCGGACTTCGCACTCCACATCGTCGCCGTGAATGGCGCGAACTCTGAGCTCGATGCGGCCATCCGAGAGCAGCACGCGCGCGCCGGGCTCGACTTCCCGCGCCAAGCCGGCAAAATCGGTGGAGATCAACGCTGCGGTTCCGGGTACTTTCCGCGGCGTAATGGTCAGCACGCTTCCGGTTCCCAGTTCGACGGGCTTGCCGTTTTTCAGGCGTCCCGTGCGAATCTTCGGCCCTTGCAGGTCCTGGAGAATGCAGATGGTTCTCTTCAGGCTGCGCGCTACGCGTCTGAGGCGGCGAATTCGGCCGGCGTGCTCGGCATGCGTTCCGTGGGAGAAGTTCAGGCGGGCAACGTCCATGCCCAGATTCATCAGGTCGCGGATACACTCCTCGGAATCGCAAGCCGGACCGATGGTGCAGATGATTTTCGCGCGGCGCATGCGAGTAGCTTCCGGCTCCTGCGACGAGTTGGGGGCCGGCAGCTGTCCCGCGACCAGATCCGGTTTCTGAGCGATCAAGTTGAGCGTTCTCCTTGGAGGTCAGTAGCGGGTAGTCAGTAGCCGAGTAGCCAGTGAAAGCCAAAACCGCGTGCCCTCAGGGGCTAAAGCCCGGATCCTTTGGGACCTCTGGCGGCACGGCTAAAGCCGTGCCCTCCCCAAACCCATTCTTGAAACCAGTTCGACTGAAGGCTGGCTACCGACTACTGGCTACTGGCTACTGATCCCCGAACCTTCATCAGTGCCCTTGGAAACAGCATGGCGTTGAATTCCGCGCCAATCAGTACCACGAGCGAGATCAGGTACATCCAGACCAGCAGGGCAATTCCTGCTCCCAGCGAACCGTAGATGATGCTGTAGTCGGCATAGCGCTGCAAATACCAACCGAAAAGGGCGGTCGCCCCCAACCACAGGGCCGTGGCGAGAACCGCGCCCGGCAGAACACTGTGCCAGGGTTGGGTGCGAGGAACGGCATTGTGATAGATGAGCTGTATTACTGCGATGCTGGTCAGAATGGCGATTGCCCAACGAGTCAGGCTCCACAACAACAAAACGATCGGACCGAATTCATGTCCAATGTAAAACAGAATTCGAAGTTCGATTCGGCTGCCGAAGGCGACCAGAATTGTGGAGAAGGTCATCGGGATGCCGGCCATCAGAACCAGCGAAATCGCGATCAAGCGCTCCTGGATCAGCCCCCAGGTTTTGGGAAGCTGATAGGCGCGGCGGAAGCCATCCATCCAGGAGATGATGACGCCGGAAGCGGTCCAGATCGTCAGCAGCGAAGCTGTAATCAGCAAGCCGACGGGCCGGTGAGTGGCGCCTCGTAGATAGGCAAGTGCGGTAGTGCTGCCGGCCGGCAGTATACGCCCGAGAGCATAGGAAATTTCGCGGAGATAGACATCGCCCCGACGAATCGTGGCGATGACAGAACCGAGCACCAGTAGAGCGGGAAAAAACGTGAGGATGGAGGAGTAGGCGGAAGCCTTGGCGATTGCAAAGGCATCGTGCTCAAAGGCGCGCCAGATTGAGAGGCGAAACAGACGCCAGAAACGCCCCAAGGCCGGGGCCAGTATGAGCCCGCCAGGAATCGGTTCAGGCATGCTATTGCGATCCTGCGGTTGCTCGGGCACGCGCTGTAGTTCAATCGCCAACGCCATGGGCTTCGGAAAAGGCTCAGAAAAACCAAGGGCGACTCACGTCGCCCCTGGATTCGATGCGGGGTGGCCTACTCCGCGGCAAGTTCCTCTGTCTCGCCTTCATGCCGCATGAGTTCGAGCGCGCGCTCGGCCTCTTCGTAAGCCTGCGAGACTTCCTCCTGTACCTTCTGCGCGGCTTCCTCCATTTCTGGAGAGAGACGCACATTGCGGTAGTACTCCATGCCGGTGCCGGCGGGAATCAAGCGGCCCACGATCACGTTCTCCTTCAGGCCGCGCAGATGATCGACCGCTCCCTGGATGGAAGCTTCGGTCAGCACGCGCGTGGTCTCCTGGAAGGAGGCGGCGGAAATGAACGAGTCGGTCGAGAGCGACGCTTTAGTGATGCCGAGCAGCAACGGACGGCCAGTGGCTGGTTTGCCGCCCTGGGCGATGGCCCGCTCGTTCTCCTCGCGGAAGCGGAACTTGTCCACTTGTTGCTCGAGGAGGAATTGCGTGTCGCCCACGTCTTCGACCTTCACCCAGCGCATCATCTGGCGGACGATCACTTCAATGTGCTTGTCGGAGATGTTCACGCCCTGCAGCCGATAGACTTCCTGGATCTCGTTGACCAGGTACGACTGCAGTTCTTTCTCTCCCAGCACGGCCAGAATGTCGTGCGGGTTGAGCGGGCCATCCATCAACGGTTCGCCCGCCCGGACGCGTTCGCCTTCCTGCACGTTGATGTGAACGCCGCGCGGAACGGAATACTCCTTCTCCGTGCCGTTGTCGGCCGTCACGTAGAGTTTGCGCAAGCCCTTGGAGACCTCGCCGAACCGGACCAAGCCATCGATTTCGCTGATGACCGCAGTCTCACGCGGCTTGCGAGCCTCGAACAGTTCGACCACGCGCGGCAGACCACCGGTGATGTCTTTGGTCTTAGTGGTTTCACGCGGGATCTTGGCCAGCACGTCGCCCGGGAACACCGTGTCTCCGTCCTGCACCATAAGGTGAGCACGGGACGGCATCAGGTAGCGCTTGCTCGCCTTGCCCTTGATGACGATGGCCGGCTGGCGCTTCTCGTCGGGCGAATCCGCCACCACGTGACGCGACAGACCAGTGACTTCGTCCACTTCTTCGTGGAGCGTGACGCCCTCCTGCAGGTCCTTGAACTGCGCCGTGCCGCCGATTTCGGTCAGGATGGCGAAGGTGTACGGATCCCACTCGACCAGCACTTGCCCGAGTGCGACATGGTCGCCTTCATTGACCTTGAGCTTGGCGCCGTACACGACTGCGTACCGCTCGCGTTCACGGCCCTTTTCGTCGACCACCGCAATCGAACCCTGGCGGTTCATGACCACCAGATCTCCGGCCTTCGACTTGACGGTCTGCAGGCCGATGAAGCGCACGGAGCCCGGGTTCTTGGCATCCAAGCGCGACTGCTCGGAGACTCGCGATGCCGTGCCGCCGATGTGGAAGGTACGCATCGTGAGCTGCGTTCCGGGCTCGCCGATGGACTGCGCGGCAATGACGCCGGTTGCTTCGCCGAGTTCGACCAGACGGCCGGATGCGAGGTTGCGTCCGTAGCACATGACGCAAACGCCACGCTTCGATTCGCAGGTCAGCACCGAACGAATTTTCACGCGCTCGATACCGGCTGCCTGAATCGCGCCCGCCAGGTCTTCGGTGATTTCCTGGTTGATGTCGACCACGACCTGGCCGTCATAGTCCTTGATTTTCTCGAGCGACACGCGTCCGACGATGCGGTCACGCAGCGGCTCGATGATTTCGCCCGCTTCGACGATACCGGAGACGAAGATGCCGTCGACGGTGCCGCAGTCGTATTCGCTGATGATCACGTCTTGCGCGACGTCGACCAGGCGGCGCGTGAGGTAGCCCGAATCGGCGGTCTTGAGTGCCGTATCGGCCAGACCCTTGCGGGCACCGTGCGTCGAAATGAAGTATTCGAGCACCGTCAACCCTTCACGGAAGTTCGCCGTGATTGGTGTCTCGATGATTTCACCGGTTGGTTTCGCCATCAGTCCCCGCATGCCGGAAAGCTGGCGAATCTGCTGTTTCGATCCGCGAGCGCCGGAGTCGGCCATGACGTAGATCGGGTTGAGGTCGCCTTCTTTGTCCCGTCTCTGCATCTGGCCGAACATCTCGTCGGCAACCTTTTCGGTAATCGCCGACCAGATTTCGATGACCTTGTTGTAGCGCTCACCGTTGGTGATGGCGCCGTCCAGGTACTGCTGTTGAACGTTGATGACCTGCTTGTCGGCGTCGCGGACCAGGGTCTTCTTGTTGTCCGGAATGACCATGTCGTCGATGCCGATGGAGAGGCCGGCGCGCGTGGCGAAACGGAAGCCCAGCGACTTGATCTCGTCGAGCATCTTGACGGTGGTCTCGAGACCGAACCTCAAGTAGCCATAGTTGACCAGTTGGCCAATGCCTTTCTTCTTGAGCAAACCGTTGATGTACGGCATGCCCTCAGGCAGGTGGTCGTTCAGGATTGCGCGGCCCACGGTCGTGTTCAGGAACTCGCGCTCATGGTGAACAGGGTCAGTGTGTGTGACGTCCTGATCATCGTAGGCTGCGGTAAGGTCGATGACTTCTCCGGTGTAACGCAGGCGAATCGGCGTGAGGGTCTCGACTTCGCCCATCTCGAGCGCGATCAGGACCTCATCGATGTTGGCGAACGAGCGGCCTTCACCCTTCGCGCCCGGCTTCGCTTTGGTCAGGTAGTAGAGACCGAGCACCATGTCCTGGGTTGGGACGGTGATCGGCTGGCCCGATGCGGGCGACAGGATGTTGTGCGAAGACAGCATCAACACGCTGGCTTCCACCTGCGCTTCGGGCGAGAGCGGAATGTGTACCGCCATCTGGTCGCCGTCGAAGTCAGCGTTGAACGCAGTGCAAACAAGCGGGTGAATCTTGATGGCCTTGCCTTCTACCAGCACCGGCTCGAACGCCTGAATGCCGAGGCGGTGTAGCGTAGGTGCGCGGTTTAGCAGAACCGGATGGTCTTTGATGACCTCTTCCAGAATGTCCCACACGATTGCTTCCTGCTGCTCGACCATTTCCTTCGCTTGTTTGATGGTGGTGCAGTGGCCGGTCTGCTCCAGCCGGTGGTAGATGAACGGTTTGAACAATTCGAGGGCCATCTTTTTGGGCAGACCGCACTGGTGCAACTTCAGTTCGGGGCCGACCACGATGACGGAACGTCCGGAGTAGTCCACACGCTTGCCGAGCAGGTTCTGGCGGAAGCGTCCCTGCTTACCCTTGAGCGTGTCGGACAGCGACTTCAGCGGGCGGTTGTTGGCGCCCCGCAGAACGCGGCCGCGACGTCCATTGTCGAACAGCGCGTCGACGGCTTCCTGCAACATGCGCTTTTCGTTGCGCACGATGACTTCGGGAGCGTGCAGATCCATCAGCTTTTTCAACCGGTTGTTACGGTTGATGACACGGCGATAAAGATCGTTCAGGTCAGACGTCGCAAAGCGGCCGCCATCGAGTGGAACCAAGGGGCGCAGCTCCGGCGGAATGACCGGAATCACGTCAAGAATCATCCACTGCGGCTTGTTGCCGCTCTTGCGGAAAGCCTCAACCACTTTCAGGCGCTTCGCATACTTGAGGCGCTTCTGCAGCGAAGTCTCGTGCTTCATCTTCTCGCGCAGTTCGGCGGAGAGAGAATCGACTTCCACACGCTTGAGGAGTTCCTTGATCGCCTCGGCGCCCATCATGGCCTTGAAACCAGCGGGACGATACTGCTGGTCCAGTTCGCGGTACTTGGCCTCGTCTTTGATGACCTCGCGCTCTTTGACTGGCGCATCACCAGGCTCGACCGTCACGTACGCTTCGAAGTAGAGAATAGCTTCGAGATCGCGCAGAGAAATGTCGAGCAGATGGCCAATGCGGCTGGGCAGTCCTTTGAAGAACCAGACGTGCGAGCAGGGCGACGCCAATTCAATGTGGCCCAGGCGCTCGCGACGGACCTTCGACAGCGTGACCTCCACGCCACACTTGTCGCAGATCACGCCGCGGTGCTTCATGCGCTTGTACTTGCCGCAGAGACACTCCCAGTCGGTGACCGGGCCAAAAATACGCGCGCAGAACAGGCCATCGCGCTCCGGCTTGAAGGTGCGGTAATTGATGGTTTCCGGCTTGGTCACTTCCCCATGCGACCAGCTGCGGATCTTTTCCGGGGACGCCAGGCTGATGCGGATAGCATCAAAGTCGGCAATGGGGTTCGCCATATCGAACGGGCTCGAACGAAACATGTTCCTCCGCTTTCCTGCTCTCAGTGGCCAGTGGTCGGTGGTCAGTGGCCAGTTCATGTTCCGCCAGGGCCGAGAGCGAAAACCCGGCGGACCCAATCTAAGACGAATGCAATTTTGAAGGTCGGGACGTGAGCAGTGCAAAACTGGACACTGGCCACCGACCACTAATCTGCTGCTACGGCCACCGGCTTCTTCTCCGTGGCCTTGATCAACTCCACATCCAGGCAGAGCGACTGCAATTCGCGAATCAGCACGTTGAACGACTCGGGCACTCCGGGCTCCATCGCGGCCTCGCCTTTCACGATGGCCTCGTAGATCTTGGTGCGTCCGTAGACGTCGTCTGACTTCGCGGTGAGCAGTTCCTGCAGGATGAACGCTGCGCCGTACGCTTCCAGCGCCCAGACTTCCATTTCTCCGAAGCGCTGGCCGCCGAACTGTGCCTTGCCGCCCAGCGGTTGCTGGGTGATGAGCGAGTACGGACCGATGGAGCGAGCGTGGATCTTGTCGTCAACCAGGTGCGACAGCTTCAGCATGTAGATATAACCCACCGTGACCGGCTGCTCAAACCTTTCTCCGGTCATGCCGTCGCGCAGGATGGTCTTGCCCGAAGTCGGCAAGCCGGCGCGCTCCAGCAGGGCTTTGATTTCTGTCTCGCGAGCTCCGTCGAACACAGCCGAGCCCATGAATACGCCCTTGGCCAGCGTTGGGGCTACAGCTTCGAGTTCGTCTTCGCTCATGTCGCCAATGGTGTCCGCCAGCACCGTGTCTTTGAACAGAGCCTTCAGATCGCGGCGGATCGCTTCAGCGCGGGTATTCTGCTTCAGCAATTCCGTGATCTTCAGACCGAGTTCGTGACCAGCCCATCCGAGGTGGGTTTCGAGAATCTGGCCGACGTTCATACGGCTGGGTACGCCGAGCGGGTTCAGGACGATCTCGACCGGAGTTCCATCCTCGAGGTACGGCATATCCTCTTCGGGCAGAATGCGCGCGATCACGCCCTTGTTGCCGTGGCGGCCAGCCATTTTGTCGCCGACGCTCAACTTGCGCTTCATGGCGATGTAGCACTTCACCAGCTTGATCACGCCCGGCGGCAGTTCATCGCCCTTGGTGAGCTTTTCCTTCTTCTCGTTGACGATCTTCTTGAGCACGTCGATCTGGCGCGAGGTCATTTCCTCGATCTCGTCGATCTGCTCATTCACTCGCGGGTCTTTGTCGTTGTACTTGATGCGCTTGAGGTTGCGGGTCGAGATGCGCTCGATCGTATCGCGGTCGAGGATAGCTCCCTTGGTCAGAAGGCGCTTGTTGGTACGCTCATCGTGCAGGTCGGCTTGGACTTCTTTGCCGCCCAGCAGGCCTTCGAGACGCTTCAAGCGCTCGTCGGTCAGAATTCGGATTTCGTCCGACAAGTTCTTTTCGAGCTTCGCGATCTGATCGGCTTCGATGGCCTTCGCGCGCTCGTCCTTTTCCTGGCCTTTGCGCGAGAAGATCTTCACGTCGACCACTACGCCTTCGATTCCGGGCGGGCAGTACAGAGAAGCATCGCGCACATCGCCGGCTTTTTCGCCGAAGATGGCGCGCAGCAGCTTTTCTTCCGGCGTGAGCTGGGTTTCACCCTTCGGCGTAACTTTGCCGACGATGATGTCACCCTGTTTGACCGTGGCGCCGATGCGGATCACGCCCGCTTCGTCCAGATTGCGCAGCGTCGATTCGCTGACGTTCGGGATGTCGCGCGTGACTTCTTCCGGACCCAGCTTCGTGTCGCGCGCTTCGAGTTCGAATTCCTCGATGTGGACAGAGGTGTAGTAGTCCTCCTTCACCATTTTTTCGGAAACGAGGATCGCGTCTTCGAAGTTGTAACCGCGCCACGGCATGAAGGCCACGAGCACGTTACGTCCGAGCGCCAACTCGCCGAAGTCGGTGCACGGACCGTCGGCGATGACTTGTCCTTTCACCACGCGTTGGCCCTTTTTGACGATGGGCTTCTGGTTGATACAAGTGTTCTGGTTCGAGCGCTTAAACTTGGTGAGCTGGTAGATGTCGCTGCCCACCTCGCGCGAGAGCTGCATGGGATGATGCTCGCCTTCGACGCGCACAATGATGCGCTCGGAATCGACCGAATCGATGATTCCGTTGCGGCGCGCCAGAACCACGGCGCCTGAGTCGCGGGCCGTAACACCTTCCATGCCGGTTCCAACAATCGGAGCCTGCGCACGCAGCAACGGCACGGACTGACGTTGCATGTTCGCACCCATCAGCGCACGGTTCGCGTCGTCGTGCTCCAGGAAGGGCACAAGCGAGGCGGCTACCGAAACCAGTTGCTTCGGGCTGACGTCGACGTAGTCGACTTCGTCGCGATTCACCAGCACGAAGTTGCCGGCCTTGCGGGCGTTCACGAGTTCGGAAGCAATGCGGCCTTTTTCATCAAGTTCGACGTTGGCCTGCGCAATCACGTGGCGGTCTTCCTCCCACGCCGACAGGTAGAACGAAAACGGTTCGAGTTCGACTGGCTTTTTGCGGCGATCTTTCAGATCCGCATTGACCTTCTCGATTTCCGTTTTCTCGGCGTGATCGCCCACCTTGTAATCGCTGTCGCCGGCGTTTACAACCTGGACGTAATCCACAACGCGCGCGCCCTTGACCTTGCGGTAGGGCGACTCGATGAACCCGTAGTCGTTAATGCGCGCAAAGCAGCTCAATGACGAGATCAGGCCGATGTTTGGACCTTCCGGGGTTTCAATCGGGCAGATGCGGCCGTAGTGCGTCGGGTGCACGTCGCGGACTTCGAATCCGGCGCGCTCCCGCGACAGACCGCCCGGCCCAAGGGCCGACAGACGGCGCTTGTGGGTGATTTCCGACAGCGGGTTGGTCTGGTCCATGAACTGCGAAAGCTGCGAGGACCCGAAAAATTCGCGGATCGCCGCCATCACCGGCTTGGCGTTGACCAGGTCGTGCGGCATGGCCGTTGACATTTCCTGATACACGCTCATCTTTTCCTTGATGGCGCGTTCCATGCGTACCAGGCCGATGCGGAACTGGTTCTCGAGCAACTCGCCCACTGCGCGCACGCGGCGATTGCCGAGGTGATCGATATCGTCCACCGCGCCGATGTTCTTGCGCAGCTTGAGCAGGTAGCGGATCGTCGCGTAGAAATCTTCCGGATCGAGTGTGCGCTGCTCGAGGTTCGTCGCTTCCTGATTCTCAAACAGCTTGATGTTGAACTTCAGGCGGCCTACGCGCGAGAAGTCGTACTTGCGCGGATCGAAGAACATGCCCTGGAACAGCGCCGTGGCCGTGTCGAGCGTCGGCGGATCACCGGGACGCAGCTTCCGGTAAATTTCGATCAGCGCTTCCGACGGGGTCGTAACCGAATCGCGCCGCAGGGTCTGGCTGATGACTGTGCCGACGTCGTCGCGCTCAGGGAAGAACACCGTCATCTCGACTACGCCGGATTCCAGAATTTTCGCCAGCTTCTCAGGCGTGATTTCCGAGTTCGCTTCGAGCAGAACTTCGCCCGTGGTCGTGTCGACGATGTCGCTCGCCGCCCACGCGCCTTCGAGATCGGTCGTGTCTACTTCAATCTCGCTGATCTTCGCTTTCTGAATTTCCTTCAGAATCGCGGTGCTGATTTTGCGTCCGGAGTGCGCGACTTCGTCGCCTGATTTCGACTTGACGCTGTGCGTCAACTTCATGCCCAGCAGATTGGTGGGCTTCTCGCTGGCCGGATCCAGCGTCCACAGGAGTTTCTTGTCGCGGATGACCAGGCGATCGGTCGTGTAGAAAGTCTTCAGAATGTCTTCGCCCGAACGCAGCCCTAGCGCGCGCAGGAAAATCGTGCCCAAGAACTTGCGCTTGCGATCGATACGCACGTAGAGCACGTTCTTCTGGTCGTATTCGAACTCCACCCACGAACCGCGATAGGGAATAATCTTTCCCAGGAAGTACGTGCGGTTGTTGGCGGTTTCAAAGAACACGCCGGGCGAGCGGTGCAACTGGCTGACGATGACGCGCTCGGTGCCGTTGATGATGAATGTGCCGTTCTGCGTCATCAGCGGAACATCTCCGAAGAATACTTCCTGTTCCTTGATGTCGCGGATGGAGCGGTTGCCGGTCTCGGGATCCTTGTCCCAGATGGTAAGGCGCATGGTGACCTTGAGCGGGGCGGAGTAGGTCATGCCGCGCTCTTCGCACTCAGCCACGTCGTACTTCAACTGCAGGCCAACCGGGTCGCCGCACTTGTTGCAGAAATCAGGCGTGTTCGCGTTGAATGTGCCGCACTTGTGGCAAAGGACTTCACCGGGATGAAACGGGTCGGTAATCACCGTCGATCCGCAGTTTTTGCAGGTAGTGCGGAGGTGATGCAGTCCCTTCAGGTGTCCGCACTTGCACTCCCAGTTGCCGATCGCGAAGTCGACGAATTCGAGTTGCGAGACGTTGCGGAAGTCGGTGATCGGAAACACCGACTGAAACACGGCCTGCAGCCCGCCGTCTTCGCGCTCGCTGGGCAGCTTGTCCATCTGCAGGAAGCGGTCGTAGGAACGTTTCTGAACTTCGATCAGGTTCGGAATTTGGATGGTGGCCGGAATCTTGGAAAAATCGAAACGCTTGCGGTGGAGAGTATGCTTTGCCATTCTCAGGGACTCCTGCTTTCAAGCAGCCTGGGGCTGCGATACTGCGCGGAATGTGGGGCGCAAAAAGTGGCGCCGAAGTACTGCTAACGGGCGGAAAACGCGGGAAAAAGACACAGGCACCCGCAGGGACATGACTGTCCGCAGGCGCCGCGTGCGACGCTTAGTGCTGAATATCTTGTAAAGTTCCGCGCCAGTTCAAAAGGCCTGTTCCGTCCCGCCGCCCGCGGGACCGGCTGCCATACTTCATCCAGCGATCCTGTTCCGCACCCTGGGTCTTATTTCGGAGGACACGGATCGCTGTCGCCTCGCATGAAGCCAGGGTAAGCGGGTTATTCTTTAGATATTAACACCGCGAACCCGGATTCAGCTAGTGTTCGGTCAAAAAATTGCAGGCGGGCCGACTCCAATCTTCGGACCGCCCCATTGCAGCAAAACTACTTGACCTCGACAGTTGCGCCTGCTTCAGTGAACTTCTTCTTGATGGTCTCGGCTTCTTCCTTCGAGACACCCTCTTTTATGTTCTTGGGAGCGCCATCCACCAAGTCCTTGGCTTCTTTCAGGCCAAGGCTGGTGACCTCGCGTACCGCCTTGATTACATTGATCTTATTCGCGCCTACGTCCTTCAGAACGACCGTGAACTCGGTCTTTTCCTCAGCCGGAGCCGCTGCGCCCGCCGCTGCTCCGCCGCCGGCCACCATCACCGGAGCGGCCGCCGCCGCCGACACGCCCAGACGCGATTCCAGTTTCTTGACCAGCTCTGCCGCTTCCAGCAGGGACAGGCCAACAATCGATTCTTCCAACTGCTGCAGATCCGCCATTGTGTTCTCCGCTATTTCAGATTTGCGATTTCGTTACCGCATCGCCAGGTTTCCAGTGCGACCAGGTCCTCCGTCCGCGCCAGACAACGCCAGACATCAGACCGCGCAACCCCTCGCTTCGCGATAACCAAATCTTTTTCCGGTGGCGCGAGCCGCCGGGAAACTCACATTCGCTTCTAGCTTCTAGCCACTAGCTTCTGGCAAACAAAATCGAGATTGCTAGAAGCTAGCAGCTAGTGGCCAGTAGCTGCTCTACGCTTCTTTGAACTTCTTTTCCTGCACGCCCTGGTTGACCACCACCGCCAGGTTGCGCCCGACCGCGTTCATGGACGTCACCAGACGCTGTGCCGGAGCATTGAGCAAGAACAGAAGCTTCGAGTAAATCTCTTCCTTCGACGGCATGGTGGCCAGCGACTCGATCTCCTTGACCGAGATCACGCGGCCTTCCACCACTCCGGCCTTGAAGCTGAATTCAGGATTGTCTTTTACGTACTTCGCAAGCGCCTTCGCCAACGCAACTGGGTCGCCCGCGGTGTAAGCAATCGACGTCACGCCTTGGAGATTCTTCAACGCCTCTTCGACCCTCGTGCCTTTGCCAGCGCGCTCGGCAAGCGTGTTCTTCACCACGCGATACTTGGCGCCTGATGAACGCAATGCCTTGCGCAGCTCAAAATCCTGCGTCACGGTCAGCTTGGAGTAGGTTGCGACGATCATGCTCGAAACGCTCTTCAGCTCGCCACTGAGTTTTTCAACCTGCTCTTTTTTCTTCGCTCTGGTAACCGCCATGTTTCAACCCTTTCAGAACTCTTGTGCTTGTGGTAGCGCGGGCACTCTTGCCCCCGCCGCGCGGACAGAAGTGTCCGCGCTACATAATCTATGCCTTCGCCGCAGCCTCAATCGGCGCAGTGTCGAGCGAAATGCCCGGGCCCATGGTCGAACTCAGGTAGCAACCCTTGATGTACTTGCCTTTCGCCACCGAGGGCTTGGCCTTGATCACACTCGAGATCAGCACAGTCGCGTTCTCGATCAGCTTGTCGGGCGAGAACGAAATCTTTCCCACCGGCACGTGCACAAGCGCGGTCTTGTCGGTACGGAATTCGACTTTGCCGGCTTTCACTTCCTGCACGGCGCGGGCGATGTCCATGGTGACGGTGCCGGTCTTCGGGTTTGGCATCAGGCCCTTGGGACCGAGAATCTTACCCAGACGTCCGACCGACTTCATCATGTCGGGCGTGGCGATCAGAGCGTCGAAGTCAGTCCAGTTCTCCTTGGTGATCTTCTCGACCATATCTTCACCGCCCACGAAGTCCGCCCCGGCCGATTCCGCCTCACGTTGCTTCTCGCCGGTGGCGATCACGAGAACTTTTTTCGACTTGCCCAGTCCATGCGGAAGGACAACCGTGCCGCGCACCATCTGGTCGGCATGCTTGGGATCGACTCCGAGACGCATGGTCACTTCCACAGTCTCGTCAAATTTTGCGTATTTCACTTTCTGCAGGAGTGGAACTGCTTCCTGCAGGGTGTAAGGACGCGTTTCTACGGCCTTTCGCGCCTTCTCGATGTTCTTTCCTGACTTCTTCATTTTGACCTCGTCTCCCACCGCTTATCGTTCGTCTGATAAGCCGTGGTTTTGTTGACAATTCGTGTAGCGCGGGCATTCCTGCCCACGCAGACTTCTTCTATCTGTGCTGTGCGCAGCGCGGACAAAAGTGTCCGCACCACATAAACCTACCCTACTACTTCAATTCCCATCGAGCGCGCGGTGCCGCGGATGCTCTTGATGGCCGCATCCACCGAGGCCGCGTTCAGATCGGGCATCTTCTGCTTGGCGATGTCCTCGACCTGCTTGGCAGTCACCTTGCCGACCTTATCTTTGTTCGGGGCGCCCGATCCCTTGGCGATGCCGGCGGCACGCTTCAGCAGCACCGAGGCCGGCGGCGTCTTGGTAATGAAGGTGAACGAGCGGTCGTTATAGACCGTGATCACGACCGGAACAATGAGCCCTTCAAGTTCTTTCTGCCCGGTGCGGGCATTGAACTGCTTGCAGAACTCCATGATGTTGACTTGGGCCTGACCTAGCGCCGGTCCAACCGGAGGCGCCGGCGTAGCCTTGCCCGCCGCAATCTGCAGCTTTACGGAACCTGTAACCTTCTTTGCCATATTCTCTTTTCCCGTCCCGGCCCTGAGCCTAGGATTTTCGACTCAGCGATTCCGAAACTGTCTTTACTCGCAACTCGCTTCTCGCGACTCGCTACTCTTAAGCGACCTTCTCCACCTGCCCAAACTCCAACTCCACCGGAGTCGAGCGGCCGAAAATGGTCACCATCACTTTCAATGTTTCGCGATCTTCGTTGACTTCGTCCACGATGCCCGTGAACGTCGCGAAGGGGCCTTCCGAGATGCGTACCGTCTCGTTCTTCTCGAACTTGACCTTGAGCTTCGGCTTCTCCCGGCTGTCGGCCACTTTGTAAACGATGTGCTGGACTTCCTCATCCGACAGCGGCGTGGGCTGCTGCCCGGTGCCGACAAATCCTGTCACGCGCGGCGTCGACTTCACAACGTGCCAGACGTGATCGTCCATGTCCATTTCAACCAGCACGTAGCCAGGATAGAACATGCGCTCGGAGGTGTACTTCTTGCCGCCGCGAACCTCTGTGACCGACTCGGTCGGGATCAGCACTTTGCCGATCTTTTCGCCGAGGCCGAATGCCTGCACCCGCGATTCGAGCGACTCTTTCACCTTGCGCTCAAAGCCCGAATAGGCGTGGATGATGTACCACTTCATATTCGGATTGCGGGGAGGCTCCGCAGCCGACTCCGGGATTGCCGCCGGGGTCTCGTCGGCGGTCCCAGCCGCGGTCTGATTTTTCTCTTCGTCCTGCATAGGTTGCTTCTCTCGCTCGCGGCCTAGTGGCGCGCGAAGTAATGGAGTGCCCGGTCGAGACTGTTGCTGAGCGTGTAGTCCACGATCCAGAAATAGGCCGCAAACAGGAACACGGTAATGATGACCACGGCCGTCGTGGCCTGGACTTCCTTGCGCGCCGGAGACGTGACTTTTTTCATCTCCGTACGCACGTCGTTGTAGAAGGCCTTGATGCGTTCCGGCCAGGACCTCAACGTGCTGGTGATTGCGTTTTGTTCTACCGCTGTCGCCATACCTTCCCGCTTTCCTCGACTGCTCCCTCTCGGGCCAACTCTGGCAGGGGCGGAGGGATTCGAACCCCCAAGTTCGGTTTTGGAGACCGACAGTTTAACCGTTGAGCTTACGCCCCTAAAAACAGTTCTCAGTTGCCGGTTCTCAGTTCTCAGTGCAAATCACTGACTACCGGCTACTGACTACTTAACCTCTTTGTGCGGCGTGTGCTTGCGGCACCGGTTGCAGAACTTCTTCAGTTCCAGCCGGTCCGGCGTCGTTTTGCGATTCTTCGTGGTGGAGTAATTGCGCTCTTTGCACTCACCACACTGCAATGTAATGATTTCTCGGGGCATGAAAACAGCTCCTAGCCTCTAGCTCTTAGCTTCTAGCTTTCTACAACCTTGTGTGGGGACGGGCGTGGTCGCCCGCGCCCACACCGTTTACTGAACAATCTCCGCGATCGTGCCGGCACCGACCGTGTGGCCGCCTTCGCGAATCGCAAACCGCAAGCCCTTTTCCATGGCCACCGGCGTGATCAGTTCGATCACCAGGCTCACGTTGTCTCCCGGCATTACCATCTCCGTACCCGCCGGCAACTCCGCGACTCCCGTCACGTCCGTCGTTCTCAAATAAAACTGCGGACGGTATCCCTTGAAGAACGGCGTATGCCTGCCGCCTTCTTCCTTCGTCAGGATGTAGACCTCCGCCTTGAACTTCGTGTGCGGCGTAATCGACGCCGGCTTCGCCAGCACCATCCCGCGCTCCACGTCTTCTTTCGCAATCCCGCGCAGCAGCAGGCCGGCGTTGTCTCCCGCCAAACCCTCGTCCAGTTGCTTCTTGAACATCTCGACGCCCGTCACCACCGTCTTGCGCGTCTCGCGGAAACCGACGATTTCCACTTCCTCGCCTACTTTCACCTTCCCGCGCTCGATTCTTCCCGTCACTACCGTGCCGCGGCCTTGAATCGAGAAGATGTCTTCGATCGGCATCAGGAACGGCTTGTCCAGCTCACGCGCCGGTTGCGGCACGCTCTTGTCCACCGCCTCCATCAGCGCGTCAATCTGCTTCTCCCACTTCTCTTCGCCGTTCAATGCGCCCAGCGCCGACAGCCGGATCACTGGCACATCGTCGCCCGGGAACTTGTAGCTCTTCAAAAGCTCACGCACTTCCAGTTCGACCAGGTCGAGCAGTTCGGGATCATCGACCGCATCGCACTTGTTCAGCGCGACGACGATGTAGGGCACACCCACCTGGCGCGCCAACAGAACGTGCTCGCGCGTCTGCGGCATCGGTCCGTCGGTCGCGGCTACGACTAAGATCGCGCCATCCATCTGCGCCGCGCCCGTGATCATGTTCTTGATGTAGTCGGCGTGGCCGGGGCAATCGACGTGCGCGTAGTGCCGGTTCGCCGTCTCGTACTCGACGTGCGCGGTCGCGATGGTGATGCCGCGCGCCTTCTCTTCCGGCGCGTTGTCGATCGAATCAAACGACCGGAACACGATCTTCGGGTTGTGCTTCTGCAACACCTTGGTGATCGCCGCCGTCAACGTGGTCTTGCCATGGTCGATGTGGCCAATCGTCCCTACGTTGCAGTGCGGCTTGGTGCGATCAAATTTTTCCTTCGCCATTTCCGTTTGTCCTCAGGGGCTAAAGCCCCGAACCTGGGTTCACGATTCGGCGTGGCTTAAGCCACGCCCTGATACAAATCACTTCGTGGTCGTTTTTCCCTGCGTCTTGGCAATGATTTCCTCGGCCACCGAACGCGGGGCTTCTTCATACCTTGCAAAATGCATCGAGTATTCAGCGCGGCCCTGGGTGCTGGAACGCATGTGGGTCGCGTAGCCGAACATTTCCGCCAGCGGAACGATCGCCTTGATGACCTGCGAACCAGCGCGGTGCTCCATGCCTTCGATGCGTCCGCGGCGCGAACTTAGGTCGCCCATGATGGCTCCGGCGTAATCTTCCGGCGTGACTACCTCTACCGCCATCACCGGCTCAAGAATCACCGGGCTCGCTTTGCGGGCCGCTTCCTTGAAGGCCATCGAACCGGCGATCTTGAATGCCATTTCGTTCGAGTCGACGTCGTGGTAGCTGCCGTCGTAGAGGCTCGCCTTGATGTCGACCATGGGATAGCCGGCCAGAACGCCGCCTTCCATGGCTTCCTGCATGCCCTGATCGATGGGCTTGATGTATTCCTTGGGAACCGTGCCGCCCACGATCTCGTTGATGAACTCGTAACCTTTGCCCGGCTCGTTCGGCTCGAGACGAATCTTCGCGTGCCCGTACTGACCGCGGCCGCCGGTCTGGCGAATGTATTTGCCTTCTGCTTCCGAGTGCCTACGAATCGTCTCGCGATACGCTACCTGCGGCTTGCCGACGTTGGCCTCGACTTTGTACTCCCGCATCATGCGGTCGACGATGATCTCGAGGTGCAGCTCGCCCATGCCGCTGATGATGGTCTGTCCGCTGTCAGGATCGGTGTGAACCTTGAAGGTGGGATCTTCCTGCGCCAGCTTCGCTAGCGCCATGCCCATTTTTTCCTGGTCGGCTTTCGTCTTCGGTTCTACCGCCACCGAAATGACAGGCACCGCAAACTCAATCGATTCAAGCAGGATCGGGTGCTTCTCATTACAGATCGTGTCGCCGGTACCGACGTTCTTCAAACCCACTGCCGCGCAGATGTCGCCCGCAAGAATTTCCTGGATGTCTTCGCGCTTGTTGGCGTGCATTTTCAGCAGACGTCCAATGCGCTCATGCTTCTGAGTGCGGGCATTCATGACCGACTCGCCCGACTTCAACTGGCCTGAATACACGCGAATGAACGTCAACTGGCCGACATACGGATCGGCCATGATCTTGAACGCCAGTGCCGCGAACGGCTCTTTGTCGTCGGCCTTGCGGACGATCGGCTTGCCATCCTCAGGATTGATGCCGTGCGTTTCGGGCGCGTCGAGCGGGGAAGGCAGGTAATCCACCACCGCATCGAGCAGCGGCTGCACACCTTTATTCTTAAAGGCGGTTCCGACCACGACCGGGAACAACTTCAGGCCGATGGTCGACTTGCGCAGCGATGCCTTCAACTCGTCGGCTGAAATCGCTTCGCCTTCGAGGAACTTGTGCAGAATGTCGTCGTCGTTCTCGGCGACAGTTTCCACCAGCTGCGTGTGGAAGGCTTCCGCTTTCTTCTTCAGATCAGTGGGAATCTCCTCGGTGAGGTACTCGGATCCAATGGTCTCGTCTTTCCAGATGATCGCCTTCATGGCGATGAGATCCACCACACCTTTGAACTTGTCTTCCTGGCCGATGGGAATCTGAATCGCGACGGGCTTGGCATTGAGGCGCTTGCGGAGGGTATCGACAGCGTGCTCGAAATCAGCACCCATCTTGTCGATCTTGTTAATGAAACAAATTCGCGGGACGCCGTATTTATCGGCCTGGCGCCATACTTTTTCCGACTGCGGCTGGACGCCATGCACGGCGTCAAACACGGCGACGGCGCCGTCAAGCACACGCAGCGAGCGCTCCACCTCGGCGGTAAAGTCGACATGGCCGGGCGTATCGATAATGTTGATGCGAATGTCGCGCCAGGTGCAGGTCGTCGCGGCGGAAGTAATGGTGATGCCGCGCTCCTGCTCCTGCTCCATCCAGTCCATGGTGGCCGTGCCTTCATGCACCTCGCCGATGCGATGCGTCCGGCCCGTATAGAACAGGATGCGCTCGGTCGTAGTGGTCTTGCCGGCATCGATGTGCGCCATGATGCCGATGTTCCTGCAACGCTCTAATGGGACTGTTCTGGGCACGACTCTTAACTCTTTCCAGGGCTCCGAAAATTAGCTTCTAGCTGCTGGCTCCTAGCTAGTAGCTAGAAGCTAGTGGCTGCGGCGCTTCGCGCCGCCTACCACCGGTAATGTGCAAATGCCTTGTTCGCTTCCGCCATGCGATGCACATCTTCTTTCTTCTTGATGGCGGCGCCTTTTCCGTTCGCCGCGTCGAGCAATTCGTTCGACAGCTTGTCGATCATTCCTTTTTCGCCGCGCTCGCGGGAATAGCTCACGAGCCAGCGGATGGCGAGCGATGTCCTGCGGTCGGGACCTACCTCGATCGGAACCTGGTAGTTCGCTCCGCCGACGCGGCGCGTCTTGACTTCGAGCAGCGGCTTGGCATTCTCGACCGCCTTCTTGAACAGCTTCAGGGCCTCGTCGCCGCCTTTTTCCTGCAACTTCTCGAGCGACTTATAGAAGATGCCCTCGGCAGTCGACTTCTTGCCCTGCCACATCATCGAGTTGATGAACTTGGTCACCAGGTCCGAGCCGTACACCGGATCGGCCTCGACTGTTCGCTTTGGAGTATGTCCTTTACGAGGCATTCAGCTTCTAGCTCCTGCAGAGACACGGCTTGCCGCGTCTCTACGCTTTCTTCTGGCGCTTCGCGCCGTATTTCGATCGTCCTTGCTGACGGTTGGCCACTCCGGTTGCATCCAGCGTCCCGCGCACCACGTGATACCGCACACCCGGCAGATCTTTCACGCGGCCGCCGCGGATGAGCACAATCGAGTGCTCCTGCAGGTTGTGGCCGACGCCCGGGATGTAAGTCGTGACCTCGATTCCATTGGTCAGGCGAACACGGGCGACCTTGCGGAGGGCCGAGTTCGGTTTCTTCGGCGTCTGCGTGTACACGCGCGTGCAGACCCCGCGTTTTTGCGGGCAGGACTGCAACGCCGGACTGGCCGTCTTGTAGCGGGGCCGCTCACGGCCCGACTTCACCAACTGATTAAAAGTAGGCACTCTCGCCACTCCCAGACGCGGCAAGCCGCGTCTCTACCACACATTTCAAACAACCCAGAAATTCCCGTAAAGACGGGGCTTGCCCCGCCTCGGTTCTGGCACAGGCTGCTCGCGCCCAGCCATGCTCTCCCGCGCACAATGCCGGTGAGAATTTTGGATTCCGAACTAAATCGCCGACGACGGTGACGCCACGCCTCACCCCATTCAGGCTCGGAGGCGTTCCGTTTCGTCTGCTTTCCCCTGCATAGCCTCGCGTGATTCCCCTACCAGCGGGCGCGAAGGTTTTCGCAGGACGTTTCAGCGAGGGCGTCCCCGGTTCCTACTTCCGACCGAGTCCGTACTTCCTCAAAGCTCAGCCAAGGTTTTCCCGGAACTTGTCGCCGACGCAGGTTGCGCAGCACAACAAGCTACCGCACACAGGCAAGCCAGACTTAACTCGCGGAACCTTTTGATAATAGCAACTGAGTTGCACATCGTCAACCACTCTTCGACGCATCGAAGAAAGAGCAGGTTTCAAGGTTTCAGAGTTTCAAGGTCTTAAGCCGCCTGCGAGGGTGCACCGCCCCCGCCTTGAAACTTCGCAACCTTGCAACCTGACAGATGACCTTCTACACTGACAGTTTTCCACCCCACGTGAGGCTCGCGTCCGGACGACCGGCGCGAGGAGGGTTCATGCATCGTAGCAGTACCGGCATCCTTATAGTACTGGCCATTTCCTTGTCCGCGTCCCTGACGGGCTGCGTCGGCAAGAACAGCGGTGGCAGCGGAGGCGGAGGGGTGAAAACCGTGGCGCTGAGCCCTTCCGCAACCCAGTCGATCAATGTCGGCGCCACCGCCGTCTTCACAGCTACTGCCATCGACGCGTCGGGCCGGGCGGTCCTGGACCCAATTCAGTTTGCGGTAACCAGCGGAAACTCGAATCCAGCCCCGCTTAGCGTTACGAGTTCGGGCGCGGTTTGCGCCGGTTCCTGGGACGCGACGGGATCAATCTGTTCCCCGGGCGTGCCGGGAATTGCCCTGGTCAGGGCCACGGTCGATGGCGTCAGTAGCGCGGAGACGACGGTGTACGTCCATCAACATATCGACAGCATCCGGGTCAGCCGCCTCGATTCCCAGGGCCCGCCGCAGTTCGATTGCTTCTCGCAGGGTCAAACCTGGGATTACCAGGCAGTCGCCTACGACATCAGCCAGCACGACATTACGAACACGGTAGGGCCGCTCAGCTGGTCCACCTCGAATGCGAACGTGCTCACGGTGGATAGCATCACCGGGTTGCGCAACAACCAGATTCAGGTCACGGCCAAGAACCCGGGCATAACCCAGCTCTTTGCCAGCGTATCGGGGACCACAAGCACCCCACTGGCAACTCCGTTCACGACCTGCCTGGTCAAATATATCCGGTTGCACATCGAAGGAAGCACCGGGAACTCATTTACGATTAACAATGGCGGCTCAAAGACGATCCGGGCGACGGCGGTCGATACGTTGGGCGCGACCCTGGCAACGCCGCCGCTGACCTGGAGTTCGTCGAATCCGGAAGTGGCAAATTTTTCGACCGCGGAGAACACGGCGGGAAGTAATTCCGCTACCGCCCGGTCGAACCAGGGCAGCACGGATATCTCTGCTGCGTGCACTCCACCGACCTGCAACATTGGAGTGTTACCTGGATTGCCGGTTTACGCCTCAGGTGGCAATCTGCCGACCGGCGACCCCGGGTATGGCGTGATCACGGCGAACATTACCGCGACCAAGCCTCCCACTTATACGGCTTGGGCGGCAACTACGGACTGCGGGACGGGCCTGGGTTGCTCCAGCGTGACATTTGCGGTCACCTCGGGGACGACCCCCCTCGGCGCGAGCTCGACCATGTCCCGTACGCCGAACTCCATGATGTTCAACGAGCAAGGGGCGCGGATCTACTTCGGCAGCGATCAGGGCCTGATGTACCTGGACGTGGGCGGGACCTCGACGACTCTAACCCCGGTCTCGGCCGCTCCAACCCCTTGTAACGTTTCGCTGTGCGGCACAGTGCTGGCGATTTCGCCGGACGGAAATCGCGTGGTGGTTGCCGATAACCAGACTGTTCCCCATCAGGTTTACATTTTTAATGCTGCCTCGAGTTCTACTGCACCGATCGACCTGGTTTTGAACTGCCCAGCGTCACTCGGGTCGAACTGCACAGCGACCGCGACAGCCGCTGCCTTCTCGCCCGATGAGATGAAAATCTTCATTTTGGGCCTAGCTACCGATCAAAACGGTAACCTCAGCAACACGCTCAACGTTTACTCGAGCGTGGACGCATTTCAAGCCACCGCACTCTCGACCCCCGTCTCCCCCGGCAGTTTCTTGCCGGCCCCTGATGTCGCCTTCACAGCCGATGGAAGCTTCGCTCTTGTGGCTGGCGCGCCGGCGAACGGAGTATCGGGATTTTCGACCTGCGATAACGCCGCCATCGTTGATGGGAGTATCGTTGGACTACCAGGTACTCCGCTGAGGATTGTGCCCATCCCCGGCGTCCAGGATGCCGAGATCGCTTCAGACCAGTCGGTTGTGACCGAGAACTTCCTTGCCCTGGATCCGCCCAACGTCCAGACTTTAACCGTTCAATACACGAGGGATCCACTGAAGGACGGCCAGGGAGTCTGTAATAATGTGGTTCCTTATTCGCATCCTCCGCAATACCCGGCCCCCGGCTTCAGGGCCGGCACCGGCATCAATCTTGGCCAGGGCAACTTCGTTCCGCTCTACCTGCGTGTCGTCGGCAACGGATCGCAGGCGATCGTTGTGGGGAAAAACATTCCGGCGGTGCTGCTTGTGGACCTGAACCAGAAGACGACTACGCCGATCGCGCTGGTTAATAACGGATTGCCACTGGCGGCGTCGGCCTCGACGGACGGGAGCCAGGTGTTCGTGGCCGCCTGCGACGCGTATTCGAACGATACTCCACCGAAGTGTACGAGTGGCTCGGTGCACATCGTCAACACCCTGAGCGGCGGAGACTTCCAGCAGGTACCATACGTCAACTTCAACACTGACAACAGCATGTGCGACTCGGCGAGTGCGCCGCCCTGTTTTCCGAACCTGATTGCCATTAAGCCGCAGTGATTGTGTAAGCGCGGACATTCTTGTTCGCGTCGAGCCGGCGCTCCAGTCGAACTATAGAGCGGGAGATCTGCAAGTCACTGATATCCCACGCGGAGAGTCGCCCTCTTACCCGCCCACGTCTTTGCCGACGCTGTCGAGCACGCCGTTGATGAACTGCACGGACTCCGGGGTTGAAAACTTCCGTGCGATTTCCAGCGCTTCGTTGATGACCACGGCGCGCGGTGTCTCGGGATAGCCCAAAAACTCCGCGACAGCTTCGCGCAGCACATTGCGATCGACGGTAGCCATGCGGTCCATGCGCCAGTGTTGGGTGTGCTTCTCGATCAGTCCGTCGATCTCGGTCAGACGCTCGCTGGCGAGGCCAAACAGGTCGTCGGCAAAGCCGCGCACTTCCTCATCGACGTTGGTGCGCTCGGCCCAGAAAGTCTTGCGGACGACGTCGGCAGTCTGCTTGCCCATGTCGGCCTGAAACAGCATCTGCAGCACTAGTTCGCGGGATTTTCGGCGGGTACCCATAGAGCTATCAGCTGTCAGTAAGACCTTGCGGCAGTTGAGGCTGACAACAGTCTACAGGACCGTTACAGGGCGGATGAATTGCTAAGTCAGGAGCGAGGTTTGCGTTTCCGAGAAGCTGCGGGTGCCTCGCTTTTCCCGAGACCTGTGACCTGCGACCTGAGACCTGTTTTACTGACAGCTGAGAGCTGAGAGCTGACAGCTCTGTTCAGATTCGCCATCTCGACCGCGGCGAGCGCTGCCTCGAAACCTTTGTTGCCCATCTTCAGCCCGGCTCGATCGATGGCTTGCTCGAGGGTATCGCAGGTCAGCACGCCGAACGCGTGCGGGACGCCGGTCTCCTGCGCGGACTGTCCGATGCCGCGCGTAACTTCATTGACGATCACGTCGTAGTGGGCCGTGTCGCCTCGGAGAAGGCAGCCGATGCAGATGATTGCGTCGTACTTCCTGGTTTCGGCTAGCGTGCGGGCGGCGGAGGGAATTTCGAAGGCGCCGGGGACGCGGACGAGGACGACGTCTTTCTTCTTCGCGCCTGAGCGCAATAGTCCGTCGTACGCACTCTGAAAGAGCCTTTCCGTGATGAAGGCATTGAACCGGGAGACAACAATGGCAAACCGCTTTCCGGCGCCGTTGAGGCTTCCTTCGAGCGCAGAAATTGTTGGCTCAGGAGGATGCTCGAGTCTTGGTGGTTTTTTCGTGCTCTTCTCCGTGTCTCTGTGACTCTGTGGTGAATTCGCCTTACTTCCCCTTGAATTGCGCCGGACGCTTCTCCAGGAATGCCGTCGTGCCTTCTCTCTTGTCTTCGGACGAGCAGGCCACGCTGAACAACACAGCTTCCAGGTACAGTCCCTCGGCGAGCGTCATCTCCATGCCTTTGTTGACGGCCTCCATGGCGTACTGCACGGCCAGCGGCGCGTTGGCACTGATCTTGGCAGCAATGGCTTCCGCGCGCGGGATTAGTTCCGCTGCGGCGATTACTTCATTGACCAGACCGATGCGATGCGCTTCCTGCGCGGTGATCATCTCGCCCGCCAGCACCATCTGCATGGCGAGGCCCTTGCCTACCAGGCGCGGCAAACGTTGTGTCCCACCATAACCGGGAATAATTCCCAGCTTCACCTCAGGCTGCCCGAGCTTGGCGTTGTCGCTGGCCAGACGCATGGTGCAGGCCATGGCAATCTCGCATCCGCCGCCGAGCGCAAATCCATTGATGCAGGCAATCACCGGCTTCCCCAGGTTCTCGATCAGGTTCAGCACCGATTGGCCACGATGGGTGTACTCCTTGCCCGACACCGCATCGTGCTTGGCCAGTTCGCCGATATCTGCGCCCGCAATGAACGCCTTCTCGCCCGCGCCAGTAAAGATCACCACCCGGATCGCAGCATCGTTCTTGATGTCGTGAAACGCGGCCCGCAGCTCTTCCATCGTCGCCATGTTGAGCGCGTTGAGCACCTTGGGGCGGTTGACGGTGACGTAGGCGATGGAGTTCTTCTTTTCGACCAGAATATTTTCGTATGCCATGATTGCTTCCTCTAAGCCTGCTTCCCTTCGATCAGAGCCGCGTCTTGCTTTGCGTCTGCCTGACCCCAATAGTGCTTGCGCACGGCTGGAATCACCAACAGAACCAGCAAAACAATAAACACGACTGGCAACGCTATATCTTCAGCATCGCTGTTTTTCCAACCGTCATCGATCACACTGTAGGCCAGCGTACCGGCCGCCGCCAGGTTCACTAAGAAACCGACCCACCATCCCCACAGCTTGTTCTTCCAGAGGCCGAGGACAGAAGCAAAATAAATCAGCGCCAGCGGAGCACAAATCGCGGCCGCGATGCGAAGACCGTGCACCGCCTCGGCTCCGTCTTTCTCGTTCAGGATCTCGGGCGAGCGCGCTAGCACCAGCAGATAAATTGTGACGCCCAGAAGCGTCAGCGCCAGTAACAACTGGATCACCGTCACTCCCGTCACCCAACCTGAGCGTTTCATCGCAGGCTCGCTCGACACGTTCAGAACTTCCCCGCTACCGGTTTTTCCGGGTTCGCGTAATCATAAAAGCCGCGGCCGGTCTTCCTTCCGTACCAGCCAGCCATGACCAGGCGCTTTAAGAGCGGCGGAGAGGCGAAGCGGCGCTCTTTGAATTCGTCGTACATCACCTGCGTGATGTAGTAAGTCGTCTCGAGGCCAACGAAATCGAGCAGCGTGAACGGGCCCATGGGATATCCGCAGCCGAGTTTCATGGCGTTGTCGATGTCTTCAATCGAGCCCACGCCCTCTTCGTACGCTCGGATCGCATCGAGCAGATACGGCACCAGCAGACGGTTCACGATGAAACCAGTCTTGTCGGAGGTGCGCACTGGGACCTTGCCCAGCTTCTTCGCGAACTCGTAAGCCGCTTCGTACACGTCGGGCGCGGTGGCGATCGTCTTCACCACTTCGACCAGTTTCATCAGCGGCACGGGATTAAAAAAGTGCAGGCCGATGAAACGCTCCGGACGCTTGGTCGCGGCCATCAGTTCGGTGACTGAGATTGAGGAAGTGTTGGTCGCGAAAATCGCCTCGCGCTTCACGATCCCGTCGAGCGAGTCGTACATGTCGCGCTTCTGCTGCACGTTTTCGATGATGGCCTCGATGACGATGTCGCAATCGGCCAGGTCCTGCCGGTTAGTCGTCCCCTTCAGGCGCGCGCGGGCCGCGTCTTTCTGCTGCGCCGTGATGCCGCCCTTGTCCACCGGCCGCTCGGCAAACTTGGCCAGCGACTTCTCTATCCCGGCAAAACCCTTGTCGAGATACTTCTGTTCGACCTCGAGGACTGATACATCAAACCCAGCCATCGCCGCCACTTGCGCGATGCCGGAGCCCATCAGACCGCAACCTAGAACGCCAACTTTTTTGATTTCCATACGGGCCCCTTTTCAACCACCAAGGACACGAAAGGTCACTAAGGAATATCCCGAAACCTTCGTGTCCCTTCGTGTCCTTAGTGGTTAACGCTTTCTCCGTGCATCACTGAAAGCTCTCTACCACCATAGCAATGCCCTGCCCGCCGCCAATGCACGCCGTCGCCAGCCCATACTTCTTTTTCCGCCGCCGCAACTCATAAAGCAGCGTGATCACCAGGCGCGTACCGGTTGCGCCCAGCGGATGCCCGAGCGCAATCGCTCCGCCGTTCACGTTCACTTTCTCGCGGTCGAGGCCGAGTTCCTTCTCGACCGCCAGATACTGCGCTGCGAACGCCTCGTTGACTTCAATCAGGTCGATGTAGTCGAGCGTCAGCCCGGCGCGCTGCAGCGCGACCTTCGTGGCCGGCACCGGACCGCGTCCCATCAGCTTCGGCTCGACCCCGGCGATGCCCCAGTTCACAATCCGTCCCAGCGGACTGAGATTGCGCTTCTGCGCCTGCTCAAGCGACATCACTACCACCGCCGCCGCGCCATCGACGATGCCGCTGGCGTTCCCGGCCGTCACCGTGCCGTTCTTGCCAAAGGCCGGGCGCAGCTTGGCCAGCCCTTCCATCGTGGTCTGCGGACGCCGGTGGTCGTCTTCGGTCAGAGACTCGCCCGTCGGTTCGCCTTTTGAATTCCGCAGCGGAACAGGCGTGAGTTCTTCCTGCAGACGCCCTTCCTTGTAGGCCGCGTCCGCACCGTGCTGCGACCGCAGGGCGAGTTCATCCTGCGCCTGGCGCGTGATTCCCTGCTGCTCTCCGTAGAGTTCCGCCGTGTTCGCCATGTAGAGCCCGCAATAGGTATCGAGCAGCGCCACCATGAGCGAGTCTTCCAGCTTGCCGCCGGGCGCCAGCGTGAAACCGTCGCGCCCGCGAATTACGAAGGGCGCCTGCGACATGGACTCCATGCCGCCGGCGAGCACAGTTTTCGCTTCTTCGGTCTGGATCATCTGCGCGGCGCTGACAATCGCCTGCATCCCCGAGCCGCAGAGCCGGTTCACAGTCATGGCCGGGGTTTCTATCGGCAGTCCCGCCCGCAGGCCGACGTGGCGCGCTCCATAGAGCGCGTCGCCGGTCGTCTGCTGGGCGTTGCCGAACACGACATGGTCGAAATCTTTCGGATCGATTCCGGCGCGCTCGATGGCCGCTTTCGCTGCCACCGCACCGAGTTCCTGCGCCGTGTAGTCTTTGATTTTCCCGCAGTAGCGTCCGAAGGGCGTGCGTACCCCGCTCACAATGGCAATATCACCTGGTTTCAACATGAGTCCTGCTAGATAGAAGAGATGGCTGGCCAGAAGCCAACTTTTCAGTTTAACAGTTAGGCGGGGACATCAGAAGGGCAGGTTTCAAGGTTTCAGGGACTGGGTACGCGCTGAGACTCATTGAAACTTAGAAACCTTGTAACTTTGAAACCTACGCCACGGCGGCGGCGGCGAACTGGGCAGCCAGGCTTACGACCTGCCCTGGTCCATGCGCCATCGCCTGCTCCATGGCCTGGTCGGCGCGGTTCGCCACTTCGGTGACGATGTCGACCGGATCATAGTGTTGCCGCATGACGGCCTGCGCCAAACCAGCGCTGAATTCGACGCCCTGGGTCTTGCCCGGAAATTTGACCTCTGCCAGCAGGCGCCGCAGTTTTTCGACCGCTAGCAGCGCTTCTTTTTCGCCCGTGTCTCCCAGGACCAACGCGACGGTGGTCGCTTCATAGCGGAAGGCCAGGTCGTTGCTGCGGATGTTGGCGGAGAAGAGCTGGCCGATCTGCTCCATGACGGCTTCGACGGCGGGCTCGCCATATTCCTTCACCAGCGCCCCGCGCTTCCCGAATTGCATCAGGAGCACGGTCACCGCGGTTCCTTGTTGCAATCCGCGGCGGGTTTCGGCCTGCAGCAGATCGAGATACGAAGCGCGTTTCAGCAGTCCGGACTTTTCATCGGTCACCGAGAGATTCTTGACCAGACGGCGGAGACCAGCGTTGTTAAGCGCGATGACCACCTGATCGCTCAAGGTTCGGATTACGACCACTTCCCCGGGGTGCCAGGCGCGGGTGTTGTTCTGGGTCAGGATCAGGACCCCAATCTGGTCGTTGCCTTCCGCGAGCGGCAAGGCCATGAGCGATTTGATCTGCAGTTCTTCGACGGCCGCGCGCACGCTCAGCAACTCGGGAGCATTGCCCGCATCGTTGATCGTGACGACGCCTCGCGCTACCGCCAGATCCTGCAGCGCTTCGACCACGCTGACCAGGGCCGCCGAGCTTACCGGCAGCAGCCCATCCATGTGATATTCCTGCACGCTGGACGGCGGCAAGCCCGGCTTCCGCAGAGCAGCGATGCAGCGTGCGGCGCTCCAGTGGACACCCAACTCATTGACCGCCGCCTTCAAGACCCCTTCCGCGTTACCTTGATGGTAGAGCTTGCGTGTGATCTCGGCGACCTTCGCCAGACTGCTGACGTCAGACGATGCGGGCGCTGGTACCGAGGGTGCTGCCTGGGAAGCCGGAGGAGCCGGGGGTGCAACGGGAGCGGGCGGCGGCGCGGCGCCCGCATACTGCGGCTCGATTCCGGCCGCGATATACAGCCGCTGCAATTCCTGGTTGCGCTCCTCTTCGCGCGGGAAAAGTTCCTGAATGCGCTGCAGACGCTCAATCGCCTTCGATCGCATCCCATACTGCACCAGGATTTCGGCTTGCAACATCAGATCCTGCAGAGCCGCCGCCCCGAGGGTGGGCTCTTCGATCTTGACGCTCTGTTCTTCCTTCCTGACCGTCGAGAAGCGCGACGCAATCACATTGAAACGCTGGTCGTCGATCTTGCCGCGAAGTATTTCCAGGCGCTTCTGATGGCCGGGCTCGTAGGGATCGACTTCGGCGGCCCGGTCCAGACACTCGCCGGCCTTTTGGAAATCGTGCTTGGTGCAGTAAAGGTCGAAGAGCTTGCCCAGCACTTGCGCGTAGTCGCTCTCGCGGTTGGAGGAGTTGAACAGCTCCGCCAGGAACTCCAGCATCTCGGTGGACTGCCGGTGCAAGGCGACCAGTTCCTGCATAGTGGTGACGAACGAACGCCGTTCGCCACGCCGCCGCTGAAATACTTCCAGCTTCTGCGCCAGCGCCACCGCCTCGACATCCAGGTCGGAATCGATCATCTTCCCGATCAGGTTCACCACCTGGTGGATGCGGGCGGGGTTCTGCTCAAACATCTGCCAGATCAAGGGCTCGCAGTCCAGGCAGCGCCCGGCTGCGAGCAAAGCCTGGGCATATAGATCGCGCAATTCGAGCGATGAGTCTCCAGCGTGCACGAGCGGCTCGAAAATGAAAATGGCGGCTCCCGCCTCGCCTCGCGCCAGCAAACTCTTGCCGTAGGCGGTCGCGGTCCTGGCATCGCTCGGATTCTCGGAGTAGGCGCGCTCAAACCACTGGGCTGCGTTTCCTCCGGAAGATTCCGCCAGTTCCGCCAATTGCAGGAATTTCTGGGACGCCAATACATGCTCGCCGAGTTCGGACGACAATTCGGCCACGCGCAGATGGTTCTGCTGCGACGGCTCTAGCGCCACAATTCTCCCCAGGACCAGCAGCGCTTCCTCCTTGCGGCCCTGGCGTTGCAGATCTTCGAGCGCGTTCTCGTAGGTTCCGACCGCCACCTTCTTGTTGGACTGCTCCAGCAACTGCCCGAATTTCACCTTCTGTTCCCAGGTGGGATTGGTATAGCGCGCGAGCTTCTTGTAGGTCAGGCTGGCGCGGTTTGCGTCCAGCGCCGCCACTTGGCGCTCGAACAGTTCGCCCAACAGGCGCACGGCCTGAGCACCTTTATTCAAGGAAAGGCTGAGCTCTGCCGCCATTTGCCGGACATTGTCGTTCTGAGGGTCGTCTTCCAGAATTTGGAGGTATTCCGCGAGCGCGTCTGCGGTCTTCCCCTTCTGCAGGAGTTTCTCCGCCTTCTCGACCCGGCGGGCGATCTCAGCGCGATTGGGGTTTTCCGGCATGCAAGGTCGGGGGCAGGCTGCCCCGTCTAGATTCTAGGGTTGACCCAACGCACCAGCAACGCGGTAAGCGGGAGTTACGATTACCAAGGTCACGGGCAACCCCTCCCTCCAACGACCGGCCGCAGCCAAGATGCAGAATCGGAGGGAGATTGAAGTCGCGGCCTCCCTCTGCCGATGTTTCAATCTCGGCCAAATTGTGACCTTTGACTCATGTCCAATGTTTTGCCCACAGACTTCTTCCCCTTCCCGCGCCTGCAACGACTTGGCAACCTAACAGATCCTCGTTGTGTCGGCATCTTTTTCGTGGCTCTGATGGCCACCCAGGCCCTTGGCTATTGGCTCCTCGGAACGGGTGCGACCGGCATGGGCCTTTCCGGATTCATTGTCATTCTCTACAATTTGCTCGCACTGGCTTGCACCTGGGCTGCGTTTCGCCGCGCCGAAGGCACGGCCGCCCTGTTCTGGCTCCTTTTCGCCGCTACCCTTCTGATTCTGCTGATTCCCGAGGTGTTGTTACTGGTCGGGACCCTCTTCCGCCGCGCCCTGGTCTCTGAATCGACCTGGCGTGTCCTCTGGTGTCTGTACGGCGCGCCGATTCTGATGATGCTCTTCCTTCCTGATGTCCATCGTCGCGCACGCTTGAAAACAGAGATCTTTCTCGACCTCTTTCAAGTCGCCCTCGTCATCGCTCTTAGTTACTCGACTTTCTTTTACTTTCCCTTGCAACAGATGCTTCCCCCCGAAGCTCTCCTGCGCAATCTCTCCGTCAGCAACCTGTTGAGCATCTTTCTGCTGGTTTCCATTTTCGTGCGCCTGCGTTTCACCGCTGCCCCTCCAACCCGCAGTCTGCTGCACCGCCTGGGGACCTTCGTGCTCGTCTGCGCCACCGTTACCTTCATTGGGAACTGGATCGACCTGCATCACTACACGTCCGCATCCGCCTGGTTCGACCTGGGCTGGGATCTTCCCCTTATCGCCGCGTCGTTCGTCGCTCTCACATGGAAGCCGGAGTCCGAGATGCAACCCTTGCGGCCACCAGTGTCCTTCCTGACCTTTCTGGGCACAAATCTGTTTCTCGTCGCAGTACTGTCGTGCATCAGTTTGCTGATGGATCATTGGAAGGCGGTGTACGGCGACATGCTGGCGAACGCGGCCGTCATCGCCACCCTGGTCGCCTTCACCTGGCGGCTCGCGCTCACCCAATATCACCAGCAACAGGAAATCTCGCAGCGCGAGGCTGCCCAGCAGGAACTGTTCTCCGCCAACGAGACGATTGGCGGACTGCTGGAAGAATCTCGAGCTCACGCCCAGGCCATCGCTCAGATCAGCGAACTTGGCAGTTTGCTCCAAGCCTGCGCCTCACGCGAGGAAGCCTTCCGCATCATCCCTGAGCGGTTGCGCAGGCTCTTTCCCGGCACGTCCGGAGCGGTCTCCCTGCTGAGCGCCTCCAGGAACCGTGTCGAGTCGCACGCGGAATGGGGTCCCTGCGCGCCCGCCGACCAGATCTTTGCGCCATCGGATTGCTGGGCCCTGCGCCGTGGATGTGCTCACGTCCATCCGGGCGGGGAGTCCCAACTGCGTTGTCACAGTCTGTGCGCTGAGGGTGCTTCCGTGTGCCTTCCCCTGATCGCCAACGGCGAGGCGTTGGGCGTGCTCGCGATCCAGGAAAACGAATTCATCGCTCGCGATGCATCTGCCGCTGATCCGTCCCCAGCCTGGCGCCCACTGGCTGCGGCCGCCGCCGAACATATTGCACTCGCCCTTTCCAACCTGAATCTACGCGAGGTTCTGCGCATCCAAGCGGTCCGCGATCCTCTCACCGGACTCTACAACCGCCGCTATATGCAGGAATTCCTCGAAGGCGAACTCCAGCGGTCCCGGCGCCAGCGTCGCCCCCTGTGCCTGCTCATGCTCGACCTTGACCGCTTCAAGCGCTTCAACGACCGCTTTGGACATGCTGCCGGCGACGACATCCTCCGCGCTCTGGGTGACACCCTGCTCCACGGCATTCGCCCCGACGACGTCGCCTGTCGCCTCGGCGGTGAGGAGTTTGTCATCGTTCTGCCGGAATGCGCGCTCGTCCAGGCCAAAAGCCGCGCTGAGGAGATTTGCAGGCGGATCAAGCGGACTTCAACACTCCGGCATGGCGAGGAAAGCGATCCCGTGACCGTCTCGATCGGAGTCGCGGCCTACGACGCAAACGGCGCGAGCACCGTTCCCTTGCTGCTCAAATCTGCCGACGAGGCCATGTACCAGGCCAAGCGTGACGGGGGCGACCGCGTAGCGGTCGCGCAATCTCTCACGGCGTCCGCACCGGCGTAGATCCAGGGTCCAAGCCGCCTTGAGAGCCTCGCTCCCTCGTTTCTTTTTTCGACTTTTTCCCAGCGCTCCCCCTCAACTTCTGCTATACGAATACGAGCCTATGTCTGCCCCCGTCTCGAACTCCGAGGCCGGGCTGCGCCACCAGCTCAGCGCCGGCCAGATGACCATGGTCGCGGTGGGCGGCTCGATCGGCACGGGATTGCTGCTCGGTACCGCTGCCGCCATCGAACTAGCCGGGCCCGCGGTGATCCTCAGCTTCGCGCTCGCGGCCTTCATCAGCTGGACGGTTTCGCTTGCTCTCGGCGAACTGGCCAGCATGCATCCCGCGGCTGGCTCGTTCGGGGTCTACGGAGACCTCTACCTCAACCACTGGGCCGGGTTTATTTCCCGAGCTGGGTACTGGGCGGCGATCGCGGTCTCGATCGGCGCCGAGATGGTCGCGTCTGCAACTTACATGAAGCTGTGGTTTCCTGGCGTGCCGGGGATTGTCTGGGTGGTGGTCTTCTCGATTTTTCTGCTCTCCACCAATCTGCTCAGCGTCCACAGCTACGGACGGTTTGAATTCTGGTTTGCGATGATCAAGGTGGCCGTGATCGCGACGTTCGTCGTCGTAGGTTCGTCGCTACTTCTGAGCGGGCGGGCCGCAGCGCAGTACACCGCGCACGGCGGATTCTTTCCACTCGGAGCCGCTGCGCCGCTACTGGCCATCACGTTCGCGATCTATACCTTCGGCGGAGTTGAGTTCGTCGCCGTTACCTCGGGGGAATCAACGTCCGCACAAGAAGTTTCGCGCGCCGTGCGCACGACATTTCTTGCCCTGACTTTTCTTTACCTGGGCGCGATTACGATTCTGGTCGGCATCATGCCGTGGAACCGCGCGGGCGTCACGGAAAGCCCCTTTGTCACCGTCTTCCGGTCGGTCAGCCTCCCGGGAGCCGCGCACATCATGAATTTTGTGGTGCTGACCGCGGCTCTTTCTGGTGCGAATGCCGCTCTCTATATTTCATCGCGCATGTTGTTTTCGCTCGGCCGCACCGGATGGGCCCCGCGTGCCTTTGGACACCTGAGCCGGAACGGAACTCCTACTTACGCATTGCTGGTCTCATCCTATGGAATCATCGTGGCGCTCGTACTGGAACGCTGGGCCGCTGCCAAGGCCTTCGAATACATCCTGCGCGGTGCTTTCTTTGGCATGATGCTCTCCTGGATCGTCTCGCTGGCGGCGCACATCTCGTTCCGGCGACGGTTGACTTCCGAAGAGGCAGCAACCCTTCCCGCGCGCTCACCTTTAGGCGGATGGGGCTCGGTGATTGGGTTGGCAGTCGTGCTGGCATCGGTGTCAAAAACCTGGTGGGATTCTCGCGTTAACCTGGTGAGCGGAGCAGCGCTGCTTGTCGGTCTAACGCTGGCCTATGCGGCGATCAAGTATTTCCGCAGGCAACCTTCGTAGCACTGATTTCGCTCGTTTGACACTCTAGGAATTGCGTTGATTCCCAGTCCCGCAGGGACGACTGAAAATAGCCCGGCGCTTCAGCGCCGGGAGTCGGACCTTAAAGCCTTTACAAGTCCCGTGAGGGACGGCTGAACTGTCACCGGCGTCGAGCATTTCATTCGTGCCTACGGCACTCGTACGTTCTCTTCGCGTTCTGATCCCGCCAGTGAACTGGCGGGCTATTTTCAGAGGTCCCTCCGGGACCCACGGCCGTCCCTAGAATGTCAACAGATCCAAGCCGGTTCTAGAAATGCGGTTGTGCACCCGCCCCTCTACCTCCGCATTACAATGAGCCTCATGCCTGACGACCTGCTCCGCTACCGCTCCGAGTTTCCTATCCTGGAGCGCACCAACTACATGATCTCGAACTCGCTGGGGGCGATGCCGCGCGGCGTCTATGACGCGCTCAACGGCTACGCGGACACGTGGGCCACGCGCGGCGTTCGCGCCTGGGAAGAGCGCTGGTGGATGCTGTCCGCTGAAGTCGGCAATGAACTTGGCGCCCTGATGAATGCGGCCAAAGATTCGGTGTCCGTCCACCAGAACGTGACTACGTGCCAAGCCGTAGTGGCCTCTTGTTTCGATTTCTCCGGCAAGCGCAACAAAGTAGTGTACAGCGACCTGAATTTTCCCTCGGTCATGTATTTCTGGGAAGCGCAACGCCCGTACGGCGCACGGGTTCACATGGTGAAGACCGATGACGGCATCACGGTGGACACTGAGCGACTCGTCGAAGCGATCGACGAGCAGACCCAGCTCGTGCCAATCTCACACGTCATCTTCCGCAGCGCCTACATCCAGGACGCGAAGGTCGTCATCGAAAAAGCGCACAAGGTCGGCGCGCATGTTGTGCTCGACACGTTTCAATCGCTGGGCACTGTGCCGGTGGATGTGCAAGCCCTCAACGTGGACTTTGCCTGTGGCGGCGTTCTCAAGTGGCTGTGCGGAGGACCGGGCGTCGCGTATCTCTACGTTCGTCCAGATTTGGGGAGCAAGCTGGAACCCAAGCTTACCGGATGGTTCGCCCATCAAGACTCCATGGCCTTTGAAACCGGCCCGATCCGCTACACCGATCCGCCGTTTCGCTTCATGAACGGGACCACGCACATCCCCTCGCTAGAAGCCTGCCGTCCCGGACTGAAAATCATTAGTGAGGTGGGAGTCGAAAAGATCCGCGAGAGGTCAAAACGTCAGACCGCCCGTCTGATCGAACTCGCCGATAAGCACGGCTGGCGCGTCAACTCGCCACGCGATCCGGAAAAGCGTGGCGGCACAGTTTCTATTGACATGCCCGACTCGCAGCAGGTCTCGCGCGCATTGCTCGCCCGCGACATTCTGGTGGACTGGCGGCCCAAGGCGGGCGTCCGCTTCTCGCCGCACTTCTACAACACGGATGCAGAAGTGGATGCTGCGATCGCGGCGGTGGAAGAGATTCTCCAGAAGCGGCGGGTCGCGGTTTAGGGCTTTCAGGACGTTTCAGGAACGAGACGGAAGTGGAACTACTCGTACGCATCTGACACTCCCGCGAGTCCAAAACCTCCGAATTGTTGCGCCGGCATCTTGCCGGCTGTCTCGATGGCGCGTGTCGCCCTCGGCGCGGCGGGCGAGTCGCCCGCCGGACAGCCGCCGGGACGGCGGCGCTACATCTACACTCAGAACGACAGCCTCGCGCTCAGCTGAATCTCCCGACCCGGCGTCATGGCCATCGTGATGGTGCCGAATTGCGGCGTATTGACGAAGCGGTTGGGGGTGCCAAGGTTGACTTTGTTCAGCGCGTTGAAGGCTTCGCCGCGAAACTGGAAGCTGGCTTTCTCGGTGAGGCGGAACGTGCGGGCCAGCGCAAAGTCGAGCGTCTGCATGGGCGGACCGTAGACCGAGTTCCGTCCGACATCACCGAAAGTGTAGGCCGGCGGCGCCGCGAAGGCGGCCGGGTTGAACCACTTGTCGGCCGTGTGCGTCCCGGGACCAAAGATGGGCTGCCCCGTGTAGTTGGCGCGGATCGGGTTCTCGCCCAGCACCGTGCCGGAATTTGCGGTGTCTCCAAACACGGAAATGGTCAGTGGCATTCCCGACTGCACCTGATAGATGGTCGTGAAGTGCCAGTTCTCGGTGAGTAGGCGCGTCAGCGCGGTCCTCTGGAAAGCCGGAATATCGTAAACGCTGCTGAGCGCGAAGCGATGGCGCACGTCGCATCCCGGACCTTTTTCTGCCGCCAGGTTGCTGTTGTTCTGTGGGATGGCTGCCTCGTCCATGGCAGAGCGGAAATCGGGCGCATTGGTCAGCGTCTTGGCGTAAGTGTAATTGGCCAGGAAACTGAGTCCGTGAGAATACTTTCTTCGCACGTTCACGTAGCCCGCGTCATACCAGCTCTGGGCGGTGTCTTCGAGCAGATTGATCGTGCTCACCGGGAACGTTTGGCTCTGAATGATCGCATTGGTCGCGCTGCTGGGCGGCAAGACGGTGTTAGGAACAAAACTCAGGGTCTTGAACGGACGGCGTGGGCCGATCGGACCCGGCCCGGGCGGCGCGTTGTTGATCAGGTGCGAGCGCTGCAGGTGAAATGCGCGTGCGCCCAGGTAGCCGACCGCCAGCGACGTGTTCGTGCCAAAGCTTTTTTCGAGCTGCGTATTCCATTGCTGCACGTACTGCGCAGGCGCGTGCGGATCGAACGCAGTAAAGCTCACCGTGGTCGCCGGCAACGTGCCGGTTCCCAAAACCGGCGTGCCGAAATTCATACCGGTCGTATAGAGCCCTGCCGGCGGCGTGAAGTTATCAGCCTGCTGCGTTTCCGGGAACACGTTCGGTACATTGTGCCGCTGGTTACACCACGTGTTCTGATCGACCGGTGTATAGAAAATTCCGTAAGCGGCGTGGAACACCAGCCCCACGCGCGGCAGGTTCTTGGCGAGCCCAAAGCGCGGCGCGAAGTTGTGCTTGTTGGCATACATCAGGCCGCTCGGATATCCCTGCTCACCCCCGATGAATACCGACGGAACGCCGTGGTTGAAGATCAGATTCGAATTCGTGTTGCGGCGATCCCAGAGCGGGTCGGTGTATTCGTAGCGCAGCCCGAAATTCACCGTGGTCGTCGGCGTGATCTGCCAGCTGTCTTCCGCGAAAGCGTCCCATCCCCAGTTACGCAGGTTCATCTGCGGGATGCCGGCTTGCCGCTGCTTCACCGTGGGCAGGCTCAGCAGAAGGCTGGCAAAGCCAGATCCGCTGCCGTCGTTAAACCCGAATTCCGTGGTGTAGCCGGTGGTGTATTGATAATAACCGCGGTTCTGAAAGAAGCCCCACATCGGCCAGATGTAGCGGCGGAAGTCACCGCCGAACTTGAGACCGTGGCGTCCATGCTGCCAGGCGTAGGTGTCACGGATCTCTGCCGTGGTGTCCCAGGCATGCATGGGAGTGGCGGCGAAGGTGTCGCCAATCCCTGTGTAACCTTGCGCGGCAAACCACGGAGCACCCCAGGCGCCGGGGCCGCCGAAGCCGACTCCCTGAATGCCGAGTTGCGACACGATGTCGTTCACACCGTCGTTTTGCGAGGTGTGGTTCATCGAGAGACGCGAGAAGGCGAGCGAAACGGTATTGAGCTTGTTGCTCGAAAAGGCGTGAGTCCAGGAAAGCACGGCCTGTTGGGAGAGGTTGTCGAAAGGCGCGCCAAAGCCGGGGAGGTTCTCCGTGGTCGCGGTCATTCCGTTGCTCGGAGAAAACCCGCGTTCCGCACTGACTGAGTATCGCGCGAGCACGGTGTCGTTATTCGCGAACACGTGATCCACGCGGACTGTGCCCTGATCCTGACTATGCATTTCGTTGCGGATGTCGAGGTAGTTATTGGAATCCACACCCGAGCCCATCATCGTCATGTTCGGCATCGGCACATACTGCATGAGGAACGTTTCCAACGACTGGTTGATCCGATCCGCAGGAATCTGGTTGTTGGGGAACTGGCTGCGAGTGTACGGGTAGTTGCTGGGCCCGGTAGGCCTCGTGGGATCGTAGCTCGTGTTGGCAACGGCGGTGGTGGGATCGTAGATCTTGGCGTTACTCATGCTGAAGTCGCCCTGAATCTCGTCCACGGTGGGGACGGTCAGGATCTGCGCATCAGCCTGCGCCAGCCGCAACCCTTCGTAGTTGAGAAAGAAGAACGTCCTCTTTTTCTTGCCTAGCAGCGGTCCTCCAAATGAGGCGCCGAAGTTATTCTGAACCAGGTGATTGTTTCCCATGGAACCGAACGTGGTGGCATCCATGGCGCCGTTGCGCAGAAATTCGTACATCGTTCCGTGAAATTGATTCGTTCCACCACGCGTGACGATATTGATCTGCCCGCCACCCGCTCCGCCCATGTCGGCGGTGTAACTGCTGGTCTCGACCTGAAACTCCATGACCGCGTCCGGCGACGGGCTCAGATTTTGCGTGTTGAATGTGGGATCGGTATTGGTTGCGCCATCCAGCAGGAAGAAGTTCGCGTTAGGCCGGTTGCCGCCGATCACGAGGGCCGAGCGCTGTCCGGGGCGCCAATAGAGCGGGTTGGTTTCGCCAGTCTGCGCGCCAAAACCGATGTGCGTGCCGGGTACGGTCAGCACCAGGTCCACTAACATGCGGCCATTCAGCGGCAGTTCCTGCACCGACTTCCGTTCGACGACCTCGCCCACGCTCGCGTCGGTGGTTCGCAAGACCTCGGCCGACGCGACCACCTGCACGCCTTCGGTTACCGCTCCGACTTTCAGTCCAATTTCGATCGCCAGGTTCTGCCCGACTTCTAGACGCAGTGATTGCTTCACAGTGGCAAAGCCCGAGGCCTGCACGGTGAGTTCGTAGTCGTCGGGCGGAAGAGCCGGGGCGGAGAATACTCCTGCTTGGTTCGTGGAGACTGCACGCGTCGCTCCCGTGCTAAGCGCTTTGAATTGAACGCTGGCCCGGGCGACGGGGAGAAGCTGCGCGTCTCGCACCGTACCGGTAACCATCCCATAATTAACTTGGCCGGACACGGACACGGCCAGGCCTAGCAAACACAAAAAGGCGAGAATCGATCGCATGCGCTTTTCCCCCAGGAGACGGGCGTCTGGAACTGGACCGCGATACTGCGGCCTTTCCCTCACCACATCGAAAAAATTAGCAATACCCCAAGTGTCCGACACTCTAGTGATGCGGGCAAACGACAGCAATAGTAAGAAAGCACTAGCCGGTGGGCGGGGCGGGCGTCCGCCCCAGTAACTGTTACCTCCGTAAGACTACCTGTCCCTTTTCCCGCTGCCCTTATCAGATCCGCTTTCTTATTCTCGTAACAGATCGCTTTGCGCCTGCGAACACAGGAAAATAGAATTGGTCGCCTCCTCCGTCCTCATCTGCCCGATCGTTGTCGCTTCGCTGGCCGCCTTGACTGGCTTGGCTTTGCTGATTCGCGGACTCCGCCTGCTCGCGGGCGGGAGCCCGAAACCTGAACCGGCTTCGAAGATTGGTGAAATTTCCCTCGGATTGGTGGAGATCAACGGCCGGGCTTCCGGTCCGTACACGATTACTGCTCCCCTCACGAGCAGACCTTGTTTCTTGTACCGGACAACGATTTGGCAGCAGCGGAAGTCACAAACTCATGAATGGGAGCAGGTGGTGGATGAAACGCTGCACGTCCCTTTCTTCCTCGAAGACTCGACCGGACAATTGCTGATCGAGCCGATGGGTGCCGATCTCGACGTACCCATCAGCCTTCGTGAGGAATATGGAGGGCCGACCTTTTATGACTCGCATACTGTTCTGCCGGCCGTCAGCCTCTTTCTTGCGCGTCATGGTGCTGTTCCCACAAGGCGCATATTGATCGAGGAGTTTTGCATCGAGCCTCAGAGCGAGCTGTTCGTCACAGGAACGATCACCGAGAATCCCGGAATTGAGGTTAGGCCGCTTTTCCGCAAAAAAGACGAGCCGAAACCAGCGGCCATGAAAGGGATCCAGGCAATCCCTGAGGCACCTGAGATTATTCAGCTTTCCGGTTCTTCACCTTCGACTGACGGCGCGATGACGCAGCAATCAAGAATCGCAGCGGCGCTCAACAAGGCGGGTATACAAAATCCGAACGCGTGGGCGGTGGCTGGCATTCCTTATCCCGGACGCGAATCGGAACATGCGACGGCCGTGCTTCCTGAAGAAACAGGTTTTGTCGCCAAAGATCCGCCGCAAGAACAACTGCCATCTGGGTTCAATCTGAAACCTGCGCTGGTGCTGATGAAAGGCCCTGACGATGCACCGTTCGTACTCGGGTCGCGCAGTTCCCAGGCGCGGGCGCGGACATCCGCATGGAAGCCAGTGGCCATGCTGTGCGCCGGCACTGCCCTCACATCCGCTGGCTTCTGGATTCTTTTGCGGAAGTTGCATCTCCTGTAGAGGTGCGTGCCTGGGAGCCTGGCCGACGTGCACACGGCGCGTAGCTAGATGCTAAACGCAAACAGGGAACCGCTAATTTAGAATGTCCTGTGTGACCGAACCTGTCCGGATCGGCATTCTCGGCGACTTCAACCCGGAGTTCCGTTCCCACCACGCCATCAACGATTCCCTGCAGCACGCCGCCCGGAAACTCGGGATCGCGGTGGAATCGGTCTGGCTCCCCACACCCTCGCTCCTGGAGCCGAATGCCACGGCCACTCTCGAATCTTTCGACGGGCTGTGGGCCTCGCCCGGCAGCCCATACAAGAGCTTTGACGGTATGCTCAAGGGCATCGAGTTCGCGCGCGTGCGCGACTGGCCGTTTCTGGGCACCTGCGGAGGCTTTCAGTACGCACTGATTGAGTGCGCCCGCAACGTGCTCGGCATCACGGACGCGACCACTGCCGAAGAAGATCCTAAGGCCAAGAACATCATCATCTATCCCGTCGCCTGTGCTGTCCCCAAGCGCGCGGCCGATGCCCCCAAGTTGTCCGGGCGCGTGCCCGAAATCCGGCTTCGTCCCGGCTCTTATCTCGCCGGCTACTACGGGAAAGAGACAGTGGAAGAGGAGTTTTTCTGCAACTACGAATTGAATCCCGAGTTCGAGTGGACCGCCATGGAAGCGGGTTTTCCGGTGGTGGCGCGGGGCGCGAATGAGGAATGCCGCGCGATTGAATCACCTGTCCACCGCTTCTTTATCGCTACGCTGTTCCAGCCGCAACTCTCGTCCAAGGACAAAAAGCCGCACCCGCTGGTGCTGGCCTTCGTGCAGGCGGCTGCCGACTGGTCGCGTAAGAAACTCGACGACCTGATTCTGAGCTGACCCCGTTACTCACGCGAAGGAGTTTCCTACGATTGCTCTGACGCTTCGCGCTGCCGGCGCGCGTTCCAGAGAGGCGCGAGGATGCTGGTCCTGAGGATTTCTGATTCTGCTTTGACCCAGTCTTCGAGTGCTTGACCGTCGATCTGTCCACGCTGGTCGTAGAGCTGACGCGCACGCAGACGAATCTTTCTCTCGAGCAAATCGACCATCAGACGCTGGCGCTCGCGCGTTCTAGTTTCACTGTCCACAGTTCACTCCACACCTATAGTTACTCTAAAGGCAGAACCGTTACAGGATGGTGAACAGGAAAGTTACTAAAGTGCGTGCGACAAAGCGGCTGCTGGGCAGGGTTTACAATGCGCTCCGTTATTTGTTCCCGCTGGCCGTGGCGTTGACGGCAACCCGCAGCGGCTCGAGCTTCTTTCGCGCCCGCACCCATGTCTTGCGGCTCTTGCGATTTGAAATCGGGGCATCGGGACGCGCGAAATACTGAAGGATGTTGGCCTGCAGTTTGGGCGGCACCTGATCGAAATCCTTGTCGGCCAGTTTATCGACCAGCTTGGCGTAGGTCTTATCACTCAAGGCGTACTCTCCCGGCCGTGTCTCCTGGCCCGTGTCGCAATCGAGATTCTCCAAGTGCAGATTGTGCGCTGCCACATGGGCCAGGTCTGCCTGATACGCCTCCACCGTACGATCAACGCTGGTGATGTAGAGGTTTTCGCTCTGCGGAGTGGGAATCTTGAAGTTGACGGCCTTGAAGGGCCCGACTTTGGGAATAATGTGCAAGAAGAACGCCAGCACCCGAGCGCCGAAGCCCGGTCTGCGATAACCCCGCCCCCATTCCTTCTCGTACTCTACTCGCTTCAAGTAGAAGAGAAACTTTTTCTTATCGAAGGTCGGATCTTCCCTCACCATCTGATCCCGGCGCGAGAGCAGAGCGACCCGTGTCATTCCGGGGATGACCTGGCTGACGCTCCAGCGGAAAGTTCCGATCGCCAGATCTTCGTTCGCGAGCACGTCATCCAGGCTGAGGCCATAGGTTTCCTTGAAGGTGCGATCGAGCAGACGCTGCGAAACTTCGAAACCAATGAAGTCGTGATAGCGGTCGCTCGTATAGCGGTTCTTCGCGACCTGCACCATGTCGAAACCGAACTCGGTTCGAATGTGCGCCTTGGGATCGTCGGCATAGGTCACCAGATCGCCATACTTCTTCTTCAGCGCCGGAAATTCGATCGCCACCACATGATTCACCATGGGGTGTCCGGCGTTGTCGGAGGCATAGTGCGCGAGGGCGCCGAGCGCGAAGGCATACTCATTCAGATCGGAGGAATCGTCGATCAGGTTCATCACGAAATCACCCGACCGCACGTAGTGGAGTAAGTCGCTGAAGAACTTGTTGCCGAACGGGTAGTAACCCATGTCCTGGATCATCGATCCGCCGTAGGCATAGGCGTGCGCGTCCCGGAGATCCTTCTCCTGGGCTTGCGGGAACCGCTTCTTCAGCAGAGGCTCAATCTGATCCTTCCACAAGAGATCAACCACCTGCTCGTGCGTCAGCACGGAGTAGGCAGGAGCCATCTGGGCGCCCAACAGTACGGCACACAACAACACGAAAATACGGATTGCGCGGGCCACGGGCTGCTGCTCGTGACTCCGCGCAATCCGGCGCATTCGGTCTCGCATGTCGGCCACGTCCGTCCTCAGCGCGCTGCCCCCACGACCAGCACCACGAACGAATCCGGCTCCACCTTCCGCTCCGGGCGCGGCCCCACATTGGCCGTTACGGTGAAGAGTTGGTGCGTCTTCGGGTCGACCGCCATCGTGCGCGCTCCCTTTTGTGTGGTCACGGTCTCGATCACGCTGAATTTATCCGCGGAGTCTTCGTGAATCACAGTGATAGTTCCATCCCCGGCCGAGGCAAATGCCAGGCCAAGGTCCGCATCGAAGGCGGTGGCGTCGCAACCATCGCCGATCGCGGGGCTGGCCACTATCTTTCCATCATCCGCGTTCACGATCACCATCTTCTTGTTCCCGCAGCCGGCAAACAGCCGGCGGTTCTTGCGATCGAGCGCCAGGCCAGTTGGCTCTTCGCAGTCGGCGAGTTTCCAGCGTGACTTCACGGTCAGCTTCACTGGATCGAACGCCACTAGCTCCGAGGTATCTTCGATGTTCACCCACATCGTGCCCTTAGCGTCGGTGGCGGCAAATTCCGGCTTGCCACCCAAGTCTACTTTGCCCACAACCTCACCTTTGGATGGATCCACCGCGGTAGTGTCGTGGCCCCTCCCGTTGAAGGTAAAGACTCGCCTTGAGAACGGGTCATACACGATCGCATCCGGCCCATTCCCGACTTTGATTTTCTTCTGGAGCGCGAGCGTTTTCAGATCGAACACGCTGACCGTGTCCTCTCCGCCATTGCTGACGAATCCGCGCCCGAGATCCGGGACAAGAGCGACTCCGTGCACTCTCGGCGTATCAGGAATCTCGCCCACTTGCTTGCCGGAGTCCGTGTCGATGACCATGACACGTGTCGCCCGCGCTATGAACAAACGATGCCCGTCGCTGTCGACTGTCAGGTAGTCCCATCCACCGTCACCGCCCAGCTTCCACGTCTTGGCAACTTTGTAATCCGCACCGACGGCCACCGTCGCCACTGCGATGATCGCCAGTAAAACCAATCCGATTCGTACTGCTCTCAGCATTTTCATGGACACCACTTTAGCGCAACCTCCCCGAGGCTCGCGACTCGCATGGATACGCCGGCAACTTTCAGTCCTCAGTTTGCCGACGTAACTTTCCCGGCTTTGCGCGGCCTCTCATGATTGGCCAGCGGCGCCGCACAGAACCTACCGGACGATACCGGCGCGTGTCGAAATTGGTACTCCAGCAGCCGCTAGCAGGCCTCTCCAGAGCGCTAGGCTGCCGGGAAGTGGGAACCATTTCCAGTTCCACAATTGTGCAAACTATTGCCCCCTGGCCCCCTCTTAGGGCCTCGAAATCAGCTATCTGCCACGCCACAGTTTGGAAACGAGCTTGCTCCTGGTAACACCAGAGGTGCGTAACCAGCTCTCCAGATTCGGCTGGGCGCGCGCAAACCGCTTTCTGCCTCCATCCGAACGTGGGCTCGACGCGGCCGCGACCCGGCATTCTTGAAGTTGGGAACGCGACTTGCGATGAAAACTTCATTCCTAATTCTGTGCTTGCTTTTGACGCCTGCGGCATTCGGACAATATGTCGGGGTTTCTGTCAGCAGTGAGCCGCATCCTTACCAGGCGCCCAGCCATCCCCAACACGCGAGTGTGCAGGCCATGGCGGCCGAACAATACGTCCTTGGGGGTACAGCGTACACTTCGGCGCAAGGCGAAAGGCCGACCTGGGAGTTGCCCCAGGCACCCGTCCCGTCTCTGGGGGAGATTGCCCGCATCCTTCGAAAAGAACACGCCAAGCTGAAGAAAGCTCGCGTTGTTTACGAGAACTAGGGGTCGAGGACAAAATAAAGGTCACGATTCTGCCTGCGGCATGTAACTAGTTGCCTTCATCTTGAAAGAAAACAAACGTTAGTGTAGAGACGCGGCAAGCCGCGTCTCTACAGCTACTGCTGCAACTGAGTTAGTTCCAGCTGTTCGCCGCCGTCTCCAGCGCCCGAATGTATTCGATGACTGACTCTGACCAGCCATCAATGTGCATCCAGACACCATAGCCGACTCCGTTCTTGTAAGACGCCACGTTGATCACGTACCCCGCGCCTTTCGGCTTGGGAACCGAATCGTGGGACTGCTCGTCGGTGATGACGATCAGACGATCGTAGCGCTCGTTCGGATTGCGCTCGGCGCGCCGGTTCAGCTCTTCTACCGCCTTGCCGAGGTACGTGCCGTTGTGGCGCTGCGAAGCGTCAATCGCGTCTCGCAGGGCAAAGCCGCGACGGGCTGGCACTTCGACCAGGTTGTCCGAGAACGAGAACACGCTTACCTTCTCGGCGATCTCGCGCAGAAGCACCGCCAAACCGTAGGCCGCATCGGTGCGCTGCATGTCCGAACGACTCGAGAGTGGCGCGGTCATGGAGCCGGAGACGTCGATCAATACGATCGTACGCCCGGCGAGCTTTGTCTGTTCCGCAACAGACTTAAGCATCGCCTGCTCGAGCTGCGCTTCCCATTGCGGCGCGTAACGCGCAGCGGCAAGAAAGCGGAACGGCAGCACGCGCGCCGCACTCATGGCGCCGAGCGCTTCGAGCACGAGCGTCTCATCCACTGCAGCTTCGCGCAAGTTGCGGAGGTTGCGAAGCAGGGCAAGCGCGCCCAACTTCTTCTCACGCAGCAGGCGCTCCCAGGCCTCGCGTTTGTCAGCACCAGACGAGAGTGCAACCTCCCAGGTGTCGGGCGTCGCGAGGCGTCCCCAGACGAGCTTCTTCCAGACGCCCGCCTGGGCCGCATCGCGCGGCTTGGCGTGCGAGAGGAAGAGCACGTCGCGCAGCTTGATGGGCCCGCCGCGATCGTACTTGGCGAGCTGGTACTCATCAAACTTCGGGAACGCCGCAGCCAAACCCTTCTTCACCTGCGCGGAGAGCGGCACACGTCCGTCTTTCCAGTAGATGGCGACGAACTCGGCGAGTTCGTCGGCACGCTGGATCACGCGCTCGAGCGTCTCGGCCACCAGCCGGCGGTGGGTCGCGTGACGCGCCATCTCGCGGAGCAGGAACAGCGGAGCGTGGCGCAGCTTCATCTGCTCACGCGCTTCGATGGCGAGTGCGGCAACCTTCTCGGCCTGAACCTTGGGCACCAGTTCGGCGATGCGACCAGCGATCTCGACGCCGTTCTCGTAGAACTGCGTCTCCCAAAGCAGGCAGGCGAGCACCGAGCGGCGAAGCTGGAACTCCGGCGTCAGGTTGCGGGCCGGTGCGCCCTCGTGGGTCCGAAAGCCGAAGTTCAGGTTGAGCATATTCAAACGGGCCATGGTGGCTCCTTTCTTTTGCTGGTTCCTCGTCTCTAGATGCGCGTCGATTACCCTGCACCAACGATTCTTGTGCTCCCACTCGCCACGAATATACTTACGCCATCCAAACGCTCCGGCCGGATGTTTGACGTCGCACATGCGAACCTCAGAAACCCATGAGCACTCAAATCACAGTTCTTACCAAACGCGTCGAATCCAAGATCCTGCTCATTCGCGGGCATCGCGTCATTCTTGACACCGACCTTGCTGAACTTTACGGCGTCGAGGTGCGGGCCCTCAACCAGCAGGTCAAACGCAATGCCCGCCGCTTCCCCGACGACTTTGTCACGCAACTCTCCGCCGAAGAAACGGCCAGCTTGAGATCACAAAATGCGGCCCCAAGTTCCGGCCGGGGCGGGCGCCGCTACCTGCCCTATGCCTTTACGGAACACGGCGCGATCATGGCTGCGTCGGTCCTGAACTCCGAACGCGCGGTGGAAATGAGTATCTTCGTCGTGCGCGCCTTCGTGCGCATGCGCGAGGCCCTGGCCGCCAACCAGCAAATCATGTCCAAGCTGACCGAACTCGAGCACCGGGTCGAAAGCCACGACACCAGTATCCAGGATCTCGTCGAAGCGATCCGGGAGTTGATGGAGCCGCCGCCCGCAACTGGCCGCCGGATCGGATTCGATCTTCCAGAGGACTCGGGCACAAGCTCCGCAAAGTCCGCTGGCAAGGTTATTCCGTAGCGGACGACAGTTCCTCCTCTTCCGCTTCCTGTTCGCCCGAGAAACCGATCCCGGCAAAACCCGATGGTTTGCGGACCGGCTTCGTCGGAATGATCAGGGCGATGTTTTCCATCTGCTCGCGCGTGGGCACGTTCTTGTTGCTAAAGTCCGTGCAGTCCGCAACCTTGAACGGGACCGCGCGAAATCTGCTAAAGCAGCAGAAGACTGCCTCCTCGCTCTCACAAAACCCTTTCTGGATGTGCGCCCAGTGGCATGCCCGGCAAAGGGACTGTTCGCCGCTAAGCGCGGCTTTCTTCATCACGATCGTCTGCATAAGTCGTCGTTTTCTAACCGGCGCTAAGCCGGAGTTAGTGATTGAAGTCGCTCGCCGGGGAACGTGCGAGAAGAGAGTGACTCGAGGCCGTTTGCCCGCGGTACCTTGTGATTCAGGACTACGCCCCCGTCCCGCGGGTACTGCACCTCGGCAGGATTCGCCACCCTGCACGTCTTCGTTAGGCGCGAAGTAACTCTTCTCTTTCACCACCGGCGAAAAGTTCAGGTTGCAGGTCGCAGGTGTCAGGTCGCAGGAGAACTACTGTGAGAATCCTGAGACCTGAGACCTTGGACCTTTCATAGTCTGGTCGGGGTACAGGTGGCCACGGAAATGATGCTGCACGAGGGGGATTTGAACCCCAGCACTCCGAAAAGCGCCTGCACGAAGTATCCGTAGCCTTCGCCACCGACCCTGTGAAGCTAGGACTGGGGGGAAACAACAGAAATCCCAATGAATGAGAGTCCCGCAAGCGGCAGCGGCATGGTCGATTACAGTCGAAGGAACCGCGGCCTGCGCCACCCAGCAAAGTTGTGGTTAGGTCTGCGTTACGAGCGTCGGGGACTTAGTAACTTACGCAGTCGAACGACGCCCTAAGCCAAAGTCGACCTTGTTCGGGTCGCCTTGGCATTTGCAGCACGTTATGGGTTGTGCTTTCAATCGCCATTATGGGCGTCCTTTCGGAGAAGATATTCTGAAGATGCCATGACTTTGATTTTTCTGCAAGAGGAAAACGAGATTTTCTTGTGGATTCTTGCACGCGAGATGCTAGTGCCAAGCTATCTGGTTGAATGCGCTCTGATTATCCGGACTTCGGTCTGAAATCCCGAGTAACAGCATTGCCGAAGACAAGCTCAGCGGTGGTCCAGCCACGCTGAATAATGCCCTGCCGACCGTGTCGGGGGCACCGCCGTAATATCCGTCGAGAACAAATACCATCACGGAGGTTGCCGCGACCGGGATCAGCCACGACTTCGGAAATCGTTTCAGGTTTGGGATCGAGGTTGGCAACAACCACAAAAAAATGTACCAGAAATTCCGATCCCAGAGAGACGAGGCAAAGTGTTGCACGTATTCGTGATTCCCGTGGAGTGTCGCCGCAAAATGGATTGGGTTTACGAAGCTGCCCCCAACCCACCATTGCACGCCGATCATCGTGGCGATGCTGGCGACCCAACTGGTCAGAATCCAAGCGGCGTTTCGCACGGGCGAACTGGACTCTTTGCGGACTGTAAACCACCAGGCTGCGGTGAACGCAATGCTGAATGGAACGAATGACTCCTTCGTCATTGCGCCGAGCACCCCGATCACAGGTAACGCCCACCACTGACGTTCGCATAGGCTCGAGAGAAGAGCGAGCAGGAAGAAACCTTCGCCGGCGTCGACCAAGCCCGCCAGCCGCAGGTTGGGAACGGCAAAGTTGACCAGGTACAGCAGGGACGCAACCAAAGAAACTGTGTAACTGCCGAACTGCCGCGTGCCGAGAAGTACAATAAGCGCCGCGGTTGCTGCCACAAACAGGGAGTTGGCAGCCAGAAGTCCGACCATGACTGGATCCCAGGTGGCCGAGCGGCCAAGGGCGAGCCGGTAGAACGGTTTTGCGATCCAGGGCACCAGCACGCGGTAGCGGATGTGTCCAACGTCCACGTCCGTCTGCCCGGTGACGAGCGCGGAGTACGCGTTGACGTCGGAGAGGCCGGGCACCTTACGCGGATCGTATCGATTGAGGGTCGGATACCCGAGACCCCCTGAAATCAAGAAAAACAAACAGAGCAGCAACGTCAACCTGGCAACTGAGACTCTCACTCGATTGTCCGGCGATTCCTGCATTCGCGGTTGACCCGTTGGCAAGGTAGCGTCCAAGGGGCGGCATTGCAACGCAAAACGTCCTCGGATTTGTCCGGCTAGGCGTTTCGAAAGACGAAGAAGGACCGACACCCAGCATGGATGACCTGCTGAAGGCTGACGGCTGACAGCTGCTTCTGTTGACATTCGCTTTACTTTCGCCTATGCTGCGCGCATGGCAATCACTCGTCGTCAACGCGAGTTGTATGACTTTGTTTCCCGCTTTGTGAACGAAAAAGGCTACTCCCCTTCGTTTGAAGAGATGAAAGAAGCGATGGGCCTGAATTCACTGGCCACGGTGCACAAGCACATCACCAATCTCGAGAAGAAGGGCCTCCTCACCCGCGACTATAATCGCAGCCGCTCGATTGACCTATTGGCGCCGAAAGGCAAACTCAAACAATCGATGATGGTGAATACGGCGGTCGTGCTGCCGTTGGTGGGCCGGATCGCGGCGGGGCAACCGATTGAGGCAGTGCAGAATAACGAGACGATCTCGCTGGCTGATTTCGTGCGCTCGAAGGAAGTGTTTGTGCTCGAAGTGCGCGGCGAATCGATGCAGGACGAGGCGATTCTCGACGGCGACTATGTGCTGGTCGAGAAGACCAAGACCGCGCACAACGGCGACATCGTAGTGGCGCTGGTCGATACGACCGACGCGACGCTGAAGCGGTTCTATCGCGAGGGAGACAGTATCCGACTACAGCCTTCGAATGCGGCGATGAAACCGATTATTGTCCCCGCCGCATCGGTGGAGATTCAGGGGCGAGTCATTGGAGTGTTGAGGAAGTACTGATTTTGCGGCTTGCAGCCTCCGCCGTCGGACTCAGAGTTTCAATTCCCAGGTCTCTGACACCAAGTCCTTCTGGCCCCAGCTTTGATGGGGCTTCTTTTCGACCAGATGAAATCCGGCGTGCTCGTAGATCTTCCTTGCGGCGAGGAGTTCGCTCTGGGTCCATAAGATCATTTTCTGGTAACCGATCTGTTTGGCGGTCCGCACGCACTCCTGGACCAGGCGCTTCCCGATGCCCAATCCGCGTGCCGAAGGCTCCACCAGCAGCAGGCGTAGTTTGGCCACGCTCGCCGACTTGCGCACCAGGAAGACGGAGCCGACGCGTTCTCCATTTCGCTCGGCAATCCAGCAGCGTTCGTGGCGGGGGTCGAAGTTCTGGATGAACTCAGCCACGATCTCGGCTACCAGCGCTTCAAACCTTTCGTCATAACGGTACTCCTGCGAATAAAGCACTCCGTGCCGATAGACGACCCATCCCATGTCGCCGGGCTGATGCGAACGGAGCAGGTACGGCTGGGAGCTTTCTTGCGGCGGGGAAAGAACTCGCTCGATCTCTTCCATGGAACGAATCAACTGATGCTGCGCTTCGAGAGACATCTCGGCGAGCATATGCCCCACATGCTGATTGGAGCGCTCCTCGAGCGGCAGGAACTCGGCTGAGCCTTTGTTCGTGAGGGCCAGCAGGCTCTGGCGCCGGTCCGAAGGGGACGGCTTGCGGTGGACCCAGTCGCGTTTTTCGAACTTGCGAAGTATGCGGCTCAGATAGCCGGCGTCGAGATTGAGTTCGGAACAGAGCTCCGTTGCCGTCACACCGTGGTGGTGCGCCAGTTCGTAAAGCACGCGGACTTCAGTCAGCGAGAAGGGACTGTCGAGCAGGCCTTCCTGCAGAACTCCGATCTGGCGGGTGTAGAAGCGATTGAAGCGGCGGACCGCGGCAACCCTTTTTTCTGCTTCCGGGAGAAGGAGGAGAGAGGATGCCATACCGGCATCTTGGCGAATATAGTTGCCTATGTCAAGTATTTATTTGACAGAGACAAGCAATGTCATTGGCAGCACAAAAAAACGGGACGGGCGGGGGGCCCGTCCCTCCAATAAAAATCGACTTAGCTTGAGTGGCGATCCAGCGCTTTCTGAATGTCTTCTTTCGAGCGGTAGCCGACGAGTTGCTCGACCACCTGCCCGTTCTTGAAGACGAGCAAGGTGGGGATGCCGGTAACTTTGTAGCGCATGGGCGTAGCGCCGTTGCGGTCGACATCCATTTTGCCAATCTTGACCTTGCCCTGATACTCGGTCGCGAGTTCGTCGACGATGGGCGCGATGGCGCGGCACGGACCACACCAGGCAGCCCAAAAATCAACGAGCACAGGTTTGTCTGACTTCAGCACATCCGAATCGAAATTCGCGTCTGTGACTTCGACGATGGCGTTGCTTGCCATTAATCCTCCAGGGATTCTCAGTTCTCCGCCGTTTTGCGGCACCGGGCCTGACGTATCAATGGTCGCGGCGGTCCTAGACTTCTATCCTAGCACTGAGTCTTAGATGCTCGGCAAGGACAGAAGTCGCAGAGGTGCCGCGGAGCTACCGGGAGCGCTGGGAGTCGTAGAATGGCTGGTCTTTAACCTAGGACGAGGTTTGTGAACGCCCATCTGGACAACTTGAGAGTCGTGCTCGTCGGGACGCGGAATCCCCTCAATATTGGAGCAGCCGCGCGCGCCATGAGCAACTTTGGGGTCAAGCATTTGCGGGTCGTCAATGTCTATGAGGTGGCGTTCCGGGAGGCGCGGTCGGCGGTGGATGCCGCGGAATTGCTGTTGAAAGCGGAAGAGTTTGGGAGCGTTGCGGAGGCGGTGGCGGACTGCCGGCTGGTGGTCGGTACAACCGCGGCGGGGCGAAGGGAATTGCGGCATGAACTCAGACGACTGGAGCAGGGCGGGCGATCGATCCGCCGGCGTCTGGCGTCGGGGCCGGCAGCCTTGCTGTTTGGCTCGGAGAAAGTTGGGCTTTCCAACACCGATCTCAGCCACTGCGATTGGCTGTTGCGGATTCCGACGCGAACCCAGCACGGATCGATGAACCTGGGGCAGGCGGTTGCGCTTTGTCTGTATGAACTGGTGCGTGAGGGAAAAACGCCGCCGGCGAAGGCCGAGTCCACTTCCGCTGAGGCCGGAAAGGTGGAAATGATCACGCAGCTGCTGGTCGGCGTGCTGCGCTCCAGCGGATATGTAAAGCCGCGGCTGGACGCAGTCACGGAAGAGAATGTACGGCGGATGGTGCGCCGGATGCGATTGGATGCGAGTGATGCCGAGGTGTGGCTGGGGATATTGCGGCAGATTGCATGGAAATTGTCCGGATGAGCGATGCCGGCATAACTGCGATCATCATGGACGGTGGGCCGGCGCTGAGCAAGTCGCCGCTGATGGCTTCGTACAGATATACTTTGTGGAAATCCGAAATTCAGGCGCTGATCGCTTAGATTCGGATGGATTCCGATCCTTTAATGCGGAGTTCCGGCATTGTTTACGCTCAAAAGTAAGTGTTGGCTGTCGTTTCTTATTGTGGGTTTGACTTGCCTGGCTGCAGGTCAAGCTCTGACCCCCGCCGAAATCAAGAATCCTCAATTGCGCGCGCTGCAGGAGAAATACTTCCAGCAACTGCAGGCGGTTGGAGCCGAAATCCAGGGCCACATCTTTCCTTACCCGTTTTATTTCAGCCGCGTGCTGGATCTGGAACTGGCTCAGCAGGAGCGCGCCGACCAGCGTTCGCTGCGCTTTGACAGTTATGGCGGGATGACAGTAGTCGAGCTCACCGGGAACTATTTCGGATCCTACTCCACGGAACTGGTGAACAAAAGCCATCGCGCATTGCGCACCTACCAGGACGTGATGCTGCCGATTCTCGAGATTGCGGTGCCGGCTCTGAAAGAGGTCCCGGACGTGGAGGGATTCGCCATGGAAATCTCGCATCACGTCCGCGGGAAAACCATGGGCATGAGTGTCGAGCGCCCGGAAAACCTGGTGCTCGCGCTTTCGAAAGATGCGGCGGTGCGGCTGGTCAGCGCAAAGAGCGAAAATGACCGGCAGGCGGCTCTGCTCGATGGCCATTTCTACTTTAATGGCGAACCGTTCGTGCTCTACCTAAGCGACCAGGCTGCGCAGGAAGCCTCCAAACAACTGGATGCTGGCAGTGCGCCGGCGAAAGACGCGGGCACGGGCAAGTCAACCACAATCACCACTGCACCCAGGACCGCGCCACGTGCAGCAGTCCCGGCTGCTCCGCCGCGCGATACATCGGCGGAAGCCCTTGCCAAAGTACAAGCAGCCGACCAGAAGATGATTGACCTGGTCGCCAAGGAACTCGATCCCCAGGCCCATTTTGTTTCCTATTCACCGCCCGCGATGGTGGCGTACCGGAAGAGCGCCTATCTGGAGTTCTCGGTCAACACCACGCTCCCCGCCACGATGGCAGGAAGCCGCTACAAAATGGCGGCGTTGGCGTTCGACGACCACATCTCGCACCTGGTCCGTCCGATGATGGCCTATTTCAAGGGGGACCTTGACTTCGACGGGATCGCTTTCAGCACCACGATTCACCTGGGTGACAAGTCTGCCGCGGCGCAGGGTAACGAGGCCGTCGAGTTCTTCTTCCCGGTGGATGCACTGCGATGCTACGAGACCTACGACTGCACCGGGCAGCAGTTGATCGATCAGGGATCGGTGTTGATCAACGGCGAGCGCGTCAGCCTGGACCTGCAGATGGCAGAAGCGGGCGAGCGCTAGTCCGCTGGAGGCGCGGGTCGGAATCGAACCGACGTATTAAGGTTTTGCAGACCGTGCCGGTGAAGTAGTATCAGTTGTGGGGACATGGGTAGAAGTCATTTACGATCCTCGTTCAGCGTCGCGCCCTCTTTATATGGCGGCTGATGGCAGCCACAAGTTGGGATTCGACAGGTACTACGACTGGAGCACAGATGCCTTTAGAAGCTCTCATCCGTTGCCGACTCGGTTGATGAACATGCACGTGCCAGCGGAAAGGTTGGGAAAACTGCTACGACAGGGGAAGACTAATCATGGCGAATACGTCGCTTTGGGAGAGCGTCCGGGCGCCAAATTTCTCTACGTACAATCTGGCAGGTGGGATGGTTTCAACATTGTGCTTTCACATCCAAGTGCGGTTGAGCTCGAAAGGTACTTCGTCGAAGCGACGGATGGGTTGGAGTGGAAGGGCGATGAACCGGGGCATCCCTGATGGCGAAATCATGCGTGGGTGTTGAAAAACTCCTACCCGGGAAAATTGCAAAAATAAAATCGCGTCAGGAAGCCCCACAATCGATCTTTTCGGGTCGGGTAGACATTTTCTATCCCCCCAATTTTGGCTGTTTGCGGCGAAAAGGGAGTTTTTCAACACCCACATGCGATTTCACTAATTGAGAATCGCGTGCCCGTCCCGTGCCGTTAACACGGCACCGAACTAGCCGCGAAAGACGCCAAGGCATCTGCACGATTTTGACGGGAGCGCGCCTCAAGAGCGCTGCCCCAAAGGCACACGAGGTCCTTTCGCGAATGCAACGCCCATTACACCTTCCCCCAATTGAGGCGCACATCCCGTCTTAGCCAGAATAGGTCTGCGGCTGAGCCACCGGAATGGCCCGCAGAGCGTAGTGTGATGGCACAATAGGCACGTTACCTACAGCACAATCCCGCAAAATCTGCGCTCAATCCGCGCTCTGTTTGCGTGTTCACTAGTGCTTTTCAGGGTCTAACAGGTCATCCGTGGCGCTGCTAGGCTGTTGAAGTTACTTTAATACGCGGATTCGAATCCCTCTTTCTCCGCCAGATTCCTGTTGTCCTGATTCTCACTCTTCCGCAAAGAGCACGGAAGGATGGGGCAGTCGGCCTCTCCGAAGCAGAAGCAAATCTGCCGATCTCAGCGAAAGGTTATAACCGAATCATCCGTGGGCAACGTTCGAGATCTCGGAAGATCAGGATGATGGTCTTCTTCAAAATCTTTACCAAAGCCCAAGAACCTGAATCTATCGAAGATGAAGGGAATGCCTTCGGCAGCGAGGGCGGAATTGCCATCGGTCACTTGCAAATGCAGGTGTGCGCCGGTTGTATTGCCTGAGTTGCCGACTTGGGCGAGCTGGGCTCCGCGCTTGATTTTCTGATGCAAGCGTACACGAATGCTTCCCTGTTTCAAGTGGGCGAACATCACGTAAGTTTCAGCTGCGATGCGCACAGTAACGTGGTTGCCGGTTATGGTCTGCACCGTAACCAGAGGGAGCTTTCCCGGGATGTTGTCTGGAATGTCATCGACAACCTCGGTCACCTCTCCGTCGGCGACCGCAAGCACGGGCTGACCAAAACCCCAGAAATTCTCGTTGCGTTCACGTGAGTCGTGGAAAGTATTGCCGTTGTTGCCGACCAACACCCAATCGATTGCGAAGCGTTGGGAGATGTAGGCCCGGCCATCAATGGCGATGACAGAGCGGCGGTGGACAGAGGAATTGGATGGACCGTTCCCCGCGAGCCATACACCGTCTTTGAAAGGTGGCGACAACACCACCGGAGATTGCTGCAGAACCGGAACTATGATGCCGTCCAGCGCAGATTCATCGTTTGGAGTCCCCTTGGAACGCGAAGGGTCCGCGACCACAAACGAAAATCGATGGCGCAAAGCAGATATCGGTAGATCTCGCGGAACAGTGACATACATAAACGCAATCACCCGATGGCCAATGTCGAGTTTTCCCCGATCGCTTTGTGACGCCATGCCTGAAGATTCACCCATCTGTGAGAATTCATCCACCGGACGAAGCAGGTCGGAAAGAGATGAGCCGCTGTAATCAGCCAATTTGTCACCACCCGTTTTCTCGCTTACGGAGCTCTCGCCCTTTGAAGCAAACACCTGGATTTCCGTGAGCGTCAGCGAAGAAGGCCCGAAGTTCGTGATGTGCAGCTCATAGACGAGCACGCGCTTTTCCTCGATTAACACTGGCGTTGGCGGCTTTGGAGTTACAACTTCTACCGGGGACGGACGCGCCGAGGACTGCGCAAAAGCGGGTACGATGCTTGCGACGAGAAGAACGATGGCAACAAGGGGGAACGGCCGAAGAACACATCCGGAACACGATTCAGCAACCATACAAAGTCTCCATTCTCTACTAGTAGTACAATATACTACTATGACGAAGACAATGGAAATTGGTCACCAGCGCTGAGGCATAATTAACAATCATGAGAAAGGGCGCAACAGACGGTCCGCTATCGCTCCCCGGCTTCAACGTCCTGGAACAGCAGGCTTATGGAGCCCTATTGCAAGCTCCTGGGCAAACCGGCTACAAGCTGGCGCAAGTCCTCAAGAAACCGGTCGCGAATATCTACAAGGCCTTGGAGTCCCTGCTGGAGAAGGGTGCTGTTCTAGTGGAGGACGGTGACCCGGCGGTCTACCGGGCGACGCCGATTGCTGAGCTGTTCGATAAACTGGAAACCGAGCTGCGCAAACAGCGCAAAGCTGCCCTGCGGCAATTAGGCGGCCGAACCCCTCCTCCGGATGAGCGCGTGTACCGGCTCGGCTCGCGGGAGCAGACGATTCAACGGGCGCGAGGAATGATCGCATCATCCAAACGGGTCCTGCTGCTGGACGTTTTTCCGAATCTAGTCTCCGAACTTGCTGCAGAAATCTCTGCAGCCGCAGCGCGGGGAGTTAAAATCGCGGGCCAGATCTATGCTCCGGCGCAAATTTCGGGGGCGATGTTGACCCTGCGAGCGGAGCGAGAGCAGGTCTTGCAGCGCTGGGCCGGCGATTGGATGAACCTAGTTGCAGACGGCCAGGAGCTTCTCATCTCCGCGCTGGAACGCTCGGGAAAAGGGTTATATCAGGCGGTCTGGACTAGAAGTCCTTATCTGGTGTGGAGTTTTCACAGCGCGTTATATGCCGAAATCCTGCTCAGTCGGTTGCGCGTTGAGATCGAAAACGGTGCCAGCAAACGCAAGCTCCTGCAACTAGTAGAGGACTATCACGACCGGATCGCGACCGATGCGCCGGGCTATAAACGCCTCGCATCACAGCTATAATTTCGTCCAAGTCAGGAGCTACGCTCGGGTCTTCGGTCAGGTCACAGAATGCAGAACCTGCTGTCGTGGGCAGTTTTGGTTCCCTAAGAGCCTCGTTCCTATATGCCAGAGGTCTCAAAATGCGAAACTGCTGTCGCCTATAGCCTGAGAGTTCCTTTCCCACTCTCTCCGCCAGAAACTCCCTTGTGCTTTTTCCTTGGAGAAGACCTGCGCCAACGCTTCGGAGGTCCCTGGGCTCGTCACTTCACGAACTGCAGGCCATGGGGCACGGCCGAACTGAATACATAGGCATACAGCATTACGATAATTCCCGTGATCGCGCCCAGGGCAACCGAGTGCCACACCACGAAGCGGAAAATGATGCCTTCGTTGCCTACCTGCTCGGTCGCGGCGGTGGCGATGGTGATGGATTGCGCGTCCACCATTTTGCCCATGACACCACCGGCGCTGTTGGCGGCGCACATGAGGATCGGGTCGATACCGAGCTGCTGTGAGGTGATTCGCTGCAGGCCTCCAAAAAGTGCGTTCGTCGAGGTGTCGCTGCCCGTCAGCGCGACGCCCATCCAGCCCAGGAACGTGCCAAAGAATGGATAGAACCAGCCGGTGCGGGTGAAGGCGAGGCCGAGCACGGCGTCCAGTCCCGAGTAGCGCGCGACGTAGCCAAGCCCCAGCATGAACGAGATGGCAATCATGGCCAGGCGCATGCGAACCAGCGTTCTCCAGAAAATCTTCAGCAGCTGAAACGGGCTTAGGCCGAGCAGCAATCCCGAGACGACGGCGGCGAAGAAGCAGCCGGTTCCAGTCGCGGAAAGCCAGTTGAAGTCGTATCTGGCAGGCTCGGGAGTCGGCCGGGCAACGACGGGTGCGGCACGATAGACGGCGTTGTGCAAGTAGGGAACGTCCCAACCGGCAGGGCCGGGGCGGAGCTTACCGTCGGGCAGGACGACTCGAAAGGACGGTGTGGTGGCGAGGTTGACGGCTAGTTTTATCGGGGGCAATCCCCAGAGAAGCACGAAAAGAGAAAGGGTCGCGAACGGCATCCAAGCTTTGAGAATCTGGCCCGTGCTGTGCGCGCTCTCTTTGGCGTATCCGTCGAACTTCTCTGGAGACCACTCGGCGCCAAACTCGTCGGTGATCTCCGCGGTCGGCGGAGGTAGCGCCATGGCCTTCCCGTCATACTCGAATCGCCAGATTGTTCTTGGCTTCCAGAAGCGGAGGAAGGTCACGACGGCAACGATGGAGACTACGCCGCCCATGATGTCCACGAGATTGCTGTCCACGTAATTCGACCAGAAGAACTGGGTGAGCGCGAACGAAACCCCAACCACCAGGATGGCGGGTAATACTTCGAAGGTTTCCTGCCAGCTCACCATGGTCCGCACCAGCCAGAAGGGGACGATCACTGCCGTGAACGGGAGAATACGGCCGATCATGGCGTTGAGATCGGACTCCGGCAGGGCGGTGACGGCGGCGAGAGTGTGAACCGGCGTGCCGATGGCTCCCCAGGCTACGGGGGCGGTGTTGGCGATCAGGTTCAGAGCGGCGGCGTGGAAGGGCTTGAACCCAAGCCCGATCATGAACGCGCCGGCGATGGCCACGGGCGCGCCGAACCCCGCGGCCCCCTCGATGAATGCCCCGAAGCAAAACGCAACTAGCAGGACTTGCAACCGGCGGTCCGGAGTGATTCCTGCGATCGACTCCTTCATGATTTCAAACTGGCCGGTCTCGACTGAGATATCGTAGAGGAAGACAGCGGAGAGAACGATCCAAGCGATTTTCAGCAGTCCAAAAGCAACACCGTAGCCGAAACTCATCGCGGCCAGTTCGAGAGGCATCTTGAAAAACACGATCGCTACTGTGATCGCCGTCAGCGCCCCGGCGATCGCGCACCAGTGTGGCTTCACTTTGAAGCCGGCCATCAAGCCGAAAAGCACGAGGATCGGAAGTGCCGCGACGAGCGTGGAGAGCCACCAGTGGCCGAATGGGTCGTAAGTCTGAGTCCACTGCATCGCCACCTCCTTGCACGCCAGGTCTGGTGCACAACTGGGATCGAAGACTTTAACAGATCGCGGAAAAGTGCAGTAGGAACGTTTCCTTTCCCCTCATGACGAAGCACTGTGGCTGTGCTGAAGAGTCTGGTGAGAATCTGGGTCGTCCCTCCGGGACTTGGTCGTCTATTCCACTCTTCCCCGCGCTGAAGCACGGGGCTAGATTAGCTCACCCCTCCGGGGTTCGTTTAGAGCGGTAGCTCGTTTTGAATGGCACACCCCACTTTGGTTATCCAGAATTAGTTCGCGCACAGACTCTGAAGCGTACTTCGCTCAAAATCTCTTCCCAAACACAAGGTCGTTCTCGGCAGCCTGCTCATGTTTGAAAGCAAGATAGCCTGACAACGGTGTCAGCTTAATCCCAATTCTTCGGGACATTCACGTAAGAACGGTCCAAGACTGCGACCGACGGGCAACCGAGCAGTTTGAGGGTGCGGTCCAGATCGGTGCGAAGGATCTCAATGGCACGATCGACACCAGCTTCGCCACCGGCGGCCAGGCCGTAGGCGTAGGCGCGGCCACAGAGCACGGCGCGAGCTCCCATGCAAAGGGCCTTCACGATATCCGTTCCGCGGCGAACGCCTCCGTCCATCAAGACTTCGGTCTGGCCGTTTACCGCCTTGACAACTTCGGGCAACGCGCGCAATGAGGCGGGAACGCAATCGAGTTGCCGCCCTCCGTGGTTGGAGACTGAAATCGCAGCGGCGCCTGCATCGATCGCTCGACGCGCATCGTCGCCGGTCAACACACCTTTGACGACGATCGGGCCGCGCCAATGTTCGCGAATCCAGCGCAAGTCAGCCCAAGTCACCACCGAGGCCGCGAGAGCGGCATTGATGTCCACCAGGGGCATCGGGCCTTTGCCGGGAATGACCACGTTGGGGAGCGCCGGAATGCCACCGTCGAGCAAGAAACTCATGAGCCAACCGGGACGGGACAGCACCTGGGGAACGTACGGAAGCTTCTGGAAGACGTTGCCGCTGATGAGCTCCTTCATGCCGTTACCGTAATCGCGCTCGCGGATTCCAGAAACCGGGGTGTCAATGGTCACGACCAGGGCGGTGAATCCGGCGACGCGCGCTCGATCGATGGCGGCTTCAGCGGCGGCGCGGCCACCCATCAGATACAGCTGGTAGAAGACAGGCCCGGAAGAAGCCGCTTTCACATCCTCCAGTTTGTGACCCGAGATGGTGGAGAGGATGTAGGCCGTGCCCGCTTTGCCGGCAGCGCGAGCGGCGGCCACTTCACCGCCGGGATGCATGAGGCGGCTGTAGCCTACCGGAGCGAGCAGGAATGGAAGAGAAAGATCGCAGCCGAGCACGCGCACGCGAAGACTGCAATCCGGAACGGCGACCGCATGGCGGGGTCGAAAAGTGACGTCATCGTAAACGCGGCAATTCTCGCGAAGAGTGACCTCGCCTTCGGCGCCGCCGTCGAGGTAGTCAAA
>JAIQEY010000065.1 GCA_020073565.1 Terriglobia bacterium
CAACGTAAAACGCTGGCGTGCCGGCGATCATATCGAGCGCTGGGTGGGCTCGGGTCTGCTGGTAGCCGAACGCCAGTTTCGCAAGGTACAGGGCTACCGCGAAATTCCGTCGCTGCTGACTGCGCTGGCGAACACGGTTTCGAAGAAGGCGGTTGCTGAGGAAGTGAAGGTTGCGTAGCCTATGACAGCCGAGAGTCGCTAACTTTCAACGGAGTTCCGGGCAACCTCCTTCCACTTCCCTCCGGTTCCCAGCCCCTCGACGGGGGAACGGGGAGCCAACGTGAACTGAACCGGAACGGTAACATGTGCACAACGGGCAGGGGGTCGACAATTTTTCCCGAAAGACACAACCCCAAATCCCATTTGACGGGATAGGAGGTAGAACGTTCCAAGTCTGCCGCATATAGTAATCAAGTAGTAATAATCGGCCCCTGGCCGGGGCGCGCGCGCTCGTGCGAGGGATGCGCTGGAGCGGACGGTAGTGAGGGTGAGCGGGGGCGGGGTGCGGGCGTGGGCTTGAGCGCGACAGCGTATTTAATCCCTAAACTTAGCGAGACGTTTCCGGAATGTAAACCAGCTCGGGCAGTTGAGTGATATGCAGCGCAGTTCCGTCGCGTGGGTCGGGTTGAGAATTTCAGATGTCGCTGAGTTTTCGCACGATTGACGCGAGCCTCTCGCGGTTCCTGAGGTAGGGTCTACTGCGCCCGGCAATGGTGTCGCGTAGCATTCTCGGCGACAATCCACTCTCCTTAAGGATGGATGGCGGCAGTTTTCGAAGTGTTGACAGAATCTTCGTCTGCCATTCATCGCGTCGCGGGTCCGGATATTCCGTGTAGACACTCTGCTCTGAGTGGATCAGTCCGGATTCCACTTCTTCCAGGCTGTTCGATTCCTTGCCAATGTACTTGATTTGGTCGATTCGAACGTGGCGACGCTGCAGCAGGCCAATTGTCTGCTTGTCGCACGTGTCCCCTTTCGCGTCCGCACACTTCGATTCCGGATGGTATTCGTACTCAAGCAGAACGTCTCCATAGGTCTTCACGCGCGCTGTGTGCCGGTCACCGTGATGACCCACTGTCGTGATTCGATATTCCTTTTCCGAGTACTGATCGATCCAGTTTTTCTTAAGCCATTGTCGGGAGTCAGTTTCATACGGGGAGATTAGATGAAAGCGCTCCGGTTTGACTCCGGGAGGATGGCCGAGCGGCCTGACATGACACGTCAACAGGAAATTGAAGGGTTTGATTCGATCCGGGTACGGCTTCCCCTCATTGAGTTTCGCCAAAGGCTTCATAACGGCAGGACTGCTGACTGTGACCCGTCCGACCGCTGGCGAGGATTCGATGTTCAGAGCAGTCGTGGGCAAGCCAAGGGCCCTGCGAATGATGCTCATCCATGCGTGGGCAATCCATTCGCGATCTTCGCTCGTGGGGTCGGTTGGATTCAGGAGATGACCGAGGCCGTGCTCGGACCATCGATCTTCCTTGTTGTTCACGCCCTTTCGCAGCAACACGGGAACGCCTTTGGCGTCCTTGAGGAAAAGCGCGTAGCGCTTCGCTGAGATGGCTAAGCAGTAAAGTTGTCGTTGCCTCTTGGTTCCAGGATCGCGGTTGTCATCCTCAATTTTCAGAATGGAACCCGGCACCGCGCCACGATCGTACGGGTTGAGCGCGGCGAAGCGTTCTGATATCTCTTCAACTTGCTTCCACGACAGTGCTTTGACCTTGCTGCGCTTACCTCCGGGACAGGGGACCATGCCATGTTTCTCGATAGCGACCACCGCCATGGAATCGGTGTCCTCCATCGCGTAGGTACCTCCCTGCTCAGTCACGCAATGCTCCAGGAGTGCCAGCATGAGCCGAGCCGCACCCGTAATCAGGGATGCAAGCGGCGGAAAGCAATATTCTCCGACCTCGTCGGGGTGGGCAACGCGACAGTTGAACGGTTCCGCATCAATACCGTGGCAGGTAACTTCAGTCTTGTGGTCGGACTCCAGGCGGTGCATCTCCGCGTAGATGCCATAGCTTGCGGCGTTGGCGAGAACTTTGAGGAATTTGTCGAGTCGTCCTTTTTCAACATCCGAGATGTCGGTACGCTTCGGCAGACGTTTCCGCTCCTCGATGACGACCCTGAAAAAGTCCATTCTTGCGGGGTCAACGTCGATCTGGCTGCGCAGCTTCGTTGATTTGAGTCCACTCAGCTTCCCATGCGGCTCAATGCGAAACGCATCAACGATTTTCGGAATCCGCCCCTTGTTGAGCAGTACGGATGCGACTACATCCGGAAGTGAAAACCAGAGCGCATCATCAGAGCTGTCGTTACCGGTGTAGAGGTGGTTTACCGCTACCTGCCAGTCGTTGGTTTGGATACTGTACCTACCACGAGAAGGGAGAATGTGGCCGTCCGGGATGATTCGAACGAACGCGGTCAATTGTTTCCAGATTGCCGGTTTAAACAGACTGTTGGCTGTCACCTGGCGGAGAAATGTTTCGATCTCAGCTTGGCAGTTCTCGATAATCGTGATTTCACGAGCGGTGACGAAGCTCCATAGATCCATGAGGCTGTTCACGGTGGGATACATCGAAAGAAAATCAGTGTAAACCACCGGCACGGGAACTTTGCGGATGTGGGCGCTCGTTCGACCGCCGAAAAACGCTGATTGCGCGTATCCGAGGCAGCGTTTGGGGAAGTCCGGCTGGCGTTCCAGAATCGGTGGAATCCCCATTGCCCGCAGATATGCTTTGCCGATTGAAGCGGGTGAGTATGCCTTCGTGGCTTGCAGGTTTATCGGGTGCTTGTCGTACTCTTCGAGAAGTTTGACTGCCAACTCAGTGGTAGCTAGAACGTCGCGCCGGTTGTAATCAATGTACTGTTTCGTGACGATGCCGTGTCGTTTTGCGGTTTGTTTCCCGTGTTCTACTTCGAAGGCCTCGCAAGCGCCAGTCAGCGTGTAGCCTCTGTCAGTGAGCGCGAACGCGAGCGTTCTTAAATCGAGGAAGTGCCCATGAAAAATGTAATCATCTTCGGGTTCGCCGGTTGTTGAGCCCTCTGGAATCCTGTCTTCTTTGTCAGGATTTCTTCTCCCTGTAAAGCCCTTCAGTGCCCGTTTACTGTCGATGTGCTTAATGCAAACGCTGGGCCTGAACGGATGCCTGCGCTCGTTGCCATCCTTGTTGTAAGACCACAAATCGAGCGAGAAGCCACCGGCGAACCGTTTCCGCGCGTATGTACAATCGCACGCAACTCTCGATATGTCGAATGGGAAGTTGAACGCAATCAGCAGGCAGCGCGCTTTATATGTGGCGCGGAATAGCTTTTCTACAAACTGGTGGCGCGTGAGCAAGGATAGATCGCGAGCTGCATCAGCATAGCGTTCTAGAATCCGGCGCTCCTTGGCGGGAAGGGTGGGTCCGTAGAACAGGTTTTCCTTCAGCAACTCCCCAGCGGCTATAAATCGGTAGCTTCCAAAGGTCAGACGCTGAGTTTGGTCAGTTCTCGTCTCCGTGTCGAAGACAAACATGGCTTCCGGAAGACGCCATTTCCTCGGTTGCTTGTCGGCGTTTGGCTCCGCATCGCGCGGCTCGGGGTACACGCGAACAGCAATCGGTAAAGAAGTGGGTTCAGAATGCGGCATTGGGCTTGAGTCAATCTCAGCACGCCGCACCGAGCAATCGCAACTAAAGAATAAGATTGCACGTGACCATAGATGCCTACTGGTTTGACCTAGCGCTTCGGCACAAATTTCTCCAGCTCGGTGCCGAACCACCAGTTGGGTCCGAGCTTTTTGATCAAAAATACTTCTAGCTCTTCAATCATCGGCACGCGCGGAAGCAGGAGTCTGTTCTGAAGATACGCGTCAGTGTCAACGTAACCCCGCATGCAACCGGCAAGCGCAAGGAGCGGACTGCCATCCCGGTTCTCCAAAGTCTCTTTTGGCCAGTCAGCCTGGGCGGTATTCAGCTCCGCACGATGATCATTGACGGGGACTGGTATTGTGGTTGGGTCGTTAGCCTCTGCGGCTGGATGATGATTATCCATTGTTGACATCCCCTTTTTTCTGCGCTGACACTCGTGGCAGGTGATCGGGTCACTTTCCGGAATGAGGGCTTCAGGTCGCTGTTCACCGCACGCGCATTGTCTATCACCGACGCGACGCGCAGCAATGGCGTGGCGAACATAAGCAGCTGAAGGATCACGTTTTGGAAGTCGCTTTGACACTTCATGCAACCTTCGCGTAGAGCGTTTCGAACGAAAGAACACCGGCGGAACCCAGACGGTCCAGTTCACCCAGATTCGTCAGCAACCGGACTCGCTTGCCGCTGGCGTCGATGATGTGCTTTCCCCGGAATTCCCGGAGCGCCGAGGCATCGCCGGTGTCGCGGTACCGTTCGACGGCAGTCCAATATTTCCCGAGCAGCGTTGCTTGGCGGGAGTCGCGCATTCCGACTTCGTGCAGTCCTTTTCGTGTCGGAATGACTAGGACCCGCAAAAGACAATCATAGGTTTTGGCTGCCCAACGCCCATTCCTCAGTTTCCGCAAAGCCGGACGCGCCAGCTGCGATACCTTGCGCGGGTCCAGGTCAAACTTGCGTGACGCTTGGCGAAGTGAAGCGCCCGCTCTGACTTCCGTGACTGCTTGGGCAATGTTTTTCCAAAGGTCTTGATGCGGCTCGGACATTGCGAAAAATTCTTCGACGGTCTGCGGCGATACAAACTTGTTCTTGAACCATCGAGAGGACTGGCGCTTCTTGGCAGCCTTACGCTTTTTGCGCTGGTTTCGGTTCTTCATAAAATTCCTTTTGCAAAGTGCACGTTCACACTCAACTGGGGACAATTATTTACAAGATATGTCCCCACATATGTAACACACATGCTGTTAATCGCACAAGTATATAATCTCCGTAACAATGAAAGTGCTGGATTTGAAAGGCCTTGGAAGACATCTTTCTGATAGGCACATTATCAACATGCGTAGCGTTGGAGTGGGTTTCTGCTCTTTAGGTCGCGCAACGCCTTATTGGGTCAGGGTTCCTACTACATAAAATGTAGTTTCGTCCCCAGCATGTCATCGATATTGATATTGCGGCAGTATTGCACTTGGGACTATAATGTGATAGAACTGGTCCCCGAGCCAAGAGGCAATCGATGAGAAAACGTCAATCGACAAAATCAAAAGAATGGGGCCCCGAAGCCCTCGTTGAGCTGATGCTCAAGATCAACAATGTTTCCAGAGGAAACATTAAGTTTCTGCTGGAATCGAAGGCACACATCAAACAGGCATGGGATTGGGATGATCAGGGAACTAAGGGCTTTCCCATGAACACAGCCAATCTGCTATATGAAATCGAGACCAAATTGAAGGGGTCGCGACCGCGCAAGAGACAATCTCTAGAGCCCAAGAAAAAATTGCTAGGAAGTATTGTTCTAAAACGGGCGACACGTCTCAAAGACATTCTTTCCGAAAGAACCGTTGAACAGGTACATGAATACCTTCACGAGGAACCGTTTCGCGAAGCACTTGGAGATTTGCGCTCGGCAGACATTCATTCACGCGCGGTGCATCGTATCAAGGAGACAATCGCTAGCGCCCTCGATGCTGACCACTATGGATACGAAGCGCTCCCCAAGCCGCGAGGGAATTGGCTACATCGCCAACTTCTGGGAGCTCTTAGGGCACCTGCACCGGGAAAATTCAGCGACTCCGACATGGTCAAACTGTTCGACTATTTCTGTCCGTGTGGCAGCGAGCACAACCGTGAAGCGATGAAGAAATTTCGATGGAGACTTTCCAAGCTGCACGGATAAAGGGGAATACCCGTGCCACAAGATTTCGTTCCGGCAATTGAGCCACGCCATGGAGTCATAACACTTTATGGGTATGGCATCAATATTCGAATAGATCGTGGCCATCTGCTGGTTGAGGATGGGATCGGCCCTGCACGCCGTCATGCCCGTTTTTCCCGTGTCGGGCACGGGGTCAAACGTCTGGTGGTCATCGGTTCCGACGGAATTATTTCTCTCGCCGCGCTCCGATGGCTGGCAGATCAGGGGGCAGCATTCGTCATGCTCGAACGCGATGGCAAGGTCCTCGCTGTCACCGGCCCGGTCCGCCCATCGGATGCCAAGCTCCGTCGCGCTCAGGCCCTCGCTCATTCTTCCGGGGCTGCGTTGAAAATCACGCGCGAACTCATCAGCCAAAAGCTCACCGGTCAGGAGCAGGTTGCGCGACACAAGCTCTTGGATTCATCCACTGCTGACAAGATCGCTAGATTCAATGCTGAGATTCCAAAGGCCGACAGCATCGGAACAGTCCGCCTGATCGAGGCACAAGCCGCTTTAGCGTACTGGTCAGCCTGGAGCACGTTACCGATCAACTTCCCAAGAAATGATCTGCGCCGTGTCCCCGGCCATTGGTTTAGGTTTGGCGCTCGCATCTCGCCGCTGACCGGATCGCCTCGACTGGCCGCCAATCCCCCGAACGCAATCTTGAACTACCTCTATAGTCTGCTTGAGTCGGAAGCTAGGTTGGCCGCCGCTGCACTTGGCCTCGATCCGGGTCTGGGCGTTCTTCACGTGGACGCCCCGAATCGCGACAGTCTGGCGCTCGATCTTTTGGAGCCAATCCGCCCGCAAGTGGACGCCTACCTGCTGGACTGGATCACGCGTCAGCCGCTACGGCGAGAGTGGTTTTTCGAGCAGCGTGACGGCAATTGCCGACTCATGGGGCCGTTCGCTGCGCGGTTGTCAGAAACAGCGGTGACCTGGGGTAGGGCCGTTGCTCCGATTGCCGAGTGGGTTGCCCAAGCTTTTTGGAGTTCTGCCTCCAAATCAGCGACCAAGAAACACTCTGTACCAACAAGGTTGACTCAACGTCGCCGAAGTGAGGGTCGAGGGAACAAGTTTTCAGCGCAGGTTAATCCCGTCCCGCGTCAGGGAAAAATCTGTGAGGTTTGCGGCGCGGAGGGAGTGCAAAATCGCTATTGTCGATCGTGCGCGGTCGAAGTCTCCAGGGAAACCATGGCTCAGGTTGCCCTGATCGGCCATGCAAAGCCGAAAACGCGGCAGGCCAAAGCTCGCATCTCCAAAGTCCTAAGCAACCATGCGGTCGCGAACTCGTGGTGGTCGCCGTCCAGTCTACCCGCCTGGCTCAACGAGGAATACTATACGGAAGAAATTCAACCTCGACTCAGAACCGTCAAGGTCCGGGAAATCGCGCAAGCCCTGCAGGTTTCGAAGCCCTACGCCGCTTTCATTCGCGCTGGCCGACGCCGCCCGCATCCGAGGCACTGGCAGGCGCTGGCGGAGCTGGTAGGCGTTTCCTCGGATGTATAATTCAGCTCAGACTTTGCGAAGCACCGGTGTGATACGGGCGGCTATTTTCGTACCAACGAGCACTCGGCTCCTCATGTAAGCAGAAACGCCCGAAACTGTTAGCATTCCCCGGAGTCACACTCACTTGTAATTTCCATCACAGAACGTAACAATCTTGCGCTCTAGTCTTTCAGAAGCATATTTCCGCCCATGTTCGAGGTTGTCGGGGGAGGTGCGCCCGGGCCTTCTGATAAGCGAGTCTATCCGTGAAAACATTTCCCGTTCACATGGAAATAGCAGGTCCGTTCGCAGCTTTTGCAAATCCCGCGTCCGGGGCTGGCTTCCAGACCTACTTAGTTCCTCCTCCGAGTGCTGTCGGGGGAATGTTTCGAGCAATCGCGTGGTTGAAAGAAGGGGCGATCATTCGCCCCACCATAGTTGAGGTTTGCCGCCCGCTGGTTCTGACGAATCTCACCACGAATTATCGGGGGCCCTCCAGAAAAGGATCTCTGATCACAAAGGGACAATCTCAACAAATGGCGCAGCAGGTACTGCAGGACGTGTGTTATCGCTTGCATGGCGAAGTTGTCCCAGTCGGCCCCCGGCACCCGGTGCATGACCCGTGCCACTATCTTCAAGACCTCTTCAACCGCCGACTGGCTAAAGGGCAATGCGCCTACGTCCCGCATTTGGGGCTCAGCCAGTTCAAGGCTACATACTTCGGGCCGTTCCGACCCGAAACCAAGAAAGAACCGCTGAATCTCCTCATTCATCACTTCCTCGTATCGATGTACGACTCGCCACTGTACGGAGCAGTGAAGCCCGTATTTGCAACTGCAAGGGTAGTAGACGGGGCGCTGAAATATGTTGACTGATCTTGAGAACCTGCGCGAATCGGTTGGTGCACTCGCGACGCTATATCACCCGTGGGTCAGAAATCTGTCGCGTCAGGATCGCCTCGTGGTCTATCTCGGTGCCGATGGCTCACCGAACTCCGTGGCACTGGTTGCGGCTGACGATGCGAAGCAACTCGTCACCATCGCGAAGGACAATCACAACGCATTCCCGGCATTTCGGACTAAGAGCCGTAGTCTCCGTCATATTCAGAGCTTCTGCTCCGAATTGCGGGGCATCTTTCACCGCGGACCTCTGGCAAGATTGCTTGCTGCGGTTGCTCGGATAGCCGATGAAGAAGAGTGGTTCGCTACCTTAGACAAGCTAGTGCTCAAGGCAGACATTCCGACAGACAAGAAAGAGATCGATACGATTGCCTTCGACCTGACGGAGGAATCGGTTCTGCAACCGGGGATGCGTCAGGTCCTATCGGAAGCTCTTTTCGAGTACGAGCAGGGACACGAAACATCGGATTCCAAGATGCCGAACCCCAACCTGCCGATATTGGGCCTCAGTTATCTGATGTCGAAGAACGTCGATATCCCGTCTTTTGAGCGCTATGGGTTGGCGGGACAGGATTCCTTTCCACTGGATCGTCTCCGGGCCCGACAGATTGCTTCTTCTCTTGAGTGGATTACAGACTCTTCACGGAAAGGAAAGACTTGGCGCGGCGTTCCGGGCGCTACCAAGGACTCCAAGGACCTGATGATTGTATATGTCAGCGGCGCTCCAGATGTCAGGGCAGAATTAGCAGATTTCTTCGGCGATGTAGAGGAACCCAAGAAGCGCGAGGAGCTGGAGGCTTTCTATGCAGCTCTGTGCGAGAGCGTCGTTTCATTTTTTTCTCACCACAGCGGGCCGGCTGCGCGAAGCGAGTTCCTCGAATTGCTCCTGCTCCGCAAGATCAGCCCCGGAGTGACACGAATTGAATCACATCTTCAGCCATCGATCGAACAAGTCAAACGAAGTATCTCTGAATGGATAGCTGCTCTTGCAAACACTCCACCGTCTGCATTCAAGACCCGCTTCCTAGTCCCGGGCCAGCTTGTGCGTACTCTGCAGCGACAGTGGATCCGAAATGGAGAGAACTCTGCTGCCGCCAGGTTCGACTTGAAAGTGGTGTACGACATGCTATTTCAGACAGGGACTTGCGCTGCCCATGCCGCTATAACCCTTGAGACCGCGTACCAGCGTGGCAGGACGCTTCTTCTTTCGGGGAAAAAGATCCAGCCTGCCGCTGACTACTTCACAATCCTGGGTCTGGCGCTTTACTACCGTGGACATCGGAAGGAGAAGTACATGGAAAGTACGGCATACAAATTCGGCGAGTTCTTGGCCATGGCTGATCTGATCCACAAGTGTTATTGCCAAGAGGTGCGCGGCGGTGCAATGCCGCCCAATCTGATCGGTAATGCTCACTTCGATATTGCCAGTTCAAGTCCAGCTGGCGCGTTGGCTCTGATGCAGTCCCGTCTGAAGCTCTACACGGGATGGGCACAGACGCGGGGAGGCGGCCTGGCCAAGTGGTCATTGAAGCGCATCGGAGAGATCTCCGGCGCAATCGCTGGGCAGCTACCAACCAAATTCTCGACTGATGAGAAGGCCCAGCTGCTCTTGGGTTATCTGGCACGAACTAGCGGAGAAGCTGCAAAGCAGCTACCGGAGGAAGAACATGCATAGACCTAATCACCTCAATGCGGCCACTGGCTTGTTGATTATTGAGGCCGCGATGTCGAACATTAATGGCGATCCTGACAAAGAGTCTGATCCTCGAACTGTTGAAGCCGTTGACGGCGAGATCGGCATGGTTTCCGACGTGTCGATCAAGCGGAAAGTTCGTGACATTGTCCTGGCGAAGGATGGCCCACTCTGGGCGCAAGTTTCGAAGGACGCAGGCATCCAGGGGAGTGATGGGTTCGACATTCTTGAGAGGCCTGACAGAAACCGCAGTGAGATTGCCAGCATGAAGCCCGAAGAGTTCACACGACGGTTCTGGGACGCCCGGGTTTTCGGTTCCAATTTCCTTGAATCGGGAGACGGCGCTACGAGTCACACCTACGCGGGACCGGTCGCACTTAGCTGGGGAAAGACGCTAGCGCCGGTCAATATCATCAGGGCGACAACGACCAACATCAGCCCAGTGCAGGAGGGGAAGAGCCGGGGGATGGCGCCATTATCGTACAGAGTTGTTGAGCACGCAGTTTACTCTGTCCCGTTTGTCTACAGTCCTCATAACGGGAAAAAGACTGGGTGCACCGCGCAAGACCTCAACTTGCTCCTCCATCTTCTGCCGCATATTGGCCTGCTGGTAGCCCGCACCAGGCCGCAGATCATCGTGCACCACGTTTGGTGGGCGGAGCACAGTTCGCCACTTGGCTCATGCTCGCCCTCTCTGATCTGGACGTCCCTGACTCCCACTACCCTTTGCAAGGGGCCAAGCCATGCGTGGAGCGATTACGAGGACGTAAGAACGCCCGAAATCAAAGGTGTAACGATCACGGATTATGCAGCCAGAGCCTAAACTACTCGCACATAGCAAGTCAGAGCGGGTGGATGCTCAGGGCTATAAAGAACATATTGAAAACGTTGTCCGACTGGCGAAGCGCTTCACTTCCGAAGTGGAAGCAGTAGCGCCTGGCTGGGGCACGCTGTGGAGATCCGTCTGGAACGCTGCAGCCGTGCACGATTGCGGCAAGCTGGCCGCAGAGAATCAACGCGTTCTTTCGGGACAGGAGAAAGCGGAAAGACTAGTGGTTCCTCACGAAGACGCTGGGGCACTTTGGCTGTTGCAGCTAGACGCTGCCTTTGCGGCAATGCTGGTTTATGCACACCATCGCGGTTTGCCCTCCGTCCCTGCCGAGAAAATCAAGCCTTTCACCGACGCGGCTGTCCGTCCCCTCCGCGATCCTCGCGTGGCCGAGCGAATGGATCGAGAACTGGCGAGCTTTCAGCAGGTCTATCGCGATCTCGGGCTTGAATTGCCGCCCGCTGGTTCGACCAGGTTGGATCAGTACAGAGGCACGGTGGCAAGGATCGGCTTATCATGCCTGACGGACGCAGATCACAGCGATACCGCTGCCGCTGCGGGAGATCCACGACCGGAGAAAAGAGTACTAGGGCGATGGGAAGAGCGGCTTGCACGTCTGAACAACTACGTTCAGAATCTCGCGGCTACATCGACAAGTCCCAGGCAAGCGGACCGGAATGCGGTGTTCCAGCATTGCTCGCAAGCCCCTCTTCACTCTCTGGCGACGCTGGAAGCACCTGTCGGCGCGGGCAAGACTCTGGCCTCTGCAGCCTATCTGCTGCGCCTCGCAATCGCACATCGGCTCAGGCACCTCTTCGTAATCCTTCCATATACAAGCATTATTGATCAGAACGTACGGGTCTACCGCTCTGCGCTGACGCTGGACGGTGAAAACCCAGAGGATGTAGTCGCTGCGGTCCACCATAAAGCCGAGTTTGAAGAGCGGACCGCGCGTGTACTCGCCAGCCACTGGGACTGTCCCATCATCGTAACTACGTCCGTGCAATTCTTCGAAATTCTCGCTTCCAATCGGCCCGGCCCTCTTCGGCGTATGCACGAACTGCCGGGTTCTGCGGTCTTCCTTGACGAAGCGCACGCCTGTCTCCCGACTCATCTCTGGCGGCAATCATGGCTATGGATGCGGGAACTCGTCGAGAACTGGAATTGCCATTTCCTGCTAGGTTCCGGCTCGCTGCCAAGGCTCTGGGACGTCCAAGGCCTTCTGGAAGCACCGGTTTCAGTTCCCAGCGTCCTACCCGAAGACTTCCGGGCGGAGTTGTTCCGGCATGAAGGAACGCGAGCCCAGCTCCGTATACTGGACCGCAATTTTGGCCTGACAGACGCAGGCAGATTCGTTCTGGAGCAGCCGGGGCCGCGGTTATGCATTGTGAACACCGTCAACAATGCCGCCGTGCTGGCACGTCATCTCCGGGACCAGAACGTTGAAACCCTGCATTTGTCAACGGCTCTGACTCCGCGTGACCGGGAGCGCATAGTACACCGTATCGAAGACAAGCTCCGGGACGAACCGCGAGGCAACTGGGTTCTGGTTGCAACAAGCTGCGTGGAAGCCGGAATGGACTTTAGTTTTCGGACAGGAGTTCGTGAAGCCGCATCTCTCAATTCCTTGATTCAGGCCGGTGGCCGCGTGAACCGCAACGCCGAGCACGCGCTTGCAGAAATCTTCTCCATTCGCTTCGATGACCCTAAATTCAACTCTAATCCGCAGTTCATATCCAGTCGTCAGGTGTTGGGCGCGTGCCTCGATCAAAACCCGGGCTGGAGTGACCTTCCAGCACTCGTGACTGGGTCCCTGCAACGGGAGTTTGCGCTCACGCCCAATACGGCCCAGAAAGCAGCAGATCTGACTCGATTGGAAAGGACAATGGACTACCCGGCGGTTGCCGACAAGTATCGGGTCATCGAATCAGGCACGCTAACGGTCGTTGTGGAACCCGGGATCGTACAGAGGCTCAAAGACGGAGAACCTGTTGGCTGGCGGATGGTACAGATGGGTAGCGTCCAGATGTGGGAGAAGCAGGCGGCGCGACTGGGAGCACGGCCTTTGTTCGAGGACAAAGAGAACGGTCTTTACGAATGGCGACGCGAGTATGACGGCGAGTTCTTGGGCTACATGGCGGGCGTGCTGGACGCTGAAGAAAGCGCACCTGCGATGAGTTCGTAAGCTGGGGAATCGCGCCATGAGCGCGTACCTCAAGCTGCCATGCAACTGCAGGGAGGTTCGCGCATCAACATAATCAGTGAGATTGGGGAAAAACAGCCTCTGTGGGCCCCTGATTGTCCAGTTGCACTCTTCGGTCCGCGCAAAAGGCATCGTATCGCACACATACTCAGGCGCTTATAATGAGTGCAGTCGCGCCCTACGCGGGCGCGTGAATTGAAACGTGGCTGCCGAGCAGGAGCCCGTGTTCGTGGCTGTCGCGCCCTACGCGGGCGCGTGAATTGAAACTGTATGGTCCTATCTTGCGCCTATTGCGCGGACTGTCGCGCCCTACGCGGGCGCGTGAATTGAAACCAGTTGGTGAACCAGAGGTTGTCCGGCCCCGAGATCGTCGCGCCCTACGCGGGCGCGTGAATTGAAACACCTTTGCTGCCGCCGGAGATGCTGTCGAACTGGTCGCGCCCTACGCGGGCGCGTGAATTGAAACGTCCCAATGAGCGAGTCCTGATAAGCCGGGCAGCCGTCGCGCCCTACGCGGGCGCGTGAATTGAAACTGCTTACTTGTTGTGATCTTCAACTGTTTAGTGATCGTCGCGCCCTACCAACGTTGCAGTCGCGCGCCCCGCCCCGCCCTTCCCCGCGCCCGCCCCTAGGACAGGGGCAATCCGCCCCTGCCCGCTCGCCCTCTCCACGCGCACGGTCGCTCGCCCGCCCCCCGCGCGCCCCACGCCCGCACCCCGCCCCCGCTCACCCTCACTACCGTCCGCTCCAGCGCATCCCTCGCACGAGCGCGCGCGCCCCGGCCAGGGGCCGATTATTACTACTTGATTACTATATGCGGCAGACTTGGAACGTTCTACCTCCTATCCCAAATCCCATTTGACAAGATTCCGAACCAGAGGTATCGTAGGCGAACAAATAGCGAAACAGCACCGCGCCTATGGTTTCCCTTCCCCTGCTCCCCGAACCCGAGTCCCGGCCGAAGCTGGTCGGCATCGCGCGCCTTGCGGCTGCGGGGGAATCGCTGCGCGAAGGGCACAACGTGGAGTACTTCACGCTGGGGACGCGATCGCTTCTTAACAAGGTGGTCAGCCGGCGCTATCTGCCGTTCACCTGGGCGATCAATCCATATCGCGGGTGCGAGTTCGCCTGCAAGTACTGTTATGCGCGCTACACGCATGAGTTCATGGAATTGCGCGACGGAATCGAGTTCGAGCAGAAGATCTTCGTCAAGCAGCACGCCGCGGATTTGCTGCGCCAGGAATTGAGGCGGGTCAAGCCAGGGGAGGAGATTGCTATTGGCACGGCGACCGATCCCTACCAGCCCGCGGAGCGCCGATTTGAGGTGACGCGCGCCATTCTGGAAGAGTTCACAAGACACTCCGGCTTTGCAATCGGGATTGTGACCAAGTCGAACCTGATCACACGCGATGCGGAAATTCTGCGGCGGGTGGCGGAAAACAACCACCTCTTCGTAAATGTCACGGTGACCACGGTGAATGTGGAACTGGCCCGGAAACTGGAGCCGCGCGCGCCTCGCCCTGATCTACGGTTAGAGACAGTGCGGCAACTGAATCTGGCGGGCGTGGATGCAGGCGTCATTTGCGCTCCCGTGCTGCCCGAAATCACCGATCACCCGCGCGATCTGGAAGCGTTGGTGAAGGCCGCGAGCGAAGCCGGTGCGAAATACATCTTTGCCAATCCGCTGTTTCTGAAGCCGTGTTCGGCGGCGGTGTTTCTGCCGTTTCTGGAGGAGCACTTCCCTGCCCTGGCCGCCAACTACAAGAAGCGCTATGAGAGGCGCGCATTCCTGCCCAAGGCATACGGCCAACGCCTCTCGCAGCTGATGGCGGTACTGCGGCGGAAATATGGAATTGGAGGGGAGTTTGCCAGGCGAAGCCAGCGAGCACACGCCGCGGAAAGGGAGAATCAGCAACTGGGCCTATTCTAAAGAATCGAGCGTCTAGAAGTTGGCCAAAGAGCGCTACGATTCCACGCTTTCCACCAACTCCAGCGCGGCCTTGCGCAGAGGTTTCATGAGCGGCAAAGTGGAAATCCGCAGGAGGCTGACCAGCAGCCCCATGCTCTTCTCCATCAACCGGCGCGTGCGTTCCTGGTCCGGCGACCGGTCGTAGAGCCAGAACATGATCAGCGCCATCTGATACAGCCAGAGCAGGTAAGGCAGGCGCGGCTTCAAGTCGGGCGGCACTTTGACATCTCCCCCTTCCACCGCGATTCGCATGTGCTCAATGGCGTGTTCGCGGATGGGGCGGCTCTCCTCACTGAAGGGCGAGAGGGGATCGGCGCCGTCCGGCGCATGACGCAGGAGCGCGGCGCAGAACTTGCGGTTCGGTTCCAGCAGTTCCAGGCGCTTTTCCAGCACACATCGAATCCGGTCTCTGAGTTTCTTGCGTCCGGCCAGAGCCTCCAGGACGGCCTGGTGGCTGCTCTCCTGCATCTGGCGGTAAAAAGCCAGCACGATGGCGTCCTTGGCCGAGTAGTAATAGTAGGCGCCGCCCAGCGCGACGCCCGCTTTGGCGGCAATGTCGCGCATGGTTGTCGGTTCAAATCCTTTTTCGCGGAAGAGCTCCATCGCAGCCTCGTAGATCTTGCGGCGAGTATCTTCCGCGCGCGGCGTCTTCCTGTTTTTGAGCGTCGAATTCGTCTTCATCGTTGTCATTATCATTGCAGGTAGTCCCGAATATTCGGCGACGGCATGTTGCCTTCCGGCAGCAGGCAAGGCTCGATCACGACGTTACGCAGTTCGGCCGCGATTTGTTCCGGCTCTGTCGAGTTCAGCCAGCGGGAAAGGAAATGACGATTCTTGGACAGCGCGGCATAGGCTTGCCGGGCCAGCGGCATCAAGAGCGGATGCGTCAGCCGGGCCGCCCAGTCGCGATACTCATCGAGCGCGTAGAGAACCATGATCCAAGCGCGGTCGTTCAGATACACCGCGCCTTCATCGTTGATCACCGCGAGGTCGTTCTGGCCGGCGACCTGTTCGAGTTCTGGAAACATCTTCCGGGCGGTTTGCGAGCCGGCTGCGATGACCTCCAGGCGGACCCATGACGGCTGTACCCGGAGCCAGTCTTTCAAGCGGCAGCAAAGCTCGCATTTGGGATCATAGAGCACGTAGAGTTTCTGCATTTTGACGACTCCTCATTTGTCATACTCCGCGCCCGACGTGTTGCTGGTGCTCCGGCTATCGAGGTATGGCAAGGTTGAGCACAGCGTCCGGCGCGACTGGTGGCGGAGGCGGCACCAGCCGGCGCGGCCCTTGGGAGTTTCTGCGGATGCGGGAGAAAACGAACAGATTGAGAAAGTGCATCCCGCCGAGAATGAGCAGCACCATGCCCACTTTATCGCTCAGCAACTCGATCGCCGCCCGTGACGTAAGGATCGTTGCTCCGGTCTTCAGCGCGAGCGAGACATAGCCAATATTGATCAAGTAAAAACCCACCACCAGCAGATGGTTGACCGAAGCCGCGAGCTCCGCGTTGCCCTGAAATGCGTCCACCAGGAAAATGGCGCCGCGCAGGTGCAGGGTGCGTGCGACCCAGATGGTCAAGGCGACACTGATCAGCAGATAAACCGCGTAGGTGACGACGATGATGTTGTTGCCGTGCGCTTCCATGTTGTCCTCCAAGGGCGAGGTTGAACGTGTTCAACACAACATAAACCCTTCCAAAGTGGCGTGTCAAGAACATTTTTGAACATGTTCATATCGCTGAAAGCATGAGGCTTCTGGCGTGCACAAGTCAGGTATTCACAGAACACGAGAGAATCGAAGCTCGGCATCCGCATCGCGGGTGCAACCCACTCCCGCTAACCCGCCGGCAGCCGAGTCTACCGCTGAACTGCCCTATAATAGTCACTCCCCATGCCCCGCACATCGCAAGCGCCCCAGCCAGAATCCAGCCTGAAGGTGGAAGCCCAACGCTTCTGGCAGCGGGTCACCGAGGGGATGGCAGTCCACCAGCTCTGGTCGCAGTTTGAAAGAGACGCGCGATCGAGTTACCGCTTCTATTCCGCTGGGTTGGCGGAAAGAGGGGAGGGACAAACCGGGTTTCACCGTGGGTGGGCGGTGGCCAAGGCTCTGTTCTGGGCGATCATCGAAAAACTTTCTCCCGCGCGGCGCGTTCTTTTGCTGCTGGCGCTCATCCTGCTTTTTTTTCCCGCCGGCGGATTCAGCTACGAAGGCCAAGCGGGCCGTGTCAGCTTCCAACTGAACCTCCAGATATGGGGCGGGCTGCTGATGTTTGTCGTGCTGCTGCTGGAGTTGGCCGATCGCGTGGTGATGAAGCGCGACCTGGAGATTGCCAAGGACATCCAGTCCTGGCTATTGCCGGGCGCGCCCTTGCAGATTCCGGGATACCAGATCGCGTATGCCACGCGTCCCGCGAACACGGTGGCCGGCGATTATTACGACGTAATTCTGCGTCCAGGGCAGGCATTGAGTGACGACCGTGTACTGTTCGTGGTGGCGGATGTGGCGGGCAAGAGTATTCCCGCCGCTATGCTGATGGCCACATTTCAGGCGAGTTTGCGCACCTTGTCGAGCAGCCGGGCGTCGCTCGCGGAACTGGTCGCCGGCTTGAATCACTATGCCTGCTCGAACAGTCAGGGCGGCAGTCGATTTACGACGGCGTTCATGGCGGAACTAGATCCGGCGACCGGCGACCTGGCTTGTGTTAACGCCGGGCATAATGCGCCCATTCTGCGCCGGGGGTCGGGTGCGGTTGAGAGGCTTGAGGTGGGAGGCATCCCGATGGGAATTTTGGAGAATACCTCTTATCAGGTGGAAACGACGCGATTGGGCGCCGGGGACCATCTGGTCATCTTTACCGATGGCGTGGTGGAGGCGATCAATGCCAAGGGTGATGAATATGGAGAAGCGGAGTTGATCCAGTTGGTGGATCGCCGGGCGGCGGGCGCGCCCTCCGAACTTCTGCGCGGCCTGCTCGAGGAACTCGATGTCTTCGTGGGCAGCACTCCGCAGCACGACGACATGACGTGTCTGCTGCTCAAACGCGGGTAGCGCAAGGTCCAGCAGCACTCAGCAATTAGCATTTAGCCGTACTGGCTAAGTGCTAATTGCTAAGTGCTAATTGCTAAGTGCTAAGTGCTGTAAGCGCAGGTCTATTTGTACGTTGCGTTGGTGCGCTGCAGACTATCGCGGTGCGCAGCAAAGTCCACCATGGAACCTATGGCTGGGCCAGCCAGCGGGCTTGCCTTCATGGCGTCCCGCACGGCCGCGTTGAACTTGTCCAGCCCATCGGCGTTCGCTACGATGACGTCCACCCAAAACGCGCCCGGCCCTTCGGTGTGGATCGCCTCGGTGTCGATTTCATATTCGTGAATGCTGCCGTCGGCAAGCAGTTTCTCCAGTAGCGGCACGAACAGGTTCTTGCTGAGCGCCTCGACCGCGTCGTCGGGAGCGTCTGGCTTGAGTTTGTAGTACCCGACGCGCGTGTACACATCCTTCCATGACCCGGCATGCCAGTTGTAATAGCGGCTGACGAATATGCCATCCGAATGCTTGGTAGCGCTTACGAAAACGGGAGAAGTCGCGCTGCCAGACTTGTAGGCCTGATCCAGCACGCTGAGCAGTCCCGCCATGGACATGGATGACCACCAACTGTCGTGCGTATATCCGTCCGGCTGGTGAATCAAATTGATGTCGCTGCCATACGCTACCAGGGTCCCGTCGGCGATGGCCTTATCCATGTTTTTCTGATTGGCCGCAGTTTGCTTTTCCATATCCGCCCACTGTGTGCGGGGGAGATTCCAAAAACCCACGTACGAGTACATGGGCGGTTTTTCTTTCACCTCTGACGTCTGAGCGCGGGCCGGCTCCGCGCAGACTGTGCACAGAACCATCGCGCACAGGCTTGCCAGAACTCGCCACCAATATTTGTTCATGATTTTCATCCTCGGTCACTTCTGCCAAGGATTTCCATCTTGCTATCCCGGGCGACGGCAGTCTACACCATGCGGACCACAATCACTGTGTTCGTCCGCAATGCCGAGTCTGAGGGGCTACGGCGCTGGGAGGCCTGCGAAGGAAAGGAATTGTCCGGCTGCGATTTGACCCTGGCGCAAATCGTGGGAGACTTTCTGTGCCTGCGCGAAAGCCGCTTGGGCCTCCGCTGCTCGACCAGCACGGCGGAATGCATCCGCAAGCAGAAGGAAATTCACATCGCTCGGATCGACTTTCGCCGCACGAGCGAACCATGTGACCGCCACCTCGGGCCGTCCTTCATGTAGCGCCAGCAACCCGGAACCGATCAACGCCATACCATCCTCCGGACTCAGGCGCAGAGCATTCTGGTAGCTCTCGGCGGCCTGATCGTATTGACGCAGCAGCAGGTGAGCGTGACCACGCTCGCTCCACGCGACGGCCTGAATCTTTGGATCGGCGGATGCGCGCAGGGCCGAATCGCATTCCTCGATCGCGTCCTGGGGATGCCCAACCCGCAGTTCGTAGAAGGCGAGCGCAAGAATCTGGTTGGCCGGATATTTGTGCAGCGCCTTGGCCGTTCGGAATTGGAAGACGGCTTCGTCGGACCGGCCCTGCTTCGCCAAAGCGATGGCGAGATTGTTGTGCGCCATGTAATTGCGTTCGGTGACGGTCAACGTATAGCGCCAGAGGGTTTCATCGTCGCGCCAGAAGCCGAGTTGGCGATAGGTGAGGCATCCGAGCGTGAAGACCACTACAAGGGCGGCACCAGCCAGCCACACAGTCGGGATCCGATGCTCGGAGGCCAGCGCACGCAGGCCCCACACCACCGCGACAAACAAACCGATGAAGGGGATGTAGGCGTAGCGATCAGCCATCGCCTGCTCGCCCACCGTGATAATCCCGATCATCGGGACTAGAGTCCCCAGAAACCAGAACCAGCCGACGGGCAAATAACGGCGGTCGCGCCAGCGCAGCACTAGAACGGTCAGGAACAGCAGTAAGGCCGCCGCTCCCACCACCTGCCAGAGCGGCAGCGAATTCCCCGGACGCGGATACATGGGAGCGAGTTGAGCTGGCCAGAACGCCTTCTCCAGATAGCGCACGTACGAAGCAAAAACATTTTCCAGACGCGCGGAGCCGGAAACTTCCGAAAACGTGCGTACCGTATTCCCCGCGCGCTGGGCAATCACGGTGACGACTGAATCCGCTGCGGCCAGCATGAACAGAGGCGTCTTCTCCCAAACCAGCAACGAGAGCGGGCGTGGCGCGGGGGCCTCGGGCGATCCGCCAGGCGCGCCCATTCGCTGCAGGGGCCAGTAGTCCCAGAGCAGCAGCACAAACGGCAGAGTGACGATCTGCGCCTTCGCCATCAGGCCAAGCGCAAAAAAAACGGTCACCAACAAATAAAGATAACGACCGCCCGTGCGCGCATACCGGTCATACGCGTGCAAGGCGAGCAAGAAAAACAACATGCTGAGTACGTTCTTGCGCTCGGCCGCCCAGGCTACCGACTCCACATTGACCGGGTGCAGAGCAAACAATGCGGCCACCACCAGGCTGGGCCAGATGGATCCAGTGCCAGTGGCCCGCCGCAACAGCAGGAAGAGCAACACGGCGTTGGCCGCGTGCAGCAGAAGATTGGTGTAGTGATGGCCCACGGGATTGAGGCGAAAGAGCTGGCAGTCCAAGGCGTGCGACAGCCAGGTCAACGGATGCCAGTTACCATCGCGAAAGGTCGTGAACGACCACTTCACCGTGTCCCAGTTCAGGCCGCGTTGCACTTGAACATTTTTCAGAATATAGGACGAGTCATCGAAGTCGATGAACTGGTTATGGATGATGGGATTGTAGAAAGCGAGCGTGGCCGCCACCAGCAGAAGACAGGAGATGACGACGCGCATTTCGCGGGACGCAGACATGTCGCTAGGTGGAGGCGGCTCCGTTGGCCGAAGGGTCACTCCTCCTCAAACAATACCGCACCCCTCCCTGCCGAAAGCGATTCTAACGCGATGCTGTGTTGACTCCGGCGGTTCTGTGTAGAGCGCGAAGAGTCCTCCGCCGTGGGGCTGACACCCTTGAGGTTTTCATTGCTTACCCGGGCATCAGTTCCCGGTACATGCGGTGGAATGCGTGGACGCCTTTCTCCTGTTTCACGCTGTAGCGGCCGCTGTGATAGCTCCGGGAATGCAGATTTTTCTGGACGATCTCACAGATCGCGACGTCTTCCAACTGGATCTCATCGCTGAAAGCGACCGACTTGCGAGCCGCTTCGCTGCCCAGATCCTTTTCCGGCAAGTACCACTCGAAGATTGCCAGCGTTCGCTCCGGATCGAGCGGCAGGATGATATTCATCGAAACGTTGTCCGGATAGCAGTTCAGCATCCAGTTGGGAAATATCCAGAAATAATCGGCGGTGAGATCGTCGCCCGCCGGGTAGCGGCGCGGTGTAACGTCGCCCGACCGGGCGCCTCGAATCGGGCTCCATTGGCGCACGTGATGCGGATAGGGCTCGACCGTGTATTCGTTGTAGTCAAGTTCCCGGGTCAGACCCGGGTGGACACTCGGCAGGTGGTAACCCTCAAGGTAGTTATCGATGTATGCCTTCCAGTTGCACTTCATCTCATAGGTGCGCCGTTCGGAGAATTTCATGCTGGAGAAGTCGAACTTCCCGGCCTGCGCGGGAAGCTCACCCAGACATTCATCGAGCGGTGGGGCCTCGGGATCGAGATTGACAAAGATGAGGTTGAACCATTCTTCGGTCCGAACCGGGGAGAGACCGAACTCCCCGGGATTGAAGTCTTGCACGCCGTCGAACTCCGGGGTGACGAGCAGGGCGCCGTCGAGGCGGTAGGTCCAGCCGTGATAGCCACATCGGAAGAGCTTGCGGTTGCCACATCCGGAAGCGGGGTTGCCGGCGCGATGGCGGCACACATTGTAGAAGCCGCGCAAGATGCCGTCCTCGCCACGGACAATGAGCAGCGGCTCTCCAATGAGATCGAACGTGAAGTAGTCGCCGGGATGGGCTGCCTGACGCACGTGGCCGACGAGTTGCCATGTGCTGGAAAAGATCCTGGCTTTCTCGCCTTCGAATGTTTCCTGGTTGTAGTAGAGAGAAGCCGGCAAGGTCGAGGCGCGCGCAATATCACGGTCCGGATCCATCTGAAGGTTGATCATCGCGGAAATCCATTCTAGCGCGGAAGGCGAGTCCAGCAACGCGCTTGGGAGAACTCGACGGCTTCGGGGTTCGAGGCTCACTGACCGAGCAAATGGCCACTGGCAAATTTTGTCACTTCGATTTCCGAAAGTGTCATTGCAGTCTAAAGCCGGGCGCCGGGGAGCAATGGAAGAGGTGACTACCGCGCGGAAGGCTGCTGAAAACGAAGGCCTTGCACCCTAAAGGACATCTGACTTCCGTTACCTATGCCTCTGGCACTCCGAGTGCGATAGTGCATCTGAGTTGGTCATCCAACAAGAACAGTCAAACGGAGACGAGGAAAATTTCACATGCGGAAACAGAAGGGTTTTTCATTGATTGAATTGCTGATCGTGGTGGCGATCATCCTGATCATCGCCGCGATTGCTATCCCGAACTTGCTGCGCGCGCGCATTGCGGCGAACGAGTCGTCTGCCGTGGCTGCGATTCGCACCCTGAACACAGCTCAGATTTCATACAACTCGGCCTATCCGACGGTCGGCTTTGCCGGCACCATGGGCGCTCTGGCAGGCACCAGCTGCGCGCCGCCCAGCTCCGCTGGCGCTTGCTTGATCGATACCAATCTGGCCGCCGGCACCAAGAGCGGCTATTCGTTCGCCCTGGCGGTTACCGCCAACGGCGGACTGAACGTGGGCTATCAAGCGTCGGCTGACCCGCTGAGTCCGAACTCGACGGGTGTGCGCTACTTCTGCTCGTTCGAAGATGGCGTACTGCGTTCCGGCGCGGCCACTCTGGCCGGTGCCGCGTGCACCAGCGCGAAGAGCCCGCTGCAGTAAGTTTAAGTTGGCAAAGTACCTGGGGGAGGGTACAAGCCGGAAGAAGCAGAGGAGAAATCCTCTGCTTTTCTTTTGCCCCGGACCCTCTTCATCATCCGCCTTCTTTCGGGACTGGCAAATTTTGTTAATTCAGATCTCACAAAGTGTCATTGCACGGTAATTGGGGAGAAACGGAAAGGTGACTACCGTGCGAAGGCTGCTGAAAATGCAGACCTTCCACTCGAAAGGCCATCTGACTTCCGTAACCTACGGCTCTGGCACCCTGAGTGCGATAGTACAGCCGAGTTGGTCATCCAACCAGAACGGTCAAACGGAGACGAGGACAAATTTCACATGCGGAAACAGAAGGGTTTTTCATTGATTGAATTGCTGATCGTGGTGGCGATCATCCTGATCATCGCCGCGATTGCTATCCCGAACTTGCTGCGCGCGCGCATTGCGGCGAATGAGTCGTCTGCCGTCGCTGCGATTCGTACACTCAACACAGCTCAGATTTCCTACAACTCGGCCTATCCGACGGTCGGCTTTGCCGGCACCATGGGCGCTCTGGCGGGCACCAGCTGCGCGCCGCCCAGTTCGACTGGCGCTTGCTTGATCGACACCAATCTGGCCGCTGGCACCAAGAGCGGCTATTCGTTCGCCTTAGCGGTTACCGCCAACGGCGGACTGAACGTGGGCTATCAAGCGTCGGCTGACCCGCTGAGTCCGAACTCGACCGGCGTCCGCTACTTCTGCTCGTTCGAAGATGGCGTACTGCGTTCCGACGCGGCCACACTGGCGGGTGCCGCGTGCACCAGCGCGAAGGCCCCGCTACAGTAAGTTTAAGTTGGCAAAGTACCTGGGGGAGGGTACAAGCCGGAAGAAGCAGAGGAGAAATCCTCTGCTTCTTTTTTTTTGTCCTTGTTCCTTGTCTCAGTATCTCTACTGGCTGCTCTTGGATGAAGTTCGAACCGAACGTTGTTCGTTCTCACCTCCATACGCAATTCCGCAACGATCTGACAAAAAATGTCATGTCGCGGGCCCAAGACACGCTTAAGAGCATCATGCAGCATATTTTGAGGTGGCGGCACTTGAATCTTCAATGACTTACAGCGCCCGGGACCGGCAAGGTACGGCATCAAAAATGCAACCTTTGAAATTGCGGCCGAGACTTGGTGTTCTCGTTGCAGCTTGGGGAGAAACGATGCGACGGCAAAAAGGCTTTTCGCTGATTGAACTGTTGATTGTGGTAGCGATCATTCTAATTATTGCGGCCATAGCTATACCGAGCTATCTGCGAGCCCGGCTCGCAGCCAATGAATCGTCGGCGGTAGCGTCGCTCCGTACGTTGAACACGGCGCAAATCTCGTATAACTCCGCCTACCCGACCGTGGGCTATGCCTCCACCTTGCTGGCCCTGGCTGGAACGAGTTGCGCGCCGCCGAGTTCTGCGGGCGCCTGTCTCATCGATACCGGCCTGGCCGCCGGCGTCAAGAATGGCTATACGTTCACGCTCGGCAACACAACCGGCACGCCGACCTCGACTTACAGTGTTTTCGCGGCTCCCGTCTTGCAGAATTACTCCGGCATGAACTACTTCTGTTCGTTTGAAGACGCAGTGGTTCGCACCAAATCGAGTAGCATTGGGACCTGCAATACTTCGGTCGCTCCACAGCAGTAGGTCGTTGCAGCCTCAGAGAGTCTTCTGCGCGGCTGAAAGGTGCAGCCGTGCAGCCCCTGGAAGGCGACACGCCTAATTTCTTGTCCTTGCCCCCGATTCTTTTGCCTGGTCCGCCCTTCTCACTTTCGTAATCCAGCCTCCCGTCGCACGGACTTGCCGCCGGGCAAATGTCTCATATAATTCACTCATCAAAACAGATTAGGCGCCGGTTGATCTCACCCATGGCTGCGATCGAAATTCTGGGACTCGAAAAGAACTATCAGGTCGGTTTCTGGCGCAAGCGCACGAAGCGGGCTCTGCGGCCGCTCCATCTGACGATCGAAGAGGGCGAAGTCTTCGGCTTTCTGGGGCCGAACGGCGCCGGGAAGACAACCACGCTCAAGCTTTTGATGGGTCTGGTTTTTCCAACCTCAGGAACGGCACGCATTCTCGGGATGGACGTGGACGATCCGCGAGTCAAGGCGCAAATCGGATTCCTGCCCGAGCAACCCTACTTCTACGACTACCTGACCGCCCAGGAATTGCTCGAATATTACGGACAACTCTCCGGCGTACCGGCAAAAGAGCGTTCGATGCGCGTGGCGAAGATGTTGGCGCGGGTGGGGCTGACTGACGCTGCTGGCGTGCAACTACGCAAGTTCTCGAAAGGCATGCTGCAGCGCGTCGGGCTGGCGCAGGCCATCCTGCATGATCCCACGCTGGTGTTCTTGGATGAACCGATGTCGGGACTGGACCCGATGGGACGGCGCGAAGTGCGAGACTTGATCCAGCAACTGCGGCAGGAAGGCAAGACGGTCTTCTTTTCCACCCATATTCTGTCAGACGCGGAAGCACTGTGCGATCGCGTGGCCGTGATCAACCAGGGCGAACTGCGCGGAGTGGGCGCGGTGGCGGAGTTGACGTCGCGAATGCACGGCCGGGTGGAAATCATTTTCTACGGACAGAGCGCACCGGCGACACTAACCAACCTGGGCGCGGAGGCGCGGGTGAGCGGCGACATGGTGAACGCTATCCTGCCGGAGGAACAGCAGGAAGCGGCCCTGGAAATTCTGCGGCGCGAACGGATCAAATTGATTTCGCTGACGCCGGTTCGCAGTTCACTCGAAGAGTTCTACATACAGAAACTGCAGCCCACGGAAAGCAAGGGGGCGGGGGCATGAACTCGCGCATCGCATCAGTAGCGTTCAATACTTTTCGCGAGGCAGTTCGCGACCGGGTGCTGTACAACCTGATTGCCTTCGCCCTGCTCATGTCGGGCGCCGCTATTCTGGTGGGACAGATCTCGATCGATATCGAGCGACTGGTGGTGGTCAACCTGGGACTGACCGCCGTTTCTTTGTTCGGAGTCGTGATCGCCATCTTTATCGGGATCGGCCTGGTCTCGAAGGAAATCGAGAAGCGCACCCTGTATACCGTGCTTTCGCGTCCCGTAGGCAGATGGGAATTCGTCGTCGGAAAGTTCTTCGGGCTCACCGGCACGCTGGTGGTGAATACGTTTTTCATGGCGATCGGCGTGTTCCTCGCCCTGCTGTATGTGGCGCACAAATTTGAGAAGGCCGACGGGTGGTTGCTGGTGGCGCTGTATTTCATCGTGCTGCAATTTCTGATTGTGTGTGCCCTGGCGCTGTTTTTCTCGTCGTTTTCAACGCCCCTGATGTCCGCAGTCTTCACCTTTGCGCTCTTCGTGATCGGGAGTCTTTCGGAAGATTTGCGCGGTTTTGCCGGGATCGCGAGGGGATTGGAGGGCTGGATTGCAACTGCCATCGCCTACCTCGTCCCAAATTTTTCTGCGCTCAACGTGATTAACCGGGTGGCGCACGGAGACGCCGTGCCGGGCCGCCTCGTTCTCTACAACAGCATCTACGCGCTCCTGTATTCGGCCATGGCCATCGCGGGAGCGGTCCTGATTTTCCAGCGCCGGAATCTGAAATGAGTGCTACACGCCGAGTGAATTGGGTCGCAAGCGCGGTATTGCTGGTTTCCATGGCGGGCGCGGTGACCACGCTCCATGCCATCGATCGCATCCGGCAAGGCGCCACGCTGCAGGAAGCGCTTTACATTCGCTCCTCCACGGCCCTGCGCCGCATGAGCCTGGGCTACACCGGCTTGTTGGCTGACATCTACTGGACGCGCGCGGTGCAATATTTCGGGTTCCAGCACCACAACGATTCTCAGGACTTCAGTCTGCTGGCTCCGCTGCTTGAGATCACGACTGAACTCGATCCGAAACTGCTCCCCGCCTACCAGTTCGGCGCCAACTTCCTCGCGCCCAAACCGCCCAACGGCGCCGGCACGCCAGAAAAAGCGTTGGCGCTGATGAAATATGGGATCGAGCACAATCCCGATCAGTGGCGGCTCTACTACAATCTGGGCTTCCTCTACTACACGGAACTCAAAGACTACGCCGGAGCGGCGGACGCGTTTGCGCGTGGAGCGAAAGTTCCCGTCACTAACGAATTCATGCCCGTCCTGGCGGCCCGAATGGCGCAGCACGCGGGCGAATTTGATACTGCCCGCATGTTGTGGTTGACAACCTACCAGAGCACCAACGAAGCCCAGATCCGACAGAATGCCATCGAGCACTTGCAGGCGCTACGGGTCGATGAAGACGTCACGCGCCTTGAGGAAGTGGTTGCGAAGTATCAGCAGCAAGCCGGAAAGCCACCCGCCAGTTTGAGCGACCTGGAGCGCGCCGGCTTGATCCGCGGAACCCCGATGGATCCAACCGGGCGGCCGTACAAGCTGACGTCCGATGGACGCATCGAAGTACAGGACCCGGACCGCATTCTCTTCATCACCAAGGGCCTTCCGCCGGGGATGACCTCACCTCAACCGAGGCCGGCGAAGAAGAACTGATCACCGGTTGCAGTATGGCTTTACATCAACAATCCTCTAGTCTCAGGCTATGCCGCTATCTTTGGTGACTTCAGCGCTGGGAATACTGGACAGAAACGAATATCAGTTCCATGCCCTCAAACCTTGCGATGGGGCGGAGGAACATCTGGGACTGACACCGTTTGGACCCTCCGCCCCGTTTCCGAGTTGGTTGCGCCCTGCGCGCAGGCGGCTTGAAGTCAGTTAAAGCGGGTGCAGTGAACGTCAGTGATGATTGTGGGTAGACAGGCGGAACTGCTAACTCTCTCGCAATGTCTCTCTTGGTGGTCGCTGCTTGCGACTCAATGCATTTGCACGGCAGACGCACATTCGTGGGTAGCACGGTTGAAG
>JAIQEY010000066.1 GCA_020073565.1 Terriglobia bacterium
GCGGCTCAGAAGGCCGTCGCCGCACTTCGGGCAGACATCAACGCTGAGAGTCCGCGCACTAGCTTGACTCCGATCAGTGTTCAAACGCTTATCGAACACTACCGGGAAAAGGAACTAGGCGCGAATTGCAGCAAAACACGGAAGACGCAGGTCACCTATGAAGGCTATTTCAACAAGTGGATTCTGCCTCGTTGGGGAAGCTATCGCGTCACCGAGGTCAAGGCAGTCGCGGTCGAGCAGTGGCTCCGGTCGCTCAAGTATGCGAATGGAAGCAAAGCCAAAGCTCGAAACATCATGAGTGCCGTTTTCAATCACGCTGTCAGATGGGAATGGCTCGGTGTGAATCCCATACACATGGTGCGTCAAAGCGCCAAGCGGACGAGGATGCCCATTGTGCTTTCCATCGAGCAGATTGCGGCACTGCTTCGCATCCTGAAGGAGCCTACGCGCACGATGGTATTCCTCGCCGTGTTCACGGGCCTTCGGGTTGGGGAGTTGCTAGGCCTCAAGTGGAAGGACATCGATTTTCAGAAGATGGAAATCCATGTCACCCGCTCGATCGTCATGCAACACGTGGGTGACTGCAAGACCGAAGCTTCCCGCAAACCAGTTCCACTCGACTTGCGATTGGCTAAGGTCCTCTGGAGTTGGCGACTGCAAAGTCCATACCCCACTGCTGAGGACTGGGTATTCGCCAGCCCGCACAGCGGAGGAAAACTGCCGTACTGGCCCGGTTCGCTCTACAAGGCGCACTTGGAACCAGCAGCCAAGGAAGTCGGAATCATGGGCCATTTCGGCTGGCATACATTCCGGCACACGTACGCGACGCTCCTCAAGGGGAACGGCGAAGACGTGAAGGTTGTGCAAGAGTTAATGCGGCACGCAAACATCTCGGTCACTCTGAACATCTACGCGCAAGCGATCACGCAAACCAAGCGTGATGCGCAGAGCCGAGTCGTGAGCTTGTTGCTCGACAAAAACGAAGAAAAACCAAGCACCGAGGCTTATCGGACGTTAACGGACGTACAAAATTCTGGAGGGGATTTGCAAGTGGTTGATAAGGTTGGCGTCCCCGACGGGATTTGAACCCGTGTTACCGCCGTGAAAGGGCGCTCATATGCTGTATCACGTTGTAATTACAAGGCACCGGTCGCACCGTAATGCCCTGTAAATAGCAGTAGGGAGTACAAAGGAACGGACGCTCTGTGTATCGTCTGTGTATCGCGAGTTTTGAACCGAAACTCTGGAAAAAGGCGATCTGGCGATTTGGGAAGGAAGCACAAAGACGATTTCCAGCCGTGCTGGCAAGATGAGAAGGACTGGCTCTGCATCGTCGAATTCTTGCCCAGCGATGACTCCGAAGGTCGACTCTTTGCTGCAGACATCGTCGGCCATCTGCTTGGCTACGCCCAGCTGACGAATACACGCGCTCTGGCACTCGTCGGCGATCCTGATGCCAGCGCTTACGAGCTCCTTTTTTCATTTTTTTCTCCTGAACAGAAAAAAGAGTTCCTGAGCTTGGTCCGTTCAAATGAGAACATGGGGAACGACTACATCAGTGAGCTTACGCCGCCCACCACTGAAGAAATTAGGAATGCTCGTCCACTCGCAACGGTCTTACCGCAGGATGCCCTCACCCATGTCATGCTGATTGCAGTAACGCTGTGTGCGCGTACAGAAGATGATCGCGCTGTGTCGTAAGGCCGGTGCACAATCGCTTCAGAACGTTTTGGAAACGGGTGGACTGGGCTGAGCGATGATCAAGCGTCGGCGGACATCTCTTGATACCATAAGGTATTGCACGTCACTTCTTATTGTCCCTTAACGTCCCCAGATTTGCTGGGGAAATTGCTCAGTCTTCGAGCGTGGGCAGGGTCTTCAGCACTTCACTGGCCTTGGGCCGACTCAGAACCGGATCGTCCTTGCGGATTTTTCCATCCCGGAAAACCAGCACACGCTTGGCGAATTGTGCGATGTCGTGTTCGTGAGTGACCAGCACGATCGTTAGCCCCTTGTCGTTTAGGTTCTGGAAGATCTCCATTATCTCAACTGAGGTACGACTATCGAGATTGCCAGTGGGTTCGTCTGCCAAAAGGATTGAAGGACGATTTACGAGCGCACGTGCTATGGCCACCCGCTGTTGTTGCCCGCCGGACATCTGTGATGGAAAATGCTGTGCCCGTTCGGCCAGCCCCACCATCCTCAACGCATCGGCGGCACGTTTTCGACGCTCTGTCTTGTCGATCTTCGCGTACAGCGTGGGTAGTTCCGTGTTCTCAAGGGCCGTCGTGCGGGCCAGGAGATTGAAGCCCTGAAAAACAAATCCAATCTTCTCGTTCCGAATCAGCGCCAAGGCCTTCTTGTCGTGTTTGGAAACATCGATGCCTTCGAGCAAGTATCGTCCAGAGGTGAGGCGGTCGAGACAGCCAAGGATGTTCATGAAGGTGGATTTGCCACTGCCGCTCGCCCCCATGATCGCTACGAATTCGCCTCGGTGAATTTCGATACTTACTCCACGGAGTGCATGCACCCGCGTCTCGCCGAGTTCGTAATACTTGTGAGCGTCTTCGACACGAATGACCGCGCTGACCGCAGGGGTGGCTGGCGTGGCTTCGAGCTGGTTGACCTTAGGTATCGTTTCCATGGGGTGGTTCGAACTGCTGAACCTTAGCGCCGTAGGCCGCCTAGCGTTTGGCCTTTGGGCACCACCGATCGAATAATCACGTCGTCCGATTCCTTCAGTTCCCCTTTGAGAACTGCACTCACCTCCGTGAACGCATGGTCTGTGATGCCGAGAGAAACCTTAACCGGTTCCATCGTTTTGTCCGGATGAAGCTTCCAAACCACGGCAGTCTCGGCTTTCGGTGCGCGCGGCAGATTCTGGGCGCCAGCGCTAGTCGAAGCTCCGCCCTCCCCCGCGGCAGAGTGATCATCGCTCTGCACTCCCTCGATCCCAAACCGCTTATACAAAGCCAAAATCTCCTCCGGCGCCATCGGAGGCTTATACCGTAGGGCAGTGTTTGGCACCTTCAATGCGTTCTGCACGGTAGCTACTGGAATGGTCACGTATGCCGTCATGCCTGGGAACAGTTTTAATTCAGGGTTCGCAAATTCGATTATGGTGTCGTAGGTGACCACGCTTTGCACCGTTGTCGGGTTCATTCGAATCTGGCTTACAACTCCCTGAAACGTTTGTTTGGGGAGTGCGTCGACCTTAAAAGTGACTGTTTTGCCAACCTTAATGTTGTCCACGTCAGACTCGTCCGTTTTGGCATACACCCACATCTTGGTGAGATCCTGCGCGATCGTAAAGATCGTCGGGGCCTGAAGGGACGCCGCTACGGTTTGCCCGACATCCACATTTCGCGCCACAACGGTACCGTCGATCGGAGAGCGAATCACCGTGTAATCGAGATTGGTTTGGGCAACCGTGACAGCAGCCTCTTTGAGGCTGATTTGCGCGTCGGCCTGCGTAATGTTGGCTGCCGCAGCATCTACCGATGCGTTGGCCGCCTCATAGTTTGACTTCGCAAGGTCCAGTTGCTGCTTGCTCATGACGCCATCTTTGGTCAGGCCGACGGCACGATCGTAGTCGGCCTTAGTCTGCACCAAAGCGGATTTCGCTTTTTCGAGATTGGCTCGGGCCGCTTGCAGGTTGGCTTCTGAGTTTTTCAAATCAGCAGTCGCCTGCAGCATAGCCCCCTTGAACAATGCAGGATCGATGAGGGCGACAATGTCTCCCTTATGTACGCGGGAGTTGAAATCGGCATTCAGTTTCGCGATGGACCCGGACACCTGCGATCCCACTTGGACCGTGATCACCGAGTTGATCGTTCCGGTAGCTTCCACAACATCATGAATGTCCCCTCGTTCCACCTTCGCGGTGAAATGCTGCGCTTGAGTGTCCCGGTTAAACCCAAAGACGACGAACAATCCAGCTACGACCACAACAACCGCTAAGATGAGCCACTTGCGTTTTGTCATTTATCTTTGGTCCCGATAGTCAACAACCCTTCACTCGTATCGCAGCGCTTCGATCGGATCAAGTCGCGACGCCTTGCGCGCTGGGTAGTATCCGAAGAACACTCCGACAGCAACCGAGAACATCGCGGCCACCACGACGGCTTCGATAGACATCTCGATTGGCCAACCCAGCGTCTGTCCAACCAGATAGGACCCAAAGACTCCAAAGAGCACTCCTGCGGCGCCTCCAACCAGGCTGAGCATGATAGATTCTCCCAGGAACTGAAGCTGGATCGCCGCCTCGGTCGCTCCAACCGCCACGCGGACTCCGATCTCGCGCGTACGCTCTGTAACGGAAACCAGCATTACGTTCATGATTCCTATTCCCCCCACGATCAGGGAGACAGAAGCGATTGCAATCAGCAGAATCGTCAGAGTCTTGCTGGCATCGAGTTGAGCCTGGATGATGTCCTCGGGATTTCGAATGTTGAAGTCATCCTCTTCCTCGGGACGCAGGTGGTGTCGATCTCGTAGCACAGCAGTTGCTTCCTGTCCTGCCATCTTGACGACATCTGGTGACACTGCCGAGCACAGAATGTCGTCCAGCCAAGTAATGCCCTTGATCTTCTTCTGCGCCGTGGTGTAGGGCAGGATGATCGTGTCGTCCTGGTCTTGCCCGGAAAGGGATAGTCCTTTGGGATGAAGGGTTGCCACCACCTTGCACGGAAGGCCGCTCACTCGAATGACCTTCCCAACTGGATTTTCGGCGCCGAAGAGTTGTTCCCGAACCGTTCGTCCGATCACGCAAACGTCGGCGGCTCGATCCGTGTCGTCCTGTGAAAATATGGCCCCCTGATCGACGTACCAGCGTTTTATGTCGAAGTATTCAGGCGAGACGCCGCGATAGGATGTGTGCCAATTCTGATTGCCGTAGATGACCTGAACCGGATCATCCACGTTCGGCGAAACGCTCTTGATTAGAGAAATCTGGTTCTTAATCGCGACGGCATCGGCCATGACCAAAGTCTTGGTGTCATGCGTGCCCGTGCGCACTCCGTTCACCGCGCGACCACCAGCTTCGATCCAGACGAAGTTGTCTCCAAGGTTGTTCAGTTGTTGCTGAACTCGCGCTTGACCCGCTTTGCCGATTGCCACGACACAGATCACGGCAGCAATCCCGATCGTGATTCCCAGAACCGTCAAGATGCTTCGCATCTTGTTCCTGAGCAGCGCCACCAATGCCGATCGAAAGAGAGCCCCGTAGTTCACAGTTCCAATGCCTCCTCGGGCCAAGCGACAACACGCAGTTACGGCCTGAAAGAATAAGTGTACTTGACTACGAATCGGTTCTCGTAAAACTGAGCTGGGTTGGCGGCCGCTAGACTCGCGAACTTCTGTCCGGCAGTGTAGATCACATAAAGGTCGCTATCGGGACGGTAGTTCCAGCGCAAACGGATGTTGGCGCTCGCAGCTTGCACATTGGCTGTATCAACCTGAAGAATTGTCGAAAGAGAGAGGAACCTGGAAAACGCGTAGTCGGTCTCCAGAGCCCCAAACACCACCGAGAAATTCCCGTCAGCAATCGGCAATCGAAAACGATTCCACTGCGGCCCGACGCTGAAGGATAGGCGCTCACTTGCACGATAGCCGGCACGCACCCGCAACTCGTTCAGCCGTCCGTCGTAGTAACTGCCAAAACGCTCGAATAGCTGAACCATCCACCGGCGATCCTGTGCGGAGCCGTATGTGAACTGGTGTCTCGTCCAGTTGTAGACGCCTACCGGAATGTTGACGCTCTTGTAGATATTGAACGGCGTAGTCAAGCGCTGGGCAAACACATCCACAATGTCGTCGTCAGTGTAGGAGCCATTGTGAAAGTCGGCCCGGAACGTAGTCTGCCACTCCTGCGTCTGGACAACGTGGTGCGTGTCTGGGGCATGAAACATGAAGCCCTCAAACTGAAGTTCCCGCACTCCCATGAATTGAGGTCGCGTCTTGAAGGTAGCGTCCGCATAGTCGCAGATACAATCGGCGCGCTCAAGGAACCCAACCTGCGGGTTGAAGTTGGGACCGATCTTTCTATGTTCTGCAACGAAGTCGAGCCAATTGGACCGGAAGTTGACACTGGCGCCCAAATTGGATTGCCCACCGGAGTAGCCGGGTGTACGAGTGGCAGCAGCGTAACCGCTCAGGACAAGGTTTTTGTATAGAACGAATCGCCCGTCCACGCCAGAGGTCTGGTTGAAACTCGCCGTCTCATCACCCGATCGCTTATCGATTCCCATCACCCCGATGTACGAACCGCTGCCCCCCAATGACCGCTTCACACGCAAGACTGCATAGTTTGCCCAGGGGTTCGGTCCCGAAGACCGGGTGTCGACATCCATTACTCCAACTTCGAATCCATCCAAGGTGCCCGTGATTTTGGCTCCTCCGTTGATTGGGACTTCCTGCCCAGTGATCGGATCGATCCCAATCTGGCGACTAAAAAAGAGTTGGTCGGTTCCCCCTCCGATGGTCATAGGAAAAGCAAACACACCCGCATTCTCCAGGAAGAACTGCCTCTTCTCCGGGTAGAACAACTGGTACGGTGTGAGATTGAACTGCTGGACATCTGAGTCACTATCCGCAAAGTCCGTATTCACGGTGAAATTGGCTACCAGGTTGGAGCGGAGGCCGAGTTTGACGTCCACACCGCCGGTGTACAGGCCGGTCGTACCCGGCGTCAAGCCGCTAGCGGTCGCGTTGGGAGGCAGATGACTGAAGCCGCCCAAGGCATAAGGCTTCACGATAAACAGACGCCCGCTGCCAATGTCAGTGATTCCATGCAACTCGCCGGCCTGGCTGATTTTGGATGCCCCAAACGTTCGCCGCCAGCCGCTCCACAAATCCTCTTCGTTCTTCCGGCGAATAAATCTCTTAAAGTTCACGCCCCACACGACATCGCGAGACCGCATGAAATTCAGAGTGGAAAATGGTATTGCGATCGTCGCCGTCCATCCGTCTTGGGTTCTGCGGGCTTCGGAACTCCAGACTCCATCCCAGCCCGGATCCCCGTCCTGAGTGTCACCCACCTGCTCGTCGGTGATCAGAGCGTCTCTCTGTGTGCCTAGAGGATTGACCTGGAAAACGTATGCATTGCGACGGTCAAACCGGGAGTCGATGACGATCTCAAAATAGTCGTCCAGTTCTTGAGTCACGTCCCGGCGGAGCTGAGTAGCAACCGGACCGTTCAGAGCAGAGTCGTGGCACGCGACACCGAAGTAGACTTCATTCCGTGTATACAGAATTCTTACTTCCGTTCGCTCCGTTGCAGGCTGTCCCTCGTACGGTTCTCTTTGCTTAAAGTCGGTGATCGGGGAGGCTTGCTGCCAAATCGGATCGTCGAGTGTTCCGTCCACGCGCGGTGCACGATCAACTCGGACGGCTTGAGCGATACGCTCGGCTAGCTCTGGGTTGGCGGTCGCCGCAGGCGCCGGGTTTTGCCCAACCATCCATCCATTCACGACACATACCAGAAAGATCCTCGCGAATTTGTGGAGAACCATCAAGCGTCGTGGCACACAAGCAATATACTGATGACTACATGAAGGCCACGTGAAACCGAATTGACGGAGGGGCTTACCATGCGAAGACGACGCGGTCTGAGTCATGTCGGGGCGTTAGCAATATTGCTTCTGATACTCGGCTGCACAACAGCCGCGACTCCCTCTGACAACCCAGAGTCGGCACCACTGAAGCAAGTTGCCGACGTACCTCTGCCAGGCCCCGCAGTACGTTTCGACTATCAGAGTCTCGACGCCTCTCATGGCCGCCTTTACATCGCCCACATGAACGCGGATCAGCTTGTCGTTTTCGACACGAAGAAACGTGAAGTTGTGGCGAATCTCGACGGCTTTCCCAATGTGCACGGCGTTTGGGCAGTTCCGGAATTGGGCAGAGTCTATGCATCGGCCACCGGGGAGCACAAAGTCGCCGTGGTCGATATGGAAACCCTCAAGACCATCGCAAAGACCGGACCGGTGAAATATCCGGACGGCATCGCCTACGCTCCAGGTGCAAAGCGAGTCTTTGTATCCGACGAACATGGAAACGCGGATGCGGTGATCGATGCGACGTCCAACTCTCTGGTGGCCTCCATCCCTCTCGACGGCGGTGCGGGTAATACCGTATATGACCCTGGCTCCGGCCACATCCTCGTGGCGGTGCATGAGAAGAACGAACTCGTAGCGATTGATCCGGCTACTGCCAAGATTGTTGGGCATTATCCAGTCCCTGGAATCGAGAGCCCGCACGGGATTGCCCTCGATGTCAACGCTAGACTGGCTTTTGTCGCAGGAGAGGAAAACAACAAGCTTGCGGTGGTCAATCTCACAAACATGACGGTGCTCGCCACATACCCAGTCGGAAAAGACCCCGACGTGCTGGCGTTCGATACTGGGCTCAAGCAGTTGTATGTCTCGGCAGAATCCGGAACCGTGACCGTCTTTCGTGAGAACGGGAAGGCTCTCGTCACCGTAGGCTCGTTTTCTATGCCTCACGCGCACACGGTTTCTGTGGACTCGGACACTCATTTGGTCTATTTCCCTCTGCAAAATATCGACGGCCACCCTCTCTTGAGGATTATGGAACCGAGTCGAACGAAGTGATCGTCTCCGCAGCCTCTCGTTCATTGTCCTAGTCCTGCACCGTGTAGATCCACACTTCCGCGCCGTGGTCGGCGCGAGCGGGAACAGCCAGGTAGAAACGGTCAAAGCCTTTCCGGCCCTTTCCGAAATACCCGGCGGTGCGAGCCCCTATGGCGGTCTGAACCTTGGCGAGGAGCTTGTAGTGATCAGCGTCGTCTTGCTGGAAAACGCTGATGTAGCCTTCGCCGCCGCATACATACACCCGCTTGCGGGCGGAGTCGTAATACAGATCGTCAGAGTCTTGGACAGTCGGAAGTGTGGTAACCAAGCGACCGGAGCTAGTGTCGAACACAGCTAACAGAGCCGGTGAGCGTGTGGCGACGAAGAGCCTGTGATCGGTCTCATCCAACGCCATCGGAAAGTTGCTTTCGAAGCTTATTGGCCAGCGCGTGACAGAGTGCGTCCCGCGATTGACGACGGCAATCTGCTTCAAATCAGGCAAATTCACATAGACGTTCGGGTCGGAGGCTGCCAACTGGAAAGATTCCGGATGCGCTCCCAGCTTGAACTCGTCGTCGAGCCGCTTATTCGTCGCAGCATCAACCATCCCGATTGCGCCTGTCTTTTCACCCCCGTAGCCGACGTACAAGCGCTTGTCCGCAGGATCATAGCGAAGGTTGTCGACGTCATCCCCAAAGTCGATGGACGTGATCAGATCGAAAGTGGCGCCATCGTAGACGTACAGCTTTCCCTCATCGCTTCCCACAAACAGCTTGTTCGTTTCCGGTGAATAGGCGACGCCTTGCGGGGTCGGCAATCCAGAGACCGTGTGAACGACTGTCTGCGCTCCAATTCCAATAATCTCCTCCGTATTGTTTCCAAGCGCAGAAACAAAGAGACGGTTGTGCGTGGGATCAAACGCAAAATGATCAATGCGCCCTTTCACATTCGGCAAGGGGATGGCTCCGGTCAACACGAGCGGTGCAGCGCTCGGAGAAGGCGAGGTTTTCTGAGCACACACTTGTATGCTGAACGCCACAACCAAGGTCAAGCCGAGACCAAGACCACATGCTTTTCTCAATGTCCTCTCCATCTCAGACGGTCTCGTATCGCTCTCAAGCGTGTCGGAGGAGCAACCCTGCTACTGCTGCGCAGGCTATAAGAACCGGCTCAGGAACCTTCCAGCGAAATAGTACGGCAAGACTCATCGCACAGATCAGCACAGTGGGTAGATCGTAAACTGAACGCCGGGCGAGGACGACTACGGCACCCGCAATTGCACCTGTGGCCGCCGCCGTTACGCCCCGCACGAACGCATTCAACTGCGGGTTCTTTGCCCAGCGCTTGTAGGAGGGTGCCAGTAGCACGACGACAAGGTAGACGGGCAAGAATATTCCGAGAGCTGCCGCTGTTGCGCCTGCAATGCCCGCAACCAGATACCCGATAAAAGCGACCGTGATGACCACCGGTCCAGGCGTGATCATTGCCACGGCGACCGCGTCCACAAATTGTTTGTCGGTCAGCCAATGATGCCCTTGCACCACTCCGCCGTAGAGGAAGGGCACGACTGCGAGTCCACTTCCGAATACGAAGAGCCCGGCCTTCGCAAAGTAGACGAAGATCGTCAACAGAGTGCCGCTCGCGCCGAATGTTGCTAGTGGTCCTGGCGCGAAGAGCATTGACACCGTGGTTCTGGCCGGTAAACGGCTAGGAAGAGCCTTCGCGAATAGGTTTGCCACTCCGCCTAACAGAAAGAGCCAAATGATCTCCTGCGAGGTCCACGCGGTCGAGACAGCCAGAATCGCGAATATCGTCCACAGTAACTTGTCTTTGCCGAGCGTAAGCTTTGTCAGTTTGAACGCTGACCGCGTAATGATCCCGATCACTGCAGCGCTGATGCCGTAGAACATCCCCTGCATCCAGTGCAGCCCGCCGTAGCGAACGTATGCCGCGGATAGCCCCAACACCATGAGGAAGGATGGCAAGACAAACGCCACGCCCACCGCAGTCGCCCCGAGCACGCCAGCACGAATGTAGCCGAGATAGATCGCGAGCTGGGCAGCCAGAGGGCCGGGTGCGAGTTGGGCCAGCGCCAACCCTTCCAGGTAGTCTTCTTTGCGGACCCATCCGCGCTCGTCGACGAGGTCCTGCTGCATATGTCCCGCTAGCGCAATCGGTCCGCCGAAACCGAAGGTTCCCAGCCGTAGGAAATATGCAACGAATTGCGGAAAGGATACTGTAGTTGGCTCCGCCACTGTCGAGTTGGTTTGCTGGTTCATTTTGCAGAGTTTGTAGTGTCGAGAGCAGCTCGTAGTCCCTTCGCCAGTTTCAGCGCGTCATCGTTTGCCCAAAAGTGCATGAAGAACAGGCGGGGTTCCTCCATGAGCATGTGGCTATGAAGGGCCGTCACTGCAATTCCGTTCTGTCGTAACGCCTTAACAACGGGATTGACTTCGGTTCCAAGAAGCACGAAGTCTCCCGTGATCGCAGCCTTTCCGTTGCCCGTCGGCTGAAAGTTGATAGCTGTCGCCACGCCCATCGAAGGTGGCACTGTCATGCCCGAATCGGTGATCGCCTCCGCTCTAGGCACGCCGACCTGAAGAACTCCACCGTTGACCTTTCCCGTGTGCCCTAGAATTTGCTCGACCTGTTTCTGGTCAAACCCTAGGTCGGCGGCTGGTTGAGCTGCGGGAGCCGCGCCTGGGCCGGGGGTCTTAGTCAGAGCCAACGCTTCGTGGATGGCCTTCGCCATCTGCACAGCGTCACCGTGGCTCGCAATGTGCATGTACATCACATGCGGCGATTCCCCTAGCAGATGATTGTGGATCGCGGATTCGTGGATTCCACCCTCCTGAAGCTTCATCATGACGGGTTCGACCTCGTCCTCGGTGAGAACCAAGTCACCCATGACCATGGCTCCGCCGCTATCTCGCTTGAATGCGGCCCATGAACCTAGCGCGAGGCCGGGCTTGATATCGACACCATCGAGCACGACATGGAGGTCTTTTCGAGGCATCCCGAACTTGATCACATCCCCTGGTTGCATTTGGCCGGGGCGGCCCATCGCGTCCTCGACCTGCTTCCAGTTACTGTCCGGGGCGCTGGCGGAAGTGGGACTAGCTGCTTGTGCGACCGCCAACGGTGCGAACAACAGGCAAGCTGTCGCTAGAATTGTTGAGATTCGGACTAACAAGTCTTTGCGAGCGATATGCATGATCACTTTCTCCCTTTTCTTAGGCTCCGAAATCTAATCGAACACCAGAGCCATCCCGCTGGGCCTTTTCGTATAGAAAGGCAGCGCCGGCAACGTCTTGTAGCGCCATTCCCGTACTGTCGAAGATGGTGACTTCTTCCCGCGATTCGCGGCCTGGCTTCTTTCCGGCTACGATCTCACCCAGTTCTGCGTGCACATTTGCTCGGGTCACGAAACCCGCGTCCAACGCATGATGCAAATCGCCCATCGCCGCACATTGTTCGAGGATGTCGCATACGATCTTGCTTCTTGCCATCAGGCTTGGGTGGAGTTCTTGTTTCTGGGGGTTGTCCGCGCCTACGGCAGCGATGAACGTTCCTGGTGCGACATCGTCGTAGTCCAACAACGGCTCCTGTGACGTGGTGCACGTCACACAAATATCACTCTGTCGAACTGCAGCGGCTAGATCAGACACAGGCTTCACGGAGATCCCTAGGCCCGATGTGAGGTCTTCCGAAAACCGCAACGCTCGATCGCCGTCCCTGTCGTAAGCGAAAGCTGTTTCGAGACGGCAGACACGTGCCAGCGCGCTTAGCTGAATGCGTCCCTGATTTCCGCAGCCACAAACAGTCACGGTCCGTGAATCGCCGCGTGCCAGATATTTTGCCGCAACAGCCGTTGCCGCAGCGGTGCGAAGCGAAGTGATGTGACGGGAGTCCATCACCGCCAGTGGAGCCCCATTTCGAGCATCACAGAGAATGATGACTCCCTGAATGGTGGGTAACCCGAATCGCAAACCGTTCTCCGGAAAGTTCCCGTTTACCTTCGCTGCGAAATACGATCGTCCAAGGTCCAACAACCCTGCTTTGACATGAAACCCACCAGCATCAGTGTGCATGCTCAGCACGGCTGGCGGGAGCGCCCTGCCCTTTCCGTATGCACGAAAAGCATTCTCTACAGCCCCGATACACTCGTCGAGGGTAAGCAAACCCTGAATCTCTCCTGAGGTGAGCAACAGGATTTCGCCCGACTTCATGCGACCCTTCCTATAGGAGAGACCACTTCGTCGAATACCGGGCTGAGATTGGAACCCGAAGGAACCTCGACAGCGTTCTCCCCGCGCCGGAATATACGTGCACTATTCGGCCCTTTCAGCACGACCGCCCCTTCCCGCACCAGCAGACTCGAGCCTTCCCGCAAGCCAACCACCGGTGTTTCGTTCTCTTCGAGGAACTGCATGATGCGTTCTTCCTGGGTTTCTCCCATGTGAGTGGAGGCAGCATCGGGGTCCAGGTAGTGAGGACTGATCTGGAACGGAACCAATCCCAAAGCCTCGAATGACGGGGGCTGAACGAAGGGCATGTCTTTAGTCGTTTTCAGAGTGGGACAAGCCACGATGGAGCCAGCGCTCGATCCGATGTAAGGCACACCTGCCGCGACTCGCTGCCGGATGGGGTCGAGCAGGTCGTGATCATGGAGTCCCTTCAACAGGCGGAACGTGTTCCCGCCGCCGACGAAAATTACCTCCGCTTCGCCGACAGCTCGCAGCATATTGGAAACATCGTGAATTGATGTGACAGAAAGCCCCATTTCCCGTAAGCGTTCTTCAGCCTTCGCCGCGTACGCCCGCCGGTCATGGACTGCATAAGAAACGAACAAGGCGTTAGTCCTGCCTCCGACAAAATCTCGAATCTCTTTTTCCGCGTGGTCCAGATAACCGCTTCCGTGCAGTGTCGAGTTACTGATCAGCAGCAACTGCTTGGTACCTTCGATCCTCCCCATATCGCCTCCCGGCCTCACCCTAGCGACTCATGCAGGCCTTCGATCAGGTCCATCCCTCGTTGCAGGAGCTCATCATCCGGCAAGTCTTGTTTAGCCCAACCATTCAGTACCTTGTCCAAACCCTGTCCCTCGACCCGGCCGAATTTCTCGTCACCGAGATCGGCATCGTGAATGATCTGCGCGATCCGGTTGACCCTGCTGTCCTTGATCGAGAACTCCTTCCGTAATGTTTCGAATGTGCAGTCCTCTCCCCGATGACCAAATCCTTGCGGGCAAAACATGTCGAAGGGGACCGCATCGGCGTGGGCGCCCGGTTCCGCACCGAAGACAAAGCGCGCTTTCGGGTCGATAAAACGACGGATCAGCCACGCCGAAGAGACACGATCGATCCCGGGACGAGGACGTGTCATCCATAAGCGATTGACGTATTCGCCGGACTTCCCGCTGGCCTTTCGGCCTAACGTTGGCGTGTCAGCCTTGTCGGCTTTGGCCAAGAGTGCTTCAACTTTTGCTCGCAATGGGCTACCGAAGAAGTCGATATCTTGAAGTTCCAGGAACCGGCGGCGAATTCGATTCAAGCGCCCGCCAGGCCTTCGCGCAGGAGAAAGTGCGAGAACCTTCTTCGCTTCATGCAGAAGCTTCTGGTAGTCATGTGATCGTGCCTCAACGAAAAGCTGTTTTAGTTGCTCCGGAGGCAGATCATCAAAACCATGCACTTGAACAACCGAGGCCTGCCCTTTGTAGGTGCGGATCGCCGTGGCGAGCCACTCCATGCGCTCCTGGTTCACGGGATTGTTGGGAAGAACATAGCCGGAACTGCGCAAGGGCAGCATCCCGTAGCGTTGCAACTTGCGCCAAATCTCAACCCTCTGGCTGGCCCTCCTAGCGGGGAGACTAAATACCAAAAGCAGCCACGGAATTTCGCTTTGTGTTGTTACACTCATTCCATAACATGTTATACATATAACGTGTATCTATGCAATCACCACTCGCCCACTACGACTGCATCAGTAACAAAGTCAGCGTCTCCGCTCGTTGCGCTCGCGCTCTTCCCACAGCGTCGATGCCTCCTCTACCGCATCCTCGGCACGGTGAAACCGGCCGGACTCGATGGCTTGGCGAACGAATGCCTCCTGGTCGGGCCTCGAACGTACTTCCGTGCCCCTAAGCGATATCCACAAGCCATCAGGTGCATGGTGTTGTCCTGCGAGTTGCGCAAGCCGATTGAGAAGTTGGCTTGCCTGGGCAATGGCAAACCATGGGACATCGCCGCAGCAAAGCGGTAGTCCGTCCGCCGAGACTCTCCGCACATTCTCGTCGCCGAAATTGGATACTTGTACCCGTTTGTTCCGGCCGAAGACGCACGAGCGCACAAAACATCACCGCCATTCGGTCAGGGGTCGGTAGGCACCTCTGGTTCTCCTTCATTTGCCACAATGGCAGCTCGACCAAAAAGTCCTGGTTGGCCAAAACCAAGAGTTGGAAAGGAGACTTTATGCAAAACGGAAGTATCATGCGAACCACTCGTTTGCGCGGTCCCGATGTTTGGGAATTTAGATGGCGAGAGGCAGGAGCTGATGGCAAGCGGAAGCATCGAAGGATGGTGATCGGTTCGACCGCACAATTCTCCGACAAATCGTCGGCGCTCCACGAGGTCGTAGCGCTGCGCCAGAAAATAAATCTGAATCACCCACACCTGAGCCCGCAAGCTGTTACCGTCTCGGAGCTGGTGAACCACTATCGCCAGCGCGAACTGGCCACGGACCATTCTTGGAAGACACACTCGACCAAGGTGACCTACCAGGGCTACCTGAATAAATGGATTCTGCCGCGCTGGAACAACTACACACTCTCCGCGATCAATGCGGGGGAAGTCGAGCTATGGCTAAGGTCTTTGCCCTTGGCACGAGCCAGCTGCGCCAAGATCAGAAACCTCATGAGCGTTGTTTTCAACCATGCGATACGCCATCAAGTCTATTCCCGTAATCCCATTCGGTTGGTTCGCCAGAGTGCCAAACGAAGGAAGATTCCCGTGGTGTTGAGTGCCAGCGAAGTCCAACAGTTGTTAGGCGCGCTGGCCCTCAGAGAACGAACCCTCGTACTGCTGGATGTCGGCACGGGGTTGAGAATGAGCGAATTGTTTGGGCTAAAGTGGAAGGATGTCGACTTCGATGCCAATGAGATTAGCGTGGTTCGATCTATCGTGATGCAGGTCACCGGCCCCTGCAAAACAGAATCGTCGCAGAAACCCATCCCGCTCGATCCTTATCTGGCGGAAGCGCTTCGGGCATGGCTTGAGCATGTCCGATACAACAAGCCGGAGGACTGGGTCTTTGCGAACCCCAGAATGAAAGGCCGACAGCCGTACTGGGGACAAGAAATCATGCGCAGAGTCATACGGCCGATCGTGACTCAGCTGGGAATCACCAAACACATTGGGTGGCACACCTTCCGGCACACGTATTCGACCCTGCTGCGGGCAAACAGGGCGGACATCAAAGTCATGCAGGAACTGCTCAGGCACGCCTCCAGCCGGGTCACTATGGACACGTATACACAAGCAGTCACGGCACAAAAACGCAAAGCGCAGAGTGGAGTGATTCGTTTGCTCCGCGTTCGCGCAATGGTGCCCCCAACTGGGATGTGAGTCTGTGCCTTTTTGTGCCTACGAAAAAACCGACAAATCTTGGGAAATGCATTTGTGGAACGGCAGGACGGAGAGATCTAGCAGTTCTGCTGTTCCTTTTTGTGCCTGCGAAAAACCGTCGCTGTTCCTCCAAGTTGTTGATAAGATTTGGCGTCCCCGACGGGATTTGAACCCGTGTTACCGCCGTGAAAGATGCTGTATCTAGTTGTAATTACAAGGCACCGGTCGCACCGTAATGCCCTGTAAATAGCAGTAGGGAGTACGAAGGAACCGACAGAGTGTGTATCGTCTGTGTATTGCGAGTTCTGAAGCAAAACTTTGGAAAAAGGTGATCTGGCGGTCTTGGGAACGAAGCACAAAGACGATTTCGAGCCGTTCTGGGAAGACGAGAAGGACTGGCTCTGCATCGTCGAATTCTTGCCCACCGATAATCCAGAGGCGCGGCTCTTTGCTGCCGAAATCATTGGGTACCTGGTTGGCTATGCAAATCTCACGAACACACGCTCGCTGGTACTCCTCGGCGATCCTGACGCCAGCGCTTACGAGCTTCTATTCTCCTTTTCGTCTCCTGAGGAGAAAAACGAGTTCCTGAACTTGGTCCGTTCAAATAAGGACATGGGGAACGACTACATCATTGAGCTTACGCCGCCCACCACTGAAGAAATTAGGAATGCTCGTCCACTCGCAACGGTCCTGCCGCTTGATGCTCTCACCCATGCCATGCTGATTGCAGTGACCTTGTGTCCGCGTATGGAAGATGATCGTGCTGTGTCGTAAGGGCGGCGCGGAATCGCTTCAGAAGGTTTTGGAAGTGGGTGGCCTCGGCCGATCGCACCGCATTATCGATTGCGCTAATATATTCTTTGGTCGATCGGGTTTTTCAATTCGTCAACGATCTGTATAGCTTTTTCGCGATTTCCCGCGAGCGCATACGCCTCTCCTAGCGCGCCACAAATACCGATCCTCTTCGAGTCGGCTCCACTGCTTTTTGCAGTTCTGTGACTGCATCGGGAAACCTGCCGCGCCACTGGCGCGTCAGGTTTGAGCTATCTGCAAAATCCAAGCGGCGGGCGGAGTCTTCGCGACTTCGCGGTCGTCATACGCCATGACACAGACAGCAAGTCGTGCAGAGCATCAGGCTCGATGCGCGACAGACGGACCAGCACCAGTGGATAGCTTCGATAGTAGTCCGTGAGGTAGTACGTCTCGGGCGCATCCTCTACGAGCCTTTCGCGGTCTTCAAGCCCGGCTCGCACTACGAGCGTGTCTGGTTCCGCAGATGGATGCGTCGCAAGGCCAGCCATAAAGATGCCATCCACTTTCAGCACGGGTGAACCGTCGTACTTCGTGGTTGCCTCGACGTGTGGCAACGTAAGCCCGACAGTCCTGACAATGTCAAAAGCGTCCGTCACTAATTGCTTGGCCGGGCTTTGTTTCATCGATACAGGTCTCCATCCTCGGGCGACTCGCGGATCGTTGCTTCCGCGTCCGGCCGCTGCACATTCAGACATCGGCCAGGGTTAGGGGGCGAGGGGTCTTGCCATCAATGTCTTTGACGGCGTACTCCGCTGCAACGCTAGCAGCCACGAGCACAGTTCCGGTGTGCCGCATGACGTCGGGATCTGCCGCAAGTGCCGCGACGGCACGTCCAATGAACTCGGGGGATTCTGAATTCGTGAGGTCGAGCCAAGCCGCTGCCTCCATGACCTTCTCTGTTCTCACCAATCCAGGGTACAAGGACACCACCGTGACTCCATGTGGCCGTAATTCGGCTGCCATATCTGCGGTCATCTTATCCGTCGCGGCCTTCGATACGCCATAGGCAACATTCGCGATGTGCTTCTGAGCAGCCCAGAAGGAGATGTTGACGATCAGCCCCCTCTGTCTGGCAACCATGGACTTTGCAGCGAGCTGGCTTGCGTGATAGTGGGCGCGCACGCCGGCACTGAACATGGCGTCCCAGCGCCAGAGCCCCTGCTCCCAGAATGGCTTAGTCCATGTAAACGTCCCGTCTTCGACCATCCGTTCGTAACCGCCCCAAACGTTGTTGACGAGAATCTCGATCTTGCCTGCCTCCCTAGCAACGCGCTCGAACGCGGCCGTCACCTCTGTGTCCACCCGGTGATCACATCGAATACCCGTAGTCTGCGCTTCGTTGGCTATACCATCGTGCGCCGACCGCCCGGTCACAAACACCCGCGCCCCGTTTTCAGCGAGCGTGCTTGAGATCCCGCGGCCAACCCCAAAGGTTCCACCGGTAACGACAGCGACTTTGCCTTCCAAATTTCGCATTGGGACATCTTCTCATCTCGTTCATTGAAGGTGACACCGGGCTGCTCCGAACTGGTTTGAGCAACGAGTAGTCGGCTGGTAGGAAGTCATCTCCGCACTTGGCATCGATTCTGAGCAGATTACGGGCAACTCTTCCCCAATCCCGGTTAGGGAAGAGTTGTCGACAAACCGGGAGTCTTGTCGCCAGAGCCGACGACTCCCTAAGCAAGCGGGAGTGCGGTAGTGGCTGAATTCGCCCTTGCGATTCAAACTACGCCACTACCCGGGTGTACCGATTCGTTGACTAGCCGCTGCCACGTCTCTAAGATGTAGCGACTCGATAACCCGCTCCACAACCATGATCGGCCAAACCATTTCGCACTATCGCATCGTGGACAAACTTGGCGGCGGCGGGATGGGTGTGGTCTACAAGGCCGAGGACGTAAAGCTGCACCGCTTTGTGGCCTTGAAGTTCCTGCCGGATGAGATTTCTAAAGATGCGCAGGCCCTGGCCCGCTTCCAGCGGGAGGCACAGGCCGCTTCCGCGCTGAATCATCCGAACATCTGCACGATCTACGAGATTGACGACCAGCATGGGCAAACTTTCATCGCGATGGAGTTTCTGGACGGGGTGACGCTGAAGCACTGCATCGGGGGGCGTCCAATGGAAACCGAGCTGACTCTATCGCTGGCCATTGAGATCGCCGATGCGCTGGATGCGGCGCACGCGGAAGGCATCATCCATCGCGACATCAAACCGGCAAACATTTTCGTCACCAAGCGCGGACACGCCAAGATTCTGGATTTCGGTTTGGCGAAGGTTACGAGCTCGGCCAGTTCTTCCAGCCAGATCGCGGCAGCGGCCACGATGACCGGAACTGCCGACGAGCCGCATCTAACCAGTCCAGGGACCGCTCTAGGCACGGTGGCGTACATGTCGCCGGAACAAGTGCGCGGCAAAGAGCTGGACGCTCGCACAGATCTGTTTTCCTTCGGCGCCGTCTTGTACGAAATGGTGACCGGAGTGTTGCCGTTCCGGGGCGACACCTCGGGTCTTATTTTTGACGCGATCCTTAACCGCCCTCCAGCGTCTCCCGCGCGCCTGAACCCGGACACACCGGCAGAATTGGAACGCATCATCAACCGTGCGCTGGAGAAAGACCGTGATCTGCGCTACCAGCATGCCTCCGACATGCGGGCGGAACTGCAGCGGCTGAAGCGCGATACGGATTCCAGCCGCTCGGCGCCGATCGTTAGCGCGGAATCCGGCGTCTCGTCAGCAATACCCGTCGCCCAGCCTTCTCAGACTCAGCCTGCGCACAGCAGCAGTTCCGCTGTGGTCGCCGCAGCGCGGCAAAACAAGCTGGGTGTTGGCATCGCCACCGTGGTTGTGCTCCTGCTCGTGGCCGGAGCCGCGTATGGTCTCTACTCTTATGTTTTTCGTGCGCGGCCGGTTCCGTTTCAAAATTTCTCCGTCAACAAAGTTACCGAAACCGGCAAAGCCAGGCTCGTGGCCATCGCCCCCGATGGCAAATACATTTTGAGCGTTGTCGATGACAAGGGGCAGCAGAGCCTGTGGCTGCGCAATGTCCCGACCAACAGCAATACTCAGGTGATGCCTCCCGAGCCGGTGCAATACCTGGGCGTCCGGTTCTCGCCCGATGGCAACTACCTCTACTTTGTCCGCGGTGAGCCCGGACAGCCGCTGAAGTATCTGTACCGAGCGCCAGTGCTGGGAGGGACTCCACAAAAGCTGGTCACCGATGTGGACACAAACGTCACACTTTCTCCCGACGGGAAGACTCTCGCCTATGTTGTGCTGAACAACCCTGAGCTGGGCAAGCTACGGCTGGTGACTTATTCCCTGGATACGGGCGAGGGGAAAACTTTGGTCAGCGGCACCATGAATCAACGATTGTTGGATCCCGCGTGGTCGCCGGATGGCAAGACCATCGTGTGCGTCATCCAGCAGCCGGGAGATGCCATCAGCGGTCTCATGGCGCTTGATGCTGCAAGCGGAAAACAAAACCTTGTCTTCCAATTCAAAGACGGACTCGCGGCGAGTCCAGTGTGGTTGCCGGACGGAAGCGGCCTTCTCGCTCTCTATACGGGCAAAGATACTAACTTCAAGCGCCAGCAGATTGTGGAGATCTCTCTTCGAGATCACATCTCGCGCGCTCTTACTCACGACGTGAACGATTATTTTGACCTCAGCCTTTCCGCCGACGGGCATATGCTGGCGACGATTCTGCGAGAAGGGCACTACGACATTGATGTGGTACCTGCGTCGGAGTTGAGCGGCAGCCATGGGCAGGCGGTCCTCTCCGCGCCTCGTGCGTACACGTTTAGCTGGACACCCGATGGCCAAATCATTGTGGACCAGGATGGCTTGGATCTGATTCACCTGGACGCCGGGAAAAAGACGCCTCTAACGGTTCCACAGGATGGTGTGGCTTTCGGACCTTCGGCTTGTGCGGATGGCCGCTATGTGGTGACCTCGATTGGCGGCCACGGAGGCGGGACAACGGTGACTATCTGGCGCGTCGATGCGGGCGGCGGAAATCTCAAACAGCTCAGCGACGGCAAATTGGACCAATTTGCTGTGTGCTCGCCTGATAACAAGTGGGTCTACTACTCGGATCTCTCCAATGGCGCAAAACCGACCAGGGTGCTTTTGGATGGCGGCAAGTCGGAAAGACTTTCGGAGTTCCCCGCCTACGGCCTGGACGTCTCTCCCGACGGCAAACTCGTCGCCTTCGCCACATTTCAGCCCAGCTCACCCCAGCAATTGGCATTGCTGCCGGTCGATGAGCCTAAGAATACGAAGCTTCTCGCTCTGCAACACGCGCGATCAGGGATCGTTCGTTTCACTCATGATGGCAAAGGTGTGATTTATCCCTTCCGCGACCAGGAAGCCGACAACCTCTGGCTCCAGCCTCTCGACGGCTCGCCGGGAAAGCAGATCACCAACTTCAAGTCGGAACGCATCACAGAAGTTCACTGGTCATTCGACGGCAGCAAGCTCGGGCTCGTCCGGGGCCACACCGACTCCGATGTGGTGCTGCTGGAGGAATCCAGACAGTAACGGAGTCAGGACCGTTTAGCCGCCACCCCGCTGCCATAACCGTGAAATCAGCAACCCGGACTTGTAAGGCGGAAGCGCCCACAGTGACCTTGCTCCCGTTTGACGGGCAACTCTTCCATAATCCGGCAAGGTAAGGGTTGCGACCATGAGGAGCAATCGCGGCGGCTCGAACCAAAATGCCACGCAGGCCACTTCTATCGATAGCGTGATCGCTCAATTGGTTCGGCCTGACCGTACAAGTACAATTCCTATCCGGGGGCGTCCTAAAGGCAAAAGTAGTGTTTTGCCTCAATGAACAAGCCGGAAGCCGATCTCTACGCGGACCACCACATGACGAACAAAGCCGGATTGAAATTCAGCGACGCTCTTCCAGCAAGTTGGGCTGTAGTCACTGGTGCGGCTTCGGGCTTGGGATTCGCGATCTCTAAGGAGCTAGGGCGAGACTGCAATCTTATGTTGATTGACTCGGACGCGTCCGGCCTGGCCAAGGCCCACCAGGACCTTGGAGGGGGCGCCCACAGTATATACACGATCACGGGCGATGTCAGCGATGCAGGAACTTGGGCTCAGGCGCGAGCGGGTCTCGACGGCGTAGTTCCTCAGTGGCTAGTGCAATGTGCGGGCATCGCCGTATCGGGAAGCGTCGCCGAGGCTCCCATTGATCATTGGCGCAAAGCGCTTGACGTAAATCTGCTGGGGATTGTGCTAGGTTGCCGGACTTTTGCGGGCGACATGGCGCATGCCGGCAAAGGTCACATCATTCATATCGCCTCTCGTGCTGCTATCACTGCTGTTCCGAGATTTGGCCCATATGTTGTCAGTAAGGCAGCCGTCGTCGCTATGACCGAGACCCTGTTCAACGAGATCGGGGACCGTGTCAGGATCACGGTCGCTTGTCCGAGTTACTTTCGAAGCAACCTGGTTGACCGCATGGTGGCGCAGGCCGAAGTGGAACGTCGTGCCCTGGAGCGCATGATCTCAGGCAGTCCGCGCTCTGCCGAGGATCTGGCACCGGCAATCCTTAGGTCGGCCCGACAGGGCGATCTCTACTTCTTTCCACCCGGAGAAGATCGACGCCTGTGGCGACTTAAGCGGCTCATGCCACAAAGAACTCTGCGGTTTCTGCGCGGCAGGTTCCGCATGATGCTTCGTCAGCTGGATGAGTAAATCAAGCCCTACGTGGTAGTTGGGAAATGAAGCTTGGAACAACATCTAGTGATTGGGGTTTCGAAGTGCTGTTCAGGGGCAAGTAACTTCCTGTTTGCCGACAAACCGACCAAAAACCGAGGTGGGTCAAAAACGTGCCCACGATTCTCTCAATGGCGAGGGCCCCTTTATCTTGATGTAGAGTTCGCCTGCATAGGATTGACCGACGGAATCAAGCTCCAAGGTACCCAGGAGGCCAGCGATGTCGAGTTCATTTCGACTGCGTACGAAGTGCTTCAGAAATTCATCCGCCTGCCCGCCGAGCACAGACGATGCCGCCGAGCTGATTGTCTCCAGTGACACGGGAGTATTTGAGCGCCTGCCATCGGCGAAAATCAATTCCATGACATCATCTAGCGATTTGCGGTTCTGTGTCGCTTCGCGAATTTTAAGATCCAAAGCCCAGGCTAGCGTCCAGCCACCATCGTAGACTCCGAAACGGAAAGCTCCCTTGCGCTGTCCTGCACCTTCAACCGAAATTCCGGAGTACAGGGGTGAGGCCATGAAATATAAATACGCGGCCAAGTGTCTTTCCATCTTCTGCACGAATTGTTGGGGCGTGATCACTCCGCCGCGCACTAGTCCGAGGTTGGCGTAATACTCGGTGAACCCTTCATCAAACCAGTCCATACCTTCGCGCGTCTGCATCAATCCGCCGATCCAATAATGTGTGAGCTCGTGAGCGATCGTGTTCAGCCAGACCATGCGTTGCCAGTCCTGAAGCGGGACTCTCAGCGTGGACGCGAAACCACGAAGGTACGATTCACCGTCGTCTTCTGCTCCCGGAATCAGAGTGATTAAATATTGTGTCTTAGGCGTCCCTGGGAACAAGCGAATACATTGCCGAACGGTTGCGGAAAGCCCGTCGCGAATATTGGACTGCTGGGTCGCCAATACGCCGAATCCCACAATCTCGAAAGAGAATGGCCCTTCTTCGGCGGTTGTTGACTTGATATCGCCGAATATGAGCGTGTTACGTAGCAAATCGTCCGAACTCGAAGCAATGTAAGTATCACCAGTCTTCGTCCAGGGAGTGGCGACTCGCCACGGTTCAGGGGAAAAGAACCGAATCAGTCGCTGACCAGGCGCTTTGCAATCCAAAAATAAAGCTTTGCTAACGACGAATGTTGCCTTGCCGTCAGTGTAGCCCGCCTGCTCATTGCCTACCGGCCAATGCGAAGCGACAAACGAGAGGTCAACTTCATAGGAAACCCGAATCGGATACCGAGTCGAGGCAGGCAAACTCCATGTTGCCCCCTCCCGGCTCAGCGAGACTGGATCACCGTCAGCCGAAGAGGCGCTGATCGTCTTCACAAAAGGTGCGAACCCGTTCTCTTGACCTGAGGCCCCGGTTTCCATGAATAGTTTGTCGCCGGGTACCGCATCGAAAGACGCATCTACGTGCACGCTAGTCAGCGATGCTAGCCTGATTTGATATGAGGTGCCGGCCCAGAGCACGCCAGACAATGAAACAAACGCAATCCCCAACTTTGTGAGTTTTCGCACGAAAATCTCCTTACTGTTTAGACGTTATTTCGAAGTGGACGTTAACGACTTCGGGCACCATTTGCGATTGTCATGTTACGGCAGACAGCAAAAGCCCGCATGACGGACAACTCTTCCCTAATCTTGTAAGGCAAGGTTTGCCGAACCATCCAAAGTTATGGGTTGGGAATGGTAGAACCATGAGAAGTGACCGCTTGCCATTGGCCACCATGATTGACGAACACATCTGTGATGCGCCAAGTGAGCCAGTGCTCGCCCGTGTCGTCGCGGAAACGGACACGCTCCCGCGCTTCGACTACCGCAGTATTGCCGTAAACGCGCACGCGTGCGTTGTCGATGATGTTCTCCAGCGACCGATTCTTCCCCGCCTTGAACTCAGCCACTTCCGTGGCTCTATCTGAGCCTTCGGTGTCGAGCCAGCTCCGCCAGTCAGGCGCAAGCGTGCGATCGATTACATCAATATCACCCTTGACGTAAGCTTGCCCCCAGGCACGGTCGAGTTCTAAGACTTGTTCTTCGACACTATGTAGTGCCGGTGTGGACGGCGAGTCTGGCTCTGGCGGCGCAGTTGACGTGGCCACTTGCGATTTAGTCGATTGACTCCCTGTCGCACCAGAGGTGGCGTCGGCGGAGCGGGGTACCGGGCAACTCATCCCGCCGATGATGTGCCAGCCGTCCCGCCCTTTTTGCCAGGTATGAGTAATCCGATAAATGGTCAGCGAGGTTTGATCCACCTCGGGCCAGAAATAGTGTGTAACCCCGACATCCCCGAAGACTGCAATCGCCTCCGGTTGCGGGGCGGGTAGGGGCTGGCTGGTGGGTCGTGAGCTCCGGAACTCTTCTGCCGCCGACGATTCGATGTCGGCTTTTCGAACCGGGTGGTCGTTATAGTCTGGCCAACCTACGAAGTTCGCATCCCACATTGACATGTAGGCTTTTAGATCTCTTGTGTTCAGATAGCGGAAGGAGTCTTGCTCTCCCTTCCAAACGTCTTTCTGTTGTGACGACAGTCTCCGGGCAGAATGTTGATTGGAAGTGGTTGACTGGTCGGGTTCTCGTGCGGCCGCCGCGAGTGGCGGGGGCCCGTTCCCCTTTTCGAGGGCTGGAATGTAGTTTGCAGGCCGATCAGTAGCACTGTCTTCAAACCATGCCATCAGGTGCATGTCGAGATCGACGAGAGAATAGTTCTGCGATCCATCGCGATAATTGCTGTTGGCGATCGTGAACGCGCCCACGCCGGTCTCGCGGTTCACGTACAGCGCGGAGACTGAGCCTTCCCCCTGCCCATCGTGCCCCCAGACCTGGCGCCCGCGTAAATCGAGAGGGCCATTCACTCCGATTCCTTGTTTCCAGCCGTCCAGGTTCCGGTAGCCGGAAGGGGTGAAGATCATGTCCACGCTGGCGGGGCTCAAAATCCGCGCACCGTCCACCGTTCCACCATTCAAGAACATGAGGATCAGGCGCGCAAAATCTCTCGCGTTCGTGTAGGTTCTTCCGACTGGATATTCGGGATATGAATTTTGATGGTCCATTATGGTGCCGCTTGCGGACTCATGTCCCCAAAAAACCTTCGCCGGGACAAACGAGAATGTACCGTCCGCTTTCCGTTCCGCGCCGTACCCGACCGCCAAGTGATCCGGTGAAAGCCCGGCCAGCGAATAACTGGTTTCATTCATTTTGAGCGGGGTCCAGATCTCGCGCCTTACGTACGCATCGAAGGATTCGTGCGTCAATTGCTCAAGAGCAAAGGCGAGCAGCGAAAACCCGTCGTTCGAATAAATTCGTTCGCTTCCGGGTGTACCGGAACGAAAAAGATCGTAGGCGTGATATTTGCCGCCGGGCAGAAAGCGGGCTTTGACATAGTCGTCGAAGGCCAGCGGATGGTCTTTTCCCCAGTAAGATAGCGCCTGGATCAGAGCATCGCTTGTTTCGTCAATGCTGGACGTATGCGTGAGAAGCATGCGCCAGGTGATGGGCACATCAGGCCAGTTTGGATTTCGCACCGGGAAGGGCAAACTGCGATTGATGTCGTCATCCAGCGCAAGCTTTCCTTTCTCCAATTGCTGCAATGCAGCTATGGTCACGCACAGTTTCGTGGTGGAAGCAGTCAGGATGAGATCGTGGTCGTTCATAGCGCGGCGCGGACCAGGTGCATCGAGCACAGCATCGCCATAGCTATTCGACCAGACGATCTTATCCCGCTTCACGACGACGGCTTGCAGGCCGGGGATGCCGACATCCTCCATTATCTGGCGAATGAATGCATCTTTAGCTGCAGCGGAGGGTGGATGGGGCGACACCTGCGCAGCAAGTGGCTGCAACGGCAACGGAGAAAAAGCGATCGCCAGAATCAGGAGCGAACAAGAGAGTTTCATGATCTTACCTCATAGCCCCGGGGACGGACGACAACCCGGATTGTCGTCCCCAGGTTTTCTGGGTGTGAGCGCGTGCAACGCCCGCCCCTACGTCAAGAGTGCGAATGAGTACGAGAAGTCCCAATCTCGTGCCCGCGGGTACCAGCACCGCGGCCTTCCAGCAAATCATCAGCAAGAAATCGCCTGTCGGCGCGAATGGCTTCGGGGCGAATATACGACATGGCCTGTACTGCTGGATCGTCCGCAGCGCGCGCTGTAAACGCAGCGCGATCCCCGAGCAACAAGAGAACGAGGAGAGCCGTACCGCCCACCCACAGTCCCTTCATGATTCACCTCACGTCAAGGTCATCACGCCACAGTATCCCAGGCGAAGACCTCGCTCCAATGACGGTCAACTCCTAGCCCGGATATCCTTTCATGGTTGCCGCATACTGCTGGGTTTCTTGCCTTGTTCCACTTCCAACTGCTATTCCAAAATGTTCAGACTGCGGCACTAACTTCGCGGGCGGCCCGAATGCCGGACTGCGCCGCGCCTTCCATGACGTAAAGCTCGGAAGTATGTTCTCCGGCGAAATGAACCCTCCCTTCCACGCTGGCGACATGCGGGAACATGGTCGTCATCTCTCCTGGTGCGTAATATGCC
>JAIQEY010000067.1 GCA_020073565.1 Terriglobia bacterium
CAAGGCCCTGGCAGGCGAACTGCATGACCGGACTGAAGTGCTGTATGTCTCTCCGCTGAAAGCCCTGGGCAACGATATTCAGAAAAACCTGGAAGTGCCGCTGGGGGAGATTCTCCAGATGGCGGGCGATCGCGGGCTGCTGATGCCGGAGATTCGCACGGCGGTGCGCACGGGCGACACGCTGATGAAAGAGCGGCGGGCGATGCTGAAGCGGCCTCCGCACATCCTGGTCACTACGCCGGAGTCGCTCTACATCCTGCTGACGGCGGAAAAGAGCCGCGCCATTCTGCGCGATGTTGAGACTGTGATCGTCGATGAGATTCATGCGGTGGCCGACGACAAGCGCGGCGTGCATCTGGCGCTATCGCTGGAGCGGCTGGAAGCTTTGACTCATCGGCCGCCGGTGCGGATCGGGTTGTCGGCTACGCAGAAGCCGATTGAGGAAGTGGCGCACTTCCTGACCGGGAACGGGCGGCCGGATCCGGTGATTGTCAACGTTGGGCATAAGCGTACGCTCGATCTGGGCGTCGAAGTTCCGGCCTCTGAATTAGGGCCGGTGGCTTCGAATGAGATGTGGGATGAGATCTACGAGCGCATCGTGCAGCTTGTCAACCAGCACCGCTCGACTTTGATTTTTGTCAATACTCGCCGGCTGTCGGAGCGGATGGCGCACCAGCTTGCGGAACGGCTGGGCGAAGAGAATGTCGCCGCGCACCATGGGAGTTTGTCGCGCAAGATTCGTCTGGAGGCGGAGAGGAAGCTCAAGGAAGGCCAAGTGAAGGTGCTGGTCGCTACGGCTTCACTGGAGCTTGGCATTGACGTTGGGACCGTGGACCTGGTGTGCCACATCAGCTCGCCGCGTTCGATTGCGGTGGCGCTGCAGCGTGTGGGGCGGTCGGGACACTGGCGGGGCGCGGTTCCCAAGGGACGGTTTTTTGTCACTACGCGCGACGATCTGGCGGAGTGCGCGGTGCTGGTGCGGGCAATTCGGTCGGGGGAATTGGATCGGCTGATTTTTCCGGAGGCGTCGCTGGATGTGCTGGCGCAGCAGATTGTGGCTTGCTGCGCGGTTGCGAGTGGCAGCGGCACTTCAGCAGGAGACGGCAGGCGAGGCCAAGGTGGCCTCGCGACTGCCGGCCATCCACCCCATCACGCCAAAACCGGGCGTGATGGGGACCCCGGCGGGGACGCCGGCGCTACGGTTTCAGGCTCCGACGGTTGGGACGAAGATGAACTCTTTGCTTTGGTGCGGCGGGCTTATCCCTATCGGAATCTTTCTCGCTCGACGTTCGATGCGGTGCTGGCGATGCTGTCTGAGGGGATCGCTTCGCAGCGCGGACGCTACGGGGCCTACCTGCATCACGACCGCATTAACCGCAAGGTGCGGGCTCGGCGGGGAGCGCGCCTCGCTGCGATCACGAGTGGCGGCGCGATTCCTGACAATGCCCTGTTTACGGTGGTGGCGGAACCGGACGGCGTGGTGGTCGGCACGGTCGATGAAGATTTTGCGGTCGAGAGCATGGCTGGGGAAGTCATGCTGCTTGGGAATACTTCGTGGCGCATCCGGCGGATCGAGGGTCGAACCTCTCGAGTGCTGGTGGAAGACGCGCACGGTGAGCCTCCGGGCATACCGTTCTGGCGCGGGGAGGCTCCGGCACGCACGGCGGAGCTTTCGGAGCAGCTCGGGCAGTTGCGCAAGGACATCAGCGACCGGCTGGCGGGAGTGGTTCCGGTGGAAGGCTGGCGCAATCTGCCCGTCGTGGGTGAGGTGGTCGGCTGGCTGGGGGAGGAATGCGGACTCGATCAGGCGGGCGCGGAACAACTGATCCAGTATGTGCTCGAAGGCCGCGCGGTGCTGGGTGATGTGCCCACGCAGACCACGATTATTGCGGAGCGATTCTTCGATGAGGGCGGCGGGATGCAGTTGATCATCCACGCCCCGTTCGGTGGACGCATCAACAAGGCTTGGGGACTGGCGCTGCGCAAACGGTTCTGCCGCGGCTTCAATTTTGAATTGCAGGCGGCGGCCACGGATAACGGCCTGAATATCGCGCTCGCGGAACAGCACAGCTTTCCGCTCGCCGATGTTTTCCAGTTTCTGCATTCGGAGAGCATGGCGCCGATTCTCGAACAGGCAGCGCTCGCTTCGCCGATCTTCCAGACACGCTGGCGTTGGGATGCAACACGGGCCCTCGCACTGTTGCGTTTCCAGGGGGGCAAGAAAGTCCCGCCCCAGATTCAGCGCATCCGGTCGGATGATCTGCTGGCGTCGGTGTTTCCGGACGTGGCTGCGTGTTTCGAGAACATCGAAGGGGATATCAAGATTCCAGACCATCCCCTGGTCGCCGAGGTGATGAAGGATGTTCTCACCGAGGCGCTCGACATGGATGGGCTGCGCGACGTGCTGCGCAGGATCGAAGAGGGCCGGATTCGATGCCTGGCGGTGGACACTCCGGTGCCGTCGCAGTTCTCGCACGAAATTCTGAATGCGAACCCTTACGCGTATCTGGACGACGCGCCGCTGGAAGAACGGCGGGCTCGGGCGGTGGAGATGCGGCGCGTGTTGCCGGCGGCGGTACTGGAGGAAGTGGGCGGTCTGGATCCGGCGGCGATCGCGCAGGTGCAGAGCGAGGCTTGGCCGGACGTGCGGGACGCGGATGAGTTGCATGATGTGCTGCATACGCTGGTGGCGTTGCCGGAAAGCAGTTCTCAGTTCTCGGTTCTCAGTTCTCAGGAAAGGTCCGCTGCCCGCGGCTCGGAGATCACGGCTGGCTGGGGCGCGTTTTTCGAACGGCTGCAATCGGAACGGCGGGCGTTTGTGGCGGATAACTTGGGGCGAAAGTACTGGGTTGCGGCGGAGCGCAGCCATCTCTTCGAGGTGATTCATCCTGGGGCACGCGTTGAGAATAGAGACGCGGCAGGCTGCGTTTCTACGATCAGTTTTGATGACGCTGTCCTGACAGCGGTGCAGGGGTGGATGGCGCATATTGGGCCGACCACGGCTTACGAACTGGGCGAGTTGATTGGCGTTTCGGGGGCGGAAGTTGAGAAGGCGCTGTTGCGAATCGAGGCTAGTGGCGCGGTTTTGCGGGGGACGTTCCGGCCGGCTGATTCGTCCGTGGAAACGCGGACAGGAATGTCTCCGCCACATGAGTGGTGTGAGCGGCGATTGTTGGCTCGGATTCACCGACTCACCGTCGCTACTCTGCGCAAGCAGATTGAGCCGGTCACGGCCGCGCAGTTTATGAACTGGCTGCTGCGCTGGCAGCATATTGCTCCCGGGACGCAGGTGCGCGGCGAGCACGGGACGCTGGAAGTCATCCGGCAGCTGCAGGGGTTTGAGATTCCGGCGAGCGCCTGGGAACGGTTTGTGCTTGGGCGTCGGATCACGGCTTACGATCCGGCTCATCTTGATCAGCTTTGTCTGGCGGGCGCGGTGGGATGGGGGCGGCTTTCACCGCATCCGGCAACGCTCGAGGCGGGAGGCGACTCTGGAGCAGCGGGAGAAAATCGGCGGCGGGTGATCCCGACGCGGGTTGCCCCGATTGCGTTTTTTGTGCGCGAGGATGCGGACTGGATGCGGCCGCACCATCCCGGAGCCGAGGATTCTGCGACCTCGTTTCTGAGCCCCACGGCGCAGGCCGTGCTGGAGCTACTCAAACATCGCGGGGCGCTGTTCTTCCCCGACATGGTGCGAGCCACGGAGAAACTCAAAGCCGAAGTGGAGACCGGACTGTGGGAACTGGTGGCCGCCGGATTGGTCACGGCTGACGGGTTCGAGAACCTGCGCGCGCTGGTCACGCCGAAAAATATCTCCGGAAGCGGACTGGCGAAGGCGAGGCGTCCGCGGCATGCCGCCGGGCGATGGTCTCTGTTGCACACCGAAGGTGCGGACCGCGACCGCAGCGTGGAATCGTGCTGCTGGATGTTACTGCGGCGCTACGGCGTGGTGTTTCGCGACTTGCTGGTGCGGGAAACGAATCTGCCGCGCTGGCGCGAGTTACAGATTGCCTTCCGCCGGCTCGAAGATCGAGCCGAAGTGCGCGGCGGGCGTTTCGTGGATGGATTCCTGGGGGAACAATTCGCGCTTCCGGTCGCGGTGGAATCGCTGCGGGCTCATCGCAGACTGCCACTGAGTGGAGAGCGCGTGACGATTGCCGCGGCCGATCCGCTGAACCTGGTGGGCATCGTTGTTCCGGGGGAACGGATCCCGGCCATATCAGGACGAAGCGTTACATTCCGGGATGGAGTGTGGGAGGCCGAGGGTGAAGCACTGCTGGCTTCGGGGTTGTAGCGCTGACCTTTCCACAACCGCAGAGAAAGCAAGGTCCCCTTCGGCAAGCTCAGGGCAGGCTCTCGACTTGTGCTCGGGATGAGAAGGAAATCGCGGGCCGCTAAGCAACTTTCTTTCAATACAAAATGGGGACCCGATGAGGGGTCGTCGGGTCCCCGCCACTCCCGGTCAGCAAATCCGCTAGCGCTTCCCCCGAATCGCTCTCTGCCGCACGGTAGCTCGAAAACTATAAATGCGGAGGACGGCGATACGCAACACTTTAGTGTTGATGTTGCAAGACACTATTTGTAGTGTTCCGTCAATCCCATTCAACGTGGCTCACGGTAAACGGAGGGAGAGCAGTCCAGCCGGGTTCAGGTAGATTCCCTGCCAGCGCACTGCTAAATGCAGATGCGGGCCGGTGGCGCGTCCGGTGTCGCCGCTGAGAGCGATCGGCTGGCCTTTTTCCACTGTGTCTCCTTCCTTGATCAAGAATTTTGACAAGTGGAGATAGAGCGTTAGAAGGCCCTGGCCGTGGTCGATCACCACGCAGTTCCCTTCAAAGAACAGAGGGCGGGCCAGGAGGATGCGGCCACGGTTGACCGCTGCAACCGGCGTGCCTGCGCGAGCGCGGAAGTCGAGGCCCTGGTGCGTGCTCTGCACGGTGCCATTGAATACACGCTGCACACCGAACACGCCGGAGATTTCGGCATCGACGGGGCGCGTGAAGGAACCTTTCCATTCCCGGCCAGCACTGAGGGTTTTGAAGGTCAGCTCCTTGATTTCCTTGTCCTGCACGATCTGCTGCAACTCTTCCGGGCTGGGAGCCGTGTAACGTCCCGGCACTTTCAGGATCGCTTTGGGATAGCGCTGGCGCTGCAGGCTGATTCGCTGCTGATAAGTCATCGTCTTTCCGGCGGTGGTTTCGGCGCTGAGTTCGATGGGATATTTCCCGGCCCTCGTCTCCAGACTGGCACCGGCCAGCGCGAACCAAGCCTTCTCTCCATCATCGAAGCTGAAGGAGATCTCGTGGCCGAGCCACTTGCCCGACAGAGTACGGACCGGTTGCGGAGTTGTGACAAGGAATAGCACGGGCGCACCGTTTACAACGCGAACGGGTTGGTGCGTTAGCTTCCAGCGGACGGGAGAGGCGGCCGAGGACATCTCGGCCAACGACATCCACACGGCAGCAATCAGTAACCAGGAATGAACCCGCAATCCGCACATCGCGATTTCAGGCTAGCATTCCGCGGTGCGAACATACAGGCTTCGGCCATGTTCGCTGTGTTGCTGCTTGGGGTGCGGGCCGGGGCCTTGCGCCGTCAGGGACCTTGTCGTCGCGTCCAGTTATGGGTGCCGCGCAGTATTTGGCACCATCACTCCGCCTTCGATCTTCGGGATGCCGAAATGCCCGCCGAGATGGGAGAGGTCGAGCGGACTGATGGATCCGGAAACGACGATGAAGTTGACCTCTTTCGATCCAGCCAGGAGAATCGCAATGTTGCTGATCGCGTTATTCTCGAATCGGACCCAGAGATCGCTCACCCCCGGGCTTCCATCTTTCGCATGCTTGTTCAGCAGTTGTTTCCAGCCGGCCGCACGGTACTCCTCTTTCACAGAACCCAGAGCGTCCGGATCGTACATCCAAGGTTGCGGAAAATGGTAGCTGTGGACCGAGACGCCGCTCACTCCTGCGATCACGCGACGGAGGTCCTCGTTGTCCGGATCCAGCTTGGATGCGAATACCAGCATGGAGTGGTCCAGCGTGAACTCGGTCTTCGAGGATGCGCTTTGCCGCACGGCGTCAATGCCCTGAGGAATCCACTCGTGCTGCTGCGCCTCGGTCAGTTTTGCTGCAGAAATTGCGATCAAGACTCCAAGAACAATTCTGGACAACATCATAGAGCCCCTCAAAAAGTAGACGAGATAGGTAGACGAGATCCTGACCCAACCCGCGAGCCAAAACGTCTACGCCAATTAAGAACCCGGCGCATGAAATTTAGTTGTACGTCCCGCGCTTCTGGAAGCAGAGCGCGACGCAGTGGAAGACGTTGCGGTGAAAAACGTGACGATGGATTGAAGCAGATGACAGACACGGGCGCGGGTGCTGAACAGCTTGCGGAGAAAGTGGTTAGCTCGCCAACCGTCTGACCGCAGCGGCTAAAAGCTGGCGCTGAAAACAGACCAGTTAGCGCAGTGCTAAAGCACTGCGCCACCCAAAATAAATTGTGAAACTGAAATTCTTCGCAAACTGTGAAGCGGTCGGCCAGTTTAAGGAGATGGGAAAATTTGGTGGACCTGGTCGGGATCGAACCGACGACCTCTTCCATGCCATGGAATTTCCAAAATCGTATCTTGCTGACGGCAAAGGCTTTAATAGTCGGATGAGTCGGCAAAAACCGCTAAAATCGGCGCGTTTTGCTACCAAAATGCTACCAAAACGCGTGCTACCAATTTGCTACCAAACTGATTTGGGCCGAGGGCTGACCGCGGGGGATCAGCCCTTTTCCACGATGATTGCACTGCTGAAGTCCCCTGGGTCCCTGACATTGATGTAGGCCCTTGCGGATTGCTCTTTGGATTGCACTTCTCGAACCGCTGGTCAACTTCCGAGCAGCTTCGGATGAATTGCTCTAATCCACTTTTCTACCTCTGCGCGAAGACTGATTGCGAGTTTCAGCATCTCGTCCGCCTCTTTGTCGGAGACTGACCCTGCAAGATCATAGTTGCTAAAGTTGCGCTTCTTGCGAAAGCCATCAAAGGTGTCGATGAATTTTCTGCCCGGTGCCGTCGTAAACTCCAGCGATTGGATAACGCGATAGTGATGATTGTCCCGCGTAGCTCTGTAACCCGCGGCAGCCAGAGCGGCCGTTGCCGCTTGGAGTCCGGCATTGTAGGCGATTGCAAACCGCCAGTCGGCAGGCAACTCCTTCACTTGGCAAGCTGCAAGATCCCGATCTGAAATCGCCAGCAGATTTGCGATTTCCTCAGGACTTGTTGCGTGCTGAACCAGCCAACTGTTTTGAAGCCAGCTTTGCAAGCTCATTCTCGGTCCCCAACACGAAAAGTTTCTTCTCTTTCATTACGCTGCGCAAGAAATGGTTTCCTGCTGCCAATTTTGATCGGAATTCGGACACTGGAAAAACGGTCGGGTTGATCTCCCTACCGAGCACGCTCTGTGCCGGACTCAGAGCTGATACAACGTCGCTGAATGCTACATTGCCCAGGACCATGAGATCCACGTCACTGCCCGCTCGCTCTTTTTGACTTGCTACCGAGCCATAAACAAATGCAATTTGAATCTCGGACCCCAGAGACACTAACGCCGAACGAATGACATCGTGGGTGCCGACGGTCTTGGTAATCAGACTCCTGATTTCCGAAAAGATCGGACTCTGCGAATTGGCCTGATACAGAACCTGATTACCCTGAGCTCTTCGCACAATTAGGCCCATGTCCGTCAGGTGTTTCAGTTCCCTTTGAAGAGCACCGTGCCCAGCGCCAACCGCCCGGACAAGTTGGCGCAAATAGAATGATTGGCCCGCATGGCCGTAGAGCATGGCCAGCAGCGCGCTGCGCGTGTGCCCAAATAGGCTTATGCGCGCGAACCGGCGGTTCGCCTCTGTACTCATAATGGGTACGATTGTACCCTAATAGGGTACGATGCTCAAGTCTTCGACCGCCGGCCCCCTACCGACGTATTTGCCAAGCAGCGTCGCGCCCATTTGGGGACAGCATGAGCCATCTTTGCCAGCCTCCCGTTGTGAAAATGCGCGATCAGACTGACTCCCCTGCCGTGCGGCGTATTGTCCAAGAGTATTAAGTCATCGACTTGCTTGCTGATCTGCGACAGTCGCTTCAGTCCTTGCTCGAAATCGCTCGCCACTCGTGGGAGCGGGGCAAATGCGCCGCCGTGACTAACCCGAATCAGGATGCGGCCGATGTTTAGGTTCGGATCTTCCGTTCCAATGTAGATAACTTTGACATCTAAACCCGCTGCCCGCGCGTCGCGGATAACGCCGAGGTCCGGAGTCACGTGCTGGTAGACGAAGGATTGCCTTTCCTTTTGTAGCTGACGTCGCTCCCGGTCGATTTTGGCCTGTTCCAAGGGAGATGAACTAGCTTTGAGAATCGCGGGGAAAACCACCTTCAACTTGCTTTCGTAGAACGTGGTTTTTCCGGCACCCGGGGCGCCGCAGAGCATGATCAACACTGGTTTGTCAGACATTCGGAGCGCTTGCCCATCCTAGATTCGATTTGCTGAACCTAAATGGCGGCACGACCTGCCTCACGCAAACGGACCAGATCACCGCCACCCACGCACCCGACCAAATACTGCCTTCCATCCGCGCTTACCTCCACGGTTCCTCTGAGCTTCGGCTCAAACCTGTAAAAACTGCCGTCCTTTGACCTCAAGTCGGGTCCTGGCTGGCGCCCGTTGAGCGCCAGCATGTCCTCGAAGAATTCCTTGCGCGCTTGCGGACTCAACCCGCTCCACTCTATGGAGTTCCTGCGTTCCGTTCGGCGACCTGCTGCCGACGATTGTGCTTTGAGCAGGCCGGCAGTTAATGCGCTATTGAGCAGCTCGTTCATCGAACAGTTGCGGATCGCCGCCCACTTTTCAATCTCATCCCGCGTCTGGGTCGCCATGACAACCTGGGTCACGTTGGCGGTCACCTTCTCCCGCTTGCCGTGAAACAAGGTCAGAGGCACCGCAGACAGGTCCACCGACTGCAGCGCCTCGGAGATCAATCTAGACAAGTCTCCCTTCCGCCGTTGCTTCTTTCGCAGGTAGTTATCGACGGCCCGCAGCAGCCGGACTCCAACCGCCTTTTGAGAAGATCGTGGTCGGATCATCCCGCCTTTTCCTTCTTCTTGCCGTGCACCAAAACATCCAGATCTTCTGGCCCCCGCCAGTGAAACCCCGGCCGGTTCGCTTCAAGGCGTCTGATGTTTGCCAGAGGGTCAAAACCCGGAGAGTCGTTCGCCTGAGACTCCAGGACATTTGGGCTCGTCTTTCTGCCGCTGGCGGCCGCGGATCGCCTTGGGTGTCTTCTGGCCCGATTGACGTACGTGCAAAAGTCCTTATAGCTGGTTTCGAGACCCGCGCCGCGGCATCGTTCCCAGATGGACTTGACGGTATACCCCTCGGCCAGAGCCTCCTCAATTTCAGGGAAGACTTGCCTTACCAACGCCGATTTGGTTGTTGGCTCTTCTCGCCTCAGTTCCGCGAGGGCTTTCCTGAGATCTTCGATCATGGGCCAGGTCCGGGACCGCAGTTAACCAGAATTAACCAACGCTAACCAGAATCAACAAAAATGAGCAAAAATCAACACATGCACATATATGATTATCATTTATACCGCAAAAGTCGACAAAGGACGACAAAGAGTTAACAAAAGTGAGCATTGGCCCTGGGAAAAGCGCCATTCTGAGGGCAAAACAGGCGTAGTGGAACATAAAGGAATGGGGCTCACTGAGTGGAGTACAGCCTCGTAGATTCCTCATGCATCACAACTTAAGGTGTGTCGCATGTATTGCTATCTGAGCCACAATTAAGCCACAGGGGAATAGCGGGTGAAAGAGGTCTTTGACGCAGCTAATCTGCGCCTCCGGGGCGCCGTGATCTATCGGGTCTGCAAGGCGCAAGGGGTACTGACGAGCGGAAGCGGTACGTCGCCAGGCCTGCAGACAAGACAGGATCGTTGAGGCGCTTGCCCTCTAAGAGCACCCCCCATTCATGCTTCTGCGCGCGCTCGTCGTTCGACAGCAAGTTATGTCAGCATCTTTTGGCTCCTCGCCTGACGGCGGTGGTCACTCGGGCGATTAGGCACTTGCCGAAAACGTCCACCAGAAATACCTCTGTTGTCAGGTCAGGGGTTTGATTCGAAACTAATGTCGTTCCCGGTGCATGCAGCCCTACTACAATGACAAAGGCCGAGAGGACGGCTGACGAGGAGATCTCCGGAAATGCCCTCGGGCGACGCACAGAGAACCTGGTTTCCAGAAATGATCGTGCGGTTGCGGTCGGAGTGGCACGAGGGAATTTCGATTCCGGCCCTCATCGGTCTGCGGGACGAATTAGACCAAACGCTTCACCGGATTCGGGCCGGACGGAACATCCAGACACCGATTATCACTTGCCGCAGGTGTGGGAAGACCGGCCACGCGGCGCAACCGCGTGTCAGCGTGCGCGCCTTGATTCTGGCCGTCGCACGATTCGGGATCGCTTCGAAGGACCAAACGCGGGCGCTGGAGAAGGCGTGGGCGGAATACCGTAAACAACAACGGCTGGATCTCGAAGGAAAAGTCCGCCCGCGAGAACCGGGAAACTGCCCGCATTGACGATTGCGCGCCAGAGCTGGGTTCTTTCGCCCGTATTCAGCGGACGCGCAAGAGTCGGAGCAGGTGAACCGTCGAGGCACGATGGTACGACGAAGCAACAACCGATCCTTGGTAGAGTTAAAAGAACTCGTCGTTTATGCCATCTTGCGTGATTCTAAGTGCAAGGAGTGCGGCAAGGAACTGTGGAAGGGCGATCTCCTCTTCTTGGAAGGCGGGCATCCGCTTTGCCTGAGTTGCGCTGATTTCGATCAACTGGTTTACCTCCCCAGGGGTGATGCCGCCCTGACCCGGCGAGCCCGGAAGTACAGCCCTCTTACCGCAGTAGTGGTTCGTTTCAGCAGGTCACGGGGCCGCTACGAACGTCATGGCATCTTGGTTTCGGAGGATGCGCTCGAGCGCGCCGAACAAGAATGCCTTGCAGATGGTGAGCAGCGCGCGCGACGGCGCGAACGGGACGAACTGCGCCGCGCCGAAAACGATCGCGATCTCATCGCACGCATGTCCGATGCGATCTTGGGACTATTCCCAGATTGTCCGCTGGAAGAAGCACGAACGATCGCGACACACACTGCCCGGCGGAGCAGTGGTCGGGTGGGGCGGACATTCGCCGGGCGGGCACTCGAGGAAAGTGCCCTTACCGCCGCTGTGGTTGCGGCCATCCGCCACCGTCACACGCGATACGATGAGCTTCTCATGAGCGGCTACAGCCGGACTGATGCCCGTAACTCTATTCGGGACGCCGTTGATCGCGTACTCGAATCTTGGCGCTACCCAAACCGACCTGGCTGAATCCCCGAAACACTTCACCCGAGCACCGTGCAGTGGTAAGAATGAGACATTTCAACACCAGTTCTGTTCCGCGTCGGGAGCGAGTTCATCAAAGGAGGCAAGGCTCTGCGATTCCGTAGAGCCTGGAAGAGGTGCCAAAGTTGCTCTGCAAAGGAACTATGCCAAGACGAAGTGTGAATTCTGCCAGCGACAATCGAGATCGATTCTTCACGGGAAAACTTTTGGGCGAAACCCCACCTTCCTTTTCTACTATGGAAGAGCTCTACGGACTGGCCACCAAGTTGCACGCGCTGCGCCCGTGGCATGTGCTGGATGAAAGCGAGCTGGTTCTGATGCGGGATTCTGCTACTGGCGAAATCTGTTACTGCTCCGCCATGGGTGCGCTAGGCGAGGTTCTAGCCGTGCATGCCTATATCGGCGCAGCGAGCTATCGTCTTTTTCGGAAGATTGCTGCGGGAGAGGTTGCCGGCGTCGACGAATTCTTCGGGGCCCAGCGCGGCGCGTATGTGGAATTCGTGTCGAGGGCAGAACTAGATGAGCAGGATCGCAAGGTGCTGACCGCGCTGGGTCATCCATTCCGCACGGTGCAAGCCTCGCCCATGTTCCGGGCCATTCGACCGGGGTTTTACCCTTGGTACGTGACTGAAGACGAAGGGCGCCTGCTGGCCGAGTGCATGCGCGCGGTGATCCTGATCTGTTCCGCGGCCTCTGGCCCGGCACACCCGAAGTACTGGGATCGGGTCGATACCTACCCGATGGTCTCGCGAGTGGAGGGAGAAGGCGGCGAGTGGCCATACAACATCGAGTTGGTGGAAGCGCCTTTGCCAGGTGAACCGCCGCTCTCCCCGGCAAGGCTTGGGGAAGAGCAGGTGCGCCAGCTACGCGGTCGGGACCACGCAGTCCGCGGAGTGATGGAGCTCGACTACTTACTCAGCGGCGCGATGATTGGGAAGAAGAACGAACGCAAAGCGTGCGTGTGCGTCGCATTAGCCGTCGATGCAGACAGTGGAATCGTGTTTCCACCGGAACTTGCAACTCCCGGAGCTTCTGTTGGAGACACACTAGTCATTGCAATCATGAAAGCGATTGAAGCCAGCCGCGCGTTACCGCGAGAAATTCGGGTGCAAAGCAGAAAATTTAAGGACTGCCTCAACCCAATTTCCGAAGCGTGCGGCGTCCCGATCAAGGTTGCCGGTGCGCTTCCCGCGTTGGCGGAGGCTCGAGCGCAACTGTTGCGCATGTTGCGAGGTCCGGGCTTCGCAACAAGATGAAGCTCGTGAAAGGCGTTGCCGAGACTACGATGTCGGCCCGCACAACCGCATCCGGTCTCGGTGGACGAGGCCTATCGGGCACAGCGCGAGTTCGCGGAGAGCGTGAAGCGCGAGGGGCAGGAAGCGCTGCAGATGTTGAAAGTGAGCGGCGAGCCGGCAGTCGTGCTGCTGGGCCGTCCCTACAACATCTACGACCGCGCAGTATGTTGCGACATTCCCCGCAAACTGCGGACGCTGTACGGCGTTAACGTGTTGCCCCTGGACTTCGTCCCGCTTGATGGCGTGGATGTGTCCCGGATCAATGACAATATGTATTGGCATTCGGGGCGATTGATCCTGTCGGCGGCTCGATTCGCAGGGAACAATCCCCACCTGCACCTGATTTACATCTCGAATTTCGCATGCGGTCCGGACTCTTATCTCAAGTCATTTGTGGAAGAGGCCAGCGGCAAACCGAGCCTGGTGTTGCAATTCGACGGTCATTCCAACGATGGCGGCTACATCACTCGCTGTGAAGCGTTTCTAGATAGCACGGGGTTCTTGCGATGCCACTCTTTAAACATCGCTGCGTAACTCGAAAGGTTGGCGTGGACCATCCGCTGGCTGGGAAAAAAGTCTATGTCCCCGCCATGGCCGAGGGAAGCGTGGAGGCCGTTTGCGCCGCCATGCGGTGGCTGGGTATTGATGCGCGCCCGACACCGCCTTCAGATGCACGCACTCTGGAGTTGGGCGGCAAGTACACCAGCGGTGACGAGTGCTTTCCGGCCAAAGTTACAACCGGAGATTTCTTGAAGATCGCGCAGCAGCCGGGCTTCGACCCCAAACGCACCGTCTTTTTCATGGGGACAACCGACGGTCCATGCCGATTCGGCCAGTATGCGCCGTTTCTGCGCAAGGTTCTCCGCGAACAAGGTTACGGGGACATACGAGTCTTTTCTCCTCACGGGGAGCATGGCTACAGCGACTTCAAGGATTTTGACACCGCTTTCGTACGGACAGCTTGGCGTGCCCTGGTTTCAGCAGACATTCTGAGGAAACTCTTGCTGCAGGTCCGGCCATATGAAACCGAGCCAGGGGCTACCGATCGCGCTTACCATGAATCTGTCAGCGACGTGTGCCAGACGATTGAGCAGAGTTGCTCCAACACCGCGTGCCAGATGCACTCGCTGGCAGCCTCACTGCTGCGCGCCAGAGATCGCTTTCATTCTGTCTCGGCGGTTTTTGATCGCACGCGTCCGCTGATCGGGATCGTAGGCGAGATTTACTGCCGGCTGAACACCTTCAGCAACCAGGATATTGTTCGGCGGCTGGAAGCCCAGGGTGCAGAGTGCTGGATGACCGACATCGCCGAGTGGATCGGCTATACCAACAAGGAAGAGGTGCGCAATCTGAGGCTGGCAGGGCGCGCCCACTCATGGGCAATGCTTAAGTCCCTGTTGCGCTCCAAGATTCAGCGAACTGATGAACATGCCCTCCGGGCGCTGTTTGCCGAGGATTTTATCGGCTATGAGGAGCCAAGTGTCGAAGAAGTGCTGCAGTTGGCACATCCCTATCTTCCTTTTCCTGGCGCCGAAGGCGAGATGGTGACGAATATGGGACGAAGCGCTTATCTTGCGCAGCACGGAGTGGACGGGATCGTAGACATAAGCCCGTTTACTTGCATGAACGGAGTCGTAAGTGAAGCTATCTATCCGAAACTCAGCTGCGACTTCGCTGACATCCCCGTCCGAAATTTCTATTTCGACGGTCAGCAGTCGGATCTCGACCGCGACTTGGGAATTTTTCTCGATATGGCGCGATCGTACCGCGACAGAAAACCGTTCCGACGCCTCTACCCGCAGCGGTTTTCGCTGCGGGCGTCAAGCCGTCGAATCGATCCTTATGTCAGGGGAGAGCATCAGGCAGTCAACGGTTGACCGAAGCGGATGGCACGTAGCTTGTTTCCGGGACTAAGAGGTGGCGCCTTCGTTGGTATGGCCACGACAGGACAGCCCGTGGTGAAGGACGGCCAACGCGATTCCTCCCGTATCACGGGCTGCTCGGATGACGTGCCTGGGATGTCGGCAATACTGAAATTGAGTTCCTACAAAGGTTGCCGGAACGAGAGAACTTCAATCTGTCGGGCAGGTGAAGTGCAGACTATTACTAAATCGTCCTCCGGCTCTCCGCGACGTTAAGGGGCGTGAAACTGTTTGCTGAAATTGTTCATGGAGAGAATGGTTATGCCAAATGTTTTCGGAAAATCTGACCGCGAAGATTCCTCCATTTTTAGAGCTGCGCTGGTCTTTCTGACCGCCTTGATCATTCTCTCCGTGTGGGAACGACCCTGCGCCGGGCAGGTTGCCGATAGCGAGTCGCCTCAGCTTGTCGTGCAGACTGGACCGGTTGGGGCGGTTTCGGCGATGGCGTTTTCTCCCGATGGCAGGTGGCTTGTCTCCGGCAGCGAGGATCAACTCATTCGCGTATGGGAAGTAGCGACCGGGCACTTGCTGCGCACACTGGAAGGGCACACCGCAAAAGTCAATTCCCTGGTGTTCAGTCCCGACGGCAAGCTCCTGGCCTCGGGAAGCAATGATCGCACCACGATCCTATGGGATGTGGCTACTGGGAAGGCCAAGCGGCGATTCGTGGCTCCGACGCGCGAGATTTATCAAGTCGCCTTCAGCCCCGATGGACAGTGGCTGGCATCGGGATCAGGTGAAGGTATCGCCTTATGGGACGTCTCCAGCGGCAAACTGTTGCAGGGATTTGGATACGGAGCTCTGAAAGGACATCTGTTTGGATTCGCGCCCGACGGCCATTCCCTGATTGTCGAAAGCGAAGCGCGAATCGCCACATGGAGTCTGAAACACGAAATTCTCACGTGGGAGATGCCTATTGAAAAGGGCGAACCTCGCCGAATACTGGCCACCAGTGAAGATGGCCGCCTTTTAGCGTTGCAGGATAGCCACAGTAACATCGGCATCCGGGATGCCCGGGCAAACCAAGAGGTCAGCAAGATCAGCAGCGAACCGGTAGGCCTGCGAAACCCGGCAGCATTCAGTCCCGATCGTAAGATCCTCGCGTGCCAGAGTGACCGCAAGGATCATGCCGTACGACTATGGGACGTTGCGTCAGGCAGCGAATTACGTGCGCTCGGCAATAGCCTCTCATCCGCCATCGCCTTCTCCCCTGACGGACACAAACTGGCGGTGGCCTACACTAGCATTACGATTTGGGACGTCGCGAGCGGGTCGCTGTTGCAAGAAATGAAGGGCAACGTCGAACGTCCCAAAAACTTGCGAATATCGAGAACCAATGGCAAAAACGAGCCTGTTCTTCTGGCCGACAGCGGTAGGAACTTTCTGCACGTCTGGGACTTGCCGAGTGGCCGCCCACCGCGCCTGGAGCGTTACGACTCGTCTACTCACGCGCAGTTTATTGCGAGGGCCGATGGGAGCGTCGTCATCACCGACTGGAGGGACGGCAAGCGTCAGTTCATTGATGCGCTGACCGGAGCCAAACTACCTTGGCTGGTTGACCTCCCGCCCTCCTTCGAATGGCACACCAGCCCTGACGCCACCTTGGCAGCCATTACTGAAAGCGCCGGGGATGAACAGATACGAATCCATGTAAAAGAAGTCGTTACCGGCCGGGAGGTCAAATCGTTTGTCAGCAAAACGAAAGACGTAGGAACGATGGCGTTCAGCAATGACAATCGATGGTTACTCACAACGAGTTTCTTCAACCGCAGCGCTGATCTCTGGGATCTGAGCACCGGCGAAAGCGAGCATCATTTTCAGGGAGAGGACGTCGTCTTGAGTCCAGACGGCCGGTGGGTGGCGTCTTGTAGTTCTGGGGCAGGCATCACAGTTCTTGACCTGCAGACGCAAGTGCAGCGTACTTTCAGCGGGAATGGCAGTGTGACGTTTAGCCCCAGCGGACGCTTTCTAGCTGTGGGGCACAATGGGCCTATCGACGTTTGGGAGGTGGTGTCAGGAAGGCATGTCTTGTCACTGGAACTCCTGTCGACGGGTTTCCACTTCTTTAGTCCCGATGAGCGCTACTTGGTTACCGACTCGACCGTGAAGCGAGCCCAGGTCTGGGAGGTCAGTACCGGCCGTGAAATCCTCCCAAGCTTTTCCCGGCAGGGGTCGTCGGTGCGATTTTCCGCAGACTCCCGTTGGCTGGCGGCGGAAGCTGCAGACGGAAGCATCAAGATTTGGGACGTCGATGCGGAAAAGCTTCTTGCTTCTCTCTACGTGCTCAACGACGGCGAATCCTGGCTCGCCACCACGCCGGATGGTTACTTCGACGGCGGCGACACCGCGGTGAAGAAACTCGTCACCTGGAATGTAGGAGATCAGATCTATCCTGCCGCGCGTTTTGCGAAACAGCGATATCGTCCCGGCCTTTTGGCCGGCATTTTTGCGAAAGCAGGGACAAAGCCATGAGCTACTGTCTGGCACACCAAAAATCGAAACGGGATATTAAGACGGTCCAGACCCTGATGAAGATTGTCCTGCTAGTTGGCGCAATCTCTTTTCTCGCCGCCTGTAATCCGGCCGTCAGTCTGCGCCCTCTCTATCAAGACGAGGACGTTAACAATCCCTCGCGGGACTCACGCATCCTGGACGAATGGATATCCCCTGACCCCGATGAGGCCGTGCCGGTTGCTCAGAAATGGAAAATAGCCGAGAACAGTTCTGGTGGCTATGACGTGGAGATTGTTTTAAATGCCGACAAGGAGGCAGCGGAGCAAGAAACGGCGCAGTATGACGCTCGGCTCGTTCCGATCGCGGGAAAGATGTTTTTTGACGCGGAGTTTGAGAAAGAGGAGGGTGGCACAGCCAGTGTGAAGAGTGGGCAGCTTCCATTAGGGGTATTGTCAGCCCACCTGATCGGTCAACTTCTCATCGAGCCGGATTTCCTTGTCGTCGCTTTGCCGGATTCCGCGTGGGTGCGGGACAACACTCCGGAGAGTTTTCGCGAGTTTAAGGATATCGACAAGTACACGGAGGTTTCGGTTATCACCACTACTACCCAGGACCTGCGCCGTTTCATGGTGCAACAAGCTGAGAACGGAGAGTGCTTCACGTATGTGATTTTCCTGTGCCGTCCCGATACGGATTGTATTGGTCGAGGATATGAGTACATGCTGAAGAAGGAACCGGGCAACGAAGACGCAGAACACGCTCTCATTCCCCATTATCTTGAAATGGGAAACTACGCACGAGCCGTGGAATTGTTGCGGCAACAAATGGAGGCACAACCACAGGATGCCTCGCGAAGGAAGGCCCTCGGCAATGGCCTGCTTCTGAATCGCGAGTTCGCACAAGCCCGGAGTGAATTTGCCGGCGCTCAGCAGCTCCAACCGGACGACATTGAAGCGGAGCAAGGCGTCGGCTGGAGCTACTTTTTGGAAGGCGATTTTGCGAAAGCGGCGGAAGCTTTTCAGAAGGCTCTGACATCGGGCAGGCAATCGGCAGACCCGGTGCTGTTGGCCTACATTGCCTTGAAACGATCAGGGAAAGCTGTAGAGGCCGAGGCGCTGTTGTCGAAGGAGGTGGCCAGCTTCGCCGGTACCCCCGATGACCAGATGCTCCTGCTCTTCTTTGCCGGACGCATCACGACGAGTTCCGTTCAGATTGCTGAGGAAGCGCAAGACCGGAGTCGAATTGAGTTCTTTCTGGGCGAGCAATCGCTGGCACGTGGGAATTCGGCTTCGGCTCCTTGGGACCTCTGGCGATGCGTTGAGCGGGCCAAGAAAGACTCCCTGTATGGCGCGGCGGCGACCATAGAACTTGAACGATTATCTGACCTCAACGCAGAGGATAAGTGAAAGACCGGGCTCTGGCAGCTCTGTGAGGTTTTCAAACAGAATGACCGCGGCGCACAGTGAATGTCCGGTCAATATCGCGCCTATCGTGACCACGCTAAACACCGGCAGCTATATGAAAGGGGGACCTCTCCTGTTTTTGGGCGTTGCGGCGTATTGGGATATCAAACTCGCGCGTATTGTGGGTGACCAGTGTTAATCCCAAGCTGCGAGCGTGTGCTGCAATGAACAAATCATTGCCCCCGATCATTGTCCCCAAATTCTTCAAGTGCGCGCGAATCTGCGCATAGTGCAAACACGCTTCGTCCGGGAACTCCAAAACTTCGACATAACTCAGAAAGGCGTTCAGTGCCGTTTCATCCTGCTGTCGCCGAGGAGACACTTCGACACCATAGAGCAATTCGGACTTCGTGATTACAGAGACGCACACGCCGCTGACGGGAACCTTCTGCAGGCGTTTCAAAAGCAGGTTATTTGAGCGTTTCATCACATAGGAACAAATGTCGGTATCCAACATGTAGCGCCGCATTACTCTTCGCGCTCCTGCACGGGCAGATCTTCAACCTCTTCCATGAAGCCTGCTGAAGCAACAGGCGCCTCAGTAAGATAGGAAGTCCAATCAAAGGGTCGAGGCGACAGCACGACTTCGCTCCCCTCTTTTCGAATGAACACCTCCTGCGTCCGGAACTGAAACTCCTTGGGCAGGCGGACCGCTTGACTGCGGTTGTTCATGAAGATCTTCGCTTTGCGCTGCATGTGCTGCTCCTCCCAGTGTGGCATATACAGTAGTATATGCCAAAGTCGTTATGAAAAGACCAGTGGTCTCCTGACCACGATTCCGACTGACCAGCCGTAATCCGGACAATCATTCATGTGGTCGCAGTGGACTTGTCGGTACAGCGTAGGTCTCGCACACAATTGGCACACCGTAAAAAGTCATAGCCCGCGCAGTCTGAGATATTGGATTTGGCCTTGAGCGCGGAATCGACTTGGGAAAGGCACTCGTCTTGACATGTGAATGACATGAAAGTATGCTTCTAGCATGTCCAAGATGATTCAGCTTCGTAATGTACCCGATGCCCTACATCGTGGCCTGAAAGCTCGCGCTGCGATGGCAGGTATGTCGCTTTCGGACTATCTGTTAGCTGAGATCAAGGAAATCGCGGAGAGACCAACGCTCGCAGAATTGCGGGAGCGGCTGCACAAACGTAAGCCGGTTTCAGCGCAGATCGATACCGCCCACTTGGTACGAGAAGAGCGCGAGGCGCGATGATCGTCCTGGATGCGTCTGCTGCAGTTGACTGGCTTCTTCAGACATCTGCGGGGCAGAGCATCGAGCAGCGAATTTATTCGCGTAACGAAAGCCTACACGCGCCTCACCTCCTAGATCTTGAGGTCACGCAGGTACTGAGGCGTCTAGCACTGCAAGGAGTGGTCTCTGCACATCGTGCTGACGAAGCGGTCCGCGATCTGCTGGATCTCCGTATTACTCGGTATCCTCATCTCGTGCTCCTGCCCCGCATTTGGCAGCTCCGTCACAACTTTTCTGCCTACGATGCTGCCTACATCGTGCTTGCCGAGAAACTCGGAGCTGCGTTAGTTACAAGGGACGCTCGACTCGCTTCTGCTTCGGGCCATGCGGCACCCGTCGAACTCTTTTAATTCGACGGATCGCTGTACGCACTCATACGTTGCTCGTACCTCGTTTCTGTGAGGCACAACCGGGCGCAGCCTCTCATTCCGACTGATCGGCCGTCAGTCATCATCCATTCTGGTTGATCCCTTTTCTCCGTTGCACCACCAATGTGTCGCCTGGATATTGTCCGGGTGGTCATCCCGCCATGCTCCTCCCATTCCTTTCGGATTCCTGTGGTCCGGAACGACGTCGTTGTAATCCGTGAAGTCGTCGTGGCAGATAGCGCATATCCCGCCCTGCTGGACAATCTTTCGGTTCAGAAGTTTCCGCATCTCGGCCGGTGACCGCAGTTCCCGATACCCTCGCGGGTGGTGCAGATCTTCAACTCTCTGAACTCCGAGTCTTATCAACTTGGGCTTGGGCATGAATTCTCGGCCACAGCAGGAGAGAGACTTGTGAATGGGGCACAATTCATTGCTACGGAGTCTCATGGCATTCCTCTCGGTGACTGGCTGAAATCGGAAGGGGATAGGGGATGGCACAGCGGCGCCGCAATGCGCGCTGCTACAATTCCTGCCCGAGGAAGATCAAATGTCGAAGCTGGCTAGAGTGGTTCAGCAGTTGCAGAAAGAGCGGGCTCAAGCACAAGGGAGAATCGAACAGCTGGACGAGGCACTGAAAGCCTTGGGTAAGATCAGCACATCACGCGGGACCACGAAAAGACACCGGCGGGCTCGGACATCGGGCAAGAGGCAACCCATGTCAGTCGCTGCACGCCGGCGGATCGCCGCGGCCCAGCGCGCGCGTTGGGCGAAGTGGAGAGCGGCGCGGAAAAGAAGCTAACCGAGAGTCCCCACGCTAGATAATCGGATGCTCAAAGCAATTTGCGATCGAAACAGCCAGGCATAAAACACGGCAAAACACCGGACTGCTCTTGGCAATCCATCATCCTTGAAGTTCGAGGGGAAGTTGCTGCTGGGAAGCCATCTGCCCTGGGCAAGGTATTATGATGAGCCTAAGTCCGGCAAATAGGTGGGTCGCTCACTGTGGAACCAGCCGATCAGCCCCGCCCGAAACCGCTTCCTACGGGAACCTCGAAACGAGGCTTGAGTGTCGCCTCGCTCGGCCTCGTCATAGCCTTGGCAGTTCTCTTGGTCACGATCCGGGTCGCCAATTTTCAGTCTCAGCGAGTGGAGTTGGCGCTGTGGATTTCATTGATCAGTGCGGTTGTTCTCTTCGCGCTGTTGTCGGCCGGCGTTATCCGCCAGATACACGGGGCCGAGCGGCAGGCAAAGACGGTCTTTGAAGACAGCGAACAGGAATTCCACCAGATGGCCGCCAACATTCAGGAAATCTTCTGGGTGATCGACGCGCAGACGAAGAAGGCCACGTTCGTCAATCCGGCATACGAAACCATCACTGGACGCTCCTGCCAGTCGCTACTTGAAAATCCTTCGTCCTACGGAGAGGTCATCCATCCTGACGACCGAGTTCCTGTGCTCGCCAAGCTCAATGAAGCAGCCCGCACCGGAAGCTTCGACGAAAGGTTCCGCATTGTGAAGCCGGACGGCGAGATTCGCTGGGTTTGGGTGCGCGGCTTTCCGCGCAGGGACTCCAATGGCAAAATCACCCGACTGGGGGGAACTGCGCTGGATATTACCGCGCTCAAGAAAGCGGAAGACCAGGTTGCAGCTAATCTTGCCAAGGCGAACTCTTCCTGGGCGGAGGCGGAAGCCCTGCGCAAGGCCACTCTCGCGCTAACGCAAGACCTTCACATGGATTGTGTTCTCGATGCACTACTCCGATCCCTGGCGGAGTTGGTTCCGTACACGTGCGCCCGCGTGCTCGTGCCCGAAGGCGGTCCGCACTGGCTGGCCTTGGGCGAGAAGTCATGCCCTGAACCCACCAAAAAATCCCCCCGCAGTCCGCTGACATTCGTTGCCGACGAGTCCCCGTTTTTTCAGAGTATCTGTTCCGAGCGGAAACGCATCTTGATCCCCGATACGAGACAACAAGACGGATGGCAAACCTTCGAGGGACACCAACAGTTCCGTTCCTGGCTCAGCGTCCCCCTCGTGGCTTCTGACGAATTCCTGGGGTTCCTCTCTGTTGGCCATGTCGAGCCGAACTACCTCACCGAGGACCACCTCCGGCGCGCCGAGCTGCTTGCCATACCTGCCGCCGCAGCGATTCAAAACGCCCGTCTTTATTCAACCGCTGAGATCTACGGTTCGGAGCTCGAAAAGCGCTTGGCGGACCTCCAAAAGGCCGAACAGGCGCTCGATCAATCAGAGGAGGGCCGCCGGATCTCGGAGGAGAAGTTTGAGAAGATATTCCATTCGAGTCCTGTCGCGTTCTCGATCACAACCCTTGAGGAAGGACGGTTTCTCGAAGTGAATGCCTCCTTCGAATGCAGGTACGGATATCGCCGGGAAGAGGTCCTGGGGCGTACCGTGCACGAGCTCGGGATATGGGGTGACCCTGCCGACCGAAGATTGCTGTTGACGCAGCTTCGTCGAGGCGGTCCCATTCGCAGCGTGATCACCCGGCTTCGGACAAAGGCTGGTGAAATCAAGCTCACGGTGTATTCCGCCGACCGGATTCAATTCGATGGCCAGACCTGCATCCTTGCAGTCTCCGAAGACGTGGTCACCCATGATCCCACGCGGAGCAATTGAGAGCCCCCAGCGCCATACATTCGAGCTGCGCAGTAGACTGAGCGAGGCCCGGCGGAATGCTGGGGCCGGCCCTCTTTTTTCTGACTGTCCAGAATTCCGACCATCAAAAATAAATTTCACCACCCGCGCGCGGAAATACGCCACGATGTTGATCATCCTTTCCGCGAGAAGCCGCTGTGCACAAGAAAAGTGGGGCAGATAGGAAGCCAGTAGTACAACCGGCCCGACCGAGAACAGGCCATGCACTGCAGCGCGCCTCGTCCGCAACCCTTAATAAAGGCAAGACTTGGCCGACCGCGAAACAGCACTCGCGCCGCAACAGTAGTCCTATTGCGAGTGTGCTCTACGACGGCTGGGCGAATTGCAGCCGTGGATCGGTGTCGCCCCGGAGACTGGTAATGGTGCGAGACTGCGATTGGGGGCCGCTTCGACAGGCCATTTTGTCCGGCTTTCCGACCATCCCGACTTCGTCTTTTTCACATCGTCCTATTTCCGGTCCGAACCCCTTTGTAGTGGCACACCGTCGACGCACTGGACAAATACCTCTGCCACGCGACGACATTCCCCACATTTCTCGTCTCACAAGTTCAATGCCTCCGCCTGGCCCGGAGGTGATTCCCAATTTCGGTCTTTAAGTTCTTTGCTCAAGAGTGTGGTGCAGTATGGCGCATGCAGGGAGAATACTTGTTTGGTGGGACCGGGACGTCGATCAGGCAGGAAGGCCGATTCGACCGGATGTGAGATTGGCCGGCCATGAAATCTGGGAGCAGGCGTGTCACCGGACCAAAGCTCTTCTGGATGATGATGGTCCCGCGGCCGAACTCATGGAAGACTCCGTTGCGCAAGTGTCGCGTTATCTCGACCGTATTGGGGCTCCTGATTACTCGCAGAAACATGGGCTTCTCATGCTCGCCTTCCGCCGCGGGCTGCGTCGTTATGCGGCCAAGTTGAACCGCCTGGAATTCGTGGGAGGGGCCGGAGAACTGTCAAGCCAAACCGTAGACGAGGGGTGGGTCGGTCAGGTAAACGCCCGTCTGGAACTCGCGGGGACCGTCCGAAAACTCCGCAACCAGCATGGTACCGTTTTGATGCTCAGGGCTGCCGGGTACGAATGGGAAGACGTTGGCCAAATATTGGGAAAATCGGCGGCCGCGATCCGTATCAGTTTTTGGCGCGAGATAAGAAGAATCAGGCGGACTTCTAGCTGCCGCCGATGACGATCGGACTCACGGAACTACATGTGAGGATCGGCTGTGGTTGAAGATTGAAACGGCCGCGCCCGGATTTCTCTCTAGAAGACTCCAAATCCAAAGGTAGATTTCAGAAAGCGGGTGCTGGACTGGATGATCGCACATGCTGGGTCCCTGGATCCGCTATCTGATCTTCCTAATTCGACTGACGAGTTGTCTGAGAAGAAGTATCCCGGGCTAAAGTGGTGAGGACTCGGAGCCTGGCCTTGCGGTTTCTTCTCATTGCGATCTTACTGAGTCATTCTGTTTCAACCCGGTTCTGTACCATCCGGAAACCCTCAAAGTGAGCTCAGGCACTGTTTTCGGCCACATCCTCCTCAAAGCCGCCTGGATCAGACATGACCGGCTTAGCCTCCGGCACCTTTGGCGCCTTCTTGTACGGACCTCGCACTGAGAACAGATCGGCATGCGAGCGGGGAAACACGTAGTCGCGAACAAACGTCAGCCCTTCGTAGCTGAGCCGATGGCCGATCACCTCACGTCCATAGTTCTTGACGAAAGAACAGAAATCCTCCGCGTCGATAATCTGGACTTTGACGCTCTGCGCCTGAACAACGCGGCACTGGAGCCAGCCACGATCCACCCACTTGCGCACCTCGTCACGGCCAATGTGCAAGGCTTGGGCCAAGAGAGATACCGTGAACCATTCCCGGCTTTGCCGGACGCCGAGGCCCAACCGGTGCAGCATGGAACGAACGGATGCAGGAGGACGGCGGAGGACTCGCGCCGCCTCTTCGATAGGAACATCCTCAATCAATTCGATCAATCGTTGCTGCTCACGTATTGTCCACTCGCGATAACTTCGTTTCTCGGCCACTCCGAGGCGCCGCAGGAATCGCAAGCACGCGTCGCGTGGATTCCCTGAAATCTGTACAAGCCTCGAGAGGAGCTGCTTTCTCTCGTCCCTCCGATACACCTCAGCTTTCTCGGCCGGTCGCCGATGGTCGGTCACCAACTTTCTGGCCTCGTACGACCAATGAAACGCGCGGCGCTTTGAGCATCCGGTGCCGTAATCCGCATTGGGTCCCTCTCGAAGCAACGCATGCTCCGGTGGATCGCCTTGCGCTTCTGAACCGATCGATTTGCCTTCCAGAATTCTTCTTCTATCCATATGTGTCCGTGACTCAGGGATTTGTAACGGCGGTGGTCCGATGCAGATTCCACTCCATACTCTTTTGGCTTCACTGCGGGTGCGATTGGCGCCGCACGGTGGCAGCCACAATACGGCGGCTGCTTTGCCGATTCTTTCCAGCAGTCAACCGTTACCACCGCCACGGTGAGTCACCCCCCATATTTAGTAAGGAACCTGTGAAAGGTACGAAGCATCAAGAAATGTTTGTCAAGACCGGACCAGGCATCCTGCGGTGGCGCCTGCAACGCTGGAAGACACCGTCCCAAGCCTCTATCGCCAAACGGCAGAAATCGGTATTTGCCTACATCTACTAAAGGAGCATCTGGAAGGAAGAAAGCATCACAAAATCTTTGTGAAACTCGACCGTCGATATATTTAGGTTCGCCAAAAGGCACGCTGGGCTTGACTTCCCGCCGGGTTAGGTGGCAACCTTGGATTCCTCTAGCCGATAGTAACTCAATAGAGGAGAGGTCTTTTTACGATGTCCGGCCACGAACTGAGCCCCGATTGTGTCGCTTCTAGTCTCACATCGACGGCGGAGGATCCTGCCAAGCAAGCTGTTAAACGGGAGCACGAACCACTCCCCCTGGCCTCTTCTGTTCGTAAGTCACGGCGTCGATTCCTTCGCGCTTTTCTGTTGGTCGGTGCGCTTTTCGTAGCGACACCGAGCTCCCCTGCCCTGGCGGTTGACACTCCGGACACGTTACTACAGCGAGCTCTCTATCTCTCCGATCTGTACAACTGGCACGCTGCTCGCCCGTACTTCACAAAGTCTCAACAGATGTTTGAAGCGGCGGGTGACAAAAGAAACGCGCTATACGCGCGGTTAGGAGCAATCAGAGCGGGCGCGGAACCGGCTCCGATCCCAAAACTTTCATACATGCTGGATCAGGAACTCGCTGCAGATCCGCTCCTGCAATCTGACAAAGAACTTCGGATGTTCTGTCTCATAGTTAAAGGCGACTTCGACGGGGAAAGCGACACGCCCGCGATGCGTCGGGATTGGACGGAGGTAGCCTCCCTGGCACAAGCACTGGGCAATGCAAAGTGGCAATACCGCGCGCAGGGGCAACTGGGGTTTGCAGATTTTTATGACGGGGATCTTCCGGGTGCCCAGCGCAATGTTGCCCAAGCATTGATCGGTGCGACAAAACTCAACGATGTTGGTGGAGAGATCTTCTACTTGTCCGCCACGGCAGGTGGACTAATACTGCAAGGCATGGGGGATGCGGCCACTCAGTACGCGAATCGGGCTATCGCACTTGCGGATGCGAACCCGGATTCCGGCTATCCGATAATCGCGCATCAGGCACGGCTATCGGCTATGGTACAAGCTGGCCAAATCGGTGCGGCACAAGAAGAGTTGAAGAAGGTGCTGGACCGCCCTGAAGCTCAGGCCAGTGACGACCAATTGTCAGAACTGAACTCGACCGCTTCGCAAATTGCGCGGTCCCAAGGGGACATGACAGGCGCCATTGCGTATCTCAGCGAGGCCCTCCGACACGCAGAAATCGTCGGCAATACGCATACAATTCCGCAATACCAGAGCGATCTTTCAGATCTCTATCGAATGAGCGGAAATCTATCACAAGCTGAAGCGCTCGCTCGCGGCGCGGCCGAATCCGCACAAGCGCTCGGATACATCCCCCTGATTCCAAAGTTGCTGAACGTCTTGGCACAGATCCAAGTCAGCCGAAAGGAGTACGCCGAAGCTGATCAGACCTACGACCGCGCCGCTACAATTCAAGATGTAATGATCGGCAACGCCGATAGTGCACTCGGGAAAACGGCTCTCATCAAAGGCGTGGGCGACTTGTATGCGAAGCAATTCGCCTTGATTGCTGAACACGGTGGTGATCCCGCAAAAGCTTTTACTGTGGTCGAGCAGGCTCGCGGACGAGTGATGACCGACCTTCTAATGTCAGGAGACAAAACCTCTCCCGAGTCTCTTGCTACCGAAAAGGAGATCGCACGTCTGCGCCTTAAACTCACGGAAGCGCGTTCGGACAAAGACACTGAAGAGCTTCGGGATCAGATATTCCTGGCCGAGCAGTCCAGGTCGGTTACTCCTGAAGTCAGCATCCTGAAGGC
>JAIQEY010000068.1 GCA_020073565.1 Terriglobia bacterium
TTGTCGGGAAGCCGGTTGCGATGCTGCTGCTCAACCAGAATGCCACCGTGACCGTCTGCCACTCGAAGACGCGCGACCTGCCGGGGGTTTGCCGGCGCGCCGACATCCTGGTAGCGGCGATTGGACGCGCCGGGATGGTCACGCGCGACTTTGTGAAGCCGGGGGCAACCGTGATCGACGTGGGCATCAACAAAGTCACCGACCGGAAGGAATTCGAGCGCTTCTTTGCCGGAAACAAAAAGCGCGAAGAGACTTTTCTGGCGAAGGGATCCACGCTAGTCGGCGACGTCCATCCCGAGGTGGCTGAGGTTGCGGGAGCGATCACGCCCGTGCCGGGCGGGGTGGGGCCGCTAACGATCGCGATGCTGATGGCGAACACGGTGAAAGCGGCGAAGTTACGGCGCGGCGCGAAGAGTAAGCTAACCGGGAGCTCTAAGGTCATTTAACCACGGAGGCACGGAGACACGGAGGAAATCGGAGATCACGTGCACGAGTTCTTGCTCCGATTTTGCCCTTCTCCGTGCCTCCGTGTCTCCGTGGTAGATTTTGCTCGGCGGAAAAGGTGAACTCCCATTGCTAAAGATCGGCCTCACAGGCGGGATTGCCAGCGGCAAATCCGTGGTCGGCGAGATGTTGGTCAAACTTGGGGCACACGTGGTCCAGGCGGACTTGATTGCTCAGTGGCTCATGTATCCAGGGCGGCCCGTTTATGAAGAAGTCGTGCGGCGCTTCGGCCATGGGATTCTCAATCCTGACGGAACCATCAATCGACCGAAACTCGCAGAGGAGGCGTTTGGCAATCCGGCGAGCGGGAAACCTCCGCGCGTAAAGGAACTCAACGCCCTCGTCCATCCGGCGGTGGTCGAGCATGAGAACGAATGGATGGAGGACATCGGGAAAGACGATCCGAAGGCGATCGCGATCGTGGAGGCGGCACTGATCCTGGAAGCCGGGGTCGCCGAGCGTTTCGACTACCTAATCGTGGTTACTTGCCGTCCCGAGCAGCGGGTTGAGCGCTTTCGCCGCAGGCAAAATATAGCCGAAGAATCCGCGCGGGCCGAGGTGACCCGCCGCATGGCCGCGCAGATTCCCGACTCAGAGAAAATCAAGACGGCTGATTTTGTGATCGACAATTCGGGGCCGCTGGAGGCAACCGAAGCGCAGGTGCGGCACGTGTACGCAATATTGCTCAAGGAGGCCCAGCAAGGAGCCTAGGATTCACCTTCAGCCGAGTCCGCGCGCCGGCAAGCCACATACCGCGGCTGCTAAACCCTCCAAGTTGGTTTCATCTGCAAGTCAGGAGTCCTGTGCACGACCCGGTCGTGAGTTTCTCAGGCTAATTCTTTTCCCGTCCCTGCCGATGGAAGAGCAGAGACGGTGGACCGTGAGAATTCTCTTAGTCGAGGACAGTCGGGCACTTCGGTTGGAAAACGAGCGCGTTTTGATCAAAGTAGGGTATGAAGTGATCTGCGCGGAAGACGGCGAATCGGCCCTGCAGCTTGCTCGAGAGCGGCAACCGGACCTGATTCTGCTGGACTTGCTGTTGCCCAAGATGAGCGGGCTAGAAGTGCTGGAGTATTTGAAAAGCAATCCGGGAACCGCGCAGATCCCGGTAGTCGTGCTCAGCGCTCTCTACGAGAAGAATCGGGACAAGCTAATGGAGGCGGGTGCCGAGGACTACTTGGAAAAGAATTCGCTGATGGTGAACGGTCAGAATTTGCTGCCCAGAGTGCTGGAGGACGTGATCTGCCGAATCAATCGCAAACGCGGGATTGCGTTTGCGAGCGTTCCAACGAGTCACTGAACCTCTTCCCCGTAGGCAACTCGGTAGTACCCAGTCGCTCAGTGCGCCTTGCGGCTCGGCATGACCAGCCAGTGCAGCAGCGAGCTGACCAGGCTTAGCAGGATGGCTCCCAGCAGCGCGGCGACAAATCCGTGTACTTCGAATCCCGGAACCAGCACTGACGCCAGCTTCAGCATGGCCGCGTTGATGACGAACCAGAACAGGCCCAGCGTCAGCAACGTCAGCGGGAAGGTGAGAACTTTCAGCAGAAATCCGATGGTCGCGTTGATGAAGCCGATGGCGAGCGCCGCAATCAGCGCAGCCGTGGGGCCGCTCACGCTGATGCCCGGCACGACCTTCGCGACAATCCAAACGGCGAGCGCGCTCAATACCCAGTTCAAGAGAAGACGCACCAGAGGCCTCCTTGGGCGGATGAAAGGGACACTATACACCGCGATTACGTTCTAGGCTTTGGGCACTAGGCTCTCGGTTGGCTGCCTTAGAATCGCTGTGTGGCTCAGAAGACGAACGCGGCTCGGCTGCTGGATCAGATGGGGGTACGCTACGAGCTGCGCGAATATGCGGTGGATCCGGACGACCTGACCGCGGAAACGGTGGCGGCTAAGGTCGGATTGTCGGCGGAACAGGTTTTCAAGACGCTGGTAGCGCGCGGGGACCGCCATGGTCTTGCGATGGCGGTGATCCCTGGAGACCAGGAATTGGACCTGAAAGCGCTGGCCGCCGCTTCAGGAAACCGAAAGATCCAGCTCGTGCCGGTGAAAGATCTGCAAGGGCTGACTGGATACGTCCGCGGCGGGGTGACCGCGCTCGGGGCTAAGCGTGACTTCCCGGTTTATGTGGACGAGACGATCGAGTTGTTCGAGGTGGTTTCGGTTTCGGCGGGAGTTCGCGGCGTGCAGGTTCTGATCGCGCCCGCCGACTATCTGCGGGCGACAAAGGGCATGATTGCGGCGCTGGCGCAACCGAAGAAACAGGGACCTAGTTGAGTGTCGTCAAGCGTTTGACCCGCGATCTCGAATTATCCACAGCCCCCACTTGCGCGGCCCCGTCGGGTGTAGTAAAAAAGGCGCGGCACGACCGACCGATTCTTCTTGAGCCCGCGTTTCGGTAGCACGACCCGGGCGAGACCGTACTTAACCCAAAATGTAAGGAATGCCCTCTCATGGAACACATCAATCCAGCCATCGTCAACCGCATCGACACTCGCTCCAGCCGCCCTTGCGATTTCTGCCGGGAATTCGATCCCAGGTTCCTCGAGCGCAGCACCCCCGACCAGATGGTTGCCACCGGCCGCAGGCACACCGCCTCGGCCCATTTAACTGAGAACGGCTATGTGCGCCACCGGGTGCTGGAAATCAGCCGGATCACTTCCCGTCGGGCCCCCAGCACCGCGGCCTGACCCGCATCTTTGCTGATGCGCAAAGTTTTTCTTTGCAACTTTCACGACCATAAGGAGTTCTATATATAGTGGGCCCGATAGTCGTGTAACCTATAGATGGGAGGCTTCCATGCGCGCCCGGATTCCTCGCTCGTTGCTGCTGTCCTTGCTGGTATTGCTGCTGGCCGCTGTCGCATCCGTGCAGGCGCAGATTCACGGCACTCCGCCCTCCGTCACTTCCTTTGGTTTCGGGGGTAACTTCAATCCAGCCCCGGGCGTGCCCGCCAGCGTCACCTCTCTCGGACCCAACGGCTTCGGCAATGGTCCCCTCGACTGCTGCTTTGGCCAGTTTCTTTTCGACAATCATCAGGGATTTGGTGGGCGCCGGGGTCATGACAACCATTCGGGATTCGGTGAGCAGCGAGGTCATGATCACCACCGGTTCCCCGTCGGCATAAGCGTGCCGGTGTACGTTCCTTACGCCGTTCCCTATCCGGTTGCCTACAATGACCAAGACACCGCCGACGATGAGTCCGTCGACGTCGATTACACGTCCTCGCACGGCGTGCCCCGAGTCTACGACCGCGGCCCCTGGTACCACGATGCCGCTGAATCCCGTCAAGCGCCCCGCGAAGCTGCTCCCAAGGCCGGCGCCGCTCCTCCAACTCCTGCCGAGCCCGAGCCGGTAGTTGCACAACCCAACACGGTCCTAATCTTCAAGGACGGCCACAGGTCCGAAGTGCAGAATTACGCCATTGTCGGCAATACCCTCTTTGACTTCGCCGAGGGTCGTTCCCGCAAGATCCTGCTCGCCGACCTCGATCTCCCCGCCACCCAGAAGGCTAATGACGACCGTGGCGTCGACTTCCATGTTCCGGCGAAGACCGCGCAGGTAAATCAGAAGAAGTAGAACATCGGCTCATCTGGCTAGCCGCGCTTTCCATCGTCGCTCCCGCGTGCCGTAATCCAGCCTCTCGCCTGGCTCTCGAGCCTCTCCGCCCATCAGCGCCCTTATCCTTTCCCCTTTCCGTTTCTGTCCTGAAAACCCACCGACCGTTCCACTTATGCCTACTCTGATCCCTGCTCCCACGCAGGCACCAAGAAAGGCATCAGGCGAAACGTCCAATCCCACTTTGCCCAAGATATTCTAGCTCTCTCCCCACCTCACAGATGCCCCGCGCATCCACAGGCCCAATCGCATTCCACTTTTACTCTCTTGATTCCGCCTGACCCGGCATTTGGAGAATCGGTTCCAGAAAACGTCCGTACTTCTTCAGAGTTACTTCATCGTCAGAAGCAAGGGCAGTCGCGACTGCTCGCGCGGTCGCGGGTGTCACGATTTCAAGCCGACCGACAAAAACCCGTACAACTTGTCCCGGTGCAGGACTGATGGCAAGTGGCAAAACGTGATCGATGAATCCACGCGGCACCAGATAGATCAGGCGGCTGCCTTCTTCGAACCAGAAATCCCGCCAAGTCTCCACCATGGCATGGGCTTCGTCGGGATAGAGACCCTGAGCGACCAGCATCCCTTCCAGATCGCCGCGGAGAGTATCTACGTTGCCGGTCAGCACCGGAGGGTCGAGCGCTGTTTCATCGGTTAGGGAGTGCGCTAAACGATAACCGACTCGTTCTCCCCGGCGCTCGAAAAAAATGACGGTGGGAATCTCCTCCTGGCTCAAATTCCTGACCGCCAGCCTGCCGTCGGGTTTCAACTTGGCGGACAGCGGCAGACGAGCGGCCGAGACGCCTCGATAGAACAGAAATTTCTCCCGCTGGTCGCCGGAAGTTGTCTGGACCCGGAGCGGTGTGGAAGATGTCTCCCGGGCAGCGTAGTAGCGATTCGACCGAAGTTCGCGCGGAAACTCCCCGCTCAGATTTGGAGAAACGGCGATATCATTCCACGCAATGCTTCCGTCCGCGTGCAACTGGCTCAAACTGGCGGTGCGGAGATTTCCGCCGGGCTCAACGCGCGCTGCACGCGGATACCATTCCGTGAGAACTCCCTTGGAAAAGGCCACCCTCACCGATACGGTTACATCGCGCGGAGAATAGAAGTAAAGCACCGGCGTCTCCATGCGAATCGTGCCGCGCAGCCCGGCTTTGAGGTTTCCGTCGCTGAGGTGCTCCACGAAACCGGGCAGATCGCTCGACCCCGTGAGGGGGGTCCATTCCGCCGCGCGACCATCCCTGCCGGCGATGGCGGTAAACGTTCCCCACTCATGGATCGTCAGGTCGGGAAGAGTGTGCTGCTGGTCAGCGACGAGCCAGCCCACGAACCCTACGCCCAGCACACTGAGCGCGAGCCAGCGAGCAATCCCGAATCTCGTTTCTATTTCCCAGACAGACTTCTTGATCCGCGAACTCATGTCTCAAATCCTTCCTGCCGGCGAGTTGGTCAGAAGCTCGGAAATCGTCTGACGATGGAAATTCAACGCCAGGTTCTGAGCAAGAAGAGGATCGTTTTTCGCGCCGGCCATCGCCTTCCGGGCGTGCTCCCGATGATCGCTCTCCGGGCCCGCAAGCGTGACGAGCGCGGCCGCGAATTCCATCTCTGGATCTTGCCCGCGCATGCTGATGGCCCTCTTGATCAACCCATATCCGTCAAGGCCAGTCGCGGGATTCGGCTCGCCTTTGCCGATCCACTGCTTGTAAGTCTCGATCAGATACCCGGCGTCAAACCAAGCTAGCGCGTCGGGGTGTCCGGCGGCGTCGGAATTGGCCGCACGCGCATGCAATCGAGTGAGTAACCCTTTCGCCGCCTGTGGGTCCTGGCGAGCGTAGAGCGTGGCCCGCCGCAGGGTCTCCATTCGCACTAATACAGGCGCGCTAACATCGAGAATGGCCAGAGTGTCGGAAGTGAGGTTCTTCACGTCATAACGGCCGCTCCCTTTCTGATAGTTCAGATCGACCCAGGGCAGGGACTTCGCCTGTCCGATTTCAATGGGATGACAAACAAGAGGCGGTCCCGCATGTGCGAAGGTAGTAAATCCGAACAGGATTGCCCCAATGCTGACCGAAAGGCGTGCAAATACCGGTGAATTCATGATCTGGAATCTCCTTGAGTTTTGCTGATTTAACCCCACGTTCAAAGAGACGCTGGCAGAGAGTGGACTGTTAACAAGCCGTCGGAGATATCGGGGAGAAAGAGGAGCAGCCATTCGGACTAGTCTGCTGACATCCTGATGCCGGGGGACGGTCGGTCTCGGAGGGACCTCAGAAAATAGCCCGCCAGTTCACTGGCGGGGGTGCGCGATGAAAAGTATCGGTAGTGCCGGAGGCACGACTGAGTCGCACACGCTATTGGCCGCCGAAGTCACCAGTTTTTACGAACCGGGGTCGCTCCTCCAGACCACGACCGCTCCCAATGCCGCCAAACCGAGATATCGTCAAACCCAAGCGCGTTCCACCACAAGTCAAGCATCGGCTGATCGAGATGCAGGATTCCTTTCTTCGTGACACCAGCCGGAGGAGGCGCGAGCGCTCGCAACCGATCGTAGACCAGCATCCGCTGCCCCTCATCGACACGTGCCAGCAGATGCCAAAGTGTGAGCGCGTCGCGTTTGCGAGCTGCGCCGAGCACAATCGCCAAATCCTCCGCGCGCACCTGCGGTGTGCTGTCCTCAAAATCGAATCTCGCCAAAGCAGCGCGCAACTCCGAGGTCGCGTCCTCGAAGTACGGTGTGCCAGGACCGACCTTCGGTCGGGTTGTGCAAGCCGCGCCCGCCGGAATGAAGGACTCGTGGCCGTTCAGCTTGAATCCAACCCACCCCATCGAAGTGCGCACCAGCCCTGCGCCCGAATCGTCCACCTGCAACGTGTAGGCGCAACCCAGATCCACCGTCACCGCCGACGGTGTGTCCACCACGAACTGGCCCGCGGGCGCCCAGATATAGGTATGAATAGTGCCGCGATCCAGCGCAATCCGCTTCAGACCCGCGCCCATCGTCAGCAGACGCAGACGCGTGCTCGGATCCACCTCGATCTGTCCGACATCGTCCGCCTGAAGGCTGGCCCGCGACTGATGGTCGGTTTCCAGGACTTGGCCGACCCCGAAACGGCTGGTTCCATCTTTCGCGCTGAGGGTCTCTAGTCCGATTCGCGGTGTTCCTGCCACGCGAGACACATTCCAGCCTGCCACCGCAACCGGGGATGTCTTTCCTCCGTACACCAAGAATGCGACGACAGCGATTGCCGCCATGGCGGCCGCCGTGGCCAGAACAGGAACCAATCGCATGCGCCACGGAAAGAATGACCATCGTCTGTCGCGGACGATCTCAGGAAACACGGGGGCGGGACGGTCATGCCGAAACTTCCCAAGTAACGCTTCCAGTCTCTGGACTTCGGGATCGGGTTCGCCTGATCGATCCCACAAATACTCGTCGCTCCGTGCCAGTGGTTCGTTTTCCATTCCGTCACTCCCCGTATCCATTACTGCGTCTCCTGTTCCGGGCCTTTGCTCAGCTTCGCGCGGAGTTGCTGCATCCCGCGATGCAGGTTGACCCGCACCGAGCCGTGCGTCATCCCAGTGCGCGCCGCAATCTCAGGACCGGTCATCCCTTCCACCAGCCGAAGAATCAATGTCTCCCGGTATGCATCCGGCAGGCTCCGGACGGCGTCGAGAACTGCGGCGGCCGGGCCCTGATGATCTCCGCCAGTAATTCCGCGCTCGATCTCGTTCTCCGAGTCATCTCCCAGAGGATCCTCAGGCACCGAATGCCGATGGTAGTCATTCGCCCGATTGCGAGCGATCGCCGCCAGCCATGCTCCAAAGCTACCGGTCTCCCGCAGCGTGGACAGCCGTCGCAGCGCCATCATGAAGACATCCTGAACCAGGTCATCCACCTCACTGAGCGGCACCTTGGCCAGTAGAATTCCGTGGACCATGCGAGCGTACCGATCGTAAAGGCGCCCGAAGGCCGCCCGATCCCCGTCGCGTGCCGCGCCCACCAATAGTGCGTCTTCGGAGGCTTGGGGCGCGGGTTGCTCCCTCACAGGCGGGTTTCCCAAACCTGCCATGAGCAAGTCATCTCGATCTCCTGACCTCGAGGCCATTCGCACCAAAATCATAGACGTTCAAAGGAGGAGAAGTGTTAACAAGGCCTCCACTGCTGTGATGAGTATGCTGGGATATCTGAAGCGCTACTACGGCGCTGGAGACCTACATTTCCTGTCCGAGATTTTGCTTGCATTGTGCGCGCTCCAGCGATTAAATGCCGACATCAAAATGGAGGAGGGACTCCATGAATCTCGGAAGAGATCGACTGGATTGGGGCCCGGATATTTGGAAGAGCATCGATGACGCGGTTCATGACGAATTTCAGCGAACGTCGGTGGCGGCGAAGTTTATCCCTCTCCATGGGCCGGTGACCGACGCGCTAACCGTGCCTGCCGACGTTATTAACCCCGTCACCATGACGGTCGACGAAGTCGCTGTGACCCCCATTGTTGAACTCGCAGTGGAGTTTGGACTTACTCGGCAGCAGGTCATGAACGAAGGGCAACTCGCGACCGCCATTACTCTCGCCACACGCGCCGCAAATCTGCTTTCCCAGGGCGAGGACATGGCCTTGTTTCAAGGTGATCAAGCGCTCGGCAATCCTTTGAAGAGTGAAAATGCCGCTCGAACCTTCGGTCGCCCATGCACCTTCTTTGGTGAGAGTGGCTGCTTCCAGGGTAATCACCAGAATGCGGCGAATTGAGGCAATCAGTCCGACGACCAGAAAGGGTTCTGTAACCAGAACATGCGAGCGAATGGATATACGTACCGTGTGCAGAATCTCCACCAGCATCAGCACAATGAGGAGTTGGTTTAATACCCTCAGAGTCTGGGCTGCAACCGTCCAATGACTGAGACCGATCCACAGTATTTGGCCCGCGGTTGCGATGGTCACAAAGGCCGTGACCGCCAGCAACACTGCGAGAACGGAGTAGATGACTACCTCGGTTTTGCCCAGACAGTAGTCAAAGTGGCGGCGTAATCTGTCTTCGACCATATCAGACTCAAGTTTAAATCGAAATATGAATTGGTATTGCTGTGGAAAGGGGAGCGTGGACATAAGTGTCCGCGCTCCCAACCCTTTCTTTTCCCTTCGTGGCCCTCTCGGTAGCTTGTTTCAGGGCATCCAGCACTTTCTGCCCTGAAAGCAAGTTAGCGCGAGCGGTGATCGCGGTGCTCTTCCACGCGGTGGCGTCCTTCGCGCGCCGCCTTGCGCTCATGCTCAGTGCGCTCGTGCAGCACGTGCCGCTCGGGAAGGCGCTCTTCCGCTCTGTATTGCCGGACCTCGTAGGGATGAACGTACTCACGCCGGTTGATCCAGGTCCGCCGCCAGGGGGCGTTGTTGATGATCACTACGTGCGAGTCCCAATCAAAGCGGCAATACCCCCAGCCCCACGGGCGGAAGAATTCTCCGATGGTTACGAAGAAGTCAAAGCGGATCGCGCCGCCGAACACGATTCCGGGCTCCGGCGGGAAGAAGACAATCGCCGGGTCATAGTACGGCACCGGGATGAAGGCCCGATGCACGGGCACAATCGTGATGTACGGCCCATCGCTGACGATGATCTGGGCGTTGCTGCTCAGATATCCGTAGTCCTTGGCCTTCCTGCGCTCTCTCTGCACCGCATCCATCACGTCCTGCTGCTGCGACAGGAACGCGTTGCCAAGATCGGTGGTCCAGTTCATGTCGTTGGCCATCATCTCGAGCACCGAAGGGAATGGCAGGAGCGCCTGCACGCTGGGATCCCACGGAAGATGATCCGCCTGGATCGCGTTGGCCAGGGCCTGCCCGGTGAGGTAATGATGCTGATTCGCCCAGCGCGCGGCATCCGGAATCTGATCGGGATAGGTTGCGGCCGCAAGCACCTGCGCCAGGAGCGCATCCGGATACAGCGCAATGCGCGCTACCAGCTTGTCGAGTTGCTCCGGCGTGAACGACGGAGCAGGCGTGCCCTGCGCAAAACTGAGAACGGGAGCAACTGCTAAAACAACCAGAACTGCAAGGATGAGAATTAGTTTTCTAGTCTGCATACGATCCTCCTAAATCAAGTCAAACACTCTGACCAAAATTAGAAGACGAACCTCGATTCACTGATTGGCTACCAGCAGGTGATTCTCGACCGAGAACACCCCACCTACCTCGCGGGCGCGCATCTCGGCGATCTGCTTGTCCATCGCGCTATCCACAACCCCGTACAGCTTTACATTTCCGTTTTCAACCACAATGCGGATGGGAGCTTGTGGATCCAGCGAATATTTCTGGAGCGCGGGATCGCGGTAGATCGCCATAGCCGTGCGTACGCGCAACTCATCGTCAAATTCAGAGAGTGGCAGGACGTTAATTTCGTCCTTCACGTCACGCACGCCAGGAGTGTCCTCGACTATGCTGAGGGCGGACGCTTTGTCTGGGTAGCTTCTGGCATCGCCGGCGATGGTTACGACGCCATCTTTCACAGCGATTTCGAAATTGTTGAATGTGATCCCGTAGCCAATGCGGTCATAGCGAAGCCGATTGGCAATGGTTTCACGTAGTTCTTGGTCGGAAACTGGGACAAGCGGTTGCACCGCAATGAAATCGCGTACCCCCTCAATTCCATGGTGCTTGCGCGCTCGACGCTCGGCGTCCATTTTCTCGCGATAGGTCTCAACCGAGCCTTGCAGCAGTGCGACTCGATCGTCAACCGCGACGGTGACGTTGCGGAACTCCAGGCGGTTGCTGAAATCTTGCTGTAGTTGCTGAGTAAGAACGGCGTCCCTACTCGCCGCAGTCGTGGTTCCTGCATCGATCCCCAGCGCGGAGATAGAAATCCCCAGCAAGAGCGCGAGTAGGAAGAACCAGAGAAATCGGTTCAGGGTCTTCATATTCAAACCTCCAGGCTAAGAAATTCCTCTTCTTGAGTTTCCAGGCAGGGACCCTACCTGTTTTTTTCGATTTGAATAGACGTACGGACAGCGGAAAAGGTTGCAATATCTTAGTCGTTTAATAGCAGATGTTCTCAGTGTCTTAACATAATATGCTAGGGTATTTTTTACCTTTATAAGCTATTGATAATACTATAGATAATTCATTTTACCCCGCAACTACAGGTCGATATTTCCTGCACCTTCGAGTTGATTTCCACAGCGCATCGGAGCAAGGAGGAACACACGCCTCCGACTGGGCCGAGCGGTTGAGACCTGGCGTTATCTGGGCTAATCCATTGAAGCGGTTTGAGATCAGGGCTACTGTCTCTGTAAGCCCAAGAAAGAGATCTATCTGAATGGTGACGAGGGCGAATGAGGTGTTGCAAAACTGCTGTTCACTTGACGCTATGACGCCCTCCCGATGGTCGACCATTCTTCGTAGGGTCACAACCGAAGGCCCCTACATCAATGAGCGGATGAGCGTTCTCGTTCTCACCATTGTGGTGGTGGCGGGGATCTCTGCGGTAGCCTTCGCGGACAAATCCGTGGCTTCGTTTTCCCTCGCTCCGCTGTATTTCCTGCCATTAGCTCTGAGCGCTCTAGTCCATCCGCTTCGCATCAGTCTTGCGCTTTCGATTGTCTGTCTGGTTCTGCATGACTTTGTTGGCCCCATCCGTGATCTTGGAACCCGACACTTAACAAAGGATGCGACCACCCTTCTTGGATATGTCTTCGTTGTCGTTGTCGTGAATCAGCTGGGCACGCAGCGACAACGACTAGCGAATCTGGCTGCAAGAGAACGCGACGAGCTTGCGAGTGAAATTCACTTGGCCGCAGAAGTACAACAAAGCATCTTGCCCCGTTCCGTACCCACGGTACCTGGATTTGACTGCGCGGCGCGAATGTACCCTGCCAAGACAGTGGCGGGGGATTACTACGGATTCATTGAGCTTCCCGCCGGCGAGATCGCCGTGGTGATTGCTGATGTTTCGGGGAAAGGGGTCGCCGCTGGTCTTTTGATGCCTTCGATTGAGGTCGCTTTGCGCATGGACGCGGCACGATCTCCGAGCACCAGCGATCTCTTGCAAACGTTCAATAACGTTGTTTGTCGGATCACAAGCGGGCGCCGGTTTATTTCGATGTTTTATGGAAAGCTCTCCCCTCAGTCGCATTCTTTGGAATATGCTAATGCCGGACACAACCCGCCGCTGGTGATTCGTGCCGGCACGGATCCAAGTCCACTCGACAAAGGAGGCCCAGTGCTGGGAGTGCTTCCCAATTCGCGCTACGAGAGTGCGAAGATCAGTCTCCGCCAGGGAGACGTTCTCGTTTTGTACACGGACGGTGCGGTCGAAGCTGAGAATCCAGCAAGACAACAATACTCCGCAGAACGGTTGTCAAGGACTGTCAGTTTGCATTTGCACCAAAGTGCTAGCGAGCTAGTCGAGATGATTTATGCGTCCGTTATCCAATTTCGGGAAACGACTTCACTAGCCGACGACCTTACATTGGTGGTGTTGAAGAAGTTGTAGCACCAACGGCAACTGAACCCTCGATTTGTCCATATGCGCCGTGTCCCCGAAGCCGGGGTGTAGCTGAATTTTTCCCGAAGGATACATCCCCCTCGCTCGTTTGACCCCCGTTTTCTCGCGCCTGTAAGATCAAAGATTCCCTCCTTCTGCCGGAAATTTGCCGAGCTCGAGGGCGGCCGTCCCACCGCGATCAGGATCAAGATGCCGCACGAATTGCCAAAAGCTTACGAACCGGGCGCGATTGAGACGCGCTGGGCCGAATACTGGATCAAGGAAAAACTGTTTCATGTGGAGACGCCCGCGCCGGGCGAGACTCGTCCGGTGTTCACTCTGTTGTTGCCCCCGCCGAATGTAACCGGCCGCCTGCACATGGGCCACATGCTGAACCAGACGCAGATGGACATCCTCGTGCGCTGGCATCGCATGCGCGGGTTCATCACGCTCTGGCTGCCGGGCACGGACCACGCCGGCATCGCGACCCAGATGATGGTCGAGCGCCAACTGGCGAGAGAAGGCAAGAAGCGGCGCGAGATGGGGCGCGAGAAATTCGTGGAGCGCGTCTGGGAATGGAAGCGTGAGTACGGTGGCGCGATTCTCGACCAGATGAAGCGTCTCGGCGCGTCGGTCGACTGGGGACGCGAGTACTTCACGATGGACGAGAATCTTTCGCGCGCGGTGCGCGAAGTGTTCGTCCGGCTGTACGAAGAGGGATTGATTTATCGCGGGAAGTACATCGTGAACTGGTGTCCGCGCTGCGAGACGGCGATCTCGGATCTCGAAGTGAAGCACGAAGATGTGGCGGGTAAGCTTTGGGAAGTCCGCTATCCCGTCATTGGAACGAATGAATTTATCACCGTAGCGACGACGCGTCCGGAGACGATGCTGGGCGATACGGCGGTCGCGGTGAATGCGGCCGATGAGCGTTACAAGCACTTGCACGGGAAGAAAGTGCTGCTGCCCCTGATGAAGCGGGAGATACCCATCATCCTTGATGAAGTTGCGAAACCGGAGTTTGGCACGGGCGCGGTGAAGATCACTCCGGCGCATGATCCGAATGATTTTGAAGCGGGGAAACGGCACAACCTGCCGCAGATCGACGTAATGGACCTGCACGCGCGCATGAACGAGAACGCGGGCACCTATAAAGGACTTGACCGTTACGAGGCGCGCGAGGCGGTGCTGGCGGATCTGAAGGACCAGGGCTTCCTGGTCGCAGAGAAGAACTACACGGTGCCGCTCGGCAAGTGCGACCGCTGCGGGACGGTGGTCGAACCGCGCTTGTCAGAGCAGTGGTTCGTGAAGATTGAGCCGCTCGCGAAGAAAGCGATCACCGCGGTCGAGTCAGGCGAGATTACGATTACGCCGGAGAACTACAAGCAGATTTATTTGAACTGGATGTACAACATCCACGACTGGACGATCTCCCGGCAACTGTGGTGGGGACATCGGATTCCGGTGTGGCACTGCGGCGACTGCAAAGAGGTGATCGTGGCGCGAGAGGCGCCAAAGTGTCCGAAGTGCGGCTGTGCGAAGCTGGAACAGGATACGGACGTGCTCGACACGTGGTTCTCGTCGGGCCTGCTACCGTTCACGACGCTGGGCTGGCCGGAGAAAACGCGCGATCAGGCGGTGTTCTATCCGACGACGCTGCTGATCACGGCGTACGAGATCCTGTTCTTCTGGGTGGCGCGCATGATCATGTTCGGCTGCCACTTCATGGAAGGCCACCAGCAGGATGCGGCCATCAAGAAGGCGAGCGGCTGGGGAGATAAGAAGAACGACAGCGTTCCCTTCCGCAATGTCTATATTCATGCCCTGGTGCGCGATGCCGAGCGGCAGAAAATGTCGAAGACGAAGGGGAATGTGCTGGACCCCCTCGACATTATCGACCGCTTCGGGACGGACGCGACACGGTTCACGCTGGCGGCGATGGCAGCTCCCGGCACGGATATCGCGTTCAATGAGAGCCGGACGGATGGGTATCGGGCATTCGCAAACAAGATTTGGAATGCGGCTCGGTTCATGTTCATGAATGTCGATCGGATCGAGCCGGGCCTGCGGCCCGGAGGCGGACAGGAATGTCCGCCCCACACGAGCAAAGGCGTGGCCGGGTTTCTCGCTCAGACTCTTGAGGATCGCTGGATTCTTTCGCGGTTCAACCGGGCTACCCGGGATGTCAACGATGCAATCGGGACTTACCGGTTTCATGAGGCCGCAAATCGGATCTACGATTTCTTCTGGGGCGAGTTCTGCGATTGGTACATTGAACTGGTCAAGCCTCGGTTGATGGAGAGTACGAGCGCAGAGACGGCTCGGGCCGCCTGCGCGAATTTGGTGAATCTGTTTGATGGGGCGCTGCGGCTCTTGCATCCCGTGATGCCCTTCATCACCGAGGAAATCTGGCATGCGGTGTATGCGGGCACGCCGCCGCTGAAGTCGATTGCGCTGGCGGCATATCCGGCGGCGGACGACGGGCAGATTGACTTGGCGGCGGAAACGCAGATGGCGGTGCTGCAGGATTTGATTGTCAGCGTGCGCAATCTACGGGCGGAGTTGAAGGTTGAGCCGAAGGTGAAGGTGCCGATCCATGTGTTTGCGCATGAGCCGGAGATCCGGCGGCTGATTGAAGAGAATCGGGGGGCGGTGGAGCGTTTGGGGAACGTTGAGCAGGTGGCGTTCGTCGAGTCGTCGCTGGCGAAGATCGCCGGCGCGCGCAGCACGGCGCGGTTCGATGTCCACCTGGTATATGAGAAGAAGATTGACGTGGCGGCGGAGTGCGAGCGCCTGAAGAAAGAGCTCGAGAAGATCGAAAAAGAAATCGCCAACGGTCAGAGGCAGCTTGCGAATGAACAGTTCCTGGCTAAGGCTCCGGCGAAAGTGGTGGAAGGGCTGAAGACGCGGGCGGAAGAGTTGAGGGTGTTACAGGTGAAGACGTTGGCTCAGATGAAGGAATTGGGTTGCCCGTAATCAACGTAGGGACAGCCGCCCTCGGCTGTCCCGTCGAGCGCAGCTCGACCGGCTTGCGCTGCTGACGTCGCGGAGCTTCGCTCCGCTGGACAGCCGAGGGCGGCTGTCCCTACGCGAGATTGGACGGGCAAGGGCGCCCGTCGCCACGTGCCATGGACTGGAATTCACGACGGATTACGGCGATTCTTGAGAACGCGCTGAACGAGGATCGAGCCACGCGCGATGCCACCAGTTACGCGTGCATCGATCCCATTCAGCGGGCTTCCGCGACGATCCTGGCCAGACAGGAATGCACTCTGGCCGGCCTCGGCTGCGTGCCGCGGATTCTCGACGTGTACGCAGCGCTCGATGGGGCGGTGACTTCGCATTACGAAGTGACGAGCCATCCGTCAATTTTTGATGGAATTCGAGTGCACACGGGGCAGCAGATCGCGGTGATCCGGCACAATGCGCGGGTGATTCTGTCGTGCGAACGCGTGATCTTGAATTTTCTGCAGCGCATGAGCGGCGTAGCCACCATGACGCGCGAGTTCGTGGATGCAGTCGACGGAACCCGCGTGCGGATTCTGGACACTCGCAAAACTATTCCTGGCTTGCGGGTGATCGATAAGTATGCGGTGCGCTGTGGCGGGGGGCAGAATCACCGGCTGGATCTATCGGATGGTGTCCTGATCAAAAACAATCACATTGCGCTCGCCGGGGGCGCGGTGCCGGCATTGGAGCGCGCGATCCGCAACCGGCGTGGCAGCCAGCCGATTGAAATTGAGGTGCGTTCGATCGAGGAGTTGCAGCAGGTGCTGGAGCATGGGGCGGAGGCGATCCTGCTCGATCATCTGAGCGTCGAAGACGTGCGCAAAGCGGTCGAGATTTGCTCGCGCCTGCCACGGCGGATTCCGGTGGAGTGTGCAGGCGGCATTAACCTGGAAAATATTCGCGCCTATGCCGAGACCGGCGTGGACTTCATTTCGGTGGGCGCGCTAACGCATGCGTCAGTTGCAGTGGATATGAGTCTGCGGGTGACGCCAGCGTAGAACCGGCTGACCAGCTTCTAGTTGCTGGTTCTTGTTGCTAGTGAGAATCTTCCCGTCAGCCTGTAGAAACCAGAAACTAAAAACCAGCAACTGTTTATAATTCCCGCATCAAGGCTCAACCCAAATCCCGCGCCCCGGCCAGCACTGCGACTCGCACCGATGCCCGCCTCGGTCGCATTGTGCTCCTGTTAATCAACCACGCCACGGTCGTCGTCAGCGGGACGAAAATTGCCGACGAGATCGGCACCAGCCGCTCTGAAGTATGGCGCCTGATCCAGCAACTGCGCGGGCTGGGCGTGGATGTGGCAGGCCATCCGGCGACCGGGTATCGGCTACGGGCTGTTCCGGATCTGTTGCTGCCCGAGATTGTGGCTCCCCTGGTGAAGGGCACGATCTTCGCCAAGCAGATTCACCACTACTACAAAATTGGTTCGACCAATGCCGTGGCCATGCAGTTGGCCGCCGAGGGCGCGCCCGAGGGCAGCGTGTTTCTGGCGGAAGAACAACTGGCGGGGCGTGGGCGCGGCGCAAACACCTGGCATTCGGCGCGGTCAACTGGGATTTATTGCTCCGTGATCTTGCGTCCCGCCATGCCGCCTTCGGACGCGCTGGTTTTCTCGCTGGCCGCGGGACTGGCAGTGCGGGCCGCGGTGCTGGACATTGCGCCCCTGCTTCAACCTGATCTGAAGTGGCCGAACGACCTGCTTCTGAGCGGCAGAAAGTTCTGCGGCATTCTGACCGAAATGAATGCCGAGGCGACTCAAGTGCGGCACCTGGTGGTGGGGATCGGGATCAACGTAAATCAATCGAAGTTTCCGGCCGACCTGCGGGAGCTCGCGACTTCTTTGCGAATCGATACGGGGACGGAGTGGTCGCGGGTCGAGCTGTGCGGCGCTTTGTTAAAATCGCTCGACCGCGAGTATCGCGCATTAGCGAACGATGCGGGGGCGCGGAAGTCGATTCTGCAGAGGTTTGAGCAGAACTCGTCTTCGGTGCGCGGCCGGAAGGTGCGCGTCGAGGAGAACGGAGGAATCGACGGCATTACAGAAGGGCTCGATGCGCGCGGGTTCTTGCAGGTGCGCACGGCGGAAGGCGTGCGCACGGTGGTGAGCGGAACGGTGAAAATCACGTAGGGACAGCCGCCCTCGGCTGTCCAGTCGAGCGGAAGCTCGACAGCGTTTTGCAGGAACTGCGGTGCTTCGAGCCCGCCGGACAGCCGAGGGCGGCTGTCCCTACGCGAGAATCGGACGGGCGAGACGCCCGTCCCCACACTATCGAACTATGCTTTTGGTCATTGATGTCGGCAATACGAATACGGTGTTAGGCGTTTTCGCCCGGGTGGTCCACCCGCAACCGGGGACGGACGCGTCGTCGCCGGAGCCGATGCGTTATGAGCGGCTGGTGGCAAACTGGCGCGTGGGGTCGCACCTGAATCGCACAGTCGATGAATACGGCATCATCTTTCGCAATCTGTTCGCGATCGACAACCTGGAAGTTTCCGGCGTGCACGGGATCGTGATTTCCTCCGTCGTGCCGCCGCTCGATTCGGTGCTCCGACAGGTGTGCGAGCGCCATTTCAACTTGAAGCCCCTGTTCATCGAACCGGGCGTGAAGACGGGGATGCCGGTGCAGTATGACAATCCCGCGGAAGTGGGCGCAGATCGAATCGTGAACGCGGTGGCCGCGTTTGAGAAATTCGGTGGGCCGTGTGTGATCGTGGACTTCGGAACGGCCACCACGTTCGACTGTGTGTCCAAGAAAGGCGAGTATCTGGGTGGCGTGATCTGCCCGGGAATTGGGATTTCGGCCGACGCGCTTTTTCAACGCACCGCGCGCCTGCCACGGGTAGAGATCCGCAAACCGGCGCGCGTGATTGGGTCGAATACCGTCGGCAGCTTGCAGTCGGGGCTCTACTATGGCTATCTCGGACTGGTGGATGGAATCCTGGAGCGGCTGGTCGATGAACTAGGCGACGGGACGCGTGTGGTAGCGACGGGAGGGCTGGGATCGCTGATTGGAACGGCGTCGCGCTTCATCAAGAATGTCGACGAGTTTCTGACCCTGGAAGGATTGCGCATCATCTGGGAGCGCAACCAGTCACTCCGGCGTGAGGCTGCTCCGAAGGTGGCGAAGGCGGCGAAGCTCGCAACACCCAATGGCGATGCGAAACCGTGGCCGTCGCCGAAGTCTTCAAAACCCCACTGATGTCGTGGAAAACTACTTCAATTATTTCACCGAAATCGAAGAGCACTACCAGCGCCGGCGGGGGACGATCCTGCTGCTTTCTACCTTTGATTGGGCACTGATTGAGACCTGGAAGAACGCAGGGATTCCGCTGGAGGCGGTGCTGCGCGGGATTGACGAGGCCTTTGATAAATATGATCAGCGTCCGTCGAAGTCGAAGAAGGTGAACAGCCTGGCATACTGTTCGCAGGCCGTGCTGGCCGCGGCCGAGGACATGAAGGAAGCGGCGGTGGGAGCGGTTGCGGGCTCCTCGCCGGCAAAGTCGCCGGGATTTGAAGTCGCGGAGATTGTGGCGTTTCTGCGGGGCAATGCCGAAAGACTCGAGAAAGCAAAGCTGCCGGAGCGGGTAGGGTTTGCCACAGGAGCCTTGGCGCGCGAAGGCGCGGGATCGCTGCGTGAGATCGCCGAACAGATCGAACGCGGCGGGAAGATTCCACGGCTGGAGGATTTGGAGCGGCGGTTGACGGTACTTGAGGAAAAGCTGATGGCGGTGCTGATGGCGGCGACTCCGGACGAGCATCTGGTGGAGGTGCGGACAGAAGCGGACCGGGATCTGGCACCGTATCGGAGGAGCATGACTGCGGCGCAAACTGAACAACTTCATAAGCAGTATGTGCGTAAGCGCCTACTGGAGCGAAGCGGAGTGCCCAGGCTAAGTTTGTTCTATCTGCATTAAATGTAGGGCGGACACTCCTGTCCGCCCAAGGCCGACTGCAAAAACACTGCCGCGAAGCGCAGTCCGATGAAAGCTCGCAGCGTCCGTCGCGGGCAAAGCCCGCCCTGAGCGAAGTCGAAGGGAGTGCCCACGCTACACAAGAATCCAATGCTTCTATCCATCGAGAAACTGATCTACGGCGGAGATGGTCTAGCGCGCACTCCGGCAGACGCGAACGGGCGCAGTATGGCCGTGTTTGTACCGTTTGTGCTGCCCGGCGAACAGGTTGAAGCCGAGATTGCGCAGCAGAAGCCGGGTTTCGCGCGCGGGTCAGTTACGCGACTGGTTGAGCCGTCGGCGGAGCGGGTCGCAGCACGGTGTCCTTACTTTCAGCAGTGCGGCGGCTGCCACTACCAGCACATTCCCTACCAGCGGCAGCTGGAATTCAAGGCTGGGATTCTGCGTGAGACGTTGCAGCGCGTGGCGAAGATCGATCTGCGGGAAGAAATCAATCTGCACGGTTCTCCGCCGTGGCATTACCGGAATCGCACGCGACTGCAGGTCGAGACGGCGCCGGAGTTCACGCTCGGATATTTCCGGCTTGGATCGCACGAACTTCTTCCGGTGCGGGAGTGCCCGATCAGCTCGCCGCTCATCGATCGGACGATCGCTCGGCTGGTTGAGCTGCAGGGATGCGAGTGCCCGGCGGACGTGGAGGAGGTTGAGTTGTTCGCGGATACGGCGGATGCGCGTTTGCTGGTGTGGGCATTCTGCGCACGTGGAGCGGACATAAAAGGGTTGTTGCGATGGGCCGAGCGACTGCCGCACGAGTTGCTGAAGATTGCGGGGATTTCATTTTTCCCATCGCGCCGGCGCTCGGAAGATGACGCGCCGGCCGAGATGAAGCCGTTGGCGCGACTGGGCGATCAGGCAACGCGCTATCGAGTGCGGGAGACAGACTATCGCGTCAGTGCCGGGGCCTTCTTCCAGGTCAACCGCCATCTTGTGGACGAACTGGTTTCGGTCGTGACTGCGAATGCCAGCGGCGAGACGGCACTCGACCTCTACGCGGGTGTGGGCTTGTTCTCCACGGTGCTGGCGCGCAGTTTTCATCACACATTTGCTGTAGAGGCGTCACTGATTTCGCATTCCGATCTTGTGCAGAATGTGCCTGCGAACGTGAAAGCGGTCGGCATGCGAACTGAGGACTACTTGAGCCGGCCGGTGCGCAAAAGGCCTGACCTGGTTGTCATTGACCCACCCCGCACCGGTGCTGGCAAGGCGGTGACCCGCTGGCTGGTGGAACTCGGAGCGCCTCGCATCCGGTACGTTTCGTGCGATCCTGCGACGCTGGCCAGGGACCTCGCCCCCTGTCTGGCGTCCGGGTATCGTATTGAGGAAGCGCACCTGTTCGACCTCTTCCCCCAGACGTTTCACATCGAATCGGTGATGCTGCTGGCACGCTGACTGCTTTCGCGTTCGTCCATCGGGTTCTACGAGACCGGCCTGCGACGAACCGGCACGAATGTAGAAACCACGAAAAAGGGAAGGCACACTTCCCCAGCTTGCGTAAAAAGTCTGGTTTTGGGTGGCGCAGCGCTTTAGCGCTGCGATAAGTCGAGCAACGGAATGACGCATGCCCCCAAACCGCCGCGCCAGCCGCTATTCTGGGCCGCCCTGGCATTTTCAAGCGGGCTATGGCTCGGGGTGCGGGCGTGGCGGCCTCCTTCGTGGTGGGCAATCGCAGTACTGGCCTTCGTGCTGGCGGGATTCTGGTTCGTGACCAAACGAGCCTGGATGGCGAAATCGCTCGCTTTGGGTACGTGGATCCTGCTGGGGGCTTTTCTGATTCAAGTTCGGGGTGGGCGGGCGGGTGATCCACAGATTCTTGAGGTGGCGGATGGACGCGAAGTCACGCTCATCGCGCATGTCATTCGGGAGGGATATGCGCGAGCGGCCGGGCCGCCATCGATTCGTAGGTCGGTCGACGCGGAGACGGAAAAGATCGAAAGCGAGGGCCAGAGTCGGCCAGTGCGCGCTGGAGTGCGGCTGGCGGTGTATGAACGAGTAGAAAATTCCGATGGGGCGGAGAGCCGGACGCTCTCGCCCGGTGGTGTTACTGGCGGCGTTGAGAAGTGGACGGGCGAGGTGCCCGTCCCTCCACTTAGCTATGGCACGCGGCTGCGTATCCGCGCGAAGCTGCATCCTGCCCGTAACTATCGCAACCCGGGAGCCTTCGACTATGAAGGCTACCTGCAGGACAACGGCGTCAACGTGTTGGGCTCAGCGCAGGCTCAACAAATCGAGCGGCTGGCCGGCTTTTCAGGCAGCCGGATTCAACTCTGGCGGACGCGGATTCACGCCAGCATCGTGGCCAAAATTCACCAACTGTGGCCCCCGTCGCAGGCCTCGCTGATGGACGCAATGGTTCTCGGCGAGGATTCATTCCTGCAGAACGCCACGCGCACAGAGTTCCAGCGCTCCGGCACGTATCACGTGCTCGTCGTTTCTGGAATGAACCTGAGCATCCTGGCGTTTGCCATTTTCTGGACCCTGCGGCAGTTTCGGTTGGATCCGGCGCTGGCCGCGATTACGACAGTCGTTGTGTCGTTCGCTTACGCGTTTGTGGTCGGAGTGGGAACGCCGGTATGGCGGGCCGCACTGATGCTGGCGATTTATCTGGGCGCGCGCTTGCTGTACCGCGAACGCAACATGCTCAACGCGATCGGAGCGGCGGCGCTGGGCGTTCTGATTGCCGATCCGCATGCCCTGTTTGGCGCCAGTTTCCAGCTGACGTTTCTGGCGGTATTCATCATCGCGGCCATGGGCGCGCCCATCCTGGAGCAGACAACGCTGCCGTACGCGCGCGGTTTACGGCTATTACGGACGGCGAGCTATGACCTGCATGTGGCTCCGAAGGTGGCGCAATTCCGTCTGGATCTGCGGATGATCGGAGGCAGACTCGCAAGGTTTTTCGGCAAGCGTGCTGGCTTGGCTCTGCCGGCAATCTTCATGAGGATCGCGATTGGGTTCGGCGAACTGGCGTTTATGTCGGCGCTGATGCAGGCGGGTCTCGCGCTGCTGATGGCCTACCACTTTCATCGCGCCACCATGATGGGTATGCCAGCAAATCTGGCGGTGATTCCCCTTACGGAGGTGCTCATGCCTGCCGCCGCCGCCGCGGTCGGACTGGGGTACGTTTCCACAACCCTGGCCAAGCCTGCGGTCTGGGTCTCGAGTTTTGCGCTGCAGGGAATTGCGGGAACCGTGCACTGGCTGGGAGGCGCGCGGGTGGCCGATCTGCGCGTGGCCATGCCGTCGCTCACTATGATCTTGATCGCGATGGCGGTCTTTACCTTGGCAATGATCGCAGCGCGGCGGCGGGTCTTCGCTTTCTTCGCGGTAGCGGCGCTCGCGTGCGTGGCTGCCTGGATTGCTTTTGTTCCGTCCCGGCCGCACATTCGCGCCGGGATCATGGAGATGACTTCCATTGATGTCGGGCAGGGGGATTCCATCCTGCTCGTCACGCCCGAGGGGCGCGTTCTCCTGGTCGACGCGGGAGGTCTGCCGTTATGGATGCATTCCGATTTCGACATCGGCGAGCAGGTCGTCTCGTCGTATCTATGGAATCGCGGCATCGACCACCTCGACACCGTCGTGATCTCTCACCCGCATGCCGATCACCTGGGCGGCATGCCTGCGGTGATTGCAAATTTCCATCCCCGCGAACTCTGGATCAGCGTCGACCATCCGGAGGGAGAACTTCTGCCGGTCGTGGCACAAGCGCAAAAAGCGAGAATGAAAATTTCCGTGAAGAAGGAAGGAGACGAGTTCGACTATGGCGGTGCGCATTTCCACGTGTTCGCTCCCGGGCGCGATCAAGACACTGGAGCCATGCGGCCAAACGACGATTGCCTGGTGTTTACGGCAAAGGTTGGGAGGACTGCCGCGTTGCTGGAAGGGGATGCGGAACGTGTCGTAGAGCAGCGCATTGTTGGCGAACATCCCGACGCGATGGTTCTGAAAGTCGCGCATCACGGCAGCGCGAGCGCTACCTCAGCCGATCTGCTGTCCACGCTTCACCCGCGTTACGCAATCATTTCGGTGGGAGCGCGGAATGGGTACGGCCATCCGCGACGGGAAGTTCTGGAGCGACTGCAGCAGGCCGGGGTGAAAACGTACCGCACCGATGAAGAGGGTGCGGTGAGTTTCTATCTGGATGGAAACTCAGTGACGCCCGAGGTGGCGCTCATCCCTTGATTTCCGCCGTCTCGTCGTCATCAAGGGGCGGCAACTGCCGGTACGACTCGATGATCTTCGCGGCTTCTTCCGCATCCTCTTCACGGACCAGAATCACGGTGCCGCCGACGCCGGGAAACGCGTCCTGGATCGCGTCGATGGACTTGAGGTCGGAGTCGATGCCGGCCGATTCCAGAAGCCCCTGGACCACGATGGCTTCCGGTTCCCGTTCGGTGTCGAATATCTTCACGAGTTTTTCGTTGGGCTCGGGCTGCGGCGTGGGGCTGGCGGGCTCTGGCATGCGTCCTCCACAAAACTGTCCACTAACAGATTACGGCAGTCACTATAACCTTGTCTTGCGGGTCACAAAAGGGCTAATGCCGAGTGAGGCTTGAATCATGGCCCAAAGGTGGCACAATGACAATAGTGGGGATTACGGTGGCGGCCGGGCCTTCATCCAACGATCGGGTGATCGGGTGATCGGGTGACCGGGTAGTCGGCGCTCATCGTCGGGGGCAGCATGGACGTTCAATGGTCCGGGCAGGCGGGTGGGGAGCGTAACGAACAGCTCGAAGAGGCCCGGAAGATCCGCCGCCTGCAGATGATGATCAGCATGGTGATGTCGGTAATCGGCCAGGATCCCGATCTCACGGTGGAAGAAGCTTCCGAGATGGTGGCGAACGCGCGGCGAGCGGCGCTGAGCATGTTTCCGGACAAAGAGCTGGCCTTCGATATCCTCTACAGGCCGCGACTACAGCGCCTCATGAACGAACGCTTCCGGTTGCAGTAGCCGGCGACCAAATTTCCCGCAAAACAGATCCGGGCGAGCGCTTGAAGGGATAGAAGACAAAGTCCTTCAGAGTGGCACTTACCGCTTTCGAGATCAAGAAGGGCAACCTCCGTTGAATGTCACAGACAGGCTCAGGCGTTTTCAACATACTGTCTGAGCCGGCGCCGCCGCAGTTCGGCGCCGATCGCAGTTCCCACGGAGGTCGAGATGCGTTCCTGCTTATTCTGCGCCTGGGTAGTATTTTTCTGTGTCAGCAGCTTCTCCCAGTCAACTCCCAAAATCTCCAAGCAGGGCCAGCAGTGTCTGGATTGTCACAGCGCCAGCACTCCCGGCGCCGTCGAACAGTGGCGAGGCAGCGCCCATGCCAAGGCCAGCGTCGATTGTTATTCCTGCCACCAGGCCAGCCCGGGCGATCCCGCAACCTTCGACCACTACGGCCTGAAGATCGCTGTGATCGTGACGCCGTACTACTGTGCCCGCTGCCACAAGTCGGAGGTGGACCAGTTCGAGAAGAGCCGCCACGCCGACGCCGCCCACTTCATCGGTTCTCTCGACAACATGTTAGGAGAGGTCGTAGAAGGTGGCCCGGCGGCCATGAACGGTTGCCGCCAGTGCCACGGCAGTGAAGTGCAATATCTAGGCGACGGCAAGTTCGACTTCTCCACCTGGCCCAACAGCGGCATCGGACGCATCAATCCCGACGGCAGCAAAGGAACCTGCGCCGCCTGTCACGGCCGCCATTCTTTCAGTTCTGCCCTGGCCCGCCAGCCCGAAAACTGCGGCAAGTGTCACATGGGCCCGGATCATCCCCAGGCCGAGATCTACACCGAGTCCAAGCACGGCATCCAGTTCCGCGCGAACATCGCCAAGATGAACCTCGATTCGAAATCCTGGGTAGTGGGCAAGGACTACTCCGCCGCCCCCACCTGCGCCACCTGCCATATGAGCGCCACCAGCAATCAGAAGATCACGCACGACGTCGGCGACCGCATCAGCTACACCCTGCGCCCGGTAGTGAGTTTCAAACTGGAGAACTGGGAAAAGCGGCGCGCCGCCATGCAGGATGTGTGCTCCAACTGTCACGCCACCGGATGGGTCGAGAACTTCTACAAGCAGTACGAAGGCACGGTCGAGCTCTACAACGAGAAGTTTGCCAAGCCGGCCAAGGCCATCATGGAGAAGCTCTACGCCAGCGGCAAACTAACAAAAACTCCCTTCGACGAAAAGATCGAATGGACCTACTACGAGATGTGGCACCACCAGGGTCGCCGCGCCCGCATGGGGACCGCCATGATGGGTCCGGACTACACCCAGTGGCACGGCTTCTATGAAGTGTCGAAGACCTTCTACAACGAGTTCATCCCCGAAGCGGAACAACTGATGCCGGGCGTGACCGCTGATGTGATGAAGAGCGACTACCACAAATGGACGAAGGGCCTGACGCCCGAACAGGTCCAGCAGCAGATCGAGTTTTACAGGAGGCGCTATAACCAGTAGTGATTAAGAGTGTGGCGCGTGCGCCCTCGCCCGCGAGCACTGCCACACGGCCACAGGATGGGCGAAATGTTCCATGTGGAACATTCTGTCGATATAATAATGTATGGACACATAGAGATTACTCCCAAAAAAGAAACAAACGAGTAGGAGGCCCGACGCCACCCGCGGAGTGCTAACCAGTGGGACGTGTTGAAGATGAAGATCCGGCCACGGGCCAGGCAACTTCAAGCCGAACGGTGTCGACGGTTCGGCAGGCCACTTCTCGAAGAGCGCGAGAAGTGGCGCACCCCAGTTTGTTTGACGCGATGGTTCAAGGACAAACCTGGCCCACCCGCCACCAGCGTGACAATGGCGGTTGCCTGCCTCAAACGTTTGCAGTATGATCGGCGCCGAAGCGACACGAGAGGATATCCGGTTCGAGCTCCCTTGCCTCGCTGGAGGTTCCCATGTCCGCCCTAATGTCGTGGTCGGCTAGTCGGCGCTGGCCGCTATTGTTCGCTCTTCTCCTGCTGACCGCGCCCGTATTCGCCGACTCCATCACCATCGGTAGCCTGACATATGTCGGTACGGGCGTCCCGGACTCTCCGCGCAAGGCAAAATTTGAACTCTATCTCAACACCGAGGGCCTCACCTTCTACCGCGATTTCCCGCGCTGGTCCGTCCCGCTAATCTTAGACGTGCAAGTCTTTGGCTGGGACGCCGGCGTGTTCCAGACCATTCCTGCCACAGGCGCGCTTCTGGATCCTCCGCACTACTGTCCCTGCGAGGGGGTTGTTTTTAACATGAGCCTGCTAGAGACCTATCCCTTCCGGCTGGCGAATGGGAAGCTGTTCACTCCAAGCCCGACCCTCACCGTCAGCTTCTACCCTTTACCTGGACAAACCTACCTGCAAACCGGCCAGAGCGCCGCCATCGTGCTGTACTCGCTGCCATCACCGGTTCCCGAGCCCGCGTCCCTTTTGCTTCTCGCGAACGGCTTGCTGGCAACCGCTGGAGTCGTGTGGAGAAAGCGCCGGGCATTAATGCGGTGAAAGAACTTCTCACGTCGAGCGCTTGACGGGGTGAGAATACAACAGAGGAAGTTGGGGACAGGAAGCTGTGAAGAAATTGTCGCTCGATCCAACAATGTCATTGCGAAATTAGCCAGCGTGGGTAGACTGCGGATGTGAGCGACCACGGCGTGCCGGCTGAACCGCGACTTGCCTCCATCAATCGACAACAAGTTGTGCTGCGCAG
>JAIQEY010000013.1 GCA_020073565.1 Terriglobia bacterium
ACCGGCTTGTCCCAATCAAGCTTGCCCTCGCTGGCGAAGGTGCCGAGCGTGGCCACGGTGAACGACTTGGTGATCGAGGCGATCGGGAACAAGGTTTGGTCCGTGACTGGCAAGTTGTTCCTCACGTCGCGCAGGCCGTAGCACTTGCTCAGAACGACTTTGCCATCTTTCACGATGGCGATGGCCGCGCCCGGGACCTTCCACTCCTGCATGGTGCGTTGGACGTACGCGTCGAAGTCGCCGAGAGGGCCGGCGGCGGGTTTGGCGGGTTTCTTTTTCTCCGCAGTCGCAAGCAAAGACGCCGAGCAAAGAATCAGCAGGAGAAAGCGAGCGAGAAACCGCTTGCGCATCATCGGCCTCCACGGGAGGTCGCCATTTTCCCATGCGGGATGGGGAGACGCAAACGGGGGAGTATAAAAAAGAAGGGCGCGAGGGATCGCGCCCTTTAGGTTATTCTGCGGAGCTTCGCTCCGCTGGACAGCCGAGGGCGGCTGTCCCTCCGTGGCAGGTGCCGGCCGGCGGGACGCCGGTGCTACCTTAGTCTCTTACGCCGTCCATGAACGCTCGCAGTTTTCTCGAGCGGGATGGGTGGCGCAGCTTTCTCAGCGCCTTCGCCTCGATCTGGCGGATGCGTTCGCGGGTGACAGCGAAGGACTGGCCGACTTCTTCTAACGTGTGTTCGCTGCCGTCTTCGAGGCCGAAGCGCATTTTGATTACTTTTTCCTCGCGCGGGGTCAGCGTGCGCAATACCTGTCCGGTTTGATCTTTCAGGTTGACGTTGATGACAGCCTCGGCCGGAGAAACGACCGCGCGGTCTTCGATGAAGTCGCCCAGATGCGAGTCTTCCTCTTCGCCGATCGGCGTTTCGAGGGAGATCGGTTCCTGCGCGATCTTCAGGACCTTGCGAACTTTCGCCACCGGGATGTCCATCCGCTTGGCGATTTCTTCCGACGTTGGCTCGCGTCCCAGTTCCTGCACCAGCTGACGTGACGTGCGGATCAGCTTGTTGATGGTTTCGATCATGTGCACTGGGATACGAATCGTACGCGCCTGATCAGCAATTGCACGAGTAATCGCCTGCCGAATCCACCACGTGGCATAAGTTGAAAACTTATACCCGCGGCGATATTCGAACTTGTCCACAGCTTTCATCAAGCCGATGTTGCCTTCCTGAATCAGGTCGAGGAATTGCAGGCCGCGATTGGTGTACTTCTTCGCAATCGAGACGACCAGGCGCAGGTTGGCTTCGATCAGCTCGCGCTTGGCCTGCTCGGCGTCCATGTCGCCCTGGATGATCTCGCGCTGGGTGCGCTTGAGTTCCTGGAACAGGACACCGGCTTCGACTTCGAGCTTCTCGAGTTCGCCACGGACGGTACGCGACTGTTTCTTGTATTCCTTCCGCTGTTCTTCGCTGCGCGTGGCTTCGGCTCTCTTCTCCAGGTTCTGGATCTGGCGGTCGAGCGCGCGCATGCCGTCGACGGTGCGATTGACGCGGTCGATGAGGCGCTTACGTTCGTTGTTGGTGAAGCCTAACTTGCGCACCGCGAGCGACACGCGCACGACGGCGCGAGCCGTGTTGAAGCGGTAGCGGCGATGATCGCGTGGACGCTTTTTCAGGTTGACCGCGGCCAGTTTTTCCTGGAGCGGCGCCACCTTCTTGTAGAGCTTGTCGAGCGCGTAAATCTTGCTGAGAAATTCTTTCAGACGCTTATCGACGATCTCGTCGGTGATTTCCTCTTCGTCGAAGGTGACTAGCTCCTTGATGGAGCGGACGCCTTTTTCGAGGTCCTCGCCCAGGGCGAGGAGTTCGCGAATCACGATCGGCGAGCGCGAGAGCGCTTTCAGAACGCGGTTTTGGCCGCGCTCGATGCGCTTGGCGATTTCAACTTCGCCTTCGCGCGTGAGCAGCGGCACGGTTCCCATCTCGCGCAGATACATGCGGACGGGGTCATTGGTTTTTTCCAGAGCGCCGGGGGTTAAGTCGAGTTCGACGTCCTCGGAGCCTTCCTCTACTTCTTCGAATTTTTTTTCCAGATCGGTCGAAGGCATCTTCGAGCTTTCGAGTACATCGATGCCTTGCGTGCCGATCGTGGTCAGCAGATCGTCGAGGTCTTCAGGAGAGTGCACATCGTGCGGGATGAGGTCATTGACCTGGTCATAGGTGAGGTATCCCTTCTCTTTGCCTGCGTCGATCAGCTTTTTTATGTCGTCGTACTTGTCGTCTAATGCCAAGACAGATTATCCTCGGGACGGCCGCCGGTTCTCGGACGCCAGCTCCTCAGCGGTGGGGTTGTTACGGAGTTGTGCAAGCGCACAAACCATAGAATTATAGCAGGTTAGGTTGGATTCCCGCCAGTGTCGAAGGTCTGATTGTTTTGCCGCCGTCTGAACGTTCCTTCCGCTTGCTTATTTAGATGTCGGTGTGGGCTGATTCGTTCCACGGCATCAGGAGGCCTGATCGGCTTTTTCGTCCAGTCCCGGGTCCATCAAAGCGCGCTTCAGACGCACTTTTTCTTGCAGCAGAGCCTGTCGTTCATCCATCGAAAGGCCGGGGCGCAGGAGCTGGCGCTGGCTGACCTCGAGGCGGCGGCGCAGATGAATCCGGCGCAGCGCACGCACCGCGCCTTCCAGCGTTTCGGGGGTTAGTTCCTCTTCTTCGTGCATCAGGATGGACGCTAGCAGTCGGCGGTCGTCCTCGGTTTTGGGCAACTCCATCGGATCGGGCGTTTCGGGTCCCGCCCCCAACAAGGCTTCCATCAGGGATTGGGAGGCCAGCCCTTCATGGAGATGCTCGGACTGCAGCGCATATTGAGCCTGGCGTGCGGGGTCAAATCCTTCTTCAGCACCGTCGCGGGCGGAGAGGCGTCCTTCTCCTGATTGCATCTGGTTGGCGGAGGCGAGCGCGCGGATCAGAACGCGTTCGGCGCCGGTGATCTGGGCCTCCGCCGGAGCTTTGAGTTGTGCGGTCGAACGGGTGACGGCCGCATGCTTGAGTTCCTGCCGGAGCATGGATGAGTCAATGCCCAACTTTTGCGAGATTTCCATGGCGAGTTCGTCGCGGACGATTCGGCTGGGCACGCGCTGAATGTGAGGAAGCAGGTGATTGAGCGCCTTCACCTTGCCCTCGGGGCTCCGTACCGGGAACTGGGCACGAGCGCGGTCAATCAGGTAATCGAAATACTTTTGCGAATGCTTCAGGGCGTCGGCGTAGGCGTCTTTTCCCTTGCGGCGGATGAAGAGGTCGGGGTCGAAGCCGGTCTCGAGCGTTATCACGCGAATGTTGAATTCCTCTTCGACCAGGCGCCCCAGTGTGCGCTCGGTGGCGCGGGCGCCGGCGGTGTCGGGGTCGAAGTTCACGATGACGTTTTTGGAGAAGCGGCCGAGCAACTTGGCTTGCAGCTCGGTGAAGGCCGTGCCAGAGCTGGCGATCACGTTGTGAAAGCCGGCGGCGTAGACCGAGATGCAGTCCATCTGGCCTTCGACCAGGATGGAGTAATCGAGCTTGCGGATCGCTTCCTTGGCGTGGTCGAGGTTGAAGAGCACCCGCGATTTGGAATAGATCGGGGTTTCGGGCGAGTTCAGATACTTGGGGCCGGACTTTTCGTCGGTCGAGAGCGTGCGCCCGGTGAAGGCGATGACTTTTCCCTGGTCGTTGGCGATGGGGAACAGGACGCGGTTGCGGAATTTGGAGTAGATAGCTTCGGGCTTCGAGCTACGAGCTTCGAGCTTGGAGCCACCACCATCTCGCGGCGGCTGATCACTGGTCGTCGTTTGCTGTTCGGCCTTCGGACCGGAAGCTCCGGCACTCATCTCCGTAGTCCGATCATCCGCCCCCGGCCTTTGATTGCTCGCAGCTCGCGGCTCGTAGCTCGCAGCCTCTTTCCACGAGAATAGTCCGCTCTCCCGCAGTAATTCTTCATCGAACTCGCGGCGCAGGGCGTCGCGGAGCAGGAAGCCGGAGTCAGGGGCGTAGCCGATGCGGAAGCGGGCGATGGTTTCCTGATCGAGGCCTCGGCTTTTCAGATACTCGCGGGCATTTGCGCCTTCGGGACGCTTCAGACATTCCTGGAAAAATGCTACCGCGCGCTCGTGGACATCTAGCAGCGCCATGCGGAGTTTGGCTTCGTGCGCTTCCTGCGGACTCGAGAAGCTAACCTTGGGCATGGGCACGCCCAGCTTCTGTGCGATCAGGCGGACGGCTTCCGGGAAGGTGATGTTCTCGACTTTCTGCACGAAGCTGAACACGTCTCCGGAGGCGCCGCAGCCGAAGCAGTGGTAGAACTGGCGCGTGGCGTGGACCGAGAACGACGGCGTTTTCTCGTCGTGAAAGGGACAGAGGCCCGAGAAGTTCTGCGCGCCCGCCTTCTTCAGCTTGACGTAGTCGCCCACGATGCGGACGATGTCGGCCTGCTGCTTAAGGGTTTCTTTGAAATTGTCGGACGTCATGGGCGGCGCACACTGCTCCACGTTCATTGTGAGGCTTCGGGACGTTGAGAGGAATAGAGCAGGGAGGCGATTGCTGTGGGAAAGGTGTGGAATATCGGGATGGATCGTTGATGCCGTTGGAAAAGTGCTGTCCTTGGGCTGGACCATCGGCGGAATGGCAGGGTTCTCGGGATTGAGCGAGGTAGCTCGGGACGCCTGCTCTCGGATGAACCCTTTCAGACGCAGAACATTGAGATCTTCTTGGACTCTGTATTATAAAGTACTTGACAATCATCGACCTGCTCGCTATCTTGCTTTCATATGGCAGAGCACCGGCCACGGAGATTCCATAGCGTCGTTCGTGAGCGCCGGCCTGGCGATCGTCCGCCTGACTTCAGCGCCGTCGACGATCTCCGCTTCATTCGGCAGACCATGGAGCGTTCCGTTGCCTTCACCGCGATCCCGGGATGGGGGATGGTTGCGGTGGGTGCGACCGCGCTGCCGGCTGCGTGGCTCGCCTCGCGTCACGCGTTTGACCTGCGCTGGCTGGAAATATGGATCACGGAAGCGGTGCTCGCGGTGAGCGTGGCCATGGTCGCGATCCAGAACAAGGCAGCCCGCAGCGGCTTGCCGTGGACCAGCGGCCCAGGTCGTAAAGTCGCCTTGAGCTTCGCACCTCCCGTGGCTGCGGCAGCCCTGCTCACCGCCCCATTATTCCGCGCTCACCTTGGACACACGCTGCCCGGCACATGGCTCCTCCTCTATGGTGTCGGCGTGATTGCGGGCGGCGCGTTTTCAGTCTCGATCGTACCCGTCATGGGTGTCTGTTTCATGATGGTGGGCGCGGCGGCTCTGTTCTTGCCCCTCCTGGGGAACTGGGCCATGGCGGCTGGATTTGGCGGGCTGCATATTTTATTTGGGATTTGGATCGCCAGGAGGCACGGTGGCTAAAAGCCAGTCAGCACGAAGCGGCACGCGGGTACAAGCGGGGACTTCCCACTCCAAAAGCCACGAACGCCGGGGGCCGGGCGAGATCCCGGACCTCGACCGCCTGATTCACGAGCGCATCCGGCTGGGAATCATCAGCGCTCTGGCGGTCAACGACTCGCTCAGCTTCAGTGACCTGAAGCGTTTGCTTCGCACCACCGACGGCAATCTCAGCGTGCACGCCCGCAAGCTTGAAGAAGGCGGCTACCTCACCTGCCGCAAGTTTTTCGAAGGCCGGATTCCGCGGACCGAATATCGTCTGACGGCCGCGGGGAGACGAGCTCTTGAACAATATCTGCGCAATATGGAAGAAGTGATTCGGGTGGCGCGCGAGGGGTGATTTTTTTGGGGCCTGCAGCTTTGTAATACAAAGAACATTGCGGAGATCGCGTTTATGTGGCATTCCGGCATCCACAGCAACATGAATTTTCCCACGCCCGTGGCGGTGCTGGGATTCCTGGCAGCCGTCGCTGGCGTCGTCCTGAGCCTTCTTACGCTTCTCGTTTTCCTTTCCCTGCACAAAGCAAAATGGGCGCGTCGGGTCGGCGCGCTCGTGAGCGCGGGGGCGGTCGTTTATTTTGGTTTGTTATTCGGATTCTCTCTGGGCAGCCACGAAGTCACGCTTGCGCCCGGCGAGGAGAAATACTTCTGCGAGATTGACTGCCACCTTGCCTATTCGGTGCGCGCCAGCCGCGAGGAACTCCAGAACGGTCAGCGGCTATTGCACGTCGCCCTCCGCACCCGCTTCGACGAAACCACCACTTCGCCCACCCGGCCCAAAGACGCTCCCCTCACGCCCAACCCGCGCGAGGTGCTGCTGCTCGACGGCCAGGGACGAGCCTACGCTCCGGCGACGATGACCGGCACCCCGATCACGCGCTCCCTGCTCCCCGCCCAATCCTACGAAACCGAACTTGTGTTTCACGTGCCCGCAGATGCAGGCCAGCTTCGACTGCTGCTGATCAGTTCGGGATGGGAAGAACATCTGCTGATTGGGGACGAGAACAGTCTGGGACATGAAAAGACGTATCTGGCGGTGCCGACGCCTGTGATTGGAAACGGATAGAGCAGTATTCCTCTGTGGCCCTCTGTGTCCTCGGTGGTTCAAGCTTTAGAATCCTAACCACAGAGGACACAGAGAGTCACAGAGGAATACTTCGACCTGACTTGCACTACGCCAGAATCCCCATGCGCTTCCCAACCCGCTCCAGCACTTCGAGCGCGCGCTGCAATTCTTCTTTTGTATGCGTTGCGGTCATGATCGTGCGCACTCGCGCCTTGCCTTCGGGAACGGTGGGGAACGCGATGCCGGTTCCGAGTACGCCTTCTTTGAACAGTTCGCGGGAGAACTCCATGGTCAGCCGGCCGTCGCCGATGATGATCGGCGTGATTGGAGTTTCGCTGGCGGGTGTGGTCCTGCCGCCGATGTCGAATCCAAGCAAGCCCAGTTCTTTCTTCCAGAAGCGGGTGTTCGCCCAGAGTTGCTCCATCAGTTGCGGCTCGTTCTCCAGAACATCGAAGGCCGCTATGCAGGTCGCCGCGACTGACGGCGGATGGGACGTCGAAAACAGGAACGGGCGGGCGCGATGGTAAAGATAGTCGATCAAATCGCGCGTCCCGCAGACGTATCCGCCCAGCGCGCCAATGGCTTTCGATAACGTCCCTACCTGAATGTCGACGCGCCCGTGCATGCCGAAGTGGTCGATCGTGCCGCGCCCGTTGCGTCCCAGCACGCCGGAGGAATGCGCATCGTCGACCATCATGATGGCGCCGTATTTCTCCGCCACCTCGCACAGACCCGGCAGCGGACCAATATCGCCGTCCATCGAGAACACTCCATCGCTGATCAAAAGTTTCTTCCCCGGCTGGCTCTTCACGCTAGCGAGTTGTTCATCCGCGTGAGCAACATCCTTGTGGCGGAAGACCAGAATCTTCGCGCGCGAGAGCCGGCACCCGTCGATGATCGACGCGTGGTTGAGTTCGTCGGAAATGATGAAGTCTTCTTTCCCCAGGATGGCCGAAACGGTTCCCGCGTTTGCTGTGAACCCTGACTGAAACACCACGCACGCCTCGACATTCTTGAAGCGCGCTATCTTCTCCTCCAGTTCCATGTGGATTTTCATCGTGCCGGCGATCGTGCGCACGGCACCTGACCCGACCCCGTACTTGCGTGTCGCTTCCAGCGCGGCCTCGCGCAACTTGGGGTGCGTCGTCAGCCCGAGGTAGTTGTTCGACGCGAGGTTGATCACTTTCCTGCCGTCAAACGTGCAGACGGGCGCCTGCTCATCGTCGAGCACGCGCAGCTTGAAGTGCGTACCCTTGGCTTTGAGCTCGTCCAGTTGGTCGGTCAGAAACGAGAGCGGGTTGGTGCGAGCGGCAGTGGCCATGAAAGACCTCGAATCGGCGTCGAAAACTTAACTAGTCTAATACTGCCAGCGATGCCCAGGAAAACTCGGCACGCGCCCGCTTCAGAAGAGTGCAAACCCCAAAATCCGACTCGGAGGGACTCTGATTCTGGCATGATAGGGGGCCATTCCTTTCTGAGGACCTTGCATGAGTCATCCGGACGCGACGCGGGGCACGGTTTTCTTCTTCGATGTCGATAACACGCTGCTTGATAACGATCGGGTGGCGGAGGATCTGAAGCGGCATCTCGCAAGCAAAGTGGGTGAGGCGAGTGAGCAGCGTTATTGGGAAATCTTCGAGCAGTTGCGGACGGAGCTGGGCTATGCGGACTACCTGGGGGCGCTGCAACGGTATCGGCTGGAGCGACCGCGCGATCCGAAGCTGCTGGAGGTGTCGTATTTCATGGTGAATTATCCGTTTGCCAACCGGCTGTATCCGGAGTCGCTGGATGCGGTGGAGTACGCGCGGCGGCTGGGGCGAGTGGTGATTCTGAGCGACGGCGATGTGGTGTTTCAGCCGCGCAAGGTGGACCGGTCAGGTCTGTATGACACGTTTCAGGGGCACGTGCTGATCTACGTGCACAAAGAACTGGAGCTGGAAGATGTGGAGGCGAAGTATCCGGCGGCGCATTACGTGATGGTGGATGACAAGGTGCGGCTGCTCGCGGCGATCAAGAAATATTGGGGAGCGCGGGTGACCACGGTGTTTCCGCGGCAGGGACACTACGCGCTGGATGCGGCGCTGGTGGCGCAGTATCCGAAACCAGATCTCACGATTGAGCGGATCGGAGAGTTGCAGAAATATTCGCTGGAGGAAATGCTGGCGGCCGCCGCGTAGGCTCCTAGACGTCGTCTTCTTCCTGCGGCGCTCCGGCGCGGACCAAAGCCTCTAGCTCCCGAGCCAGGCAGGCACGATCGCCGTCCGACAACTCCAAGAACTTGAGAGGCTGAAGGCAGCCCTGGGTAGCCCACATCGGGAACAACATGTGGGAACGGCAGCGGATGGTAGCGAAGCCGATGTGGAACAGGACCGTTACCTGGATGCCTTCCGCGAGCGGAGTCTCGAGTGAGAGCAGTGCTCCGTTGACGGAAAGCTGATTGATGCGGGCGCGCACCTGGCGTCCGTTTTCCAGCAACACCAAAGCGAGGACGGAGCCCAGGAGCTTGACGCGGAAGCCCCGCTGTCGTTTCTGCGCGCTGGCGGTAGAGGACATATTCTCTGTCAATTTTGCACCAGCGAGTGACCTGGGGGGAGATTACCAAAGTTAGGCCTTGAGGCTCTCTCGGATCCCGCCCCGGGAGACGCGGCGAGCCGCGTCTCTACGGGGGTCGCTTGGCACGGGGCGATTGTGCGACAATGCTCCGCCGTTAGGGAGGAGATCCATGATGAAGCGAATGGCAGTGCTGGCGCTCGTGGTGGGCGTGGTGATCGGCGGGATTGCACAAAAAACGTCGAAGGCGACGGCTGGGGGAGCGGTTGACAAGGCCTACTTGCAGAAGATCTGGGATGGCTGGGCGACGCTGGATGCGGCGGGACAGAAGCAATACTATGCGCAGGGGCCGCACGTATTTTTTGACATCGCGCCTCTGAAGTATGCCAGCTGGGACGAATATCAGGCGGGCGTGACCCAAGTACTGAGCAGCTACAAGGCCGCCAAATGCACGGTGAATGACGATGCGCAGATCCATAAGAGCGGAGACGCGTACTGGGTCACCTCGACTGTGGCGTACGAAATGACGCAGAAGTCCGGCAAGGTCGAGATGGGGAAGTTTCGCTGGACCGCGGTCTTTGAGAAGCAGGACGGGAAGTGGCTGATCGTGCATGAGCACGTGTCAGAGCCGATCCAATAAAGAGGTCAGGCACTGATGCTGAGTGGCCGGGAGGTTCTCGATCACCATGCCCAAAAGAGTAGCCGTGCTGGGCGGTGGAGTCGCAGGGCTGAGCGCTGCGCATGAACTGGCGGAGCGCGGATACGACGTCACCGTTTACGAAAGAAAGGGCATGTTCGGAGGCAAGGCACGAAGCCTCTCTGTGCCCAACACCGCCACTGGAGGGCGCAAGGATCTCCCGGGCGAGCACGGATTCCGTTTCTTCCCGCGATTCTACAAGCATCTGCCCGACACCATGGAGCGGATCCCATTTCCGGGCAACGTCAGTGTCTACAACAATCTGGTCAACGCCACCCGCATCGAAGTGGCGAGGGCGGGCAAAGTCCCGCTGGTTCTGAGCGCGCGGATTCCCCAGAACATCCAGGACTGGGGGGTGGCTCTTCATAGCATGTTCAGCGGCATCGGAGTTCCGGATGACGAGGTTTTGTTTTTTGTCGATCGGCTCTTGGTGCTGCTGACGAGTTGTCCGGAACGGAGGCTGGCGGAATACGAGCAGATCCCATGGTGGACGTTTGTCGGCGCCCAGACGCGATCGAAGGAATACCAGACCCTGCTGGCCCAGGGATTCACCCGCTCCCTCGTGGCCATGCGGGCAGAGGATGGCAGCACCCGAACTGTGGGTTATATGCTGCTGCAATTGCTCTCCGGTCTTCTGACCGCGGGCGGGTTCGATCGCCTGCTGAGTGGCCCTACGAACGAAGTCTGGCTGAACCCTTGGGTGACTTACTTAGAACAACGCGGTGTAACGATGAACCTCGGCGTGACGGTACAGGAGATTCATGCCGGGTCATCTGGCATTACATCCGTCAGCGTCGAACGTAATGGCCAAAGGCAAGAGGTGACGGCGGATTATTACATCGCCGCTATGCCGATCGAGATCATGGCCGCGCTCGTGACGGATGAGTTGAAAGAACTGGCGCCGTCGCTCGCGGGCTTGAATCAGCTTCCGACCCGGTGGATGAACGGAATTCAATTCTATCTCGCCCAGGATGTTCCGCTGGAACATGGACACACTCTTTACGCTTATTCGCCGTGGGCACTAACCTCTATTTCGCAAAAGCAATTCTGGCTACAAGCGGATCTGGCAAACTACGGCGACGGTCGGGTGGCCGGCCTGCTTTCCGTTGACATCTCGGACTGGGATGCGGTTGGCACTCTTGTGGGCAAGCCGGCGACGCAATGCACGGCGGAGGAAATCAAGAATGAAGTCTGGGCGGAGTTGAAAGCCCATCTGAACGTGGGCGGCGCGCAGGTGATCCAGGACGAGAACTTGCTCTCCTGGTTTCTCGATCCCGACATTCAGTTTCCGAACCCCTCGGCGGCCACGAATGCCGAGCCACTCCTGATCAATAGGGCCGGGACATGGCGGTATCGGCCCGAGGCGACCACTGAGATCCCAAACCTGTTTCTTGCTTCCGATTACGTGCGGACCTATACGGATATTGCCTGCATGGAAGCGGCGAACGAGGCCGCTCGACGAGCGGTGAATGGAATCCTGGCGCACTCCGGTTCCAGCGCCCAGCCTGCGACCCTTTGGCCGCTGCAAGAACCAGGGTTCTTCCAACCGATGATCGAGTATGACCGGTTGCGGTTTAAGTTAGGCCTGCCTCATGGCAGGTCCCTGATCGCGTGAAACCGACGCAGGATCAGTACGCTTTCCAAAAGAAATAGATCGTCATTCCAGCGCCCACCATGATTACGAAGGCGCGGATCCAGGCGGGTGGTAGTTTTTGGGCATAGTGGGCGCCGAAGTATCCGCCGACGAGTGCGCCGACGATCACGACGCTGCCCGGCTTCCAGGCAACCGCGCGCCATGCGATGAAGGCGATTACGGCGACGCCGTTGATGAGGATGCCGAGCACGACTTTCAGGGCATTCATGGCGTGGATATCCGTCATGCCGATGGCGGCGAGCATGGCGAGGTTGAGGATGCCGACGCCGCCTCCGAAGTAGCCTCCGTACACGGCGACGATCAACTCGAACAGAACGGCGACAGTAAGCGCGGTAGTGGAAGCGTCGTGGGCAAGGCCGCTTTTGGAGCCGCCAGCCAAGCGGCCGCCGAAGATAAACAGTAGTGTGGCGCCCAGCATCAGCCAGGGTAGAACGCGCAGGAAGGTTTGTGCGGGTGTGTGAAGCAATAGGTAGGCGCCGGCGATTCCTCCAATCAGGCTAGTCACCGTGAGCGGAATCATGACGCGGCGCGAAATGTCGAAGTGCTTGCGGTAGGCGCGGGAACTGGCTGTAGTTCCAACCCAGAGGGCAACGGTGTTGGTGGCGTTGGCCGCGATGGGAGCGACGCCGCTGAACAGGAGCGCAGGGAAGGCGACGAAACTGCCGCCGCCCGCGACGGCGTTGAGCGCGCCGCCGAGAGCGCCGGCGACAAAGAGGAAGAGGATGGTGTGGAGTGCCAAATATCAGGTTTACCACATCGATATGCAAGCGTGGAGTTCGATCGCGTTGAGGTGAAGTTCTGAAATAACCAGCAATGCAACTAGTCGTCCTGTCAACGGCTTACCGAAATATCCTCGCCGTGACTTAAATCACATCCCCGCTGTAACAGGCCCTTTACGCTGAACTTGTAAGGATGGCCTCATGGCAACGCAAGTTCATGGCGAAATCGTTTCCGAGATTCCTCCCTATCTGTGTCCGTGGCCGGGCGAGGTGCGGCCGAAGCCTCCGGTTAAGGCGAAGAAGAAGCTCATCCGCCGCACGGATCACGACTACTCACAGGTTGTACGCCGCAGTTTTCAGGGCGCGTTCCTGGCTCTGAATGTCTGGGTCGGCGGCATCTTCTATTTCTGGGTTCGTCAGTTTGAGCCGGGTGGTGCACCGACCTCATTGCAACGCCCGGCCGGGGTCGAGGGCTGGTTGCCCATCGCGGCACTGATGAACCTGAAGTATTTCGTTTCGACGCACCACGTGCCGGCGCTGCATCCAGCGGGGATGTTCCTGCTGATTTCGTTTCTGGCGATGTCTTTCCTATTTCGCAAGGCATTTTGCAGCTGGCTGTGTCCGGTGGGAACGATTTCGGAATATCTGTGGCGTGTGGGACAGAAGCTATTCCGGCGCAACTTCCGTTTGCCGCGGTGGCTTGATGTTGGGTTGCGCGGACTGAAGTATCTCCTGCTCGGTTTCTTTGTTTGGGCGGTGAGTTCGATGGCGGTCGACGAACTGGCGGCCTTCATGAACAGCCCGTACGGCGTGATCGCGGATGTGAAGATGCTGAACTTATTCCGTCACCTGGGCGAGACGGGCGCGATCGTGCTGGGCGTGCTGGTGGTGGCATCGTTGTTCATCCAGAATTTCTGGTGCCGGTATCTTTGCCCGTATGGAGCGCTCCTGGGGATCACGTCACTGGTCAGCCCAGCGCGCATCCGTCGGAACGCGGAGACCTGCATTGATTGCGCGAAGTGCGCGAAGGCTTGCCCGTCGGCGTTGCCGGTGGACAAGCTGGTGACAATCCAGTCTGCGGAATGCACCGGTTGCCTGGAGTGCGTGACGGTGTGTCCGGCGAAAGACACGCTCAGCATGTCGTTGCCGGAGATTCCCGGGCTGGCTCCGCAGGCCCCGAAAGTTCCGGCTTGGGCGATGGCGGCGGGAATTGCCGTGCTTTTCTTGGGGATCGTGGGGTTCGCCAAGACTGCGGGGTACTGGGACTCGCACGTGCCCAACGCAATCTATCAGCAACTGGTGCCGCACTCGGATGAAGCCCGGCATCCCATGCCGGGGGAGAACTGACAGGCCCGTGTGGCGCGGACATTTCTGTCCGCGCTGACGGCGTATCTGCTGCAGACACGCGGACAGGAATGTCCGCGCCACACAGGCATTTTCGCGTGCTAGAATCGAGGCAGATAGTTCCTGACTGATGCTTCCTGACATCGAAAAACTGTTCGAACTCCAGGCGGCGGACAAGGAAATCCGCAAACTGCACGAGGAGGTTGCTGCCCTTCCCAAACGGGTGGCGGCGATCGAAGAGAAGCTGGCCGGAACGAAAGCTCATCTGGAGAAAGCCCGGACCGCCGCCAAGGGCGACGAAGCCAACCGCAAGAAGTTCGAATCTGCCATCCAGGACCTGCAGGGCAAGATCTCCAAGTATCGCGACCAGTCGCTCGATGTCAAAACCAACGAACAGTACAAGGCGCTGCTGCACGAGATCCAGTTCGCCGAGCAGGAAATCCGCATCAACGAAGACCGTATCCTGGAGGTGATGGTCAACGTCGAAGTGCGCGAGAAAGATGTGAAAGCGGCCGAGGCCGAACTGAAGGCCGAGCAAGTCGAAATCGAGAAGGAAAAAGAAGAAGCACGTAAAGTTACGGCCGAAGACCAGGCGAAACTGGCGGAGTGGAATGCGAAGCGGGACGCGTTACGCCGGGGGATTTTGGAAGATTTGCTGCGGCACTATGAGCGCGTGATGAAGTTTCGCGGCAGCGGGCTAGCGGAAGCGCGCGAGCAGAAGTGCATGGGCTGCCAGGTGATGCTGCGTCCGCAGACCTACAACGAGGTGCGGATCGCTGAGAAGGTGGTGGTTTGTGAGTCGTGCCAGAGGATTCTGTATTTCGATCCTGCCAACGAAGTGAAGGTCGAGCAGCAGGTGGCGGAGGCGGCGCACGCGAGAAGGCGTCCGCGTCCCAAGGCCGATGCGCCGCAGGCCTGGTTTTACCGTCCCGACTACGGCGAGGAAGGCGAAGTTCTGCTGGTCTTCACCAATGGCGGAGACTCCTCGACGCGGCGCGTTTACGAGATGCATACCGGCCGGCAGATCGGCGATGTGCTGGGCCGCGAAGGTACCTACCGGCTGGCCTTCCCGGAAGATCTGACCGATTCTGCCGTTCGCCTGAACGGGCACTGGGACGAAGAAGAGATGGACGAGTGGGGTTCGGAAGTGCCGTCCCATGCGCTCGACGTTCTCCATAACGATCTGCGTGCCGCCCAACGCGAACACCACGCTCCCAAGCGCAAGGAACATGCCACCCCCCCGGCGGAACACACGGCCGCGAGCTAGTTTCAAATTTGCCTCTGAAGCTGGCACTCCGAGGTTATCCCGGAATATTGCATCCACAGCGCAGCGGGCGACGACTCCCCCCGGCGGCGCTCCTTGGTAGAATTACCAGCCTGAGGTGAGTGATGGACCGAAAGCGAAATGTCTCTTCCACATCCCGCCGTTCGTTTCTGAGCTTGTCCGCGGCCGCCTCCGCCGCGATCGCTATGCGAATTGTGACCGAGCCGATGTTGGCGAGTGCGGCGCGACACAAGCCGCGGGCGCAAGATGGCGTGCTGATCGATTCCAACGAGAATCCGCTCGGACCATGTGCTGCCGCGCGTGAGGCGGCTATTTCAATCGTGCCCCAGGGCGGGCGGTACCTGGACGGACTGACTGACGATCTCGTGAAACAGATTGCCCAGACCGAAGGTCTGAAGCCCGAGTACGTCCGCGTGTATCCGGGGTCAAGCAATCCGCTGCATCACGCTGTGTGCGCGTATACGTCGGCCAGCCGCAGCTATGTCACCGCCGATCCGGGCTACGAAGCGGGTATGTTTGCAGCGGGCGCGGTCAACGCCAAGGTCGTGAAGGTGCCCCTTGCCAAAGATTATGCGCACGACGTTCGCGCCATGTTTGCAGCCGCGCCGGACGCGGGTGTGTTTTACATCTGCAATCCGAACAATCCGACCGGCACGCTCACCAGCCATTCCGACATCGACTACCTGGTGGAAAACAAGCCGAAGGGGTCGGTCGTGCTGGTCGATGAGGCCTACATTCATTTTTCCGATGGGACGTCGGTGGTTGACCTGGTGCGAGCCGACAAAGAAGTGCTCGTGCTGCGGACGTTTTCAAAGCTTTTTGGTATGGCCGGCTTACGCTGCGGAGCGATCTTCGGCCGTCCCGACCTGCTCGAGAAAGTCGAGAACTACGGTGGATGGAACTTCATGCCGATCACGGCGCTGGTGGCCGCGTCGGCCAGCCTGAAAGACACGCAACTCGTTCCGGAACGAAAACGCATCAACGCCAGCATTCGGAGCAGCGTGTTCGCCTGGCTCGACCGCAACGCATATTCCTACATTCCCTCGCAATCGAACTGTTTCATGCTCGACACCAAGCGTCCGGGCAAACAAGTGATCGATGCCATGGCGACCCAGAATGTGCACATCGGACGCATCTGGCCGATCTGGCCAACGCACGTGCGGATCACGGTGGGGACCGCGCCAGAGATGGAGCAGTTCCAAGCGGCGCTGAAGAAGGTGATGACGGGCGCGGTGACAGCGAGCGTGGCACCGGTTCGCAGCCCGAGCAGACACCGGATGGATGGATTGTTGAAACGAGTGTAGCGCCGGCACCTTGCCGGCTGTCGCGAGGGCGACCCGCCCTCGCTGCGTCGGGCGGGGACGCCCGCCGGACAGCGGCGCTACAGTAACATCAGTTCATGCAAAAACTCACAGCCGACTCTTCCGTTCCGGCTGAGTTGTCCGTCAAAGTTTCCCCCAAGGGCTCTGCGCGGCTGAAGGCCGGACATCCGTGGGTGTACCGTTCTGATGTGACCGCTGATGGTGTGCCACCAGGAGCGCCAGTCCGAGTTACCGACTTGCGCGGCAAGTTCCTGGGGACCGCGCTCTACAGCAATTCGTCCCAAATCGCCATCCGCATGATCGATAGTGGGCCCGTGGCGGATCTGCCCGCGCTCATCGCGGACCGCATTCGGGCAGCGATCGCCTACCGCAAGATATTCGTCACCGATACGGATGCCTACCGGGTCGTGTTCAGCGAAGGCGATTTCCTGCCTGGGCTGATCGTCGATCGCTACAACGACGTGCTCAGCGTGCAGATTCTCACCCAAGCCATGGATGCCGAACCGGTGCGCGGAGCCGTCGTCGAGACGCTGGTGGAACAACTCCAACCGGCTGGGATTCATGAGCGTGTCGAGGCCCGCATTCGGGAACTGGAACACTTGCCAGCCCGGGCGTCGGGCCTGATGTGGGGGCAGAAGAGTTCGACCGTGGTTGCCATGAACGGCGTGCGATTTCTCCATGACGGGAAGGAAGGCCAGAAGACGGGAGCGTTCCTCGATCAGCGCGAGAACTACGCCGCCGCCGCGCAGTACGCGCACGGCGAGGCGCTTGACGTCTTTTGCTATCAGGGAGGTTTCGCACTGCACATGGCGCCGAAATGTTCGAGTGTGACCGGGGTGGACAGTTCCCGTCCGGCGCTCGAAATGGCCGACAAGAACGCCGCCTTGAATGGTCGCGAACTGGAGTGGATCGAAGCGAACGCTTTTGACTTGCTGAAGGACTACGCATCTTCGGGCCGGCAATACGACACCATCGTTCTCGACCCGCCGGCGTTCGCCAAAACCAAGCGCGATCTGGAAAAGGCTATGCGCGGCTACAAGGAACTCAACCTGCGCGCCCTGAAGATGCTGCGGCCGGGCGGGATTCTGGTCACCTGCTCGTGCTCGTTCCACGTGGGCGCGCCGGACTTTCTGGACGTGGTGGCCGACGCCGCGTGCGATGCCCACAAGTCTGTGCGGGTGCTGGAGCACCGAGGTCAGGCGAAGGATCATCCAATCGTGCTCAATGTGCCCGAGACGAGCTACTTGAAGTGCTTAATTGCCACTCTAACTGAATGAAAATATGGGATTCTAAATACTTGACAATATTACACTCATATTTTATGCTTGTCTACAGCTAATGAAAGAGAGCCATTCGGGCTCTCACTGAATTTCCAAGTAGGAGGATTTTAGTTATGACTTTGCTTACCCGTTGGGATCCTTTCCGTGAGTTCGTCACCCTGCAGGGCCGGATGAACCGTCTGGTCCGGGATTCGTTTGGAAACGAAGGCCGGGAAGAGGCCCTGACCACCACCGCGTTCGCACCGCCGGTCGATGTGTACGAAGACGAGCACAACGTGACCTTGAAGATCGAAGTGCCCGGAATCGAAGAGAAGGACATCGATGTCCGGATCGAAAACAACACGCTGACCGTGCACGGCGAGCGCAAGTTCGAGAAGGAAGAGAAAGAAGAGAACTATCGCCGCGTGGAGCGTCAGTACGGCAGCTTCACCCGCACCTTCACCCTGCCCAACACGGTCGACCAGGAGAGCGTCGAGGCTGACTATGACAAGGGCGTGCTGAAGGTCAAGCTGGCCAAGAAAGCCGAAGCCAAGCCGAAACAGATCAAGGTCAACGTCGGCAGCCAGAAGACGATCGAGAGCAAGGGGCCGAGCAAGGCCGCGTAAGACAGTGGCCGGTAGCCAGTAGTCAGTACTCAGTTTGGGGAGGCGGCTTAGTTCGGCGCCTCCCGTTTCTTTTATGGGAAGATTAAAGTGAATGCGTATGTTGAAGCCCCTCGAGTTTGCCGATCAACTTAGAAAGCAATGGGGGACTATCGTTACTTCCGGAGCATTTATCGGAGGTCTCGGAATATGGCAAGGTCTCGGGCATCCAGTCGCACACGGATTTTACTGGGGGGTCGCTCTTGTCGGCTTCGTAACGGCCTCTTATCGAGCATGGCTTAGAGAAAGCGAGCGACTCGAAGCAGAAAAACTAGAGAGTGCGAGACTGCGTTCTGTCCCGCGAAGAGACTGGGCCGGGGATTGGAAAGAGCTAGCGGATCGCTTCAAACCCTACGTGGGATCAGGTATCCGAGCAGACTGGCAACACTCATCTTTCAACGGAACGGATATATGGAGAATCTGTGGCGGCACAAACGAGGTCGAAAAGAATTGCAGAGCTCTATGCAAACTGGGTGCGGCTTTGCTGTCGGCCTGCCCAGGGGTCGGTCAGGGCCTGCCTGAAACAGTGCGCTCTGAAAAGGACGAACTTAACAAGTGGTTGTATTTTCTGAAAGAAACAGAAAGCCTAACGGGCACCAATTATGGTTTTGAGGTTGCGCAAGATGGCAAGGAGTTCCTAATGACGTTTGGCTCAATTTCGGATCTTGCAGGCGTGTCTGCGAGGGCCTGCATCGAATGTGCTACGCACGCATTCGCCAATCTGGGCCCGAATAGCGGGCCAGATAATGCGACGGGAAGGAAATAAGTATGGCAATCCGTTGGGACAAATTCACCGTCAAGGCGCAGGAAGCCATCCAGCGCGCGAACCAGCTTGCCTCGGAGCATGGCAATCCTGAGTTGCTGCCCGTGCACGTGCTCGCAGCCATGGTCGAGGACCACGAAGGGATCGTTCCGCCGGTGCTGGAGAAAATCGGCATCGGGCCGCAGGCGGTTCTGAGCGACATCTACAAAGAAATCGATAAGCTGCCCAAGGTTTCTGGAGCCGCGGCCCAGGCGGTCATGTCGTCGGCGGTGAACCAGCTGCTGGAACGGTCTTTCAAGGAAGCGGATACCTTCAAAGACGAATACGTCTCGACCGAACATCTGCTGCTGGCCGTGACCGGTCTGAAGCGCGATCCGGCTCAGGCACTGCTGGCGCACCATGGCGTTACCCACGATGCCATTCTGAAAGCGCTGACCGCGGTGCGCGGATCGCAGCGCATCACCGACCAGAATCCCGAAGCCAAGTACCAGGCGCTGGAACGTTATGCGAAGGATCTGACCGAATTGGCGCGGCGCGGCAAGCTCGATCCGGTGATCGGGCGCGATGAAGAAATCCGCCGGGTGGTGCAGGTACTTTCGCGCCGCACCAAAAACAATCCGGTACTGATCGGCGAACCGGGCGTCGGAAAGACCGCCATCGTCGAAGGCCTGGCCCAGCGGATCATTTCGGGCGACGTGCCCGAAGCTCTCAAGAACAAGCGCGTGGTAGCGCTCGACCTGGGTGCGATGCTGGCCGGCGCGAAATATCGCGGCGAGTTTGAAGACCGGCTGAAGGCCGTCTTGAAGGAGATCGAAGACTCGTCGGGCCAGATCGTCCTGTTCATCGACGAACTACACACGCTGGTGGGCGCGGGCGCGGCGGAGGGAGCGATCGACGCTTCCAACATGCTGAAGCCGGCGCTGGCCCGCGGCGAACTGCGGGCCATTGGCGCGACCACGCTGAACGAATACCGCAAGTACATTGAGAAAGATGCGGCGCTCGAACGCCGGTTCCAGATCGTCTTCGTCGGCGAGCCGAATGTCGAGGACACGATTGCCATCCTGCGCGGGCTGAAAGAGAAGTACGAGGTGCATCACGGCGTGCGCATCAAAGACTCGGCCATCGTGGCTGCGGCCACGCTCTCGCACCGCTACATTTCCGACCGCTTCCTGCCCGACAAGGCGATCGACCTCATCGACGAAGCGGCGGCCTCGCTGCGCATCCAGATCGATTCCATGCCGACGGAAATCGACCAACTCGAACGGCGCGCTACGCAACTGGAAATCGAAAAGCAGGCGCTGAAGAAAGAAGACGACGTCAACTCGCGCGAGCGGCTGGCGGCGGTGGAGAAGGAGCTGGCAGGGATCCGGGAGCAGTCTACGGCGCTCAAGGTTCGGTGGAAACAGGAGAAAGAGGTCATCGCGCGGGCGCAGCAGCTTAAGGAGAAGATCGAGCAGCTGAAGCAGGAGGAGCAGGCCGAGGAGCGCAAAGGGAATCTGCAGCGCGTGGCGGAGATTCGGTATGGGCTGCTGCGGCAGGCGGAAGAAGAACTCAAGAAGCTTACCGACGGCTCGGATGAACGCCGCACGGGCGGGGCGCCCGTGCCTCCACTTGCACGGATGTTGAAGGAGGAAGTGGACGAGGAAGATATTGCTCGGATTGTTTCGAAGTGGACTGGCATCCCGGTTTCGAAAATGCTCGAAGGGGAAGTCAAGAAGCTTATCAACATGGAGGACCGGCTGCGGCTGCGCGTGGTCGGGCAGGATGTGGCGCTCGAACGGGTGGCGAATGCGATTCGCCGGTCGCGTGCCGGGTTGAGCGATCCCAAGCGGCCGATTGGCTCGTTCATCTTTTTGGGGCCGACCGGCGTGGGGAAAACCGAACTCGCCCGCGCGCTCGCCGAATTCCTGTTTGATGACGAGCACGCCCTGCTGCGCATCGACATGTCGGAGTACATGGAGAAGCACGCTGTGTCGCGGCTGATTGGCGCGCCGCCGGGCTACGTGGGATACGAAGAAGGTGGACAGCTGACCGAGCAAGTGCGGCGTCGTCCGTACGCGGTTGTGCTGTTTGACGAAATCGAGAAGGCGCATCCGGACGTGTTCAACGTGCTGCTGCAGATGATGGACGACGGGCGCCTGACCGACGGCAAGGGGCGCACGGTCGATTTCAAAAACACCGTGATCATCATGACGTCGAACCTGGGGTCGTCGTTCTTGCAGGCCGAAGGTCTTCGTTCGCCGGAAGAGTTCGAGGAGGCGTCGAAGCAGGTGATGAACGCGCTGCACGGGCACTTCAAGCCGGAGTTTCTGAACCGCGTGGATGACATCATCATCTTCCGTCCGCTGGGCAAGGAACAGCTGGTCAAGATCGTCGACCTGCGCCTGGAAGATTTGCGGCGCCTGCTGGCCGACCGCAAGATCTCGCTCGAGCTGACCGACGCGGCGAAGGAATTGCTGTTCACCGAGGGTTACGACCCGAATTTTGGAGCGCGTCCACTAAAGCGCGCGATCCAGAAGCTGGTGCAGGATCCGCTGGCGCTGAAGATCTTAGACGGTGAGGTGTTGCACGGCGATCATGTGGTGGTGGACGCCGACAAGAAGGCGGGAAAGATGGCGTTCAAGGTGAGCGAGCGGGTGGGGGAGAAGAAACCGATGGGAGCGAAGAAGTAAGCCTCTGGCAGTCCATCAGAAGATTTTTCCTACTCAAACTTGCCTCCAACCGCGTCGCTGTGTCACTAATTGACCTGACGGCCCAGCGAAACTCAAGGGGTCGTCCAGGGGGCTAGCGAAAATGTCCGAAGATCGGTGGACGAACTGGCGCTATTTGATCGATACACTAAATGAAGTACTTGCCCAGGAATATCCCGGTTTGGAGCAATCTGACCCAGTGGAGTTCACGGAGGGTCTCCTTGCCATAAGGCTGACGATTCAACTGCGCCACGATAGGGAGAAACGGGACTCGCCTCCCGAAATCTTCATCTTCGTCACCGCCGAGGAGTTGCGCGCTGTCCGTCCCACACCGGGCGGGGTAGAGAATTTGCTGAGGGCGAAGATCAGGGAGCATTCTTTCGAGGAGGGTGGCCACCCCGGAAATATCATTCGCACAACCGTGGTCAGGGACGATGACGGCGTTTGGCATGCTCTGTGTATTGATGACTCAAGATGGCGATTCCATGAGGAACATTCATTGTGGATTGAGGATAAACCAGAGGTCGCAGCGGCGTAGATTGTAACTTAGGCCGCTGAGTGAGGTGGCGCCTGTCGCCTACTACAATTTTCTGCCGGCTTTGCTTGGTCATGCGAAGCGATGACTCCACGAAACGTGCAAAGGTATGGCAGAGCCACAGGATTTCAAAGGCCCGGACTGCCTTCCGGGTTTTTCTGTTTATGATTAAATCGTGTCTGTCAAGCGGAGGACACAATGAAGATTTGGATAGCTGCATTGAGCGGGCTTCTGCTAGGTGTTCTGAGTGCTTCCCCGTTTTATCCCCCGTCGCAGGTACATGCAAACGGCAATCTGCGGCTTCACGTCAACGAAGTACCGAAAGGGAATTACTTCGACGTGCAAGGGTCTCAGGTGGTGGGATTCTCTTGCATCTCTATCCCCGGCCAGTCGCGTTGTTTCGTCGCCACCGTGGAGTAAAGACAGGGCAGGTTTGAGTCCCAGCCTCTCCTGATGCAAGAGCCTCTCTGGGGTACGATCAGTAATATCGGCGACTCTGCCCGGAGCGAAGGCTGCATTGCCTGAAAGCGAAAAGCTAAGAGATTTCCTAGCGGAGTTGCTCCGTCGCGGGGGCAGCGACCTGCTGCTGGTGCACGGAACCGCGGCTGCGATCCGCATGGACGGAGAGGTGCAGAAGATCGGAGAGGTTCCGCTGGAGGGCTCGGAAATCGAGTCCCTGGTGCAGCCGATTCTGACGCCGGTGGCTGCTGCGCAGTATCGCGCCACGCAGATTGCTGATTCTTCGTATCGCATTGCCGGCCTCGGACGGTTCCGCATCAACCTGCATCGCGAGCGCGGGCATGCGGCGGCCACCATCCGCGCGCTGCCGGTGAAGGTGCCTTTGTTGGGCGAGCTGCGTCTTCCGGTGGAGATCGGCAATCTGGCCAGCCTTCGTCGCGGCCTGGTACTGATTGGAGGCGCTGCCGGCGCAGGCAAATCGACCACCCTCGCGGCTCTGGTCAACGAGATTAACAAGCGCGATGCCCGCCACATTGTCACGATCGAGGATCCGGTCGAATACGAGCATCAGCACGTGCGCAGCGTGATCGAGCAAGTCGAGGTTGGTACCGACGCACCCGACTTTCCCACGGCTCTGCGGGCGGCGCTACGCCAGGCGCCGGACGTGCTGGTCGTGGGCGAGATGCGCGATCCCGAGAGCATGGCCATTGCCGTGTCAGCGGCGGAAACCGGACATCTGGTGCTGTCAACTTTGCATACCACCGACGTGGCATCTTCCATCTCCCGGATTTCCGATTCGTTTTCCATGGAGCGCCAGAACACAATCCGGCAGGAACTGGCGATGGCGATCTCGGCTATCGTGACCCAGGTGCTGTTGCCAAGCCGCAAAGGCGGACGCGTTCCCGCCGTGGAGATGCTGATGATCGGATACGGCGCGCGGCAGCACATCCGGCGGAACGCGCTGCAACATCTGCACCAGGAAATCACGATGACCAAGGGCAAGGGATCGATCACGTTCGAGGAGTCGCTGTCACGGCTCGTGAAAGACGGGCACCTGGAGCGTGAGGAAGCCATGGAATTTGCGGTGCACCCGGACGATCTGAAGAGCTTGCTGCGACTCTGACCCTCGTCACCGGCGAAATTCGTCGGCGATGTGGGCCTGAGACAGGTACCAAGCCACCATCACGCGCACAATAATCCCCAGCCCGCCCCATGCCAGCGCCTTCGTTTGCACCATAACCGCCGCGGCCGAAACCGGTGGCACCAGCATTACGACTCCAGCGATCGCAATCAGAATGGCGGCATGGCGCGCGAGGTTATTGCGCTTCACCAGGCCCCACGCGATTGCGCATCCGACGGCGGCCATCAGCAAAAAAATGTACGGGCCGGAGAGTTCCAGACCGAAGAGCAGCGGGGCTCCTACTGACATTCCAAGCAGCCCGGGACGCACGAGCATCAGCAGACCCCCCAGGCCGAGATACGCGCCGCACAGCGCAAACAGCGTGGCGATGGCGCGGAGGCCTGAGGGGAGCGGGTTGGGCGCTTGCATAGAGCCATCCTCGGTTGTTAATGTACCCGATCAACTTTCTCGCGTGGGGGATGGAATGAGAGTCAATCGCTGGGCGACGTCGTTTGCCCTTGTGCTTTTTTCAGTCAGCATGGCGGCGGCGCAGTCGACCGGGGCCGCGAAGACGGTTGTGATCCACGCCGGGCGGTTGCTGGACGTGAAGTCCGGAAAGACACTGACCGGGCAAACGATCGTCATTCAGGGTGACAAGATCGCGAGCATCGGCGGCGATGCACAAGTTCCTGCCGGAGCAAGTGTGATCGAGCTTCCCAACGCTACGCTGCTGCCGGGTCTGATTGACGCCCACACGCACGTCACCTTCAATCCGAATTTTGGGTACTCGTGGCTGGCCATCTCCACGCCGCGCGAGGCTCTGATCGGCGCCAAGAACGCCCGGTTGACACTGGAGGCCGGTTTCACGACCATTCGCAACGTCGGCGCGAAAGGCTATGCCGATGTTGCATTGCGCGACGCAATCAACGCGGGCGATGTGCCGGGTCCGCGCATGCTGGTCAGCGGGCCGGCTCTGAGCATCACCGGGGGCCACTGCGACAACAACCTGCTGCCGTTTGACTATCACGCCACCGGCGACGGCGTGGCCGATGGCGTCGAGGCCGTGCAGCACAAGACGCGCGAGATCATCAAGTACGGAGCCGATCTGATCAAGATTTGCGCCACTGGCGGCGTGCTTTCCAAGGGAGACAACCCACAGCACTCGCAGTACACAATTGACGAGATGAAGGCGATCGTGGCCGATGCACACCGCCTGGGGCGGAAGGTTGCCGCGCACGCCCATGGAGCCGAGGGAATCCGCTGGGCTTCGATGGCGGGCGTGGATTCGATTGAGCACGGGTCGTATATCGACGATGCGGCGATTGCCGAGATGAAGAAGAACGGCACGTATCTGGTACCGACGCTGTATCTGGGCGACTGGTTCATGGAGAACGCCGAGAAGATCAACACGCCACCCGATTTGATCGCCAAAGCAAAAGACGTCATGCCCGCTGCTCGGAAGAATGTCGCGCGCGCGTTTGCCGCGGGAGTGAAAGTTGGATTCGGCACCGATGCCGCGGTGTATCCACATGGGCTAAACGCGCATGAGTTCGCAGTCATGGTGAAACTGGGGTTGACGCCGCTGCAGGCGATTCAGTCGGCCACCATCAATGATGCCGATCTCTTGGGATGGTCGGACAAAGTTGGGACGATTGAGCCGGGGAAGCTTGCCGACATCATTGCGGTGGATGGCGATCCGCTGGCGGACGTGAGTACGCTTGAACGAGTAAAGTTTGTGATGAAGGGCGGCGAGGTAGTGAAGAATCAGTACGGGAAATAGGGCTTTCCTTCGTGAACCTTTGTGTCCTTGGTGGTTAAAAGAGAAAACCTCGACCACCAAGGGCACGAAGGAACACGAAGGATTCGTCAGGTCGAGGATTTCTCTTCGGTTGTCCAGTTAGAATCTTTCGTGGTGTCCATCCAATTCCAAATTGAAGCGACGAGCGGTCCCGGCCGCGTCAGCACATTGATCACTCCTCACGGAAAGATTGAGACTCCCGTGTTCATGCCCGTGGGAACGCTGGCGTCGGTCAAGGGCGTGCCGCAGGATGTGCTCGAGGAGCTGGGCGTCCAAATCCTGCTGGGCAATACCTACCATCTCTACCTGCGGCCGGGCGTCGAGACGGTGCGGCAGATGGGCGGACTGCATGGGTTCATGTCGTGGGAGCGATCGATTCTCACCGACTCGGGCGGGTTCCAGGTTTTCAGCCTCAACGATCTGCGCAAGGTCAGCGAAGAGGGCGTGACGTTCCGCTCGCATCGGGACGGGTCGTCGCACTTCTTCAGCCCGGAGAGCGCGATGGCGGCACAGATCGGCCTCGGCGCCGACATCATCATGGCGTTTGATGAGTGCACCGAATTCCCCGCGGACCGGGAACGCGTGAGGACTTCGATGGAACTGACGCTGCGCTGGGCCGCGCGCAGCAAGAAGTATTTTGAGGAGCACAAGGGCGAGGTGCCTTGGAGCAGCCGTCCGCCATCAGCCGTCAGCCGTCAGGAGAAGCAGGTCCTTCGCTCCTCCACCCCAGCAAGCAAAAGCGGCTTGCTGGGGACCCCGGTCGCTCAGGATGACAATTCTGTGAAGTCGGACGCGACCCAATCGCTGTTTGGGATTGTTCAGGGCGGCATGGATCGGGAGTTTCGGCGCGAGTCTGCGCTGAAGACGGTTGAGATCGGCTTTGCTGGCTATGCCATCGGAGGGCTCAGCGTGGGCGAGCCGCGGGAACTCACTCGCGAGATTGTCGAATCCACTCTGGAGCACCTTCCTCAGGACAAGCCGCGCTACCTGATGGGAGTCGGGACTCCGGAGGAGATCGCCCTCTACGCTCGGATGGGGGTGGACATGATGGATTGTGTGCTGCCCACGCGGGCGGCGCGGCATGGGCTGCTGTTCACGTCGGAAGGCAGGATTTCGATCAAGCAGGCGCGCTATGCGCAGGATGGAGGTCCGCTCGACCCGGCCTGTGGCTGTCGGGTCTGCCGGCGCTATTCGCGGGCCTATTTGCGGCACCTATATGCTGCCAACGAGCTGCTCGCCCAGGTCCTGAATACCGTCCACAACCTGAGCTTCTACCTTGACACCATGCGGGCCGTCCGGCATTCTATTCTGCTTGGGGATAGGGCGCATTTTCTGTCTGAGCCCTCTCGACGAATACCGTAGTTCGGTGTTCCAGGTTCAAGCCTGAAGCTGAAGGATATCCGGCCTAGGAAGAAGAGAAATCCCGCAGGGAAGCCGCGAAAGTAGCAAGAGCGTGCCGAGTTTTGCTCGGCCGGCCCATCGAGGGTGCTGCAAACAGCTACGGCTGGCAGCGGTTTTTCGGCGGTACTTTGTTCCAGAGGATCGACTTGGCGGCACAGATAATTTTGATGGGCGAGGGTGGCGGATTGGCGCTGTGGTTGCAGAGTCCGCAAGGCGGTGGTTTGCCGTTCGTTGGCATGATGGTGATCATGGTCGCCGTCTTCTATTTTCTACTGATTCTCCCCAACCAGCGCCGCCAGAAAAAGTGGCAGGCTGTGTTAGGACAGTTGAAGACAGGCGACAAGGTCACGACCAGCGGGGGCCTGCGCGGGACGATTGTTGGTTTGAAGGATGACGCCGTCACCTTGCGCGTGCCGCCGGACAATTTGAAGCTCGAAGTCAGCCGAGGATCGGTGGTACACGTGAACACGGCAGAGGAAGGGAAGAGTAGTTCCTAGTTGCTGGCTTCGGGCTCCGAGCCACGAGCCACGAGCCACGAGCTTCGAGCTTCGAGCGATCCGAGAAGAGATTGTTCGAAGCTCGCGGCTCGAAGCCCGAAGCCAGACGACCGGCGGTAAGCGATTCTTTTGTCATGAATAAGACTCTCAGTTGGAAGCTGCTCATCATCATCGGGATCCTGATCGTGTTTGTGTTCGGGATCTTTGGCATTCCGAAGGATTTGTCGGGCAAGGGCTTGCTGGCCTCGATCACCGACCGCATTAAACTCGGGCTCGATTTGAAGGGCGGCACGCACCTGATCCTGCAGGTGCAGGTGAACGATGCGGTCAACGTGGACTCCGACAATGCGATTGCACGCCTTAAGGAAGACATGCGGACGCGCAAGATCAACTACGCTGACATCACCAAGCCCGATCCGGTGAACCGTCCTGACCTGATCCTCATCAAGGGCGTCCCACCCGAGCAGACCAGCGACTTCAAGAGCATTATTTCCGACCGGCTTCCGGAGTATGACCCCGTGTCCGGAACGGAGAACTCCTGGACCGTTTCGATGAAAGCGCAGAGTCTGGCCGAACTGAAGAATCGCGCGGTCACGCAGGCAATCGAGACCATCCGCAACCGAATCGACCAACTCGGCGTGAGCGAACCGACCATCCAGGAGCATGGTCTGGGCCAGTATCAGATCCTGGTGCAATTGCCGGGCGTGGACGATCCGGCGCGCGTGAAGGAAATAATGCAGTCCACGGCAATGCTTGAGATCAAGCAGTCGTTGGGCGGACCCTATTCGAGCGAACAGCAGGTGTTGCAGGAGCATAATGGCGTGTTGCCACCGGATACGGTCATCATGCCGGGCCGGAGCATCGGCGCCACGCGCGATACCGAAGGCGGTCAGGCGTACTATGTGATCTCGCGTGCCTCGGCCGTGACTGGGCGCGACCTCCGCACGGCGGAGCCGAGCCGCGACGAAAACGGGCAGCCGGCCGTGCGTTTTGTGCTATCCGGTGAGGGCGGCCGCAAGTTCTATTCCTTTACGTCCGCGCACGTCGGCGACAACCTGGCTGTGGTTCTCGATAACAAAGTGCAGGAAGTCGCGGTCATCAAAGAGGCGATTCGTGACACCGGCGTCATCAACGGGCGCTTTACCGAACAGCAGACCAGAGATCTGGCGATGGTGCTGCGCTCAGGCGCTCTCCCGGCCAGCATTAAGTATCTGGAAGAACGCACCGTGGGTCCCTCGCTGGGCGCGGATTCGATTCGCTCAGGCGTGCACGCCGCGGTGGCCGGGATGCTCGCCGTCCTGATCTTCATGCTGATCTACTATCGCTGGGCGGGCGTGAATGCAGACATTGCGCTCATCCTGAATCTGATCATCCTGCTCGGCTTCATGGGGTACTTCGGAGCCGTGCTGACGCTCCCGGGGATTGCGGGCGTGATTCTGACGGTCGGCATGGGTGTAGACTCGAACGTCCTGATCTTTGAGCGCATCCGCGAAGAGCTGAGGAATGGCAAGACGCCGCCATCGGCGGTGGAACAGGGCTTCAGCCATGCCTGGATCACCATCGTTGACACGCACGTGACCACGATCGTTTCGGCGGCCATCCTGTTTATTTTCGGCACCGGACCGGTACGTGGTTTTGCCACCACGCTGGTGTTTGGTTTGCTGGCAAATCTTTTTACGGCCGTATTCGTGTCGCGTGTGATCTTTGACTGGATATTGAGCAGGAAGCAGCGCGGTGAAGAGTTGAGCATTTGATAAGAACAGCTGCTAGCTTCTGGCCTCTAGCAGCTAGTAGCTAGGGTTTGGGGTTTGAATGGAATTTTTTCGCAATACGAATATCGATTTTCTCGGCAAAAAGTGGTATTTCCTCGCCTTCTCGCTGGTCTTCAGCGTGGCGGGTGTGCTTTCCATGGCCTTTTGGCACCATATCCCGCTGGGCGTTGACTTCCGCGGCGGCACGCTGGTGTATGTGAGGTATTCGCATACTCCCAACACCGGTGCCATTCACGCCGCCCTGGAGCGCGCCGGACTGAAGAACGCCCGCGTGCAGCCCTACGACAAGGCCGGGCTCAACAAGGTGCTGATTCAGCTCGACATCCAGGAAACCAGCGAACAGGCGCTCGACAAAGGCAAGAACCAGATCATTCAGGCGCTTTCCAGCAGTGCTCCCGCGGGCAAGCAGGATCTGAACAACGCCAGCTCTTTAACCATCGCGAACTTCCTACTGGAAAAAGACCCGCTGCACTTGAGCACCGACGCCAATCAGCGCTACAACGCAATCGCGCAAGCCATCGCCGATTATCGCTACAAGGAGAAGGGCGGAGTGCTGGGATCGATTGACGAACTGAAGGGCGTCGCCGACCCCGCCGTGATCGCTTCCCTGCAGGACGGCTTTTTCGTTTCCGACTTCGGCGTGTGGAACGTAGCAATCGTTGGCCCGCAGGTGGGACAACAGCTCCGCAAACAAGCGATCCTGGCTACCCTGTATTCACTGGCCGGCATGCTGGTGTACCTGGGCTTCCGTTTCGAGTGGATCTACGGCGTGGCGGCCGTGCTGACCGTGTTCCACGACACGCTGATCACGGTGGGGGCGTTTTCCCTGCTGAACTGGGAGATCTCGCTGACCGTGATTGCCGCTATCCTGACCCTGGTTGGATACTCGAACAACGATACCATTGTCGTCTTTGACCGGATCCGGGAGAACATCAAACTGCTGCGGCGGGACAAACTGGCTGACATCGTCAACAAGAGCATCAACCAGACTTTAAGCCGAACCATCTTGACAGCGGGCCTGACTTTCCTTACCGTGCTTGCGCTGTTCTTATTTGGCGGCGAAGTGCTCAAAGGGTTCAGCTTCGCGCTGGTCATCGGAATCCTGATCGGCACCTATTCGTCGATCGCGATTGCGGCACCCATTCTGGTTGCCTATCAGGAACGGCGAGCCGAGACGGGGAAAAGGCCGCCCGCCATGCCGATGCGGTCCGGCAACGGGCAGGAACGGGCGAAGGAAAAAGTAAAGGCGTAATTTCGGGCCATCTGGCGTAGAATCATGGACCTGTGCGGACAGGCAGGATTTGGAGAAAGTGGGAGCAAAGAGGATGCAGTTGGTGTCTAAGATCTCGTAGGGTCTGGTGTAGGAGAAGCCTATGTTTGAAGACAGCCTAATTGAGTCAGGAAACAAGCTCAAGACCAAGCGCGGAATGACGACAGTGCTCTCGTTCGCGCTGCAGATGTTCCTTCTTGGGATTCTGATTCTGATCCCGCTGATTTATACCGACGCGCTGCCCAAGCAGCAGTTGATGACCTTCCTGGTGGCGCCACCGCCGCCCCCACCGCCGCCCCCGCCGCCGGCTGCGGCCGTGGTCAAGGTGGTCCGGCAGATTCAGAGCGAACTCATCAACGGCCAGTTGCGCACGCCCACCAAGATTCCAGAAAAAATTCAAATGATCAAGGAAGAGGACGCGCCTCCGCCGATGATGGGTAGTGGCGTGGTCGGCGGCGTTCCGGGCGGCGTTCCCGGAGGCTCGATGGGCGGTGTGATCGGCGGCATTATCGGCAGCACGGCGGCGGTTCCCAAGATCGCAACTCCGCAGCGTGTGCGTGTGTCGTCGGGTGTATCGACGGGTTTGCTGATCAAGAAAGTTACGCCGAATTATCCGCCCCTGGCGCGTCAGGCGCGCATTCAGGGCCAGGTCGTGCTCCAGGCGGAAATCAGCAAAGAGGGTACAATTCAGAATCTGCAGTTGATTAGCGGGCACCCCATGCTGGCGCCGGCGGCCATCGAAGCCGTGAAGCAATGGCGTTACAAGCCCTACCTGCTCAATGGTGAGCCGGTGGCCGTGGAGACCCAGGTGATGGTGAACTTTAGCTTGTCCGGAGGCTAGACCCCGGCCAGGTTTTGTGGCTGCTCAACCTTCCCCGTCCTACCTTTTTCCCAGACGGGAAACCAGGGTGGTTCTCCACCTGAAGGCTGCTCTGTCCACTGTTCTCTTGGCGTTACGGATGCAAACCCAGGGTATGGCTCCCGACGAGCGAAGCCGAACCTGGGCGGCTGTTTTCAGCGCGAGCCGGGGACAGCTCCTTATTAGAAACAATCAGGGCGACTTCAGACAGATCTGAGGAGGAAAAGCAACTCATGGTCGTGAACCTAGCAGCAATCGCACTCTGCAACATGCATGTTTTCGCCGCCTGGCTCTTTCAGGAGGGCTCGGTCGGTTGGGACCCGATTTCGCTTTGGAAACAGATGGGTCTTTTGGCGAAGATCGTGGTTATCGTTCTGTTCATCATGTCAGGATGGTCGATCGGCGTCATGATTGACCGCTGGATGGCTTTCAATGCCGCCCGCAACCAGTCTCGTTCCTTCGCTCCGGCCGTCGCGGGTGCATTGCGCGAAGGTAAGATTGACGAGGCGATCAAGGTTGCCGAGCGCAACAAGAAGAGCCACCTCGCCAAGGTCGTCACAGCCGGCCTGATGGAGTTTAAGGCTCATCAGGACAGCCCGGGCGAAATTCCTGGTGAGACCATTGAAGCGTCGAAGCGCGCTCTGGAGCGCACCGAGGCGATCGTGCACGCCGAATTGAAGCGCGGCTTGGGCGGTTTGGCCACCATCGGTTCCACCGCTCCCTTCGTGGGACTGTTTGGAACGGTGGTTGGCATTTTGAACGCATTTAACGGAATTGCAAAAGAGAAGGCGACCGGATTGGCGGCTGTTGCCGGCGGTATTTCCGAAGCGCTGGTGACCACCGCGGTCGGGTTGTTCGTAGCGATTCCGGCCGTCATGATGTTCAACTACCTGACCGGGCGTGTGGAAGCGTTCGACGTGGAGATGGATAACTCCTCGAGCGAACTGATCGATTACTTCCTGAAGCGCCGGAGTTTGCGCCGGTCCTAAGCTGGACCCGGCTGTTGCCCGAATGAGTTGCCAGTGAGGCGCCGGTTCGGCCGGCGCCCCCTCCTCCTCCTCGGCGCAACACTCGCGAGCGCGAGGATACGCAGGAGAAGAAATCCATGGCATTAGCAACCCGAAACGAAGGCGCTAAAGTAAACTCCGACATCAACGTCACTCCCATGGTGGACGTGATGCTGGTGTTGCTGATCATCTTCATGGTGGTCACGCCCATGTTGCAGCATGGCGTCACGGTGGACATGGCGAGAGTGAATAATCCGGAGCAGATGCCCGACGCGGATAAAGAAGACGCGCTGCTGATTGCCGTCATGCGCGACGGGAAGGTCTTCTTCGGAACCGATCCCATCGCGGTGGACGATCTGACGCAGAAGATCAGGGATCGCCTGGCGAACCGGACCGACAAACGCGTATTCATCAAGGCGGATGCGCGCGCGAAGTTCGGCTCGGTGGTCCAGGTCGTCGATAACGTCCGTTCGGCAGGTGTGGACCAACTCGGCCTGCTGACCGACCAGAAAAAGTCCGGAGCTCTGGCCCCGCCAACGGGACCCACCGGCGGGCAATAGAGGAGATCGATATGGGAATGGCAATTGGCGGCTCAGGCGGCGGTCCAACTTCGAACATGAACGTGACGCCGCTCATCGATGTGTTGCTGGTGCTGCTTATCATCTTCATGGTGATCACGCCCTTGACGCCCAAAGGACTGGACGCCCTGGTGCCGCAGCCTCCACCGCCCAATCAGAAACAACCGCCGCCGACGCCGGACCGCACCATCGTCGTGCAGTTGATCGATCGCGGTCCCGGGCAGACCCCCGGGCTGAAGATTAATCAGGACGAGGCCACCTGGGAGAATCTGCAGGGGCACTTGACCGACATCTTCAAGACACGCGCGGAAAAGGTCATGTTTGTAAAGGGAGACGACAATATCCCCTTTGCGGACGTGGCCAACGTGATCGACATCGCGCACTCGGCGGGCGTGGATAAGGTTGGCTTGATCACAGCCAAAATCGAAGCGGGCAGCTAGAATCGTCACCCGGAGATGAAGCGGAGCGAAAGGCGCGTCGGCCAGCAGGGTCCGCACCCGACTCCCCCTTCTCGGCTCAAATTCTTCCAATCCGTGGAAGGGAGATTCATAACGCAATGAAAACGACTCAGAAGTTGCTGGTGGTACTCGCCGCTGCTCTCATGCTGCTCGGCAGCACCGGATGTAGCAAGCTCCAGGCGCGCGACCATCTCAACAAAGGCGTGCAAGCCTACAAGAACGCCAAGTACGAGCAGGCCATCGACCACTTCCAGCAAGCCGTGTCGCTTGACCCCACCCTCATTAACGCGCGTCTATATCTGGCCACTGCGTTTGCCCAGCAATACATTCCGGGGGCAGACACGCCCGATAACAATCGCATGGGCGAGCAGGCCATCGATCAGTACAAGCAGGTATTGCAGGTCGACCCCAAGAACATCAACAGCATCAAGGGAATCGCCTATCTCTACCTGCAGATGAAGAAGTTTGACTTGTCGAAGGAGTTCTATAAGAAAGCTTCCGAAGCCGATCCCAACGACCCCGAGCCGTACTACTCGGTCGCCGTGATCGACTGGACGCAGACCTACCAGCCGCGCCAAGAAGAACGCGCCAAGCTTGGGATGAAACCCGATGATTCCCTGGCCGCAAAAGACAAGAAAGTCTGCGCCATGGTCAAGGAAAAGAACACCGCCAATGTGCAGGAAGGCATCGATAACCTGAACAAGGCGCTGCAGCTTCGCCCAGACTACGACGATGCCATGGCCTACCTGAACCTGATGTACCGCGAACGCGCGGACATTCAGTGCGACGACCCGGCCGCGCGCGCGGCCGATCTCAAGACCGCCGACGACTGGGTCGATAAGACTATGGCGACCAAGAAGGCCAAGGCGGAGAAACAGCCCGGCACTGGAATCGTGATGGATCAGAACAAGTAGACTTCCCTCTCCTCAGAACAAAGGGCCCCTCGCCGCTGCGCGACGGGCCCTTTTGTTTTCCCTCAGTAACAATTCTCAGGCGGGGATCTTTTCTCTCTTCACCGCCCAATCCGGTGGATGCAGCACGTATTGGGCTTCACCACGGCCGAACGACCAATCATCCAGTCCGACCTCCGTCAGAGTGATCATCACGTCGTCCGGTCGTATCCCGGGCGATATCGCTAACTTCTCTACAATGTGGTGATAGAGCGCCTGCTTGACCTCCGTCGTTCGCCCGCGCGAGAGGAATATTTGCACCAACACGAAACCCTCGTCCGAGCGATCCATGCCCATGAAGCTTGGATCAGCAATCAACTGTCCTGGGCTGTGCTCCGTGATGACTTGAAAGCGGTCACCGTCAGGAATATTGAGCGTTTCGCGCATGGCTTGGTAAACCTGGTCCGAGATGGCCGTTCGGTAGGAAGCGGGCTTGCCGGCTTGTAGCCAGATCCTTACCAGGGGCATGGCACGATTCTCCTTGTTTTCCGTTCTTTTTGATGTCCAAAGAACGTGACTGGTCGCACAACAGTGACGGTTCTCTCCGGGCTCGCCCGGTCAGTTGTCACAACCGAGGGTAATTTGTCGCATGCATTCCTTTGTATCGGGCAGGTAGAATCGTTGTGCGCCTGACAATATCGTTTCCAGCATGTTCAAGAAGATACTGATCGCCAACCGCGGAGAAATCGCGGTGCGCGTCATTCGCGCCTGCCGCGAGCTGGGCGTCTCTACCGTGGCCGTCTATTCTGACGCGGACCGCGCCGCTCTCCATGTCCGCAAAGCCGACGAAGCCTACCACATCGGCCCGGCGCCAGCTGCGGACTCTTACCTTCGCATCGATAAGATTCTCGACGTGGCCAAGCGTTCCGGCGCCGAAGCCGTCCATCCCGGCTACGGATTCCTGTCAGAAAACTCCAGGTTCGCGCAGGCGTGTGCTGATGCCGGCTTGAAGTTCATCGGCCCCACTCCATATTCCATGGAAATGATGGGCTCGAAGACTCGCGCGCGTCAGGAAATGGAAAAAGCGGGCGTACCGTTCGTGCCCGGCACCTCGCGCGGCCTCTCGTCTCCCGAGGAAGGCGAACAAGTGGCTGAGCGCGTCGGCTATCCGGTGATGTTGAAAGCCGCCGCCGGTGGTGGTGGCAAGGGCATGCGCCTGGTGCACGCTCGTGCAGAGCTTCGGTCCGCCCTCGAATCCGCACAGAGCGAGGCGCAACGTTCCTTCGGTGACAGCGAAGTCTATATCGAGAAAGCGATCGTCAATCCGCGTCACATCGAAATGCAAGTCCTGGCCGACGAACATGGCAACACGGTCTGGCTGGGGGAGCGTGAGTGCTCCATCCAGCGCCGCCACCAGAAAGTTCTGGAGGAATCGCCTTCCCCGATCGTCGATCCCGACATGCGGCGCCGCATGGGCGAAGTTGCGGTCAAAGTCGCGCAAGCCGCGAACTACACCAATGCCGGTACGGTCGAATTCCTGGTCGATCAGCAAAAGAATTTCTACTTCCTGGAGATGAACACTCGTCTGCAGGTGGAGCATCCTGTGACGGAGTTGATTACCGGGCTGGACCTGGTACACCTGCAGATCCGCATCGCCAACGGCGAGCCATTGCCGTTTGGGCAGGAGGACATCCACATTCGCGGCCACGCCATCGAGTGCCGCATCTACGCAGAAGATCCCGACAATAACTATTTCCCCAGTCCCGGAAAGATCACGGTTCTGCTCCAGCCCTCCGGACCCGGAATCCGGCGCGACAGCGGCATGTACGAAGGCTGGAATGTGCCCATGGATTACGATCCGCTGCTGGCGAAACTGATCAGCTATGGAACCGATCGCCAGCAGGCCATCATGCGGCTGCAGCGGGCGTTATACGAATACTTCGTGGCCGGGATCAAAACCAATATTTCGTTGTTCCAACGCATCCTGCGCGACGCCGATTTCCAGGCCGGGAAACTCGACACCGGCTATCTCGATCGCTTGCTCGCCAACCAGGACAATGGCGGGCCGCTGCAAGCGCCAGAGTCCGTGGTCGCCGCCATCGCAGCGGGTTTGTTTGCGGTGCTCGATCCCGCGTCCGCGGCGAATAAGAACGGAAATGCTGCCGGAACGGACATCCTTCACTCCAATTGGAAACGCCGAGGACGCTCAGAAGCACTCCGCTGATCCCATGGTCTACGAAATCATTGTCGACGGAAAACCGCATCGCCTCGAACTCGAAAAGGTTGATGGCATCTGGGAATGCCGGATCGATGGCCGCGAGATCAAAGTGGATGCGGTCATCCCGCGCCGCGACGTGCTGTCCCTGCTGGTCGATGGCCATTCCTACGAAATCAAGCGCGAGCAGACCCCGACCGATCTTCACCTCTGGGTGGGCAGCACTCGCTATGGAGTTGAACTGCGCGATCCCCGCTCCCTGCAGTCGCGTCGCGCCGCCGCCGGAGATGCGAAAGGCCCCAGGAAACTCGTGGCGCCCATGCCCGGCCGGATCGTGCGCGTGCTGGTGCCGGAGAAATCCGAAGTCGAAGCCGGCCAGGGTATTGTCGTGGTCGAGGCCATGAAGATGCAAAACGAGATCAAGTCCCCGAAAAAAGGGACCGTGCAGAAGATTTTGGCAATCCCGGGCGCCGCGGTGAACGCTGGCGACGTGTTGGCCATCGTCGAGTGAGGTCGTTCATGCAGAGTTGGATTCTCTCCGCAGTTCTTTTGTCCGGCATCGTCAACGCACAATCAAAACCTGCCGACGTGAGTCCGCGTACCCTCCCACAGAATTCGTGCAGTTCCACGGATGAAAGTGCACTCCGGCAGATCAGCGAGCAGTGGAAGGAGGGCTACAATCACGGCAACGCCGCCCAAGTCGCGGCGCTCTATACCGAAGACGCCTACTACCTGACCCAGCATTTCGTCGCCGGGTTTGTGCACCCGCGCTCCCAGATTCAGGCCTATGTTGAGCGTGGCGTCGATGCCCGCTATCACATCGACACGATCGACATCGTCCGCCTGGAGTGCGCCGGAGACTTCGCCTACACCGTCACACGCTACGAATCGACCAACGCCGCACAGAAAGCCTTCGGCGTCAACCTCGTCGTCCTCAAGAGAATCCAGGGAAAATGGCTGATCGTAGCTCACGAGTCTGCCGTCCCCGATCCCGCCACGGCCATCCCGAGTCTCGATCCCCCCACAACGCGCTGACGCCGAGAACTTTGTAGCGCCGGCAGCTTGCCCTCGCAGGTGGAAACGGGGCACAAAACACGCGGAAACGGGACGAGCCAAACCAGCTTCAAGCCCAAAAGCCCACTGCCGAAGCCGCCGAAGCCCAAGCACCTACGTCATCGAGACCCAGCCCCTCTCTGCGCTTACCATAGATGCAGCGTTGGAGGTGCCACCTGAAGCTGCAGCGGATCATCAGTCTCGCGACTCTGGCCATCTCGATCTTTACTCTGATCCTGGTCTTGCGCCGGCCCGCGCCCGTAGCAGCACCGGTTTCGCCGGCCGTCACCGCCGCCAATGCGCAATCCTTTCAGGAAAAGGTAAACCGCCTCGCCGAGCCCAAGCCACAAGGCGAAGGCGACAGTGAAGTTCGCATGACCTCCGGCGAATTGACGGCTGCGCTGGCACAGGCAGCCGGCATGTTGCCAATTGCGGGAACAGCATCCGCCGAGCCATCGAACGGTGCTGCCAATTCGCCTGCGCCCAGCGGTTCGATGGAATTCCCCGGCCCCGTGCCCAATATCAAGGACTACCAGGTCTCCATGAATGGCGACATCGTCCGCGGACAATTTCTTACGCAGATAGCCGGCAAAGATGTATATCTCACTCTGGCCGGACATCTAGGCTCCAAAGACGGATACGCCACCTTTGACGCCACCGAAGTGAAGGTCGGCGATCTCAACGTCCCGGCAATGTTAGTGAATGAGGTCCTGCAGAAGAAGCTGGCCGAACAACGCGATCAACTCAAGCTGCCGAACAACGTCAAAGACATCAAAGTAGAAAACGGCGAGCTGGTGTTTGTGGAGAAGTGAGCCGGCAATCCGTTTGCGCTGCGGCGTCGTAACTGAAATCCATGCCCGGCAAGTAATGCCAGTCACTACAAAATGTTGGCAGCTTGTAAAGAAAAAATTGCCCGGCGCGCTACACGACAGTTTCCTTCCCGTAGAACCTTTTAATCTCCAACTAATCTCTTTCTAAAGTGCCTCGTTTCAAATCGACGGCATGACCAGTCTACCGATCACGCCGAACTACTTGGGCCGTGTCCTGGTGGCCAGCCCCAGCACCGTCGTACGCCAGCACGTTCTCCAGAACCTCAGTTCCCCTCCAAGTCGCGTCGAGCAGGCCACGGGAGGAGCGGAAGCGCTCGTTCATCTGGAGAACGGCTCATGGCAAGTGCTCTTTCTCGACCGCCGTCTCCCCGATCTCGATGCCGAGGAACTGAGCCAGACCATCCGGCAGCGTTTCCCGGAAGTTGAAGTGGTGTTGCTCGATCCCGACAGCGATGCTGATCCGGTATCGGCCGAACCGAACGAAGGACATCTTTCGATCAAAAACGAATGGCCCGAGACGCCGGAAGCGCAGCCTGCACAACGCGGCGATGCTGTCCAATCCATTCTCGACGCGCCGTTGCCAGGCATGATCGGCAACTCCCACAGCATGCAACCGGTGTATCGCGTTGCGCGCCTGCTGGCACGGCGCAATACGACCGTACTCATCTCCGGACCCACCGGAAGCGGCAAAGAACTCGTCGCGCGCGCAATTCACAGCTTGAGCCCGCGTGCCGATCATCCGTTTGCGGTGGTCAATTGCGCCGCGATTCCAGAAAGCCTGCTCGAATCCGAACTCTTCGGATATCGGCGGGGCGCATTCACGGGCGCGCTGCAATCCTATGCGGGAAGAATCCAGGCGTCGCACGGGGGCACGCTGTTTCTCGATGAAATCGGCGAAATGCCGCTTTCCCTGCAGCCCAAGCTGTTGCGTTTCCTGGAGCAGAAGGAATTGCAGCGCTTGGGCAGCTCGGAAGTCTTACACGTGGATGCCCGCGTCGTAACCGCGACCAACGCGCACTTGTTGACGCTCGTGCGGGAAGGAAAATTCCGCGAAGATCTCTACTACCGCCTCTGCGCTTTCCCGCTGGAAATTCCACCCCTCTGCGAACGGCTGGAGGACATCGCGCCCCTGGCCAGCCACTTCCTTGAACAATTTGCTTTACGGATGCCCGCGCCGGAGTTGTCGGCGGAGGTCCTGCAAGTCCTGCAGAGGCACACGTGGCCGGGAAATATTCGCGAGCTCCAGAACGTGATGGAACGCGCGCTCATCCTGGCCAATGAGGACACCGTCATTCGCCCGGAGCACCTGTGGTTGGTCGAGGCAGGTTCCCGCAGCGGCCGATAGGCCGTCTTCATCCGTACTCCCCATGAGAGCAATCTAAGGCAATTTATGCCGGGCTGGCAGCGCTTTTGCAGAAGGTAACGAATATGGCAGCATCATTCCCATCTCCCCCAGATCCCGCCCGCGACGCCGATCATCCACTGGCCCGCGCATTTGCGTCATTCACCGAGGCGGCCGGTTCCTTAGAACGCACTTACGGACAGCTGCAAGGACAGGTAGCACATCTGCGCCAGGAACTCGAAGTCACGAACCGTGACCTGGCAAAAAGTCTCGAAGAGAATCATCGCATGCGCGAACGCTTGCGCCGCATCGTGGAGGGTTTGCCCTGCGGAGTGCTGGTGATCGAAAGCAGCACGCGGATTTCGATTCTGAATCCCGAGGCAGCACGCCTGCTGGGTGGCGTCGTGGAAAACAAAAAAGCGCTGCCGCCCGCGCTCTCCGCCGCTCTGGATGCGGCCCGCGAAACAGGGGACGAACCCGAACTCTCTCTCCCTTCCAGCCCTGAGTCCGACCGGATCTGGATCGCAGTGCGCCACGCCTGGCTCGAACCGAACCAGCCACATGCCACCTCCGTCTTCATCCTGCGCGACATCAGCGAAGCCCGGAAGCTCGAACGCGACCGCGAAAATCTGCGGCGGCAGCAGGCGCTCGTCGAAATGTCGGCCCTGCTCGCGCACGAAATCCGCAACCCTCTGGGGAGTCTCGAACTCTTCGCTGGCCTGCTCGCCGAAGCCAATCTCGAAGGCGAAAGCCAGCACTGGATCGAACACGTACAGGCGGGCCTCAGAACCTTGTCCGCAACCGTGAACAACGTTCTGCACCTGCACAATACACCCCAGCCCGAATGTTCGCCCATCGACGCCGGCCAGGTGCTCGACTGGGCCTACGAGTTTCTGCTGCCGCTCGCCCGCCAGGCGCGCGTCAGCCTGCAGACGCTCAACGGGCTGCGCAGGGTCTTCATTCAGGCCGACCGCCACCGGCTAGAGCAAGTGCTGCTCAACCTCGCCCTGAACGCGTTCCGGTTCATGCCCGGCGGCGGCTGGCTCAGCATTCGCGGTGCAGACCTCGGCGCGGAGGGCATAGAAATAGCGGTCCGCGACACCGGCCCCGGTATCGCACCCGATGATCTGCCGCGCATTTTTGAAGCGGGATTCAGTACGCGTCCCGGCAGTTCCGGACTCGGACTGGCCGTTTGCCAGCGCATCCTCGAGCAGCACGGTGGCACGATTGCGGTCGAGAGCCGCCCCGGTGAGGGTGCCACCTTCCGGCTCCGCCTGCCTTGCACAGGAGGACCTCAGGCATGAAACGCGTTCTGATCGCCGACGACGATGCCGGGATGCGCGCCGCCCTCGAGACCCGCTTCCTCCGCCGGGGTTGGCTGGTCGACGTGGCCGTGAATGGCGCGGATGCGCTAACCAAGTTTCGCGACCGATTGCACACACTGGTGATCACCGACGTACGCATGCCCGGCCGGGACGGTTTCGATTTGATGCGCGAGATTCAAAACTCGTCGCCGCGCACCGCCGTAATCCTGCTGACCGCTTACGGCTGTGTGCCCGATGCGGTCGAGGCCATGCGCAGCGGCGCCTGCGACTATCTGGTCAAACCCGTGTGCTTCGAGAAACTGGAACTCGCGGTCGAGCAGGTTCTGCGGCGCGCTCAGGAACAGAGCAAGGAAACCGAATCGCTGGTCGGCCATTCCCCCGCCTGGCAGCAGGCGCTCGAGCGCGCGCGGCAGGCGGCGGCCACCGATGCCGACGTCCTGATCGAAGCCGAAAGCGGCACCGGCAAAGAACTCGTCGCCCGCCTCATCCACCGTCTGAGCGGGCGGCGCGAAGGCCCGTTCGTGGCGCTGAATTGCACCGCATTTCCCGAAGCGCTGCTCGAAAGCGAGCTGTTCGGACACGCCCGGGGGGCATTCACTGGTGCAATCGATGCGCGACCGGGCAAGTTTGAAATGGCAAACCGTGGCACCTTGCTGCTCGATGAAGTCGGCGAGATGCCGCTCGCGCTCCAGCCCAAGCTCCTGCGCGCCCTCCAGGAACGTGAGTTCGATCGCCTCGGCTCGAACCAGACCGTGCACGTCGATATTCGCGTCATCGCCACCACCAACTGTCCGCTGGAAGCCTCGGTAGCTGGCGGACGGTTTCGCGCCGATCTCTACTATCGCTTAAACGTCATTCCTCTGGTTTTGCCGCCGCTTCGCGACCGCGCGGGTGACATTCCCGAGCTGGCGCAGTATTTCGCGCAACTCTACGGATTGCCGGGTACCGAGCCCCGCCTGTCTTCGAATCTAGTGGCGCGTCTCGAACAACACGCCTGGCCCGGCAACGTGCGCGAACTCGCGAACTTCGTGCGCCGGGCGGTGGCCTTGTCGCGCGGAGGAGAGATTGGCGTCGAGGCCTTCGAGCACGGAAAGATTTCGGCGAGCACGGCGCCTCGGCCTCCGGAGTGGAAGCCAGGACTCTCATTGGGCGAAATGGAGCGCCGGCTTTTTGCCATGACGCTCGAAGCGACTCACGGCAACCGTGTGCGCGCGGCCGAGTTGCTGGGCGTGAGCCAGCGCACGGTGCGTAATAAGATTCGCGAATATGGTTTTCCCCCAAGGAGCAACTATGTCCATGATTGAAACTCCACTCATGCGTGGCCTGGCACGGGCGCTCGATTTGAGCGCGTTCCGCCACCAGTTGATTGCTTCCAACCTTGCCAACATCGACACGCCCGGATACCGCACGCGCGACCTTCGTACCTTTGCCGGTGAACTCGACCGGGCTATGGCCGGCGAGCAAGTGCCGCTGGTCCCAGTAGCGCACACCATGCGCGGGTTGCTGGAGCGGCCCGATGGCAACAACGTTAACGTCGAACGCGAGTCGCTGCTCATGGCCGAAAACCAATTGCGCTTTCAGGTGGCGGCACAATTTCTAAAGGCGGAGTTTCATCGCCTTACGCTCGCCATCAACGGAGGAAGCACGTCATGAACCTGTTTGGAATGCTGGAACTGAGCGGCTCGGCGCTGGGCGCCGAACGCCAGCGCGCCGAAGTGGTCGCAAGCAACATGGCCAATGCCCAGACCACCCGTACCGCGGCTGGCGGCCCGTATCGCCGCCAGTTAGTCGTTTTCCAGGCGCAGCGCGTGCCCCGATTCCAATTCGCCCTGGCAGGCTTGCAGCGGGAAACTTCTTCGGCTGTGCGCATCGCCGCCGTAGTCAACGACGCACGTCCGCCGGTGTTGCGCTTTGAACCCGGACATCCTGACGCCAACCCCCAAGGCTATGTCGCGTACCCGCAAGTCGATCCGGTGGAAGAGATGACGGACTTGCTCGGAGCGGTGCGCGCCTACGAACTGAATGCGTCGGCCGTGCAAGCCACCAAGGGAATGATTCAACAGTCGCTGGACCTGTTGCGCTAGGGGAGAGATCCAACTGGGGGGCTCGGTCATGAACAATGCAATTTCTTCGATTCGCATTCTGCCCGCCGAGGTCGACCCGCCACGCACCGGCGCGTCCGCCGAGGGCGGAAAGTTCCTCGAAACCCTGCAGCAGTCGATGGACGAAGTGGAAGGCGCACAGGGAGACGCCCAGAACCAGGTCGCGCAGTTACTCATTGGTAAAGGGGCGGACTTGCACAGCGCGATGATCGCGGTCGAAAAAGCCGACCTCTCGTTTCAGCTGATGATGCAGGTGCGCAACAAGATCGTGCAGGCGTATCAGCAGGTTTCGAACATGCAGTTCTGAAAAAGGAACGAAAAGCTTGAACCACCGCGGACACAGAGATCGTAGAGAAGTTCGTAGTCGTTTTCTCTCTGCGAGATCTGCGATCTCTGCGGTTCGATCCGGCAGGAGCCGCAACACTTGAGTGATAGCGTCAATCAGATCCAGGAATTCCTGCGCGGGCTGAGCCTGCGGCAGAAGCTATTGCTGGCCGGAGGCGCGGCTGCGGTGGCACTCACCTTGTGGCTCTTCGTCACGCTGCTCGACAAGGGCAAGTACGTCACGCTCTATTCCGGTCTCAAGCCGCAGAACGCGCAGTCGCTCGGGAGCCGCCTGGCTGCGAAAAACATTCCCTACGAAATTTCCACCGATGGCGCGAGCGTTCTGGTTCCCACAGAAAACCTCGATGCCGCGCGCCTCGAAACGGCCTCGCAGGGGTTGCCCCGCAATGCCCGGCTCGGCTTCGAACTGTTCGACACGCCGAACTGGGCAGGCTCGGACTTCAGCGAGAAAGTCAACTACCAGCGCGCCCTCGAAGGCGAACTCGAACGCACGCTGCAAACTCTGGCGGAGGTTGAGGCTGTACGCGTCCACCTCGTCCTGCCGCGCGAGTCGCTGTTCAGCGAGCAGGAGCACGAAGCCAAAGCCGCCGTCATCGTAAAGACGCGCGGAGGTAGCCTCTCCCGCGAAGCGCAGCAGGCGATTCCGCAGCTGGTTGCGAGTGCGGTCGACCGCTTGCGTCCCGACAATGTCACCGTAGTCGACGCAGAGATCGCGACCCCATTCCTGCCGCGCCGTGGACCAGGCGGGCACGTTTCCTTCGATTCCGACGAAGAACTCGCCGCCGCCGCTGTGCACTCCATTGAACCCGTCGTTGGCGCCGAGCACGTCCGCGCCAGCGTGCACGTCGATTACGACCTGAGCAGCAGCGAAGACACGTCCGAAGTCTACGATCCGAAGGCAACCGCAGCCCTGACCCAGCAGCACTCCGAAGAGCAGGCCGGAGGCGCAAATCCGGCCGGCGTTCCGGGCACGGCCAGCAATGTTGCCGGGAGCGCTGCGCCCACGCCTACCGTCCTGGCCACCCTCGATAACCAGTCGTCGAAAACCGACAGCACGACCTTCGCGGTCAGCAAGAACATCCGGCACGTCACCCAGCCAGCGGGCCGTGTGCGCCGCATCACGGCCTCCGTGCTGGTCGACGACGCGACCGACACGAAACAGGAGAATGGCAAAAGCACGACTGTCCGGCGCAAGCGTACCACCGAAGAAATGGGGGCGATCGAAAAACTCGCGCGCGCCGCCATCGGCGTCGACGACCAGCGTGGAGACTTGCTGGCAGTCGAGAATCTCTCGTTTCAAAGTACGCCCGTCGAAACGCTTTCGGCGCCAGGCAAGTGGGACAGAATTCGACTCCTCCTCCGGCAATGGTCCGGGGCGTTGCGTTATGTGGGAATCACGCTGTTATTCCTGATCGTGTATGCGCTGGTCCTGCGCCCGGTGAAGAGGCAGGCCATCGCCGCCTTCAAGCAGCTGCCCGCACAGCTGGCGCAGCCCTTGGGAGCCGGAGCTGCCGCGGGAGGCGCACTCAGCAGCATCGAACTCCCTCCGGGCAGTGATGAAGCAAAGCGCGCCGGACTGCTGAAGAAGGAACTGAGCGAGAAAATCAAGACTGAGCCGGCGGCTGCCAGCCGCCTGGTCCAGACCTGGATTCGCGACCAGAAGACAACATAGTACCGCCACCGAAAACGACTCATGCCCCCGCCTGCTGCCAACCCGGGTCTCCAGAAAGCCGCCATCCTGATGGTGTTGCTCGGAGAAGAAGCGGCCAGCAACATCTATCGCAATCTTTCCGAGGCCGACGTGCAGCGCCTCACCCAGCGCATTGCGGAACTGGAACGCGTGAAGCCGGAGGCCGCGCTTTCCGTGCTCGAGGAGTACCACCAGCTCATCCTGACCCAGAGCTACCTGGCCGAAGGTGGTCCGGAATACGCGCAGAAGCTGCTGGTCAAAGCATTCGGTGAAAACGGCGCGAAACAACTGCTCGACCAGGTTTCCAAAGCGATGGAGATGAGCGTCGGCCAGCTGGAAAGCCTGCAGAAAGCCGATCCGCAGCAACTCGCCAAATTTCTAGAAACCGAGCACCCCCAAACGATTGCGCTCATCCTGGCCCACCTGCACGCGCGCCAGGCCTCCGCTTTGTTGCTGCGTCTCCCCGAAGAGATTCGCGCGGAAACCATCAAACGGCTGGCCCAGCTTCGCCAGTTCTCTCCGGAAGTGGCCCAGAAAGTTTCGCTCTCCCTGCACAAGCGCCTGGAGTCGCTGGGCGAACAGAGCCGCCGCGCCTACGCGGGCATCAAAGGCGCCGCCGACCTGCTCAATCAACTGGATCCGAATGCGAGCAAGTCGATTCTGGAGAGCATTGAGCAAGAAGATCCCAAGATGGCGCTCGGGATCCGCAATCTCATGTTCACCTTCGAAGACCTGCTGGGTGTGCCTGAAACCGGCATCCGCGAACTTCTCGGACAACTCGACAAAAAAACCCTGGCCATGGCCCTGCGCGGCGCTTCCGAAGAACTCAAGAACCTGATCTTCAAGTCGATGTCGACGCGCGCGGTCGATATGTTGAAAGAAGATATGGAAGTGCTCGGGCCGGTGCGCACCAAAGACGTTCACCAGGCGCAGCACGAAATCGTCGAAATGGCCCGCAAGCTCGAGGCCGAGGGCAAACTTGTGTTGAGTGCGGAGGCGCAGGATGAGTACGTCGTCTAGCGCGACCAAGCAGCAGCCCAGCCCCGAAGCCTCGCCCTTCCCCTACGCGGAAGCGGAACTCGCAAACGGCGCCGCCACGCCTGCCTACGGCAATCCTCAAACCGCGGGAGAACAGAGCCGCACCCTGCAGGCCGCCGCCTTCGAGCAAGGGCGCCAGGCTGCTCAACAACAGTTCCGCGCCGAACTCGACGCCGCGCTCGCCGTAAATCGCCAGCAGATCGCCAGCGTCCTTCAGAAGTTTGCCCTCGAACGCCAAGAGTACTACCGGCGTGTCGAAACCGAAATCGTGCAACTCGCGCTCGCCATTGCCCGCAAGATTCTGCATCGCGAAGCGCAGCTCGATCCGCGCGCGCTCGCCGGCATCGTGCGCGTCACCCTCGAAAAACTTGACGCGGGCACCGGTGTCCACCTGCACGTCAGTCCCAAAGAAGCCGCTGACTGGCGCCATTATTTTGCCTGCCAGATGGAAGGCGTCCCGGTACCCGAAGTTCATGAAGACCCAACCATGCCGACCGGGGAGTGCCGCATCGAAACCTCACTGGGCTCGACCGAAGTTGGCTTTCCATCGCAGCTCAAGGAAATCGAGACTGGACTGCTCGACCTGTTAGCCGAAAGACCCGACTCCGGCTCCTCCCAAGCGACGAATCCCAATCCATTGCCGGAGCGGCGCTGAATGAGCGGACCACTCCTCGCCGCGTATTTCTCTCATCTCGAAAATTCATCTGCCTTGCGCTGGCGCGGGAAAGTAGTGCAGGTCGTTGGCCAACTGGTCGAATCCGAGGGTCCGTTCTGTACCGTCGGCGAGGCCTGCGAGATCGTTGACTCCCGCAGGCAGCACTGGCCGGGCGAAATCGTAGGCTTCCGCGGGCACACCGTCCTCTCCATGGCGCTGCGGCGTCCCACCGGCATCCGCTATGGCGATGAAGTCGTCGTCTGGGGACGCCGCCCCTCGCTCCGTCTCAGCGAGCAACTCCTCGGACGTGTGCTCGATGGCGCCGGAATTCCCATCGACGGCCATCCCGCTCCCCCATGCCGCGAGCGCTATGCTCTGGACCGTGAGGCCCCGCTCGCCCTCGCTCGCACACCGATCCGTGACTCGCTCGGCTGCGGCATCCGCGCCATCGACGCCTTCCTGACCTGCGGACGCGGCCAGCGGGTCGGTATCTTTGGCGGAAGCGGAGTCGGCAAGAGCACGCTCATCGGCATGATGGCCCGTAACACCAATGCCGATCTCACCGTGCTCGGCCTGATCGGCGAGCGCGGCCGCGAAGTCGGCGAACTCCTCAACACTCTCGGCGAGGAAGGGCGCAGCCGCGCCGTCGTGATCGTCTCCACATCCGACCAAGATCCGCTTCTGCGCATTCGCGCCGGACTCGCCGCCGCCACCATTGCCGAATATTTCTGCGCGCGCGGGAAACACGTCCTGCTGGTAGTAGACTCGCTCACCCGGCTGGCCATGGCGCAGCGCGAAATCGGACTGGCCGCCGGCGAGCCACCCACCGCCAAAGGCTATACGCCTTCCGTCTTCACCCTGCTCGCTCGCTTAATAGAACGCGCGGGTGCCTTCGGTTCCGGTACCATCACCGGCTTCTACACCGTCCTGATGGAAGGTGACGACGAAAACGATCCTCTCGTCGACGCCGCCCGCGCTCTGCTCGACGGCCATGTCATGCTGGATCGCCGTCTGGCTGCCCAGAGCCACTACCCGCCCATCTCCATTCTCGACAGCATCAGCCGTATCATGCCCGCAGTCGTCTCTCCCGAACATTTGCTCAAAGCACGACAGATCCGCCGTCTGCTCGCGACCTACAAAGCTTCGGAAGAATTGATCCGCATCGGCGCATACCAGAAAAACAGCGACCCTGACCTCGATCGCGCCATTGCGCTCCTGCCTGCGCTGAATGACTTTCTCATCCAGGAAGCGCAGGAAGTGGCCGGCATGAAAGACTCACTCGACCGTCTGATGGCACTTTCATCCTGACTTCCATGGCCTTCCACTTTAAGCTCGCGCCACTTCTTCGCCTTCGCCAAAGCATCGAGCGGCAGCGCGCATTGCGATTGCAGGAAGCCAGTCTCGCGCTGGCCCGGGCCCAGGATGCTCTCGCGCAACTCGACCGCTTCCTCACCGACTCCGCCCAGTCCGACTCCACCAGCCTGTCTGCGGGCCGCCGAGCCGCCGAACTCCAGTTCGCGTCGCTGTACCGAGAGAACCTCAAATATCTGCGCGAGGAACTCCAATCTGACATCCGCGACCTCGAACGCAAGCGTCAGAAGGCCGCCAGCGAATATCATCAAGCCTTTCGCGAGCGTGAAGTCCTCGAAACGATGCGCGCCCACCAGTGTCGCGACTATCAGCAGTACGAACTGCGCCGCCAGCAGCGACAACTGGACGCCGCACACCTGCTCCAACGCTGGCGTCACCGGAGCGGATGATTTTGCCGGGCTCCGAGCGGCAACTCTTGCCGCACCGGGCCTCTTGCCGATCCTGCCCCACCCGTCATACCGATTCCCCTCTCGCGTAAGTCACTGACATTGCGTCCCGCGCCGCTGTTCCTTGCTCTCGCATGCGTTGGCCAGCGGAGTGCAACTGTAGCTCCGTGACACTGCGATGCAAGTAACCACGCTCCCCAATCCGGTGAACGCCACACTGACTTCCGCCGCCGCCAAGCCACCCGCGACCGCAAACGGCGCTTTCGGCGCGACTCTGTCCGCCGCGATTACCAAAACCTCGCCCGCGCGCATCGCTCTACCATCCGAGAAGGTAAACGTTCCGAAGTCAGATCCCGGACCTGATTCGAAAGCAATCTCCAAGTCTGATGCTCAGCCGGAAGTCCAGTCGGGCGCCAACGCCGGTACGAAGTCCATCCCTAGAATCAGTTCGAGGTCATCTGGTTCGTTCACCTCGCAACCGGCGCCTAAACCAAGTCCCAAGTCTGGACCTGATTCAGATTCCGATTCCGGTCCGCAGGCGGCTTCGAATCAAAGGGAGCCGGTGGCAGATCCTAGCGCGACGGCGGCCGTTCCACCAGCACTCAACAACATCGCGGTTGCGATCGATAACTTTCCGCTGTCAACACAACGTGTCGCGTTGCCTTCACCTGAGTCTCCGGCGGCCGCCGTCGGCGCACTCCAAAATGGGCCGGCATCCCAGCCCGCTGCGCCTGTTCCCATCAGCCCAAGCAATGCCCACTCAGAAAGCAACACGACGGCCATAGGTCTGGACATGCGGAGGGTAAACCTGAGCGTCCCTGGTGATACAGGCGCGGATGCCAAAGCTCGTATCTCAATTGCCCCGCAATGGGATCCGCTTGCGGGAACCAACCAGACTGCTTCCGAGCTTGCAGACGCTCCCAGCCCAAACGCTCCCCTGTCAGTCGGTGCGGACCCCCCAGCGGAAACCACTTCTGCCCAGGAACAGTTTCTGGCGCAGCTTTCTGAACCCGCCGCACAAACCGTTGAAGAGAGGTCAGCGCAGCCACTACGCTCGTGGAACTTTGCGTTCACTGGCGCCGCCAACGATACCGATGCGAAAGCTATGCCCCAAACAGTCATCGCACCGCAGGCACTGGCGCCACCGTCACCATCCATCGACGCGACTCAACCAGCCTCAGAAGCGCCAACCCCGCCAACTGCCGCCGTTGCGGCTGCATTGGCTCCCGCATCGCCACAAGCAAACGCGAGCGAAGTTCGTACGCTCCGAGCCGATCCCACGGTCCTTGTTTTCTCGCTCACATCATCTGCACCGACGCCCAAATCCCCATTCCCAAGCGCCAAGCCTGCACCCGTGACCGATGCAACGAATGCCGCACGACCGCTTCCCCAGAAGTTTGATTTTCCCGTCGACGCAGAGACCATTCGAAGTGTCAAGCCTTCACCCGCCAGCGCTCCCATAAGTGCCACTCAATCGCCTTCTCAGAAGTCCGGCCGTCCCGCCATCGCCGAGATCATCCACCCGCCGCTCCGTATTTCCCAAGATCCAGCGCCGAGCGCAACTGCGCCCTCCAGTGCGGACACGCCCCATCCATCGCAAACAACCTCCATTTCGGAACCGCCATCTCTCAACACCACCTCGCCTGTGGCACCGAATCCGGACCCCGTCGCGCAGGACCGTAGCACGGTAGGCGACGCCCAACAGCCCGCCGTCGCGAACCAGAAAATTCTTCTTGAGTCTGTCGCCAACGAACCAAAGAAATCTCCGGCGCCGCCGCCCGACGCTGGCCCTTTCCACATCCCTTCCAGGCCGTCAGTCGCCAGTAACGATCCCGGCATCGCGCTCGTGACTCCACCCAGCAGCACTGCTCCTCAGCCCGCGTCATCCGCAAATGTCACCGAGCAGTCAGAACTCCCGAAGAGTCAGCAGGTGCTCGACTCCGCGCCCTTAGCGCCTGCTGCGCCAACGAATGCGCGCTTGACGCACGCCGCCGCCAACGATGTCCAGATGCATGTCGGCATTCGCACCACCGCCTTCGGAGCCGTGGAGATTCACACCACCGTCGTTCAGAACCAGGTTGGCATCGCCGTTCACGGAGAACGCAGCCTCGCCCACTGGTTCAGCTCCGAAGTTCCCAACCTTGAATCGGGACTCAAAGACCATCGCCTGAACCTAACTGCCGTCGATTTCGGCAGCGACCGCTCCGGCGTTCAAACCGCAACCAGTTTTCAGCACGGCCAGCCGCGCCAGAACTTTTCTCAAACGATCGGCTACCCCGCCGCTTTCGGAGATCAGGATGCGGCCCCCGAGGCCAGCACCACAGAACTTCTCCCGCCAGACCTGACCATCAGGCCTGCGGGAACTCGCGTCAGCATTCGTGTCTAGGAGGTAAGGTCTATGTACATCCCGCTGCTGCAATCGCTCACTTCTCCCGCTTCTTCATCTTCATCCTCCACACCCAAGACAAGCACGGCAGTCGACGAAGTCAACAACATGTTCCTGCAGTTGTTGACGGCGCAACTCAAATCGCAGAGTCCGGTCAGCCCTCTTGATCCCAACCAGTTCGTGGCCCAGCTCGCGCAATTTAACTCGCTCAGCGAACTCGCCCAGATCCGTGACCTGATGCAGAAGCTGGTGACCGTTGCCAGTCCCCCAGCGAGTTCCACGACCAGTTCGATTTCCAGCACCAACTCTCACTAAGGAGCCTCTATGCCTTCATTTTCCATTCCGTTGTCCGGGTTGACCGCTAGTTCCAGCGCGCTTTCAACCATTGCCAACAACCTCGCCAACCTCAACACCATTGGCTACAAGGATCAGCAGGTTCGCTTCAGCGACCTCTTCTATCAGTCGGTCGGCACCAACGGTGCCGGTGATCCCGTCCAGCAGGGCGCGGGGACCACCATCGGTTCCATGCCTTCCCTGTTTACCCAGGGAAACGTGAATCCCACAGGTGTCTCCACCGATGTCGCCATCAATAAGGGCGGCTTCTTTATCGTGGAAAAGGATGGCGCCCGGAGCTACACGCGTGCCGGAAATTTCGAGGTCGGGCAAGACAATCTCCTCGAAACCGCCGACGGCCAAAAGGTCCTCGGCTATCCCGCAACCAACGGCGTTCTCGACACCCAAGGGCTCTCTCCCCTGGCACTAGGAGCAGGCACCATCAGCCCGGCATCCGCAACGACTGAGATCCAATTGAGTACCAACCTCGACGCCACCGCCGCCGTCGGCACATCCTATTCCACTCCGATCACGATCTACGATTCGCTGGGCGCCAGCCACAACCTGATGTTGACGTTCACCAAGACGGGCACCAATGGGTGGGACTACTCCATCACGATTCCCGCCGCTGACGTCAACGGCACCACGGATCCGACTGTGCTCAAGACGGGATCCCTTACCTTCGACGGCAACGGGAATCTGAGTGCGCCTACCGCCAACATCTCGCCCATCAACATCACCGGCTTCGTCGATGGAGCCAACGATCTCGCGTTCAGCTGGAACCTTTTCGATGCCAACACTAATGGATTGCTGACACAGATGGCTGCTCCCAGCAGTACTGCCTCCACTCAGCAGGATGGCGGGGGCTCGGGCGCTCTGGTGAATTTCACCATCGGCTCCGACGGCACGATTACCGGGTCCTTTAGCAATGGCAAAACTGCGATTCTCGGTCAAATCGTGCTGGCCACTTTTGCCGACAGTCAGGGCCTTACTCGCACCGGAGGCAACGGTTTCACTCCTACCCTGGCGTCCGGGCAGCCCGTCGTCGGCGCGCCGGGCAACGGCGGACGCGGCACTCTCTCCGGCGGCGCACTCGAACAATCCAACGTCGATATTGCCCAGGAGTTTGCTGCCCTCATCGTCGCGCAGCGCAGCTATGAGGCCAATGCCCGCTGCGTGACGACCTTCGATCAGGTGGCACAGGACACCATCAACCTGAAGCAATAGACAGCGGCCGCCGATCTATGCAGAGAGGGAGAACCTGCCCTAATCTGGGGGCTGCGTGATTCGATTCCGCGCGGCCCTCCTTAGAAAGATTTCATGAGAGCACTCTGCGAGAGCGCGTCTCTCGCGCCGTGCTTTGCACTCCGGCTTGGGACCCATTCGCCAATTCCCTGATTCCAATCCGTTTCTCTCCTGCGCCCTTCGGGTAGTCCGGCTGCCGGCCCCGGTATCCGACTTGCAAACATCCGCTGTATGCCTGATCCGCCGGTGATTCGCGCGCCCAGAAACCGAAAAAAGTCGGTCATGCTGGCCGTCGCGCTCGTTCTTGTCTTGAGCGCTGGAGGGATTTTCGCTTGGTTGAATCTTTCGCACTCGGACAGCGCCCCGGAAACCAGCGATGTCCAATCCACCCTTGCCCTCGAGACCTTTGTCGTCAATCTCACCGGCTCCGGAGACCGTGCGTTTCTCCGCGTCGGCATCACGCTCGGGCTCTCGCATCCCCTTGCCTCAGGCAGGCAGGACAAAGTGCCCATGGCGCTCGTGCGCGACACCGTGCTCGCTGTGCTCTCCTCGGCGCAACCCGAACAACTCTTGCAGCCAGAAGGCAAACGCCGACTGAAAGCCGAGCTCCTTCGTGCGCTCCAGGAGCGCGTGCCGCAACTGGGCATCCAGGATATTTACTTCACCGAGTTTCTGGTGCAAATGTAATGGCCGCCGCCACCCAACCCAAGCCTGAAGCTCCGCCCGCCGATCCCTGGGTGCGCGTCGAACCCTTGCCTTGCCTCCTGACCGTAGAAATTCCAGTGCCCGGTTTCATCGTCTCGGACCTGGTCCATCTCGAAAACGGCCGCATCATCGCGACCCGCTGGACCGTCGGCCAGGACGTTCCCCTGCGTGTCAACGGCGCACTGATCGCGTGGAGCGAATTCGAAGTCGTGCAGGATCGTCTGGCCGTGCGTTTGACGGAGCTTGCGTAAATGCAACTCTCCTCGTCCAATCCGCTCGCCTCTGCCACGCTGGCTCGCATCGTGACGCTGCTGTCGGCCCGGCTAAACACCCTGTGGCGTTCGCGGAAGAAACACAAAGCGCTCTCCGTCCGCGAGACTGCGAGCCTGGGCGAACGCCGGTTCGTCGCGGTCGTCCAGTTCGAACGCCAGCGCTTCCTGATTGGCGCCAGCCCGTCTTCCGTCACTCTGCTCACCCAACTGCCAGATGACGAAGCTCCCTCGATCAACTTCCGCAACCGAGGTGCAAGCTAATGGCCGCCCTCCGCCAGTTGCGCACCGCCATTCCGCTGCTGCTCGTGATCGCAGGCGCCGCACCTGCATGGGCGCGCCCCCAACCCACGCCGGGTTTCTCCTGGCACGGCTTCAATTCCGTGCCCGGTGGTTCCGTGCCTTGGAACATCGTCGTTCTGCTCACTCTGCTAACGCTTCTCCCCGCGCTCATCCTCTCGATGACGCCCTTCGTCCGTCTGATCGTGGTCTTTCATTTTCTCCGCCAGGCGCTCGGCACACAAACCACTCCCAGCAACCAGATCCTCATCGGACTTGCGCTTATTCTCACGTTCTTCCTGATGCAGCCAGTCGGAGCCGCCATTTATGCCGACGCCATCCTTCCCCTCGACGCGGGCCACATCACCATGGCCGGCGCTCTCGATCGCGCGATCGTCCCATTGCGCCACTTCATGCTGAAGTACACGCGCGAGAAAGATCTCGCCCTCTTTGTCGAGCTGGCGCGCGAGCCGCGCCCAGCGCGCCCCGAAGATCTCGGCCTGCGCATTGTCGCGCCCGCCTATCTGCTGTCCGAACTGCAAGCCGGATTTCGCATCGGAGCCGCGCTCTTCCTCCCCTTCCTGGTCATTGATCTCGTGGTGGCCGCCATCACCACCTCGGTCGGCATGCTGCAACTGCCGCCGGTCGTGATCTCGACTCCGCTCAAGATTCTCTTGTTCGTGGTCGTCGATGGATGGAACCTGCTGATCGGTTCCCTGATGCGCAGTTTTACGTGAGAGCTGTCATGGATACAGAACAGGTCGTCGGTCTCGTCCGCAGCACGCTCCAATTGGCGCTCTTTCTCGGAGCCCCGCTGCTGGTGATTGCGACTGTGGTCAGCCTGCTCGTCAATGTCGCGCAGGTCCTGACCTCGTTACAGGATTCGACCATTTCCACCGTCCCGCGCCTGGCCGCGGTCGCGGCGGCGGCCCTGCTGTTTCTGCCCTGGATGATGCGCCGGCTGATCGTTTTTACGGTCGGAATGTGGTCCGATTTTCATCCGTTTTTGCGTTGAGGTGAAGTGGTGCTCGAACTTTCTCTGGAACGCACGCTGACCGCCTGGATGATCGCGGGCTCGCGCGTCACCGGCCTGCTGATGATCGCGCCCTTCCTGGGCAGCGCTGGCGTTCCCGCGCGCATCAAGGTCGGCATCGCCTTCCTGCTGACCATCTTTCTCGTGCCCCTTGTCCCTCCGCCCTCTTCTGCCCTCCCCGCACCCTCGATCGCCCTCGTGATGCTCGGCGAATTTGCCATCGGCTTCCTCGTTGGATTCACGCTGCAACTTTTCTTTGAGGCCGCCCAACTCGCGGGTCAGGTGTGCGGCGTTCAGATGGGATATGCGCTCGCCAGCGTCCTCAACCCCGACAACCAGGCCGACTCCGCCGTGCTCTCGACCTTTTACGAACTCATCGTCCTCCTGCTCTTCATTCAGCTCAGCGTTCCACACTGGCTGCTGCGCGGACTGGCGCGCAGTTTCGAATACCTGCCCCCGGGGCATCTCTCGCTGACCTGGCCCGCCATTTCAGCGCTCACCGAGTTTGCCGGAGGGATGTGGGTCGCGGGTGTACAGATCGCCGCACCCGTGCTGGTGGCCACGCTGTTCGCCGACATAGCACTCGGGTTCCTCGGCAAAGCGTCGCCGCAATTGCCCGTGCTGTTTGTCGGGCTCTCGATCAAGAGCCTGCTGGGCTTGGCGCTGCTCGGAGGCGCAGTCGCTTTCTGGCCCCGTTTTTTTGACGCGCGCTTCGAGCGCGCAGTGGAAGCATCAGAAAGGATTTTGAAACTTGCTCATTGATCTCAAACCCTTGTCACCCTGAACGGAGCATGAATTTCGCGAAGCGAAATTCATGCGGAGTCGAAGGGCCCCTACCCTGACACGGGATGTTTGGGGCTGAGCAGCGGTCGAACGCTGCACGGGAAGGGCACTTGTTGTATGGGGCTCTAGCCCCTTTGGACAACACATCAAATGGCGCAAGACAACAAAACCGAACAAGCAACCCCGCGACGGCGTGAGCGCGCCCGCGAAAAAGGACAAGTTGCCCGCAGCCGCGATCTCATCGGCGCCGCCTCCGGCATTGCCGCCACCTTCGTGCTGTTCACCATGATGCCCAGGTTCCCGCAAGCGTGGCGCGGCTTTCTCCGTGCCTGCCTCGATGGCGCCGCTTCCGGCAACCTCCGCATGGACGCGCTCCCGCCCTTCCTCGCCCACTCCGGCGTGTTTGCCGCAACCGCCGCCGCCCTCGGATTCGGCTGGATCGCCGCTCTCTCCTCCGCGCTCGCGCAGGGCGGCCTCGTGTTTGCCCCCAATTCGCTGTTACCTGCCGGTTCGCGCATCAGCCCCGGCGCCAAACTTCGTCTGCTGTTCTCAATCTCCGCCCTTCGCGGCCTGGTCAAATCTCTCCTCCCCGCGACGGCTCTTGCTTACGTGGCCGTCGTTTGCCTGCGCCGCGACTGGCTCACGCTCATGGTTCTCCCCGGACGCACCTCCCGCGGCGTCCTCGGTTTTGCGGTCGATCGCATTTTTGAAGTGGCCTGGAAAGCTGCCCTCGTTCTGTTTATCTGGTCCGTTATCGATTACCTGTTCGAACGCCGACACCTCGACAACGAACTGAAAATGTCCCGCCAGGAACTGGTCGATGAGTACAAGGAGACCGAAGGCAATCCCATCATCAAGTCTCGCATTCGCCGCCTGCAGCGCCAGGCGCGCCGCCGCCGCATGCTCGAGGACACCAAGCGCGCCGCGGTCGTCATCACCAACCCAACGTCATACGCCATCGCGCTCGAATACCGCCCCGACATGCTCGCGCCCGTCGTAGTCGCCAAAGGACGCAACCTGCTCGCTGCCCAGATCAAGGAAATCGCGCGCTGGGAAAACATTCCCATGGTCGAGAATCCCCCGCTTGCCCACGTACTCTATCGCACCGTCGAAGTCGGACAAAGCGTTCCGCCCAAACTCTACACGGTCATTGCCGAAGTGCTGGCCGCCATTTATCGCGCGCAAGCCCGCGCCCTCGCTGCCGGAGTCAGCCGCTGATGCCCGCGACCACCACCACCGCCGCTGCGCCCGCCCGCAATTCGCTGGTCGAATGGGTGATCCCGATCGCTGCGGTCTGCATGGTGTTCGTCATGCTGGTGCCGCTGCCGTCGTTCTTGCTCGACCTGTTGCTGGCCACCAGCATCACCGCCTCGGTTCTCGTCCTGCTCTCCGCTCTTCAAATCCTGCGCCCCGCGCAGTTCTCCGTCTTCCCCAGCCTTCTGCTGTTACTCACGCTGTTCCGGCTCTCGCTCAACCTCGCTTCCAGCCGGCGCATCCTGCTGCACGGCAATGAAGGTGCTTCCGCCGCCGGGCGCGTCATCGAAGCTTTTGGTCAATTTGTAGTCGGCGGCAACTACGTCGTCGGATTCGTCCTCTTTGTTGCCCTGATCGCGATCCAGTACATCGTCGTCAGCCACGGCGCCGTGCGCACCGCCGAAGTCACCGCCCGCTTCACACTCGACGCCCTGCCCGGCAAGCAGATGGCCATCGATGCCGACCTCAACGCCGGCCTAATCGACGAAGCCCAGGCTCGCGCTCGCCGCGAACTCATTGCGCGCGAAGCCGAATTCTACGGCGCCATGGATGGCGCGGCCCGCTTCAACCAGCGCGATGCCATCGCCACCATCCTCATCACTGGCATCAACATCATCGCTGGATTCCTGATCGGCGTCTTCCAACTCGACATCCCCTTCCGTGAGGCGCTCAAGACCTACACCGTCCTCACCGTCGGCGACGGCCTAGTCACGATGATCCCCTCGCTGCTCGTCTCGATGGCCGGCGGCATGGTCGTGACCCGCGCCTCGTCGAACACCACGCTCTCCGCCGACCTCGGCACGCAACTGCTCTCCCGCCGCCGCTCGCTCCAAATTGCCGCCGGAGTCATGCTGGCTCTCGCTGCCATCCCCGGACTGCCGAAATTTTCTTTCCTCGTTCTCGCCGGAGTGGTCGCCCTGCTCGCCTGGCGCCTGCCGAAAGCCAAAAACGTTCCTGAAACGGAAGCCGCCGCCGTCGCCGCGGAAAAAGAGAAGAAAACTGCCAAGGCCGAATCGCTCGAAGACCAGCTCAAGCTCGACGAACTCTCCCTCGAAGTCGGCTACGCTCTGGTCCACCTGGTGGATGCCCAGCAAGGCGGGCAGCTGCTCGCCCGCGTCAAGTCCCTGCGCAACAACCTCGCGCTGCAACTCGGCTTCATCGTTCCTCCCATCCACATCACCGACAATGTACGCCTCAAGCCGCTCGAGTATGTCATCTCCATGCGCGGCGTCGAGATCGCGCGCTGGGAGATGGTTGAAGATCAGGTCCTCGCGATCAGTTCCGAACTCAGTCCACCTTCGCTTCCCGGCACGCCCACCCGCGAGCCGGCCTTCGGGGTCGCTGCCCTTTGGATCCCCCGCACCCTCGAATCGCAGGCCCTCACCTCGGGCTACGCGGTCGTCGATCAGACCTCTGTCCTCGCCACGCATTTGGCGGAAATCATCCGCCAGTATGCCTACGAACTGCTCACGCGCCAGGAAACCAAGCGTCTCCTCGACCGCCTCAGCGAGAGCCATCCCAAACTAGTCGAAGAACTCGTTCCCAAAACGCTCTCGCTCGGTGAAGTGCAGAAAGTCCTGCAACAACTGTTGCGCGAGCAAGTATCCGTCCGCGACCTGCCGACCATCCTCGAGACCCTGCTGGATGCCTCGGCCGCCAGCAAACATCCGGTGCTGCTGGTCGAAGCCGCTCGCCAGGCGCTCGGCCGCGCCCTGGTGCGGCCGCTCCTCTCTGACGATGGCGGCCTGCGTGTGCTCACTCTCGATCACAACATCGAAGAAGAGCTCAGCCGCGCCTTCACCCCCCAGATGCCGCCGGCGACGAGCACGGGATTGCAGCCAAGCTTCGTCCGCCGCATTCTCGATGGCCTGCGTCAGCTTGCCGGCGACCAGGTCGCGCAGACCGCTCCCATTCTGCTGTGCTCGACCCCGGCACGTTTTCATCTGCGCCGCTTGCTTGAACCCTTTCTCCCCAAAGTTGTGGTGCTTTCTCCGCTGGAGATTCCTCCCATGGTTCCAGTGCAGTCGCTGGGTACGGTGCGTTGAGCCTGGACTGAAAACGGCGCTCAACACGAAGGTGTGTGTCATGACCAGACATCCCGTGCAGGCTTATGACGGCGTCGAGACCGACGCCGAACGCGAGCGTGTCCTGATGGAGCAGCTTCCCCAGGTCCGCTATATCGCCCGCCGGATTCACGAACGGCTGCCGCGCCACGTGCCTTTCGAAGACCTCGTCCACGCCGGCGTAGTCGGGCTCATCGACGCGCTCAACAAATTCGATCAGTCCAAGCACGTCCAGTTCAGCTCCTACGCCAAGTTCCGGATTCGCGGAGCCATTCTCGACAGCCTGCGCGAACTCGACTGGAGCCCGCGCGAATTGCGCCGCAAAGGCCGGCTGGTCGACCAGACCTACAGCCAGCTCTCCGGCAGACTCGGCCGCGCTCCCTCGGAAAACGAATTGGCCCGGGAACTCGGCCTCGAACTGCGCGAACTGCAGTCTCTGCTCGCCGAACTCGACGGCCTCGAACTCGGCAGCCTGCACGTTGAGTCGCAACGCGACGGCAAAGAAGAAGACCTGACGGACTACATCCCGGGCAAACCCGAGGAAACACCCTTCTTTTCCTGCCTCCGCTCCGAAATGAAGCAACTGCTCGAGCAAGCCATCTCGGAACTTCCAGATAAAGAACGTAAAGTCCTCGCGCTGTACTACTACGAAGAACTCACGATGAAAGAAGTGGGCGCCGCGCTCGGCATCGGCGAGTCGCGGGTTTCGCAGATCCATTCCCTGGCCATGGTCCGGCTGCGCGCACGCTTGAATTTCCTGGGCGTGCCCGACGAGGCGAATGTCCGCGCCAAAGCCGTCGGAACCAGCTAGAGGCTCACATGGAAAAAGTACTCAACCAGCAAGAAATTGATGCGATGGTGAGAGCCGCACGCTCCGGCAACGCCGCAGACGCGATTGCCGCCGGCCCGGTCGTCCAGCCCTGGGACATTCGCCAGGCAGGTCAGGTCGGACGGGACCAACTGCGCTCCATCAACCAGCTCCACGAACTCTTTGCCCGCAACTTGACGCACGCCATCGGTGCGTACCTGCGCATCGTGTTTGAATGCAGCCTGGTTTCCGCCGAACACCTTACCTACCGCGAATTCTTGCAGCGCCTCCCGGAAAAAACGTACCTCGCATCCTGCAATCTCGCGCCCGTCGGCGTCATCGCCCTGCTTCAGCTCGATCTCGCCATCGCCTTCCCTCTCATCGACGTCCTCCTCGGAGGCGAAGGCCAGAGCAGCGAGGCAGTCCGCGACGTCACCGAAATCGAAGAGCAGGTGCTCGAAGGCGTCGTACGCATCATCTGTCGCGAACTCCAGACCACCTGGGACGCGATCTCCCTCGAATTCAACTTCGGCCAGCGCCAGCAGATCTCGCAAGCCCAGCGCCTGATGGTTCCCGATGAAAAGAATCTTTGCCTGAGTTTCGAAATCAAGATGTCGGACACGCGCGGCACGGTCAATCTCGCCGTTCCCGCCGTCATCTCGAACGCCCTGCTCAGAAAAATCTCCGCCGACTTGAGTTACCAGCGCCCTCACAGTCCGATCGAGGCGCGCCGCCAGATCGAGAAAAAACTTCTCGACTGCGCGTTCTCCGTCGAACTCTCGCTCCCGCATCTCCACGTGCCATTGCAGTCGCTTGCCGAACTCACTCCCGGCGCGGTGCTCCCATTTTCCAGAAACGCTTCGGCGCCTGCGGTTCTGCAGGTCGAAGAAGTTCGGCTGTGTATGGCCGCGCCCGTACGCGTCAATGCCCGTCGCGCTGCCCGGGTCCTTTCCCTTGAACCCGCAACCCCACGAACAGGTGAGCCATGACCGAAACTCCTGGCAAAGAACTGACCTCCCAACTGCAAGCCTGGCTGGAAGCCTGGAAGACGTGCACTCAAAATGTGCTCTCCCAGGTCGCCGCTCAAGCTGTCGCTTTTGAAATTGCCCCCGAACCTCTGCCCACGGCCGATTCCGATCTATGGTTCACCATCGTTGCCGGAGGAGCCGTACGCGGCGAAATGTCGCTGCGCCTTCCCTCCACTTCCGGCATGCGCATGGCCCAGAAATTTCTTGGAGAAATTGAGCCTGCCAAGGAAATCACCGCCGAGCACAAGGAGGGCCTCGAAGAACTTCTCCGCCAGATTGCCGGACTGGCCGCCACCGCCCTCGCTCCCACCGCTGGCGGCGAGATCCAATTCCACGTCGCAGCCTCTTCCGCGCCCTCCTGGTCCTCCGCCTCGACCACCTGCTTCCGCGCTCCCGACAATACCGACGACCCCGTGAGGTTCGAGATCCAGATCAGCGCCGCCCTTGCCTCAGCCCTGCAGCCGCGTGTCGAACAACCTCCGGCCGCAAAACCAGCGCCCGCGCCCGCCCCCTCCGCCGCCTCGTCTTCATCCGCCCGCTATGGACGACTCCTGGACGTCGGACTCGATGTCAAACTGCGCTTTGGCACTCGCCGCATGGTGCTCCGCGACGTGCTCGCGCTCAGCGCCGGCTTGGTCGTCGAACTCGACAGCCAACTGCGCCAGCCCGTCGACTTGCTCCTCGACGGCCGCGTCATCGCGCAGGGCGAGGTCGTCATCGTAGACGGCAAGTACGGCCTGCGCGTCACCGACATCCCAGACCCAGCATCTCCTATCTGAGCGTCCAGCCCCGAAGGGGCGACCCAGTTTAGCCCCGCGTTTTAACGCGGGGTCGGATCGGGAAATGGGTCAAGTCCCGGAGGGACGACCTACATCTCGCCCACGTTCGAAAGTTGAGAGCGACACGACATCACGAATTCTGGAGAAACGTCCCATGTCCAACTTCTTCAACCGGCTCACCCGGTCCCGCGACGGGGCCCAACGCAGCCAGCCAAATCGTCCCGGATGCGGTCTCCCCTCCTGCTCCGGTCCGCAAACATTCTGGCAACGGCTGCACCGACGCCACGCTGGAACCTTCCTTCAAGGCGTCTTCTACTGTCGGCCCGAATGTCTCGAAACAGCGCTCACCGCTCAGCTCTCCCGCCTGCACGTGCTCGCTCCGGCCGCCCTGCCGCCCAATCGCATTCCCCTCGGTCTGCTCATGGTCGCCCGCGGCAAACTCACCTATAGCGAAGTGCTGGCCGCTCTCGAGGCCCAGCGCCGCGCCCGCAGCGGCAAAATCGGCGAGTGGATTGAGAAACTAGGCTTCGCCACCGAGCAAGATGTCACCTCCGCCCTGGCCCTGCAATGGGGATGTCCCGTAGCCTCCTCCTCCGACCCCTCCGCCACCGAAACCGTCAGCCGAATCCCGCTCGCCCTGCTGGAAGCTTTCCACATGCTCCCGCTGAACTACGCGCCTTCCACCAACACGCTCTACCTCGCCTTCGGAGAGCGCGTCGACCACGCGGTCTTGTACGCCATCGAGAAAATTCTCGATTGCCGCACCCAGCCTTGTGTCGCTCCCCGTAAGACCATTGCCCGTCACCTCGAGCACCTTCGCCAGCAACCCCGCCCCAGCGACGTAGAATTCGGCCCTATGAACGACTTCGCCGAAATGAGCCGCATCAGCTCCAGCTACATAGCCCGTCTAAGCCCCGACGAAGTCCGCCTCAGCCGAGTAGGCCGTTTCATCTGGCTCCACCTGAAAGTCAGCACTTCCGCCACAAATTTGCTATTCCGCCTGAAGACGCAGAGCCAGAGCTCTCAGTTCCTAGTTCTCAGTTCTCAGCAACAGCACACCACGGCGAACGCGTATTCTCATGGAGAAATGGGCACTGAGAACTGAGAACCGGGAACTGAGAACTACTATTACAGCGTCCTCTTGAACAACGGCACCGCCAGAGCCATTGTCAGTACTGCGAAAATCGATAAAAACAACAGATCCGGCACGATAGCTCCCACGCCACTCTCCTTCAGCAACAGCGCTTTGAACCCATGCACCGCATACGTGAACGGATCCACTTTCGCGATCGCCCGCAGCCACGCCGGAAACGCCTGTACCGGATAAATCGATCCACTCGGGAAAAACAGCAGCGTGTTGAGAATCCCAAAGGTCGCGCGCGGCACCAGCGGATCCTCAACCCGCACCATCATCAGGAACATCATGCAATTGAATGCCGACGCCGTGACCACGATCATTCCCAACAATCCCAGCATGGTCCACGGATCGAAAATTGTTCCCACGCCCGCAATCAGCGCCCCGATCATGGTAATGACGACTCCCGTCATCACGCCCTTGATCGCCCCCGCGCCATTCAACCCCAACACCAGCTCTGCCTTGGTAATCGGAGTAACCAGATATCCCTCGTGGATCCCACGCGCTTTGTCATCGATGTACAGCATCCCACCGCCGATCATCGCCGACACGAACATCGCCAGCGCGATCGACCCTGGCAGCAGATACTTCATGTACTCGATATACGGATACAGCTCCACGACATCGAGCGCCGTCTGCCGCAACAGCCGAGGTTCGATGTCGGGTTCATTCAAGGCCGCGGTCACCCCCGTCAGCTTCTCCTGCAGCGTCGCACTCATGAAGTTGTCGCTGTTGTCCACAATCAGGGCGATCCGCGGATGGTTCTTTTCGTAGACCATCTTCGAGTACTGCGGAGGAATAATCACGGCGCCCTGAATCTTCCCGTCGCGCACGTCTTCTCGCGCCCGCACTTCATCGTCATACGCCACTGCCACAAAGGTCCGCGAGGTCGCGCGCACCGAATCGAACGCCTCCTTGATCCGGATCGACTGCGTTCCATGGTCTTCGTCGACGATGCCCATTTTGGCGTCGCGGATCTTCCCTCCGAACGCGTTCCCCAGCACAATCAGCTGCACCAGCGGAAAGATCATCGACACCATCATCAGTGCCGGCGACCGGAAAAACTTGCGCATCTCGCGCTCGATAATGGCCATCGTTCGATTCATGGTTGCACCCCCGGTCTCGGTGGCATCACGAACGAATAAGCCTTCACCAGCTCATCCCGCAACTGCCGTCCCGTGTAGTGGACGAACACATCGTCCAGCGTTGTATTCTGCACCGTAAGCGTCCGTACCGTAACGCCCGCCTCCACCGCCATCCCCACCAGGTCCGTCGTAGTCCGCGACCCGTTCCCAGTCAGCACGCGAAACATGCCCGCGCTCTCGTTCTGCACCGACGTCGCCTCCGGCAGCGCGCGCAGCCTTTGCTCCCAGTCCGCCGGCGGATTGTCGAACTGCACCTCGATCACATTCGACCCCGGCACGCTCGCCTTCAAAGCCTCCGGCGAATCCAGCGCCACCAACCTTCCGTGATCCACAATCGCAATCCGGTTGCACAGCCGGTCCGCTTCATCCATGTAGTGCGTAGTGATCAGCACCGTCAACTTGCGCTTCGACTTGATATTGGTCAGCATCTCCCAAACTGCCACTCGCGACACCGGATCGAGCCCCGTGGTCGGCTCATCCAGAAAAAAAATCTTCGGACTATGCACCAGCCCGCGCGCAATCTCCAGCCGCCGCCGCATGCCGCCCGATAGCGTCTTCGTCTGCGCCTCCCGCCACTTCGTCAGGTCCACGGTTTCCAGCAGTTCCTCAATCGCCTCCTTTCGGCGTTTTGCAGGGACGTCATACAGCTTCGCGTAGATGGTTAGATTCTCCTCAACCGTCAAATCCAGATCGCTAGTCAGTGCCTGCGGAATCACTCCAATCGTTCTCCGCGCCGCGTCCGGCTCTTTGCTGACATCATGTCCCGCAATCCACGCCGAACCCGCCGTGATCGGAATCAGTGTCGTCATCATCCGGATCAGGGTAGATTTCCCCGCGCCATTGGGCCCGAGCAGGCCGAAGATTTCCCCTTCCTTCACCTGGAACGAAACATCATCCACCGCGGTGAAGTCGCCGTATTTCTTGACGATGTGCGAAACTTCAATCGCGTTCGCCGCATCCGCCGCCACATCGTTCTTCACGAACTCCGAAGCCGAAACGCTCGTCCCGTTCACCGCTTTACTTAGTTCTTCACTCATGCTCTTAGCTCTTAGGCTTTCACTTCTGCAATCCGACTTCTGACTTCTGACTTTCTTTCAACTGCTCCAGCGCCACCAGCACTTCGGCCGTCATCCCCGGCACATATGCTCCCTTAGGATTCTCCAGCCGCACCTTTAACACGATTGTGCGAATATCCCGCTTCCGCCGCCCCACATCCCGCTGCGTAGCAAACTCGGCTTCGGCCGCTTTATAAAAAACCTTGCCTGGCACCAGCGTCCCTCCCGGCAGCCGCACCCGCAGCGTGTCGCCAAAACCAATGTGATCCGCGTCCGTCTCCGGAATCGCCGCCCGCACCCACGTGTCCGCGAAATCCACCACCGTCACAATCGCTTGCCCCGCATTCACCACTTCGCCTTCGCGCGCCGCCCGCACCAGCACCGTCCCTGTCACCGGCGCGTAGATCTTCGTGTAACCGAGTCTCACTTCCGCCTCTTTGAGCTGCGCCTCCGCATTCGCGACCTGTGATCGGTTCGACGCCACCGTGCTCTCGGCCGCATTCGCCTGCTTCGTGCGCGCGATCGCCGAATTCAAGTCCGCCTGCGCCGCGCTTACCTGATCCTTCAGCGCCTGCACACTCGCCTGCTGCGCTTTCAAATTCGCTTCCGCCTGTACTTTCTCCATCTCTGACGCCACTCCCGCCTGCGCCAACCCAATAATCCGTCGGCTGTCGCTCTCCACCCGCGTCAAAGTAGCTTCCGCCTGCGCCAGTTGTGCTCGCGCGGATGCCAGGCGCGCCTGCGTGTTCGCCACATCGCTCGACGTCGATCCCTTCATGGACTGGTGCGTGTATTGGCTCTCGCTCACCTTCGACCGCAAACTCGAAATCGTCGCCGCCGCCGCGCGCTCCTGCGCTTCCAACTCCGACGGGTCGAGTACTGCGATCAAATCCCCTTGCTTGACCGGTGTTCCTTCCTCCACCAGCAGCTTCGCAATCCGCCCCTGGATTTGCGGGCTCACCACAATCTGGTTCGCATCCACCGTCCCCACCAGCACCAGATCATTCCCCCGCGGCGTAGAAAAAAAGTAATACCCCGAAGCAATCGCCACGATAATTCCCAGCAAAATCAAAAATTTATTCCGAGCACTCATCACCAATCTCCTCGCTGCGAGACAACACGAGTTGTCATCCTGAGCGGAGTTGTTGCCCGCGCAGCGAGCAACAACGAAGTCGAAGGACCCCTACCCCCTCCAGCGCTCTCTCGTTTTTAGTTCGCCGGCGTCGCAAACAGCGCCGCCGAAATAAAATCCAGCACAAACGCCCGCCGCTCCGCGATCCGCTCCGCCGACAACGGATCCGCCTTCATCAGCGTTTTCATCGCCGGCGCCGCGCTGAAATAGAACACAATCACCGCCACCATCGACGGCAGAAAATCCATCGGATTTACCGCCCGAAACTCTCCCGCCGCAATCCCCTCATGCAACACCTCACCCAGCTTCTGATAAATCGGGCGAAAATATTCCTTCGCGATGTGTTCCATGTGCGCCGTTCGCTTCCCCGACCGCATCCACTCCGACTGCACCACCCGCGGAAAGCGAGGATTCTCTGCTATGTAGTCGAAATACGCGCCCAGATATTGCAGCATCTTCTCGCGCGGTGGCAGCTTGCTCTCCAGCACCGGCACGACCCGCGCCCGCAGCCCGCTGAACACATGCTCGAGCACCGCTTCGTACAGCGCATCCTTATCCTTGAAGTAGTAGTAGAGCAGCGCCTTGTTCACCCGCGCCGCCCGGGCAATCGCATCCGTCCGCGCCCCCGCCACTCCATGCTCGGCAAACTCCGCGACCGACGCCTTCAGAATCGCGGCCCGGCTCTCCTCCGGCTGTCCCCGCGTTCCAAGCCGAGTGCCGCCCAAACGCTTGCTGCCGCCGCCGATGCGAGTCGACGTTGCCATAACTCTGGAACCGGCTCTCGATCCCTCTCGCGCCATCACGATTTTCTGAGGTTTGCGTTTCAGTTTTCCCTCTCCTAATTAACCAGTTAGTTACATGATATTCCAATTCACCCCGTTGCGCAAGTTTGTTCTTACGAATCCTCCAATTTCTCAGTCGTTTAGAACGCAGGAAGCCGCTCTCGTACAACGCACGCTCCCACGCGAGCATCTCAATCGCAAGTTGCCCGTTCCCTGAATTTAGATTCGGTTTTAGAATAGACCGGCAAGACAGGTACCCGGCCGCCGCTCTCGTCTCAACCCGGAAGAAATTTCAATCAAGGAGAAACCATGACTCGTAGCATCAGGATTCTTTGCATTGCCCTCCTGTCGATCGCAGGGTTAGTAGCCACATCGGTTCCGGCACGCGCCGATCGCGACGACAAATGCGAGAGGCGCATCCATCAGGCCGAACAAGATCTGCGCAAAGCCGTCGAGCGCCACGGCGAAAACAGCAAGCAAGCTCACAAGCGCCGCGAGCAGCTCGAAGAAGCACGGCACCGTTGCGGACGCGATCGTGATCACGATCACGATCACGACCACCACTAACTACAGCACGCGGTCGAGCGGCCCACTTCATTCCGCTGCACCGTGGGCCGCTCGCCAGCCGTGACCTTCATTTTTGAGTTGCAGGCGGCTGCGCCAGGTCGGGCACCCGCGCAATGGCCGCCGCATCCGGAGCCTTGAACGCCAGCTCTTTTGCCAAAAACGCCACCCGCTCCTGCCGCGCCTCCGCATTCAACGCGTGCGGCGCATCATAAAACTTCAGGCTCTTCGGTTCGCTGACCACCGCGTAGTACTCCCGCGCCCGCTCCGGCGTCAGAAAATCTTCCTTAGTCGCATACTGCAGAAACACCGAAGCCGGAGCGGCATGCGCCACGTACTTGCCCTGGTCCAGCCAGGAGTACTTGGCGACAAACGCGTCAAATTTCTCCGCGCCAACCTTTTGGCGAAATTCCTGGAAGTTCTTCGACCTCATGTCCACTTCATCGGAGAGGTTTCCAGCCATGAGCACAAAGGTCTTGAAGCGCTTATCGATGCCCGCCACGAATGCACCCGTGACTGCGTTGTAACTGTGCCCGACGTAAGCAAGCCGCTTGGGATCCACATCGCTGCGCGCCAGCAGCAGGTCCGCGCCCCGCCGGACATCCAAAATCTGTTGCACACGGTGGTCAATCTGGATCTCGTCCAGCGGTTCGCGAACCGCACCGTAGCCTGGCCGCGCAATCGGACTATCAGCCAGCAACGAGACCACCCCCGACGGCGCCAGCGCAATCGCCTCTTCCAGAAATTCCTTGCGGTTCAGAAACTCTGACCCATCCTGATACCAGTGTCCCCAGATCACCGCTGCAAACGGCCCCTTTCCCTTAGGCACAACGATGTATGCCGGAACGCGTCCCCCCTTGGGACTGGCATACGAGATGTCATGAATCGCCACATCCCCGCGCTGCTCAACTCCCGTCTCCCGAATGTCAAGCGGCGCCTTCTGGTCGTAATCGAAGTGCTGGAGAAGCGAGGGATCCTGCGCAAACAGAGTCGAGACAAATATGAAGACCGCAGCCACAAGGCGGGTCATAGAAACCTCCGAGGACTGCGTGAGATCTTACACCGACTTCCCTCCCGTCAGCGCGGGAGTCGTGAGAGGCAGATCGACCCAGCCTCTATCCTCCCTGTGACGGCATCTTGACGATGGTCAATAAAGCGGCTCCGCCCGCAGGGAAAGGCGAACCAGCCAGGGGAGTGAGCCCTCCGGTTGTGGAATTGATGCTGAACGCTGCGATACCGGCAGAGCTGGACCCATACAGAAAAGTGCCCAAGGCATCGCTGATGAGCCCGGCCGCACGGAAGGGAAAGGGAGAACCCGCCACCGGGCTCAGAGCGCCGGTGGTGGAATCGATCCTGTAGCCCCAGACGGTGCCGTCCGCCGAGTTCGCATACAGGAAATTACCTGCCGTGGCGATCGACAAGGGAGTAGTTCCTGCAGGGAAGGGCGATCCGGCGACAGGCGTGAGGGCACCGGTGCCGCTGACGATCGAGAACGCTGCGATCTGATTCGTGACGTTAAGAGCAACGTAAACAAAGTGACCGGTGGGCTCGACCACGATGCCCAGCGGTTCGCTGTCGAGAACCGTCTGGTCGGGGATTGGGAAAGGCGAACCCGGCACCTGTGAGAGAGCACCCGTCGTGGATTCGATCGTAAAGGCCAGCACACCACCCGGAGGATCGTCGTCGGCTGCGTAAAGGAACCTGCCCAAGGGATCGACCACCAACTCCAGATTAGTTCCCGAGGGAAAAGGAGATCCGGGAATCGCCGCCGGTACACCCGCTACGCCAATAGTCAGCGCATCGATCTCGCCCGTGCCGGCCACATACAAATAATTGCTGCCCGGACGGGAGGCCAGGCCGGAGGGAACGCTAAAAGCCCCCAGCGAAAAGGGCGATCCGCCCACCGCAGTGAGCGCGCCGCTGGTGGGATTGATGGAATAGGCATAGATGAAGCCGCTCTGAAAATCGGAAGCGTAAACAAATTGCGATCCGACGGCTGCCAGCCCCAGGCTCATCACGGGCCCGGGAACGGAAGTTGACGCACCCAATGCTCCGGTTTTCGCATCGAGCGGCATACTCAACACACCGCCGGCAATCGAAGTAGCAATCAGGAACTCGGCGCCTCCTCCGATTTGACACGACGGGGTGGTGCAGACAGAGTGTCCGCCGCCGCAAGCGGCCATAGTGAAGCACGAGACCAGCAGGCTTAAGAGTAGAGACGAAGGCGGGAGACCCTTGGTTGGCATTGGCCCTCCTTGTGGGGATGCCCGATGACTTTGCGGTGCCGCGCGTTGCCATTGCGCGACCATGCAAAATGCCGACTATCGCATAAGTACATCGTGGCGCCGGCGCGCCGCCTGGATTCGGGTGACCGTGACACTTTCTGGACTGTCACAGTGACGACTTGAACGGAATATCTGCGGTCTAGGGCCGACCGAACAATTCCCGATCCTCAGAAACGGTAATCCTCAAGGCGCCTCCCGCGCTGTGATCTTGAATCAACCGATCTATTTGCTTTTTGTTCGCCTTATGGCATACTCCGTTGAGGTGGCCCAAGAACGTCACCGAGGGTGAGGCAGATCACGTTCCGAAAATATTTTCATTTCGGACGCGTTTTCCGACTCGACTCTCAATCGTCCACAGCCCCAAACCGATTACGATGCAACGTACTCACTTAAACATCGTGGCCACCATCGACACCAGCATCGGTCGCATGCCGGCGAACGTAGAAGCCGAGCGCTCTATCCTCGGCGCCGTTCTGCTCGACAATCACGCTTACAACGACGCCGCCGAACACCTCAAGCCCGAGGACTTTTCCCTCGACGCCCATCGCCGCATTTACGCGCGCATGATGGAACTCTCCGAATCCTCGCGCCCCATAGACATCATCACCCTGGTCGAAGAGCTCGAGCAAAAAAAAGACCTGCAGGCCGTCGGCGACGTCGGATACATCTCGGGCCTCCTCGATGGCGTTCCTGACCGCCCGTCGATCGAGCACTACGTCCGCATCGTCCGCGACAAAGCCATCCTCCGCGGCCTGATCGGCGTCGCCCAGTCCGCCATCGCCAAGGCCAGCGAGCAGGCCGACCCCGCCGACGAAATCCTCAACGAAGCCGAAGCCGCTGTCTTCCAGCTCTCCGAAAAGCGCATTGGCAAAGGCTTCCAGGGCATTCAGGAAATCGTCCGTAACTCTTTCGGTTCGGTCGACGCCCTCCTCCAGCGCGGCCAGCGTATCACTGGGCTTGCCACCCACTACACCGATCTCGACGAGTTGACCAGCGGCCTGCAGAAGTCCGACCTGGTCATCCTGGCCGCTCGCCCGTCCATGGGCAAAACTTCGTTCGCGATGAACATCGCAGAAAACGCCGCCATCGACGACGGCAAAGTAGTCGGCATCTTTTCGCTCGAAATGTCGAGCGAAGCTCTCCTTCAGCGCCTGCTCTGCTCGCGCGCCATCGTCGACGCGCACAAGATGCGCACCGGCTCCCTCTGGCGCGACGACATGCAGAAAGTTGTCCGCGCCATGGAAGAACTCGCCCACGCTCCCATGTTCATCGACGATACGCCCGGCATCTCGATCAGCGAAATGCGCGCCAAGGCCCGCCGCCTGAAACAATCGCAAGGCCGCCTCGATCTGCTCGTCGTCGACTACCTCCAGCTTATGTCCGGCGGCAGCCGCCGCTTCGAGAACCGCACCCAGGAAGTGTCGTCGATCTCTCGCGGACTAAAGGCCATCGCCAAGGAACTGCAGGTTCCGGTCCTCGCCCTCTCCCAGCTAAGCCGCGCGCCCGAAAGCCGCGGTGGGGACCACCGTCCCCAACTCGCCGACCTCCGCGAATCCGGCTCCATCGAGCAAGACGCCGACGTGGTCATGTTCATCTTCCGCGAGGAGATCTACAAACAAGATGACCCCGAACTCAAAGGCCGCGCCGAAATCATCATGGCCAAGCAGCGCAACGGCCCCATCGGCAAGTTCCATCTCGCGTTCCTGCACAATTCGACCCGCTTCGCCAACCTGATGGAAGGCAACAACGAATCGGTCCAGTAAAAGAAAGCTGGAGAGACGGGCGCCCCCGCTCGCCCTGAATGATCGTTGGCGCAAGAGAGCCTTGTGGCAGAAGCGGCCTCAGAAGATGCTGGCTCATCGGCCTGTTGACATTCGGCAGTTCGCCATTCCAAACTTGTACCTTCCACCAGAAGGCAGTAGTCATGGCCGACCGTATTCAGTTCATTTCTCATGAGGGTAAGCAGATCCTTCTCGTAGACTTTTCAAACTGTTCAGCTGCCGAGGTCGAAAAGACTTGCCGAGCAGTTCCCGAACTTGTGACTGCGCTTCCGCGCAATTCAGTCTTGATCCTTTCAGACTTCACGGGAGCATCCATAGACAAAGATGCCATTCGGGCCATGAAAGAAAGCGCCGTCTTTGACAAGCCTTACGTCAAGAAATCCGCAATGGTGGGAACAGAGAAGTTCCCTCAAGAGTACTCCAGGAGTCTGGTTGAGTTCTCGCGGCGCGAATTTCCCGCATTCAAGAGCCGCGATGAAGCTCTGGCATGGCTGGTGAAGGACTAAATAGTCGTAGCAATAAGGTTCAAAATAGTCCCCCCGGGCGAGGGCTGAAAGCTCTCCCTCACTCTCTTTGGGGAGGAAGCCCCCGACACCTCTAACCTGTGGAAAATACTGTGGATGAGAAGGGCGTGAAGTGTAACTGCCTGAAACCGACTAGCGGGTCGGTACCCCATGCCCCTCCCGAAATTCCCCTAAGATCATGTTTCTAAGTTGGTTAACTCCTACCCGCAAACCGCGCGCCGGAACCATTGCCGAATCAGTACTTTCGTCACAAGATCTGAGATTTGCACATACGCGGAAGGACGTATCAGGCAGATTCGGGCGGGAATGACGGGCCCTCCAACCTGCGGAGGGTGCACGATTCCCATTTTGGTGCCCGCCCCCACGTACCCTACCCGGCAGTAACCCCCCGCGATCTGACTGCCATCGACCAAACTGCTTCTCTGCTATACTGTTTCTACGCTTTTGCCACGGTTTGCTCGTGACGCGGTGGTCCCTCATTGGACCAGATTCATCTCCGCCTTTCCTGCCCGCCGTTTTATTCAGCGTAAATCTAAACGTGAGCGGCATGGAAACTCCTGACGCGTGTCTGAGTGTGTAACCACAGGCCCCTCCAGAAAGAACACAAATTTAATGACCACATTTTCGGAACTGCCCTTGTCTTCTGCCTTGCAGCAGAAGCTGGCGGCAGCTCAATTCACTACCCCTACCCCGATCCAGGCGCGTGCCATTCCTCCAGCCCTTGAAGGCAAAGACGTAATCGGCACTGCCCAGACCGGCACCGGCAAGACCCTGGCGTTCTTGATTCCCATACTCGAGATGCTGAACCGCGCACCCTCGCGTCAGGCAAGCGCCCTGATTTTATTGCCCACCCGCGAACTGGCCATGCAGGTCCACGAGCAGTACGAGAACCTGCGCAGCAAGGCCACGCCGAAGGCGGCGCTGGTCATCGGCGGCGTATCGGAGAAGACGCAGATCCACGGCATTCGCACCGGATCTCCACTGGTGATCGCAACCCCGGGACGCCTGCAGGATTTCATCACCCGCAAACTAGTCGACCTGCGCCAGTTAAAAATTCTGGTGCTCGACGAAGCGGACCGCATGCTGGATATGGGTTTTCTGCCCGCGATCCAGCGCATCCTCTCGGTCCTGCCCAGAGACCGTCAAACACTGTGTTTCTCGGCAACCATGGAGCTGTCCGTCGCCCGCCTCGTGAATGACTACATGCGCGAACCCGTCCGCGTAGCTTTAGGTTCGGTCCTCAAGCCCGCCGAGAGCGTACAACTGAAAGCCTACGAAGTGCGTCCGGGAGAAAAACTGGACGTGCTCCGCCAACTCCTCTACGAAGAAAAAGGACAGACTCTGGTCTTCACCCGCACCAAGCGCGGCACACAACGCCTCGCCAAAGAACTGGTGCGCGACGGCTTCAACGCCGCCATGATTCACGGCGATCGCACCCAAGCGCAGCGTAATGGAGCCTTGAGCGGATTCCAGGAAGGGCGCTTCCAGGTACTGGTCGCCACCGATATCGCATCACGCGGCCTGCACGTCGACGACGTGGCCCACGTAATCAACTACGATCTGCCCAAGATGGCCGAGGACTTCATCCACCGAGTCGGCCGAACCGGCCGAGCTGGCTTACAGGGCCGAGCCTCAACCCTGGTCGCCGGCGCCGAAGTCATGGAGCTTCGTCAAATCGAACGCACCCTGCAATTGCGCATCGAACGCAACCAACTCGATCCATCCGCCGACGAACGTCCAAGGCGCGTGATCGAGAACACTCTAGCCAGCCGGACATTAACCGCGCTACCAGGTGAGGTTTTCGTATAGCCCGTGTGTCGCGGGCATTCCTGCCCACGTCCGTTGAAGTTGCTCGAAGCTCTGCGATTTTGGAAATGTAGCGGAGGGTGCCCCACTCATCGCGCAAGTTGCGATGAGTGGGATCAGTTTCCAGTCATTCAGACTCGGATCAAATCACAGTTGATTGGTACACGGGCAGTGTTGGGATGAAAGGTCCAGGGCTGTGGATAAGCCAGCCGTTCGCCCTACCGCTCAATCCCCTTGCGGTCATCCGCCGTCGATAGTTCGACCGAACTCTCATCCTCGGAACCAACGTTAAACAACGCCGCCTGCTCTTCCGCGTGTTCGCGCAACTCGCGCATCTCATCCGCGCTATCCACGCTGCCTTCCGGCTTGTCCTGCTTGCGCAGGACCCTGCGCTCCGCCTTGTCCCGTTGTTTCTGTTGCCGCTTCTGTTCTTTCTGACGCTTGGTAAACGTTGATCGGCCTCGTGGCATTCCAATCCCCCAATATCGATTCGTTTCGTCTTGCTCGCCGGCAACCACACCGCAGGCGGCCGGTTTCGCGGCCAGCCCGGAAGCTACCAGCGCGGTTCGCGCGGCTGCCGAGCGTGGCCGCGATAGTCATCGCGTCCGCGTCCCCCGCCCCCGCCGCCAAACCGCTGTCCTCCGCTCTTTGGCCGGTCGGTCTTGGGCTTCGCCTCGTTAATCGTCAACGTGCGTCCCCCGAGTTCAGTTCCGTTCAGAGCCGCCACCGCTTTGTCAGCCTCGCCGGGATTGGTCATTTCGACAAACGCAAAGCCGCGCGCGCGGCCCGTATCCCGGTCCGTCACGATACTCACTTTTTCGACTGCACCATGCACCTCGAAAGCGGCTCGCAACTCGGATTCGGTTGTACTGTGCGGTAAATTTCCAACGTAGAGATTCTTCATTCCAGCTCCTTCTTCTGCAACTCGGGTAACATTTGAGACCACGCGCCTGAGCGCTTCAAGTCCCGTGTTTCAAAATCGCGTGGCGGCACAGGTCTGTCCCGCATCGCGTTGGAGCGAGCGGTAGCGGCCGACCGTACGGCCGAGATTCGCTGTGAGGCTTCGAGAATACCCCAGCGTCGGGGCTCGCCTCCGAACTCCACCGGCACCGTGGGCTTCCTATCGTCCTGCGGAACGTCGACGCCATTCCCCGGAACAAAACCTGCGTCCTCTGTGCCCGGCGAATCAGCCAAGTACTCCGGCTTGCCGACCAGAAACGCCAGTTGTTGCGGAGGGGTTGCGCCCCGAATGTCCTCGCAAAACCTATCCCGGTGCCCCAGTCCGTTTCCCATGTTGATGAGCACCAGGTGGTAAAGATCAGCCCGCCACCAGGAACGCGCTTCGTTGATATCCGCGGCACAGTCCACATCCACGCCGAGCTTGCGCATCGCATCTGCGCGCAGATCGCGCTTCGTCGATGAGGTGTCGACCAGCAAAACTCGTTTTCGCGAAAGAGCCGGAGAGATCGGCAAGCCACCCATCGGCGCGCTCATACCGTCACAGCCTTCGACTTCGAACCCGAGGAACCCTCCGCCATTGTGCTTTGCTCCGCCAGGCCCTTCAGCATTTCACGCTTCCGCCCCCGCCGCGCAATCTTCTTCTTGCGATCCCGATGAAATCTCGCCTTATCGCCATTCATTGCAGACATCGTCAACTCCTGTTCGTGCAGCGGCGGATGAGCGCCCAAGCCCGACCCCAATCCCCAGGCGCATCCGTGCATCAAATTGAATCAAGTTGTGGTTGCCGGAGTTTCGTCTGGATGGGCTAAAACTACTTCTGCAGTCCCCACGCGCCGCGCCCCCGGTATCGATCTTCTCAATCGCGAAGGCGCAAGATGCTCTGACAATGGTCTTCGAGGTTAAGCAATTCAAGTATACGCTGCTTGCGCTCATCCTGCCGAAACGTTGGTCCCGGTTTCCTTCTTGCACCCTAATAACGCTTGATCCCCGCCGCCTCCCTCTATCTGCTTGCTAATCGTTCGGTCTGCAGGTACGATGCCTATGTACGTTAGACCGAATCGGTCGTGAGCAGCTCTTGCCTCAACAGCCAGTAACCTGCCCTCAGTACCTCCGAATCTCTCCAGCGTAAATCGAGTGAAAGGAACACCAGTATCAACATGGCAGAACAAGGAACAGTAAAGTGGTTCAACGACGCCAAAGGCTATGGCTTCATCAGCCGTCAGAATGGCGAAGACGTTTTTGTGCACTTCTCGGCGATCCAAGCAGGCGGTTTCAAGAGCCTGCAGGAGGGCCAGACCGTGCAGTTCGAAGTGACCAAGGGGCCCAAAGGCTGGCAGGCTGAGAACGTTCAGGCACTGTAGGTTGTAACTCCTGAAAAAGGCGATTTGTACGAAAATCGCCTTTTCACTTTCTTGGGTGGCGCAGCTTCTGCGCTGCGATACCTGACTTGTTTTAGAGCCGGCTTTAGCCGCTGGGCCAGGCTGCATAGGGAGTCTTTCTGACACGCGACGAATCAGGCACGTCCTACGTCATCATCCGCCATAACATCCGCACCTATGAATCCGCCGGCGTAGTCCAGGTCCTCAAGGGCCTGCAAAACGCCCAGGCCACCGTGAAAAGCCTGGAGGCCTGCCAAGCCCCAGCCGATCGCCACGAGGGCTGGCGCTACTTCTTCGAAAAGACCGACCTGAAGCCCGGCACCGATCCCGCACAAGCCACCAACCTCCGCCAAGCCAACTTGGAGATCCGGGAATCGAAAGCCCTGCAGGAATCAACCCTTCAGTTTGCCCGAGAAGGCCTGTTCCGCTAACCCGCCAGCAAGCGCTTCGGAGGGAACCCTAGACTCACGCACACCCTTCCTCTTCCGTCCCCGATGGCTTGACAACCCCACACCGCCGGATCACGATTCTCAATAGTCGGGCGCCATGCCGCAAACTCCCACTACGGTCCAGCTCCCCCCGCAAACCCTCGAGACGTTTGCCAGGTACATCAGCAACGAAGAAGCCGCCATGGAGCAGACCCTCAAGGGCAGCGCCCCATTCCTGTGGTCGGAAGCAATTCCCGAAAGAGCAAAGCAAGTCCAGGCAAGAAAGGTGCCAGCGCAATTCTGGTCAGGCCGCGGACCGCTCAAAGTCCCGAATGGTTTAATCCACGACTGGATTGGCGCCGCCTTCATTCCGTCCACAACCCTCGAGGAAACCCTCGCGTTGATCCAGGATTACGATCACCACCAGAATATCTACCAGCCCGAAGTGATCGCTTCCAAGCTGATCAGCCATCAAGGCAACGATTTCCAGATCTACCTGCGCCTTCTAAAAAAGAAAATCATAACGGTAGTCCTCGATACCGATCACGATGTCCACTATGGTTCCGTCGACCCAACCCGTGCACTCTGCCGCTCCTACACCACCAGGATTGCCGAAGTGCAAAACGCCGGCACCCCAAACGAAAAAGTTCTGCCCCCCGATACCGGTTACGGATTCCTGTGGCGCCTGTATTCCTACTGGAGATTTCAGGAGCAGGAAGGTGGTGTGGGAACAGAGTGCCGAGCCATTTCGCTGACTCGGGATGTGCCTCTGGGCCTGGGATGGATGATCGAACCAATCATCCAGAAGCTCCCAAAAGAGTCCCTGATCCGCACGCTGGAAGCAACACGCCAAGCCCTCCAAGCCAAAGTGAAGTAATGTGGCGCGGGCATTCCTGCCCGCGTTTAAGCGCCACCACTCCAAGTAGCGGGAACACGGGTGCCCCACTCATCGCGCAAGTTGCGATGAGTGGGATCAGCGCGACAAGTGCTACCGTAGTCACTGTGCCTGAGCCGGCGCAGACCCATGTGCGCACGCACGGACGCGATCCAGCAGTAGTTCGCGCTCGCGGCCGTTGCGCGCGAGCCCGGCCGCGCGCTCGAACTCCCCGCGAGCCTCGTCGAAGCGGCCGAGCTTGAAGAGGAAGTCGCCGCGCACGCTCGGCAAGAGATGGTAGTTCCGAAGCGCCGGCTCCGACGCCAGACCATCCACCAGTTCGAGCCCCGCGGCCGGACCCACCGTCATCGCCACCGCCACCGCCCGATTCAGTCCCACAACCGGTGACGGCATCACCTGGGAAAGCGCCTCATAGAACGTCACAATGCGAGCCCAGTCCGTCTCCGCCGGCGTCCGTGCGCGCGCATGACAGGCAGCAATCGCGGCCTGCAACGTGTAAGGTCCCAGCGCACTGCCCAGCCCTTCAGCCCGCTCGAGCGCCGCCAGACCACGGCGGATCAGGAGTTGATCCCAGTGCGCGCGGTTCTGATCGTTGAGCAGGATCGGTTCTCCCGACGGTCCCACGCGAGCCCGCGAGCGCGACGCCTGTATTTCCATCAGCGCCACCAGGCCGTGGACCTCCGCCTCCCGCGGAGCGAGCCCGGCCAGGATTGCGCCCCAGACGCAGGGCATCCTCACAAAGCGCAGGCCGCATCCAGTCGTCCCCCGCCGTCGCCGCATACCCCTCGTTGAAGATAAGGTAGATGACCTCGAGCACCGAAGACAGGCGCGCACCCAGTTCGGGGCCGCGCGGAACATCGAAGGGGACGCGCTTTTCGGCGAGAGTCCGCTTCGCCCGAACAATGCGCTGGGCGATGGTCGGCTCCGGGGCGAGGAATGCGCGCGCGATCTCCTCGGTCGTCAGACCTCCCAGCAAGCGGAGCGTGAGCGCAACTCGCGCCTCAGTCGAGAGGACCGGATGACAGGAAATGAACACCAGGCGCAGCAGGTCGTCACCAACATCATCGTCGAGGGTGGTGTCAAAATCCGGCACAGCCATCTCCTTGGCCTCAAACTCACGTCCGAGTTCCTCGTGCTTGCGTTCGAGCCGCGTGTTCCGTCGGAAGTGGTCGATCGCGCGATGCTTGGCCGTAGCCATGAGCCAGGCACCCGGGTTGTCCGGCACGCCCGACTGCGGCCATTGCTCGAGCGCGGCGACCAGAGCATCCTGGGCAAGGTCCTCGGCCAGGCCGACATCCCGCACCATGCGCATCAGTCCGGCGATGAGCCGCGGCGACTCCATCCTCCAGACTGTGTCGATCGTGCGATGTAGATCGGTCGCCGTCATGGCTACCGATCACATCATGCTTCGATCCGTCAGCGCAAGTTGAGCCGATCGGCGGGCGTGAGCCCGCCGCCGAACTCCCGAGCAAAGCCGAAAGACCCCGCTCGCCGCCCTGCAGCGTGCTTCTACCCAGCTTTCCGCGCTTGTTCGTTGATGTGTTGAGCGAAATCCTCCGGCCCGAATATCTGGCGAATCTCGGTCTCGCCCTCCCATTCCGGCCAGTATTTCCTGTGAAGCTCCATGAAGCGCACCGCCCCGTCGATGGCCTCCTGCTTTGATTTCAGTTCAAACTGCGCATAGCCGCCAACCACCTCCTTGGCCTCAGTGAAAGGTCCATCACTGACGGTCAGTTGCCCCTTCGAAACCCGGACTCGAGTGCTTTGCTCAATTGGCGCAAGCCCCCCACTCCCGAGCATCGTGCGGTTCTTGACCGCTTCTTCGCTGAGGATCGCAATCGCGTCCATCAGTTCCTTGGGCGGAGGGCCCGGATTCTTGCCGTGTTTGACCAGCATCATGAATTTCATCGTCATATCTCCTTATTGATTTTAGATTGTGAGCTGGGCTCGCCAACGGCCTCGACCGTCTGAACCGCCGCTCTGTTGACACGTCGAACGAAGTTTCGAGAAATCGACACCCTAAAAAACTTTTTTCCCACAAGACAGAGCTTGCGGATAAGCTCTTACTTGCGCGGGTGGAAACGGCACGACTTCACAGGCTGCCGAAAACTCGCGAACGTGAGCACAACCGTGGAAGAGCGGCCCTTTAGGGCCGCGTCAACTAAAATCAAGGTGGGCTTCAGCCCCGGTGGTCGTTTTCCCGCAGCCAGGGTCGGGCGCGCCGTCACGAGGCCTTCTGCTTCTCGACCTGCTTGCGCAGTCGTTCCTCTTGCGCCCTAAGCTCCGGCATGAACTCGGCTCCGAAATCCTCCGCCTCAAAGACCGGGCGAACCTCGACCTCCGTCCCCCCGTCAAACGGAGCGCGCTTGAGCCACTCGATCGCCTCGGCCATGGACCTCACCTGCCACAGCCAGAAACCCGCGATCAGCTCCTTCGTCTCGGTGAACGGTCCGTCAATCACGGTCCGGCTTGCACCCGAGAACTTGACCCGCACCCCTTTCGAACTCGCCTGCAGCCCCTCGGCCGCCAGCATCACGCCCGCCTTCACCAGTTCTTCGTTGAACTTTCCCATCGCGGTCAGGATCTCCTTGCTCGGGAGAACGCCCGCCTCCGAATCCTTGTTGGCCTTGACGATCACCATGCATCTCATCTTCATGTCTCCGTATTGTTGAGTGTTGTGGGCTGGCCCGGGCGATCTCGACCGAACCCAGGTTCTAATTAGACGTCGAATCAGGGATAATCAGATCGACAGCCTCGCTATCTTTCTTAGGAAATGTTTGTTGAGAACCGATAACGCCTTTGTCCCTGTCTGTGAAGGCATTTCGCAACAATACCGCTCCGCCAATGACGAACAGTAGCGGCCAGAAGGATACCAACATCTGGACGAGACCCTCCAATAGCCGCTGATGATCAAACGAGGCCGCCAGAATGACAGACGACAGTAACCCTAATCCGTCGCAAGGGGTGCAGCGGAGAAGGTGACCCAGCTGCGCTGCCGCTCCATCCAGGTTTCCAAACAGGATAAAGAGCCCCGGCCCGACGAGGGCCGATCCCGCGATTGATTTGACGGTCTGGGAGATTGTGTGCTGCCGTGCCATATCCGCCTCCTTAGGGCGCTTTCCCCGGCTCTACTTACACGTCGAACGAGTCGCCGTGAGATCGACACGACTACTATTTTTTTTTGGCGAAGATTATGGACTGCGAAGGTACAAGCTAGCCGCGGAGCGGCGCCATTCGTTAGCCCAGCGCGTCAGCGCTGGGTACATGAAGGCCGGAAATTCGAGTCCCGCAAGGGACGGCACGCGCATAAATTGGCGCAATCCAACACCACTGGCTCCCGAGAGATTTACAATCTCACCGACTTCCCGTGGACACCGCCCGCATCGCCGCCCTGCTCGAACCGTTCCTCGACCAGCCGCTCCCCGCACGCGCGCTCGAACAAATATCGATATACATCGATCTATTACTACGCTGGAACGCCCGCATCAACCTGACCGCCATCCGCGATCCCGAAGAAATCGTAACCCGCCACTTCGGAGAGAGCCTCTTCCTAGCCCGCCACCTGTTCCCAGAAAATGTGGCGCGGGCATTCCTGCCCGCGAAGGTTATGTCCGAATCGCAAAGTCCGGGTGCCCCACTCATCGCGCAAGTTGCGATGAGTGGGCCGCCGCCGCAAGCGCCCCGAGTCCTGGACTTGGGCTCCGGCGCCGGATTCCCAGCACTTCCGATAAAGATCCGGTGCCCAAACATCCACCTGACCCTGATCGAATCGAACCACAAGAAAGCCGCCTTCTTACGCGAAACAGCCCGATCTCTTACATTGACGAACGTAAATATAATCACCGAACGCGCAGAGACTCTCGTGAGCAAGGGCCCGCCCCAAGCCGACGTAGTCACCCTGCGAGCAGTAGAGCGCTTCGACACCGCTCTCCCCCTGGCGATCAAGTTCCTGGCCCCGGCCGCCCGCATAGCTCTTCTAATAGGTTCCAGCCGGTTTCCCACCCTCCACAACCTGGCCCTGACCATAGATTGGCAGCATCCAATAAGTATCCCAAGGTCACATTCAAGAATACTGGCAATCGGGTTATGTCAATAAAATCAACGACTTAATAAGATATTTCAAGTCAAAGTCTGAGTGTTCCACGTGGAACACTTCGCAGTTTTCGCACATAACCTACCCATCCCGGAACATGAGTAGTGTTCCACGTGAAACACTTTCAACTCCGGCGTGGCAATGTGGCGAGTGGTCCACGTGGACATTCGAGTCGCCTTGCACCAAACTAGGGCGTTGCTTTCACAGACTCATTCGAACTATTCTGGCCCGCAAACCTCTTCCAGGAAAAAATATGGGACGTGTCATCGCGGTTGCCAACCAGAAGGGTGGCGTCGGCAAGACTACGACCGCCATCAACCTAGCCGCTTCCCTCGCGGCGGCAGAGGTCAACACACTGATCGTCGATTGCGATCCGCAATCGAATACCACCAGCGGCCTCGGACTGGCGAAGGACCCCGAGCGCATCAGCACGTATGACGTGCTGATGGGCGTAGCCTCAGCCGAGGAGGCGCTTCAGCTCACGACCCTTGAACAGCTGTGGCTGATCCCCTCCCACAAGAATCTGATCGGCGCCAACCTGGAGCTAGTGGATGTGGAGCGTCGTGAGTTTCGGCTGCGGGACGCACTCGCACCTTTGCGCGACCGGTTTCGGTTCATCGTGCTGGACTGCCCACCCGCGCTGGACCTGCTCACGCTGAACGCGCTGGTGGCTGCGGATGGAGTGCTCATTCCCATGCAGGCGGAATACTTCGCGCTCGAAGGCGTGTCCGAGCTGCTCGACACGGTGGAGCGCATTAGGGTTGGATTGAACTCAACGTTGGTGGTTGAAGCCGTGGTGCTGACCATGTTTGACGACCGCACCAACCTGGCTCAGCAGGTGGCGGAGGAACTCAAGAAATACTTTGGGGAGAAGATGTGTTCGACCACGATCCCGCGGAACATCCGGCTGGCGGAGGCTCCGAGCCATGGGAAGCCGGCGCTGGTGTATGACGTGCGGTCGCGCGGAGCGGAGAGCTACATCCGGCTGGCCAAGGAGATCCTGGACCGGCTGGGCGCAGCGGTGACTCCCGGCGCGCCGGCGGCGCCGGATTCGGGGGAGGCAGCTTAAATCTATTATCATAAATATTTATATGTATCGATATATTCGAATCTTTACCACAGAGGTCACAGAGGAGCACAGAGGGACCTGGAGCTGAAGATCGTTTGGCGAATATGGAAGGAATGGGGAGAGGCTGATGCAGAGCACGTCGAATGCGGCGGAGAAATCGGGAGTGGAGAAGATGGCTGAGAAATTGGCGGAGAAGCGGCGGGCTTTGGGACGGGGGCTGGAGTCTTTGCTGCCTGGGCCTCGAGTGGTTGCCGACAGCGATCCCACTCATTCGCAAAGTGCGCGAATGAGTGGGGCACCCTCGGTGGTTGAGGGTTCCGGCGACGGCGAGGCGGCGCTGGTGGATTTGCAGGCGGTGGCTGCGGGGCGGACTGCGGATGGGGCGCAGGTGTTTCTGCTGGCAATTGATTTGATCGATCACAATCCTTACCAGACGCGGCAGGAGTTCGAACCGGAACTGCTGCAGGAACTGGCGGATTCGATCCGGGTGCAAGGCGTGTTGCAGCCGATCGTGGTGCGTCCTGGGAAGGAGGGGCGGTTCATCCTGATCCTGGGCGAGCGCCGCCTGCGCGCGTCGAAGATGGCCGACAAGACGGCGATCCCGGTGATCGTGAAGCGCGTGTCGGAGCAGCAGGCCGCGGAAATGACGCTGGTCGAGAACCTGCAGCGCGAGGACCTGCACTGCCTGGAGCAGGCCGAGGCCTTCGCGAACCTGAGCACAGAATTCAAACTCACGCAGGAAGAAATTGGCAAACGGGTGGGAGCGTCGCGCGAGACGGTTTCGAATTACATGCGCCTGCTGAAGCTGCCGGTGGACGTGGAAACGGCGCTGCGGCGGGGAGACCTGACGTACAGCCATGCGCGGGCGTTGCTCGGGTTGCATGACGAGACCCAGGTCTCGAAAGTGGCGCAGATGGCGATCAAGCGGAAGATGTCGGTCGTGGCGCTGGAAGATCTGGTGCAGGACGTGAACCTCCCGCTGGAGAAGCGGGACGAACCGAAGCATGGTGGGGCGCGCTGGGTCGATCCGAATGTGCGGGCAGCGCAACGGTCGCTGGAGACCATTCTCGGGATGAAGGTGCGGATCCGGGACCGGAGAGGCAAGGGAAAGATCATAATCGAGTATGGGACGCTGGAGGATTTCGATCGGGTGGTGCGGATGCTGAAGGGGAAGGTGCCGGGCAGCGCCTAGCTCCTACCGTGGCGGGGGCCGATTTGACACATAATCCGTGGACACGTATACTGTGTTCATGAACCTCACGCTTTCACTCGACGAGCAGCTGGTGGCGCGGGCCCGAAAGCGGGCCGACGCCCTGGGCAAGAGTCTCAATCAGCTGATTCGCGACCACCTGCAAAAGCTGGCGGGCGGCGATGATCCCGAGGAGAGCATCGCGGAATTCCGTCGTCTTTCCGGGCAGGGCCACTCGCGCGGCTGGCGTTTCAATCGCGACGAGATCCATGAGCGCTCGTAGTTTCTTCGATACCAATATCCTGGTCTATGCCGACGACAAGGCTTCGCCGGCGAAGCAGCGCCGCGCGATCGAATTGGTGGCCGAGCACCGGCGGGCCGGGACGGGGGTCGTGTCGTTGCAGGTGCTGCAGGAGTATTTTGTCACCGTCACCCGAAAGCTGGCCGTGGATGCACGCCTGGCGCGCCGCAAAGTCGAACTGCTCGCCGAGTTCGATGTGGCCGCGCCCGAGGTAGCCGACATCCTCGCTGCCATTGATCTCCACCGTCTGCATGGCTTTTCTTTTTGGGACGCCCTCATCCTGCGCTCTGCCAAGCAGGCGGGCTGCCGCGTGCTGTTGTCGGAGGACTTTCAAGGGCAGCGGGAAGTGGACGGAGTTCGGGTGGTGAACCCGTTCGCGTAGGGACCACGGGATTTCTCCCGCGGATGTGCGCTTGGGGGAAAGGAATGCGCCGGGGCGCGCTGAGTGGATCCGAATGTGCAGGCGGCGCAGCCGTCGCTCGAGACCATCCGTGCTGGGAAGGGCACGGCTTCACAGGTTGCGGAAAAACACACGAACGTGAGGACGACCGTGGAAGAGCGGCCCTTTAGGGCCGCGTAAGCTCTCTAAAATCAAGGTGGGGCTTCAGCCCCGGTGGTCGTTTTCCCTCGGCCCATTGCATTTTTCCGCAGTCTCTTCAGCCGTGCCGCCCGGAGCCAATAAATACGCGGGCTTTAGCCGCTGAGGGCCGCGGTCCTCAACCTCGTAATCCGCCTGTGAAAAGAAAACGTACTATACTAGGCGAAGAAGAAGCGTATGATTCGCATCCTCGGAGAGGCCCCAGTATGGCAGACCGGCAGCAGTTCGCTCGAACCGTAGAACCAGATCCAGAATTGAAGAAGATACTCGACGCCTCGCGGAACACTCCCGTTACGGAAGAAGAACTACACGAGCAACGCATAAGCTTTGCGTTCGGCAACGCTCCACGGGCTTCCGAGGCATCCATCACCAAGGACAGCGTCCGACTGGCCGCGCAGAAAATCAGGCTGCTGCCATAGTCGCAGCAGTTTTTCCAGTTTATGTCGGTAAGAGAAAAAGACGATCCCGCCCTATTCACCAAAATCCAGGAACAAAACCTTCTACGGCAGTACGATCTATCGTCGAATTGCGTTGAGATCGGCCTCAAGAAAGGCATCGAGGCGTTCGACAAATACACGCTGTGGGCGCTGAGTTACGCAGCCGTTTCCAACATCTGTCAATTTGGAGGACGCTACCGCAAGGAGCCGATCCGCGTCGGAACTCACACTCCTCCGCATTTCAAGAATGTCGGGAATGAAATGGATCGGTTCTTCTCAGTCATCCATGAGAATTGGACGATTCAGGATCATCCAACACTTCTTCCAGCCTCTGCGTTGTGGAGGCTGAACTGGATTCATCCTTTCAGCGAGGGAACGGGCGGACTGCTAGGGCCGCGTGCCGCACCTCATCTGCATGAAGCAAGGCAGATTGCTGGGGGCAAGAAAACCGTTCCGAAACGTATCCGTGAGAATCGCGCGACATACTATGCTGGCCTGAAAGCGGCCGACATGGCTTGGGAGAATGGAGACTACGACGTCACTGAACGGACTGCCTATCTGGAGAGCTTGTTAAAGGGTCAAATGACCGATACTGCAGGGACTCATGTACTCCGCTTGTTGCAATCTCGCCTTGATCACCTTCTAAGTTGATTTCCAGACAGCATCCTCAATGAGTTTCGCAACGGCCGGCGTGAAGCGGTGGGGGTAGACCAAAATAAACCATAATGCGAATGCCGGGCGTTTAACGAGCGTCGGCGGCAATTCGTCAAGCGGTATTGTCTCCGCGTGGACCCTGAGTGCTTCCCAGCTCTGCGGCTCGCGCGGAAGGCTGCTGGCTAGGGTACCCTCCGACGATTCCCACCGGAACCAGTCGGGAAAGCTGGCCGGCAGCAGCGTCACGAAAGACATGCGCGTTACGCCAAACCAAAGCCCCGCGAGGGCTTGGCGCCGCCACCGTCTGGCCAAGTAATCAACCAACGCTCCGACGGCGTAACTGAACCCGCGGAATTGCTCCGAGTTCAAGGAGTCAAGGCCATAATTAAGGCGTAGCGCCTCTTCTGGCGAATAATAGGGGCCGGGGAGTCCCCGCCCTGTAGCAGATGCCCCGTTTGCGCCTGAAATCTCCCTTACAAGCTGGATAGCGATGCCCTCGGCTACATGAGGCCTACAATGTTGCTCAGCTTCGAGCGCGGCCAGATAGAAATATGGAACAGCCGATTCGCCCCACAGCGCAGCCTCCCTGAGGCGCGCCGTCAGAAATGAATGGACGAATTCAGCTTTGCTACGTGTCTTGCGACGAACCCGAAGAGACAGGTCCAAGCCGCTGAGGAGGCCTAGTAATATTGTTATGCGGGGACGGTACGTGTGGCCCTCTACTAGAGGAAATCCTTGGACCAAATCGCTGCGTTGAGCGCACTCGTCAGCGAGCGCGTTGAGCGCACTCTCGGCAGCGGATTCGCAGAGTTCAAATGAAACTTGGCACGCGTCTTCCGCCTTATTGGATTTCTCGGCTAGGTAGAGGACATGAGCGCCGGTTAGAACCCAGTACTCAAACACGCACCAGTGGTTCGCGGCTACGACTGCAGAACTGGTTATATAGGAAGTCAACAATACGATGCTTGATGCGGCGCGCGCGACATTCAGTGAGGTTTCGTCTTGTGGCTCGTCTGGAAGAACACGCTCTAACAACCGTGCGGCCTTTTCCTTTTCGGCGGGGGCAGTGCCGTCATGTGAAACGAGTTGCAGAAACATCCTAAAATCAGACTCACGGGGCAGGTATGCGCCGTGTGACGACCTAAACTTCGCAAATAGTTCTCCCTTCTGAATAACATGTAGCGACTTGTTGATTCCGCGACTTTGCCAAGTTACGTTTTGCACCCGAACCTGCTCCCAAACAGGGTCAGTTAATTCTCCATTCGTAACCAAGTACGGAACAAATTCGATGATTGGCGCCGTGCCAGGTAGTTCGATTGCTAGTTCAACTAAGTTGACTATCTCGCCGTGGATGTCGCGCCATTCGCTCAATCCGATATCCCCGGCTTTCAATTGGTATGCGCGGATTTCTCCGGTCGCGGTGCGTGCAATTATGTCTTTGCCCTTCTCGAAAGGCCCATGCGGCGAGACGTAGAGGATGGTCTCTCCTTCCGCTACCAGTACCTGGCAAAAAGGAATTTGGTATTGCCGTTCGTTGACGCTAGTCAACCAGTTTTCGATTACTCTCCCGAACAGCCCATGCCTCTCGCTGTCGGTCGAGAATTTCGGCGTTCCTTCGCCTGAGTTCGGGGTCATTCTCTATTTGCTCAGAAACTTTCTTGAGGGCTGGAAGCATGTCTGGATGAATTACGAAGCTGCTGGTCGGCATTCCGTCAGGCCCAAACTCCATTTGGACGGAACCTATCATATCCAACAGCATTTCTGGGGAAACTGGTTTGCCACCAGCATCAATCGAGGTGCCAGCCTTCTGGCAACTCTCGCCCACTTTCTTGAAGAAGGCCCTTGCTGCCTGGGGGATAAGCTGCTGCGCTATTTCCTCCAGCTTCGCATCCAATTTCTCGCCAACAAGAGTTGGCACCTCGTCGAGCAGCACCTTGAATTCTGTGCCGATCTTTTCGAATCCCTCTTCAACTGTCGCGCCCCCTTGCTGTTCATATCGCATTTCGGTGCCTTCGTGTTGTTTGAAGCGCCCAACCTGTCTAAGCACCGGATCACCCGTGTCGACGCGCTGGCGAAGCTTCGCAAGGATTATCTTCAGAACCTCGGCCTTGAGCACAGGAAAATCTGGAAGCATCGTTTCCTAATTGGCTCGTTTCTCGGTCAGAATCGGCTCACTTCTTGCGTTCGCCGTTCGCGACCGAAAATTCTGCGAACTGTTCCCAGGTTATCCGAAACGGGTACGTGTGGTCTGCGGGAGTCCACTCTAAATGGTTCTGTCGGACCGTGATGGTCCCGTGCTTACTCCCATTTTTCTTGCGAATAAATGTTACGCCTATGTTGTCGATCTCGCGCTCTGGAATCGAAAACTTCACGCTGTTGGCCATGTCATCTCCTTGCAGCAAATAACAAAGGGCCACGGGCATCCCCGTGACCCCCTCGGTCAGAACCATTAGTACTCTCTTGAGGCAGGTCTTGCTAGGCCACGTTGGTGCTACTTTCCTCGGCGGCTTGAGAGGTTGCGGAAAGAGTCGTCGAGTGCGCAACAAGCACACCTCGGGCGCTAAAGCGCGGACACATTTTCAACGAGTACGGCACGACTGAAGTCGCGCCCTTCCCAAAACCTGCGCTGATCCCGAAGCCTGAGCCAATCAGACCACAGTCGCGGCGGAGCTTCGCTCCGCTTGGACGGGCGAGGGCGCCCGTCCCCACATTGTCCCCACACGAGCCCGGGCCCCCACGAACACTCACCTCTCTGCTATCACTCACGTCCGTGCTGCCGGTCACAGACTTCCCGCCCGCCGTGCGGGACAATAGTCTCCTGATTGGGGCAGCGAAGAAGTGTGCTCGTCTCCAGGGACAGCCCTCCCCCGCTGTCCCAAACCTATTTTCAGCGCTCTTTGACAAGCTAACTCCTTATTCCGGAATATTTTCCATATAAGTCCTTGCGAATCTAGATTTTGGAGTGTTTCCACAGCCTAACTCCATGATTCCAGAAGACCGGGGGGAGGGGGGTACCCACCGTACTCACTGGTTAATACATCCGGAGTACATGGGCACTTCGCTGGACAGGCGGGGGCGCCCGTCGCTCCATCACTAGGATCAAAAGCGGCGCGGACAGGAATGTCCGCGCCACACAGGATTTATGGGATGCAAGGGGCTACGAGGTGCCAGTTGGGAACCGTGTCGTTTTCGGTTTGATTGCCGTTGGTTCCATACGTCAAGGTCAGTTGGCGGTTGGCGATCTCCTCGCACGCCGCGCCCTTCTCGACGTAATCCCAGGAACCTAACGTGTATTTGTACTGGAGCTGGACACCTTCGTTGCCGGTCAGGGTGATGGTCCAGTGCGTGCCGTCTACTTTTGTCATCACGGTCGCGCCAGGATTCCACTGCGGCAGGCCGCCGTCCAGCTGGTCGAGCGTACCAGCGATGTGGACGGAGAATCCGGTGCCGTCAGTGGTGGCGGGAACCGTGACGTTGAAGGTCAGATTCACCTTGCGCACCTTGGCCACTCCGCTGACTTCGTTGGAAACGCCAGAGCGGTTGTAGGACTGATCAATCGCTCGCACCACATAGAAATAAGTGGTGTTGGCTATTACGGCCGCGTCGGTGTAGGCGGTGTTGGTCGTGGTCGCGATGATCGTGTACGGTCCGCCGCTGGCGCCGCTGCGCAGGACTTCGTATCCGTACATGGTGGAATCGCCGGTGACTGCGTCCCACGCGAGCGCGATGTTGGCTACGGTGCTTGACACCACGCGCAAATTCGCTGGCGTTGCGGGCGGGGTTGTATCACTGCTGGCTACTACCGTCATCTTGCCGGGATTTGTTAGTGCGGTTCCAGTGGCGGGGCCCGACAGATCGGCGTAGAGCCAGTTGCGTCCGTTGGTGGTGGTGTAGCGATAGGCATAGTCGTAGCTGCCGGTGGCGGAGGGCAACAGGCTGCCTACATATTCGTCGTTGTTGCCGGCATCGGTGTTAAAGGCGGCATCCAGCCATAGCCAGGCGGGGCTGCCGGCGTTGGTTCCGCTGGGACCGAATCCTAGCTGGGCACGAAGGCCGGGCGCGGGGCCGGGCTGGTTGGTTACTCCGTCGATCCAGACTTGGCCATAAATGTTGGGCGTGCGAGTTACTGCGCTGATGGTTTGGTTAATCGTGGGAGGCCATTGCAGGTTCGCCCATCCGATCGTCAGGTGGGGAATGGCGGTTACTTCGTTCGACGCGTTGCTTTCGTTACCGTTCCTGTCGAGAGCTTTGACCACGAAGTAGTAGGGGGTGGCATTCGTCAGGCCGGTGGCGGTGAAAGTGGTGCCCCTGATCAGAGACGAATTATTTTTCACGTAGCCACCACCGCTCACCACGCTGGCGTACACGTTGTAGGCGGCGGCGCCGCGGCGCGGATCCCAGGACAATGCAACTTGCCCGGCGGCTTCCTTGGTCACTTTCAAGCCGGTTGGAGGGGCCGGAGGAGTGAGGTTCACTTCGCCGGTCGCCAACAGGATTGCGCTCTCGGGATTGAGCGTTGCCTGCAGAACACCGCCCGCCGTTGTGAAACGCGTTCCCGCAGTATTTTGAACCGCGACAATTCCGGTGAATTGCAGGCCATCATGGAGATAGCCCTCCACCGGAACATTGACGGTTTGGGTTTGCGGGCTGCGATTCAGAAGGAGGAGGGCTGCCTGTCTGGCGGCCTTGCGGCCGAAGGCTACCGTCTCGTTGGTATCGTCGACATGTAACATGCGGAAGTCGCCGGCCGTCAGGGCTACGTTGTTCTTGCGGGCGGCGATCAGAGAGCGGTAGTGGTCTCGCAGGTTGTGGTCGGCGGAGTCCCAGGGGTAGGTGCGGCGATCGTCGGGATCGTCGGCTCCGGTTAGTCCTACTTCGTCGCCGTAGTAAATGGTGGGCGCGCCTGGGAGGGCGAATTGGATTATTGATGCTAGCTGAACCCTTAGCTTGCCCTCGGCCAGGTTGGCAGAGTTGAATTCTTTGTCGGCGCGGGTATCGGTGCCTGGCGTCAAGACCCACAGGAGACGCGCGGTGTCGTGGCTGTCGAGCAGGTTCATCATCGAGAAGTAGGCCGGGTCGGGGTAATCTTCGCGGATGGACTGCAGGCGCGCGGCGAATTCCGAAGGTAGGAGTTTGCGGCCGCTGTCGGCGAAACCCTTGGCATCGAAATTCTGCGGGGCTAACAATCCGAGCACGGCATCTCGCAGACGGTAGTTCATGGTTGCGTCGGCACGATCACCGCGCAGGAAACGCAACAGCGTGGTGTCTTTCTGCCAGAGCTCACTGATGATCAGGGCATCCTTCTTAGTCTGTTTGGTGACCTGGCGGAAAGTTTCCCAATAGCCGGTGGGGAACGAAGGGTCGCCCATGACGTCGAGGCGCCAGCCCGATGCGCCCTGACGCAGCCAGTAGCGCGTGATGCTGTTCCTATCCGTGAGGAAGTACTGCTGAACGGCAGGCAGAGTTTTGGTGATCACGGGCAAGCTGTCGAAGCCCGCCCATCCGTTGTAGTACGTGTCAGTGCCTCCCGACGTGGAGGGAGCGCAGGGCGACGGCTCGAACGGAGAGGGTGGCCGGAAGGTGAACCAGGGGCGGAAGGGCGACGATGCCGATTCGCATGCGCCGGGCGTATGGAAATGGTGATAACGGTCGAAGAACGGACTGTCGGAGGAGAGATGGTTGAAGACGCCGTCGAGAATGATGCGGATATTCTCGTTGTCGGCATGTTTGGTCAAATTCTCCCAATCTTTTTGCGTTCCAAAGTACGGACTGATTTTCGAGTAGTCGCGGGTGTCGTATCCGTGATTGGAAGCGGAATCGAAAATAGGGTTGAAGTAGATGGTGTTGATGCCGAGCCAACTCAGGTAATCCATCTCCTGATCAACGCCCTTCAGGTCACCACCGAAATAGTCGCGACTGCGGGCTTGCTCGATGTTGCCGCTGCCGGGTGAACTGAAGCGCCACGGACAATTGGTTGCCGCGTCGGCGTAATTGCGGCAATAGCCTTCGGGGAGAGTGCCCCAAGGGAGTGCGATGATTGGGTCGTTGTAGCGGAAGTCGCCGGTGTGCGGGTCATTGTTATGGCGGCCATTCCGGAAGCGATCGGGGAATAGCTGGTAGATGACAGCGTTCTTTGCCCAACTGGCGCTCTGGAATGCCGGGTCGTAGAACATGAGCGCATAGCTGTTATCCGCGACGGTGGCGCTCGCGGAGCCAAGTCCGCCATCGAGTGCGGGAGTGTTGTCAGCGTAGTAGGCGGTATCACTTCCGTCGGTCACGACAAAGCGGTACCAGAAATTATTCGGGACATCGGACTTGACGGTGGTTTCCCAATAGTCGCAGGTGTGGCTGCCGAGGCCATCCTGGTAGCAGGGGACATCGCTGGCCACAATTTGCATCGGAGTCAGTTGTTCGGCCGACGCATTGACGTCATAGTTGCGCAACGTGACGCCGGTCACGTCGTCGTGATAGGTGCGGAAGCGGATCTTGACCGCAGTACCTGCCGGCACGGCGCCACCGGAAGCGCGGTACAGAGTGTCACGAGAGTCGTGGCGCAAGCCGTCCCATTCGACGTGGTTGTCGTGCGCGGGAGTGCCGCCGCTAATCGTGAGCACGTGGCTCGACGGGTCGTAGGCGAAGGTGATCTGGGCAGTAACACCTTGCACCTTGAAGGGAATGTTGGGCCCGTTCTGTACGCCGTTGGCGCCGTAGTTCACATCCCAGGACTCATTGATCGCGACCTTGGCCTCGTAGCTGCCTTGAGGGATCGAGGCGGTAAAGCTGTAGGTGCCGCTGCCACTCGGATCTTGCAGCCAGGAGCGAAGGCAGCCCGGGTCCCAATCGCCGGAGCAGCCGATTTCCGACTGAAAACTCCCCGGGACGGTGGCGATCACGCTGTTCACGTTGTCGGTAATCCAGTGGCTTTTGTTGTCGAAGTAGAACTTGACCGTAGCCGGGGCCGCGAGGTTGAGCGGGATGTTCGCACCGCCGGGAGCGGCGTGCAGGCCATAGTTGACGTCCCATGTGCGGTTCAGCGCGGCTTTGTATTCGTAGGGACCGGCAGGCACATTGAATGATTGCTGCCAGACGTCGTCATTGGCGTCGTAGGTGAGGAAGGTAGCCGCGCAGGCAGGATCCCAGTCGCCGGCGCATCCCAATTCCGATTGCAGACTCCCGGCAATGGTGACTGAGGTTTGCGCCTGAAGAGCTTGGGTAAACGACAGGACTACGAGGATTGCGAGCAGGGCCGGTGGGATGAAACGTAGAGCTTTCATGAAACTCCTCCAACGGTGCAGTAAGCGAGTCTACGCCAAAGGGAGTGCCTGTCAACCGAGCGGGTGGTTAGTGGCTAGTCTAGGATCTAGCGGGTCAGGGCGGCGAGAAGGTAGTGGTGCAGTTCAAACTGCACCACCACCGGCGAGAGACCAAGCCCGACGCCAGTGTCACGCCCGTCTATAATTCCCGGCGGGGTCTCCTCCAATGATCAACCGTGCTCTGTTAGGGTTCGTGCTTCTGCTTGCAATCCCTGCTCTGACGCAGACCCAGCCGGTTGCGTTTGATGGGGTCGATCAGTGGAAGGGGTCGTTGGTGTCGTCCGATATCACTTCACTTAAGAGTTGGTACTCGACGGATCCGCCGGCGAACTTCGTTGCCAAAGGGCAAAAGCCGGCGCCCGACATCTCTCCGGAGATCGATTTCTGGCGCAACCTGGTTTCTTCCGGCATGACGGACTTCGAGGTCCACACCGGCGAGGAAACAGACCGGCAAGGACTCCATCTGGTGAGCCTGGCAGTTTCCATGAAGATGAAAACGGCCAACGGTCCGCGCACCCGCTACGTGACCGAGCAGCAAATGTGGCAGCCGCAGAGTGAGGGGTGGCGGATCGTGGTGGCAGCGCATTCCGATGTGGTCAAAATGCGTCCCGCTCTAAAGCCGAATCCGCATCTCTACAACAAAGACGCGGACGCGCGAGCCGAAATCAAGGAAACCGTGGCCAAGGCCGGAAAGGATCATCAGCGGGTGATGCTGGTCTTCGGCGCAAATTGGTGCTACGACTGCCACGTGCTGGACCAGGCGCTTCATCAAGATGACATCGCACCCATCGTGGAAAAGAACTTCCAGGTCGTGCATGTGGACATCGGAGAGGACGGCAAGAAGAACAACGATGTGGCTGCGGAATACAAGACTCCCCTCAACAAAGGTGTGCCCGCGCTGGCGATTCTCGGTCCAGACGGCAAGCTGCTGTACTCGCAGCAGAATGGCGAGTGGGAGTCGGCACGGTCGCTGGATCCCGACGACGTGATTGCGTTTCTGAACAAATGGAAGCCCTAGAGATGTGTGTGCGTGAGAACTCAGTCATCCCTCCGGGACTTTCCTCGTCTCTCGCACTTTTCCCGGCGCTGAAGCGCCGGGCTATTGGCAGACGCCCCTCCGGGGCTTTGCGTTAGTCATCTTTGTTCCACCGGATTGGTTGAATACGAGTTCTCACGCACACACCGATGCACTTCCGCGAATTCGTGGGGGTGCCCTATGGGAGTTGCGTGCAGGGCACATGGCACGATCGTCCGATTCCCTTCTCCATGCCCACCCAGCATAATTTTCCGCAGTTGGAGGACGATATGAGTAACGCCATGATTGAGATGGATACCTACAGTGTCGCGCCGATCGATGGTCCTGCTGGAAGCGACTTGGCTTGGAGGTTCTTCGGTCTGGGCAATCTGACAGGGAAGACAGCGGCTGAGATCATCGCTAGTGTGGGTATGCCGACATTTGAGAGTTCAATGGCGAATGGCCTAACGCTTCTCCAGTGGCACGCCCGGGGCTTTGACCTGGCGCTGCTTTTCAACGCTGATGGGCGCGCGGTTAAGATTACACACGACTGCGCGCGGTTTGCACTGCAAAATTGACGATCGGGTGTCGCCTGCTGGCATCTCTGCACACTGCACTTTCTTCCCTCCCGTGTACTCGGTCAATCTGATGATGGTGTCGGCGTTGGGTTGTCCTTCCGGCTGACCGGGCCGGTGGCTTCCGGCTTGCTCTACCCTTGAGAAATCGCCCGGCCGCACGCGCTGCGGAGCTTCGCTCCGCTGGACAGCCGGGGGCGGCTGTCCCTACGCGAGCGTGGGCCGGATAACTACCGTCGGTTCGCAGACAGGGAGTATCCGCGCTACATCGCCGTTCTGCACTTCTGTGCTGACACGGGCATCGCAGTCCAAGCCATGACGGACCCTGAAATGCAGTCGACAATCTCGGGTCCTCTGGAGGTGCTTCGATGGGACCCGGTTGGGCTGGAAACACGCATGAACACAGACGGCAAACTATCGGAACTACAGGCGCTAGCTATGAGCATGGGTCGGGAGGTTACCAGGAAAACCTCCATATGGGGCAGGGCCTGGTTTAGCGCTTTGCTCATCGTCATCCTGACGGGGTGCGCCGCGCGGTCCCGGCCCAGGCTTGCACTGCCGACCTTGAACATCCCACTGGAATGTGCATCCAGCATTCACCTGGTTAACTGCGACCTGGCTTTTAGCCCCCCGCATTGCAGCACCGTTGCCGTCAACTATCGCCATGGCTGCGAGCAAATCGTGGTGACAAAATGAGGTTCCTGGCGGGCTGGTTGGTGGGTCACACACAATCGGGGGATGGGTTACACTGGCTGCCGTTTCCTTGGGGGGTCCAGTGTCGCAGATCGTTAGACGTTGCTTGAGTGGGTTGGCGCTGATTGTGTTTCTCTTGTCACCGATCTCGCCGGTGGCAGCGGGGCAGGCTTCGCGTGGATCTGAAGCTCGAGATAGGTTTGCTCGGGCTGTGGACAAAACCTTGCGAGAAGGTCTGCATGGGAAATTGCCGCCTCATATTTCTACTCTACTGGGCATTGCCCGGGAAGAGGAGTGTCCAGTCATGCAAGGCGTGCTGCGAACCGGGAAGGTCGTGCAGGGGTTGGACGTCTCGACGACCAATCGGAATGACATAGTTCTTTTTGTTGCGGATGACACTACGAACGACCAAACCCTCTATCTCACATCGCCCAAAGGCACGCTGCGGAGAGTGGTATTAGTTAAGGCGGGCGTCGGCAGCGCTGTGCGAATTACGGAACAACACAAGAAGGCGTTCGAGAAAGAGAAACAATTTTGGCTGGATCGGTTGGTTCCGGCCGGTGGGTCGAAGTAAGGGTTATTTCTTTTCGGCGGCGGGCGGGTTGGCCTGGGCGGAGAGGCGGGCGATTTCGTCGAGTTGCTTTTGGATCTCAGCGACATCGGCGGGCTTGGTGGTCAGACGCTGAAAGGCCCGCAGATGCTGAGCCGCGTCCGCATAGTCGGGCTTTTTCAGGAGCACCATGCCGAGCAGATATTCCAGTTTGGGCACGCGGTGATCGGTGTCGACTTGCAGTCCGCGGCGGGCGCTCTTTTCGGCGGCAGCGAAGTTCTGCAGGAAGTAGTTGGCGGCGCTGTTGGAGAGCCACACGTCGGGGAAACTGACCGGATTCAGAGCCAGGAGTTTATCGCTGACGGCGACAACTTCCTGCCAATTCTGCTCGCGCTGGGCAAGCTGGGTCAGGCCGAGATAGGGGTTGACGAATTTCGAGTCGGCGGCGATCGATTGCTGAAACGAGTGGCGCGCAGCCACCGGATCGTTCCTCTGCAGTTGCACGCGGCCCAATTCAGACCAGCCAGCGGCGAATTTCGGGTAGAGGGCGACGGATTGCTCGAGTGATTTCTGCGCGTCCTCCCATTTGCCTTGCTTTTCCTGTTTTTGTCCTTTTTCGAAAGCTTTTCGAGCTGATCCCGGAGCCTGCGCGGTGGTGGCACTGATGGTGAAGCCTTCCACGTTATTGAGACGGTGGAGGACAATGCGTCCAATGTCGGCACTCTCATTGCCGGTAAAGCGCCCGGCGAGTTCAACCACGTCGGATCTGAAGCCTGGGAGCGAGGCTTGCAGTTGACAGTCCTGCAGGTCGCGCCGTTGGGAAGGTCCCGGGAAAGAGGTGGAGGAGGATGAGTCGGCGTCAAACTGGGCATCGTCGGAGGCGGTGGCACGGCTGTCAAACTGGAAGGTGAAGCTTCCGTGCGAATCGGTGTGGGTTTCAGTGCGCTTCTGGCCTTTGCAGATGGTCTGGATGGAGGCCGAATCGGTGAGCACGCTGCTATCGTCCAGCACTACCTTACCGGAAAGAAAAATGGTCGTGCTGGGAGTGGGGTCGGGGTTGGAGCGTCTGGAACGGGTCGACGAGCTTCCGCGCCGGCTGCCGCCTCCGTAACCCGTTTGTGCTGGAGCTGGCAAAAAGGAAATAAGAATAACGCAGGCAAGAACGAGAAGGCTTTTCACGGAGCGCCCCCAGGAACAACCTTGCGGCGATTGTACGCCGGACCGGATGGCTCGATTTGGAAAAAATTGTCTGCGCGCGAGCCCGGGAGGGCAATCGCTACGCCAGACCGCTTTGGCGAGCTAGTTTCAGGGCTTCGAGGGCGGCACCTCGGGCTCCGGCCGTGTCGCCATTGGGCATGACGTGGATGGGAATGCCGGCCTGCTCCTCGCGCTGGGTGGGCATGGCGGCGCGGATCTCGGCCAGGAACCAGCGCTGGAACTCTGGACTGGTCTCGAGGACGCCGCCCCCCACGATTAATGCGTCGGGGTCGAAGGTATTTACCATTTCGTCGAAAAAAAGTCCCAGGGCGTGGGCCTGAACGCGGAAGATTTCTTTGCACATGGGATCGCCTTTATCGGCTAGACCTCGAACCGCCTTGGCCGCCTGGTGGCGGTCTTGTTTTGCGAGATCGTGGCTGGCATAGCGTGGCAGAAAATACGGGAGTAGAGTTTTTTCGATGGCGGTGAGCGAGCAGAGCGATTCCAAGTCGCCGATTCGTCCGCAATTGCATTGCGGCTTGATGCCGCTGATGCCGCTGATGCTCTGGTAGGGAATGAGCACGTGGCCTAGCTCTCCTCCGAATCCGTTTTTGCCTTTCACTACGTTGCCATCGAGGATGATGCCTCCGCCGTTGCCGGTGCCGACGACGTCGGAAACCGAGGTCTCACGGCTGTTGGCGCCGAAGATCGTGTAGTGTCCCCAGAGCGCGGCCGCGTTGGCATCGTTCAGGTAGGAGACGGGCTTGCCGAGCTTGTGGGCCATGCCCTCGCGGATATCGAATCCTGCCCACTTCGGATGCACGAAGTTCGTCGATCCTCTGGCACTGAGCTGGCCGGCAGCACTGGCGGGACCGGGAGTGTCGAGGCCGACGGCGACTACGTCGTCCAGAGCGACGCCGGCTTGGTCGGTGGCGATCTTGAGGCCGTCTGCGATCTGTTGCAGGCAGACGTCTGGTCCTTGCTTCGAGAGGGCGGGATGCTCGCACAGGCCGTCGATGAGAAACTGCTCTTGCTGGTTCACTAATGTGTAGTTGATGGCAGTTCCGCCCAGATCCACTCCGGCTACGACTTGCATGGGTTGCTCCAGTAGCGTTCGATATTGAGCCCGCCCAGCTTAGCAGAAATGGGAGGATGCGCTCACGGGGGTGGAAGGTGGGGGATGTCTGCTGCGGTGGAGCGCGACTGTGCGCAAAACATTCCGTGTCAGGGTAGGGGCCCTTCGACTCCGCACGACGATTCGCTTCGCGCATCGTCTTGCTCCGCTCAGGGTGACAGGGGTTTGAGAAGCAGAGAATCCGAAAGGCGTCATGGTCTCACGGGCTCTGGGGGCGTGCCTGTGCCCAGCGTTGTCGGATGGTTGCCAGCAGCCGCTCTTTGTCGTTTTGCATTTCCCGCACCAGGGCTTGATTGCCCGTTTCTTCATGGCGTGCTGCCCACAGAACCATCTCGGCGAGAACGGGTGCGAGATCGATTCCTTTTGGTGTTAGGCGGTAAATCAACTTGCGGCCGTCCGACGGATCACGCTCGGTCGCGATGATTCCATGGGTCTCCAGACGGCGCAGGCGATCGGCCAAAATGTTGGTGGCGATCCCCTCATAGGAATTCAGGAATTCCTTGTAGGTTCGCGATCCTCGCAACATCATGTCGCGGATGATCAGGAGGGACCAGCGATCACCCAACATTTCGACTGACGCATTCAGAGGACATCCCGACCGGCGCCTGGTCCGTGTCCGTTTTGCCATGTTCTTAGAGTAGAACAAATTACTTGCATTTTACAAGTTATATGTGTATGGTTCTACGAGTCACGGGGTCGGAGACACAAAGCATAACCACAAAGGGCACGTAGGTACACGAAGGGGAAGATCTTCGGTCTTTCCACCAATCGCACGCGCGTTCATCTTTGGACTCACTGTAGGAGACGAATCACTATGAAGAAAGTTTCGTTGTTGTTATGCGTCCTGCTGCTGCTGGGCAGTGTTGCATTGGGCCAGACTCTCACCGCGGCCGACCGGGAAAAGGGGCTGCAGTATTTCCAGCAGACCCGGGACGGGGTGACGGCCGCTGTCAAAGGATTGTCGGAGGCTCAACTAAAATTCAAGCCGGCACCCGACCGCTGGTCGGTGGCGGAAATCCTGGAACACATCACGCTGGTGGAAGACTCGCTTTTCCAGAATGTCACGGAGAAGATCATGAAGGCGCCCGCGGGGGCTCCGGGCCGCGATACGGCCAAGATTGATGCGATGATTGTCGCGATGCTTCCGGACCGAAGCCAGAAAAGACAAGCGCCGGCGGAGTTCGTGCCTTCCGGCCGCTGGACTCCTGAGGAAACGCTCGATCACTTTCTGAAGAGCCGGGCTAAGACGATCGCGTTCCTGGAATCAACGCCGGACTTGCGCGCTCATGTTGTTGACAGTCCGCTGGGACAGCCGTTGGACGCTTACGAGTGGCTGCTGTTCATCGCAGGGCACAGCGAACGGCACACAAAACAGATGCTCGAAGTGAAGGCGGACCCGAACTTTCCGCAGAATTGACGCAGGGGATTTGCTGCTAGTAGAAATCTTTGGTAAAGAGATGCCGACTTTGGCGTTCGAGGAAAAAGCTTCCACCACAGAGGTGCACAGAGGAACCACAGGGGTGCTTCATGAGGGTTCCTTAACTATTTTTTGTGGATGGTCGATTTCGCGTCGGCCTGATCGTCTAAAGAACAGGAGCACGTTCAAGTTCCCCGGCAGCGGCGTCGCGCTCACGGGGCGGGTTGAATTGTGCTCAAGTAGTCAATGCAACTCAGCAAACAAAACTCAAGGAGATTAAAGATGGCCACAACACCAACGCATGAACAAGCTCAACTCCATCTGCAGGTTTATGAAATGCGCCGCGAGGCACGGCTGCGCCAGGCACGGGACTGGTTCTTCAAAAACTACACGGTGAACAGTCTCGATGACGCCATGCGAATTGCAGCTCCGGGAACAGAAGGCGGACAGTTTGTGGGGATGGTGCTCGGTTATTGGGAGCAAGCCTGCGCATTGCTCAACTACGGACTGCTGCACGAAGACCTTTTCTTTGAGACGAGCGGTGAGTTCTTTGGAGTCTGGGAACTGGCCAAGGTGGTCGTCCCGCAGGCACGGGAACGTTTCAAAATGAGTGGCTACCTCGCTCACCTGGAAAAGGCTGCCCAGCGCTATGAGGCCTGGAGTGAAAAACGCTCTCCCGGCCACGTCGCGGCCATGCGCGAGTTCATGAAACAGATGCGGCCTCAGCCTGCTAAAGCAGCTTAAAACCTGATCACGACGGGCGTGAAGTCCCACCCTTCGAGGAATCCGCGAAGGGTGGGGCACCGCCAATGCTCATTCCGTCGCGGATTGATAACGAGTAAACGAGGTTTCCCACAAGGAGCAACCGATGAGCAAAGTCCGCGTTCTAGTAGGTACGCGTAAGGGCGCATTCATTCTGGAGTCGGACGGCAAGCGCGAGAAGTGGGACATCAGCGGTCCGCATTTTGCGGGCTGGGAGATGTATCACCTGAAGGGGTCGCCGGCGGGTCCGAACCGGTTGTATGCGTCGCAGACCAGCGGCTGGTTCGGGCAGATCATTCAACGCTCGGACGACGGCGGCCAAACCTGGCATCAACCGGGAACGCCTCCGGGAACGGTGCCCGAGCCAGGTCCCCCGAAAGCCGCTAGTAACAGGTTCGTCTACGACGTATCTCCGGAAACCGGCAAGCCGCTGACTACCCACCAGTGGTACGACGGCACGCAGCATCCGTGGGAGTTCAAGCGCGTGTGGCATCTGGAACCGTCGCTCACCGATCCGGACACGGTGTACGCGGGCGTGGAGGATGCCGGCATCTTCCGCTCGGACGACGGCGGCGAGAACTGGAAGGAACTCTCCGGGCTGCGCGGGCATGGCACTGGCCCCAAGTGGCAGCCGGGCGCGGGTGGCATGTGCCTGCACACCATTATTCTCGATCCCAGCAATGCGCAACGGATTTGGGTCGCGATCTCGGCCGCGGGCGCGTTCCGCACCGATGACAGTGGCCAGACCTGGAAGCCGATCAATCGCGGGCTGCGTTCGCAATATATTCCCGACCCGAATGCCGAGGTCGGCCATTGCGTGCACCACATCGCGATGAACCCTTCGCGTCCGGGTGTGCTGTTCATGCAGAAACATTGGGACGTCATGCGCTCGGACGACGCCGGCGACAATTGGAAAGAAGTCAGCGGCAACCTGCCCACCGACTTCGGCTTCGTCATTGACGTGCACGCGCACGAGCCGGAGACGATCTACGTCGTTCCCATCAAGAGCGACGGCGAGCACTTTGTGCACGAAGGGAAACTGCGGGTTTACCGCAGCCGTACTGGCGGCAACGAGTGGGAGGCACTGACGAAGGGTCTGCCGCAGAGCAACTGCTACGTCAACGTGCTGCGGGACGCGATGGCAGTGGACTCGCTCGACAAGTGCGGGGTGTATTTTGGAACGACGGGCGGGCAGGTGTACTGTTCGGCGGACGCGGGAGACAGCTGGGCGCCGATTGTTCGCGACCTGCCGGCGGTGCTTTCGGTCGAGGTCCAGACGCTGGGTGATTGAAGCGGGTGGAAATCGCAGCACTAGACGGCTTGCGGAAAAATGCCATCGGCCAAGGAAGAACGACCACCGGAGCTGAAGCCCTCGCTGATTGCAGGCAGGTTACGCGGCCCTAAAGGGCCGCTCTGCCACGGAGGAGGAAGACGATATGCAAACCATCACGCCTTTCTTGTGGTTCGACAACCAAGCGGAAGAGGCAATGAAGCACTACATGTCGATCTTCAAGAGCGGAAAAGTTCTGAACGTCAGCCGGGGGAATGGGCAAGTGATGTCGGTGACTTTCGAACTCGAAGGTCAGAAATTCATGGGCTTGAATGCGGGCCCGACATACAAGTTCACGGAGGCGGTATCGTTTTTTGTGAACTGCGAGACCCAGGAAGAGGTCGATGAATTGTGGGAGAAACTGTCCGAAGGCGGCGAGCAAGGAAGATGTGGCTGGTTGAAGGACAAATTTGGCCTGTCATGGCAGATTATTCCCAAGGCTCTGGGCCAACTGATGTTTGATCCAGATCCTGAGAAGTCGAAGGCAGTGATGCAGGCCATGCTCAAGATGAACAAAATTGTTATCGAAGACTTGGAGAGGGCGTATGCGGGCAAGACGGCTGCGTGAGACCCCAGGGCTTGTGCCCTGGGCTGCGATTCTGGCGCCACTTCGCGTTTTGTGCAGGACAATCCAGCCCACTGCAATCTAGTTAGTTGATCGGTGAACATGATTCGAATCGTGCTCCCATTCCATCTACGAACCCTGGCGCACGTAGGCAGCGAAGTGACGCTCGAGGTCGAGGGTGCAGTGACGCAGCGCTCCGTCCTCGATGCGCTCGAGGCTCGCTATCCGATGCTGCGCGGGACGATCCGCGACCATGACACGTTACAGCGCCGGGCTTTTTTGCGGTTCTTCGCCTGCGAGGAGGATCTGTCCCATGAATCGCCCGATGCGCCGCTGCCGGATGCGGTGGCGTTGGGGAAGGAGCCGTTTATCGTCATTGGGGCGATTGCGGGCGGGTAGAGTAGCTTCAGGGATGTAGACGACAGTCCCCATGGGCTGACATCCGCGCAACAAAATCAGGTCTCGGTGGGGTGACAACTTCAGTCGTCCCTCCGGGACTTGGTCGTCGTTTCCCCACTTTTCCCGGCGCTGAAGCGCCGGGCTATTGGCAGACGCCCCTACGGGGCTCGATTCTTACAGCCCCTCAGGCCACATCCTGCGTTCGCCTGTGCGGACGAGGGCGTCTGGGGCACCGCGATTCCTAGCGACTCGATTGCTTGGAGGGCTTCGGGAGGGAGCGCCACGTCTCGACTGGCCAGGTCCTGCATCATGTGCTCGGCGTTCGAGGTGCCCGTTAGTGGCAGGATCCCGACCTTGCGCGCGAAGCTGAACACTACCTGGGCGGGCGTCGCACCGGTGCGCGCGGCGAGGTTGGTAAAGACAGGATGCCGCAGCACCTCCAGATTCGCGGTGAGCAGCGAGAAACCTTGATAGGTAATCTGTCGTTCGCGGCAGAAGCGGCGCACTTCGCGATCCCAGCCGAAGCGGGCGAAGCAACGGTTTTGGACAAAGGCAGGGGCTTCGGTGTGAGCAGCCGTCATCTGCTTGAGATGTTGCAAGGACACATTGCTCACGCCTAGAAAACGGGTGCGGCCGGCGTTGCGCTCTTTGCACATCGCTTCCCAGACCTCGGCGTCGGCGTCGGCCCAGTCGTAGGCTGACAAGGGTCCGTGCAGAACGTAGCTCTCGACGTAATCCGTTCCAAGATGTTGCAGCGAACTGGCTAGGGACTGAGCTACCTGGACGGAAAGACTGGCTGCAGGGTCGTAGGGTAGGCGGTGATCCTGACCGGGCTGATAGGTGAATTTTGTCTGCAGAAAGAGGTCGGGGCGCGCAACCACTCCGGCGCGATAGGCTGCGGCCAGGCCCTGACCCACGCCAGCTTCAAAGTAGTGCCGTCGCTGATTGGCGGTGTCGATTCCCCGAAATCCGGTTCGCAGCGCTAACTCGGTGAGGGCCGCGGTGCGGTCTTCCTTCCAGGCGGTGCCGTAGAGAAAATCGGCGATGGGCGGTGGTTGGGCCAGCATCGCGCTATTCTCCCATGCCCGAGCGACGGGCCAAGTCGGAAGCTAGCGAGGTGAGAGTGGAGCGCGGTGGCACCCGGCAGCGTTTGGGTCGGGCGGAATCAAGGGAGTAAGAGTGGACGATGAACCCTCCTGGCTGCGGGGATGGTGTATATGCTGCGAGCGCGCGGACAAGGTTTCTGACGGCAGAGTGGAGGTTCGTCCCCCGGTGTTGCCTTCTGTGGTGCGCCCCTGGGAACAGGAATCAGCATAGTTATCAGTGGGAATTCTGGCGGGCTTAATGCACTGGCGGGCCGCAGGCGCGTGTTGCCGGACTTGCTCGAAGGCATGGGACGACCTAATCTGCTCACACGAGATGTTCGGCTTCCGTGCTTGGGCGTGAATGTTGGAAGCACACGAGCCGAAGAAAGGTATCACTTTGCAATACACGACCACGGTTGTGGGTAATCCCTTCGCGGTGTTGACTGCCGTTGTGGCTCCGGCTATCCTCACGAACGCGTCATCGGTCCTGGCACTGGGGACGAGTAACCGGCTGGCGCGCGTGGTGGATCGGACACGCGTCGTGGCTGCGGAGTTGGCTGCCATTGGACCCGAGAGTCCGGATTATCCGCTATGGTTGGCTCAGCTGGAGCCGTTACAGGTACGCGTTCAGCTACTGGTGAAGGCTCTGCGACTCTTCTACGCCGGACTCGGATTGTTCGCTGCATCAGCTCTGGTGTCGGTGGGCGGTTCCATTGCGATCTACTACGGGCAGAGATTTCTGTTTGAAGGAGCGGCCGCGTTGGCGGTTGCGACCGGCGCATCGGCAGTCCTGGGATTGGCTTCCGGATGCGTGTTGATGGTTCGCGAAACCCAGCTTGCGGTGCGGTACCTGGCCGAGGAGGCGAGAACTCGGGCGAGACATCACCGCCTTGACCAAGCGCCCGGGTAGAGCGACAACGGTCTCGCGTCTTCCGGCGAGATCTGGGGTCGGATCGAGAATCTCGCTCCTAACAGATAGAGAGATTGGCAGGGTGGTTCGGGAGTAATTTGCGGGTCGGTACTCTTAACGGTGCGGTGGGCCCACTCATCGCAAAGAACGCGATGAGTGGGGCAGCCGGGTTTATCTCTACTTCCACGTTTCGCGGACAGGAATGTCCGCTCCACACTACTTCTTGGGGGCGATCGAGTCCTTGGCAGCTTTCGCCACGCGGAACTTCACTACGGTCTTGGCTTTGATCTGAATGGGTTCGCCGGTTTGCGGGTTGCGTCCCATGCGGGCCTTGCGGTGCGCTTTGACGAGGCGGCCGAGGCCGGGGACTACGAATACGCCGTTCTTCTTGGTTTCTTTAATCGCGGTGTCCGCGAGATGCTCGAGGAAGGTTGCAGCGGTCTTGTTGTTGGTGCCGATCTTTTCGGCGAGATGACGGGTGAGTTGGGTTTTGGTCATACCAGAAGCCATGAATTCCTCCTTCAGGAAAAGACAAATTTGCTGTGTTCACGCGCATAGTAACGCAGTCGGCTGTGGAAAAGTAGCATTTTATGCAGATTTTATGCGGTTGCCAGTAAGGTACCCCCTGGGAAACGGGCTTGAACCGCAGCTTTGGAAGACTTCGGAGTGGCAGGACGGCTTGGAGCGCGGGTGGGAGGAGGGCAGGTCACAGGTCTCAGGTCTCAGGTCACAGGAAACGCGTGGAAGACGCGGCGAGCCATTGTCAGCCGTGGAGGCGGCAGGCGTGGGAAATGTGGTGGCGGTTGCGGGCGAACCAGCGATAGCCCGCGTGAATCAGCCAGTTGAACCCTGGCAAACTAAAGATCGCGGAGAACGGCCGGGCCCACCAGATTCGGCGCGTGACGTACAGATAAACATTCGCTCCGGAAACCAGCTCTCCCCTCGGTGTAAGCAGGCGGATATCGGTTAGCAGCTCTTCATACGGCATCGTCAGCTTCTGCCTAACCCACTCCTCCTCCAGCGCGGCGGTCTTGAATCCGTGACGGGCGAGCGTCCGTCTCCAAAAGTTCACCCAGCGCGAACAGAAACCGCAGTGCCCGTCGTAGAGGATCCACCCTCGAACCGCGTCCCCCGCGTCAACATGAATCGCCCGGTTCACAGCCTCCGCCCACGCATAACGGCCACGGCCGACCCCTCCGCTAGAAATGCTGAAGCCGGTGTCCCGCGCAATACCGCTGCCAGCTCGCGCCCATAGAGTTCTTCAACCTCGCCTGCAAATTCACTTCGCCGAGCTATCCAGACACGCCACGAAGGATGCGTCACCCGATACTCGACCGTTCCGCCGTCCCGCTGCGCTGCGTATCCCCAATAGTGCTCGGTGATGAATTCCTGTTCCGAGCCGGTATTCAGCGGCTGCGAGTTCCCCTCCGCCTCCAGCGTCATCGTGCTCCACCCGCGCGAGGTTTGCCACCGGTACGACACCGCCGTGGTGCCCTGGCCGTTGCCAGCAATCTCGTGGGTCATGGGCAGCGCAACATAGTTCTCGTTATAAATAGTCCGCGCGAGGAGAGCGACTGCCCGGCGCGGCACAATCTCGCGAATAAAGACGACGCCTCTGCGCACCTCTTGCCCCTCCCGACGCCGCACGTAAAAGCGCAGGTTAACTTCGTCGAAATTCGCGTGAAAGGGTATGGGAAGGCCAAGAACCCGCGTCTTCAAGAATCGAAACCCCACCAGACTGACAAACACTCGCCCGTTCCAACCATCCAGCTCGGTTCCCTGCGGCACGAACTTGAGTAGCAGCCCCCGATCGACCTCATAGTTCAGCATGGCCAGATTACGCCATTCCGCGGTCAGAACGACACGCTCGGAATCCATACGTTTAAGGATGGCCCCCACCCCGGCTTCGATTCAAATCCCGGCATTCATCGAATTTTAATCTTGTTGTCACCGGGTATTCACGAACCGACACTAGCGTTTCTACGGGCGAGCCAACAGCCATAAAGATGGGTGGCTCCCGACGTTTTGAATCTCCCAAAAAAAGGATGGCGACTGACATGAAGAAAAAGGCCGTAATCGTGGCCCTGCTGGCTGGTGCATTAACGTGCGCAGCATTCGCGCAAGAGGGTCCAGTTCCGAAAGGCGTTCCGCACCTGGACCACGTTTTTATCATCATGATGGAAAACCACAGTTACAAGCAGATTCTCAACAACCCGAACGCGCCGTTCACCAACTCGTACGCGCGGTCGGCGAACCTGGCGACGCAATACTATGCCGTGGCACACCCCAGCCTGACGAACTACCTGGAGGTGGTGGGCGGGTCGAACTTCGGCGTGCTGAGCGACAACAACTCGGATTGGCACAACGCGTCATGCAGCACGAACCTCGCTACCGGAATCGCGGACACGGATAACCCGCCGAGTCCAGCCATCTGCCCGATTGGGGGAACGGGAACCGATGCGGCGACTACGGCCATGGACTTCACGAACGAGACCCTGGGGTCGCCTGGGGAAATCAACATTGACGGCAAGATGTCGATTGCAGCCAATGCGAATACGGTGGGGCGAACGATCGCCGATCAGTTGGTGGATGCCGGGCGCACCTGGAAGAGTTATCAGGAAAGCTTGCCGGTGACCGGTCCGGACCGGGTGAACAACAGCGATGGTTTCTACAGCAACCTGACGGACTTCAGCAAGATCAAACCGGTGCTGAACCCGCCGCTCTCGTCTGCCGATCTCGTGAACCTCTATGCCGCCAAGCACAATCCTTTCGTTTACTTTGCCAACGTGCAGGCCGGCACGAATCCGCTGAACAGCTACGCGAACGTGGTGGACTTCAACGCGCTCTCTGGCGACCTGCGCTCGGGGAAAGTGCCGAACTACTCGTTCATCTCGCCCAACCAGTGTAACGATCAGCATGGACGCGGGAACGCGGGGGCGTTCTGCAATTTCGACCCGAGCGACGACGGCACGCAGGCGGGCTTGAATCCAGCGCTGATTTACCTGGGGGATGTCACAGTGCAGCGATTGGTGACGGCGATCCACAATTCGCCGGCGTGGCCGCACGGGCACAATGCGATTGTCGTGCTGTGGGACGAGAACGACTACAGCCTGGCGCCCAACAAGAACCGTGTGATGACGATCGTGGACACCAATTACGGGTTGCACCAGGTGCAGAGCGGGCAGTTCTACACGCATTTTTCGCTGCTGAAGTCGATCGAGGCGGGGTTCGGGTTGCCGTGCCTGAATCATGCTTGCGATGAGAACGTGAATGTAATGTCGGACCTGTTCGGGAAGTAGCGGGCGGGAAAGTTTCTGACGGGAACGAGGGCCTGGTTGGCATGGCTGACCAGGCCTTTTTTTGCCCCACATCAAACTGCAAATTGTGCCAGGATCTGCTCGGGCTGCTGGCCGCTCTCGCGTAAGTGGTGGATGCTCAGGGCATCGTGACGTTTGGCGAGACGGACCCCGGATGGGTCGCGCACCAGGTCACAGTGGAAATAATCAGGTGTGGAATAGGCGAGGGCTCGAATGAGGAGGAGTTGGCGGGCGGTAGATTTGAGGAGGTCCGCGCCACGAACTACTTCGGTGATGTGCATGGACTGGTCATCGACGACGACTGCGAGTTGGTAGGCGGGGACGTCGTCACGGCGCCAGATCAGGAAGTCTCCAAAATCTTGGCCGGCGACGTAGTGCTGCGGACCTAGATTCGCGTCCGTGAATGTGATCTCTTCCGCGTCGGGAACGCGGAAGCGCCAGTTCACTCCGGCGGGCTCAGGAAACTGGGACACATCGGTGCTGTGGCGGCAGTGGCCGGGATAGATGGGCTCATCGTCGGAATCGTTGGGTGCGGTGGGGGCTTGCGCGAGGTCTTTGCGGGAGCAGGTGCAAGGGTAGATGAATCCTTGGTCGCGCAGGTGGCGCCAGGCGGCGAGGTAGTGCGCGCGGCGGTCGCTTTGCGCGTAAGGACCGTAGGGGCCGCCGCAGTCGGGGCCTTCGGTCCATTGGATTCCCAGCCAGCGGAGGTCTTCAATCATGGCCTGCGCGAACTCGGGGCGGGAGCGTTGGGGATCGAGATTTTCGTTGCGCAGAATGAGGATGCCGTGGTGGTTGCGGGCGCGTTGGGCGGCGATCGAGAAGGTGCGGGCGTGGCCGATGTGGAGCAGGCCCGTGGGGGAGGGAGCGAGGCGGCCGCGGTAGATTCGTGGTGGAGGATCAGGCGTCACAATTCAGATTGAGTTTAGGCCCTCACCGGCTAAGGGGCGCAATTCATTTGCGGCCGTTACGGCGCGATTGAAGAGGTCGCGGAGAAAGCGACATAGCAGTCCCCGAAGAGTGACAGCTGGGTCGTCCCTCTGGGACTTAAATCATTTCTTACACTTTCCCCAGCGCTGAAGCACTGGGCTAAGCTGGATCACCCCTCCGGGGCTCGATTCCCGGGCATTTTTACCGGATCGTCCGACAGACGGGCAGGTGAAACTGAGCAGTTTTGACATCGCTGAGCGATGCCCTACTAAGAAGCACGTGTCTGAGACGACACGGCGTGGCTGGTAGAGCACGGGTGGACTGCGGCCACGGACGGCCTAAGTTCCGCTGAATCAATACCGCACGAAGTGGTCTCATTCCTGCCTTGACCTCCTGTGACTGCGTCAGGCAGCGGGAGATGAATATGTCAACGGCTTGGAAATCCACGAGTACGACAACGACTAACAACACATATACCGGGACGATGCTTTCGTCCTGGTCGCGCCAGCAGAAGCTGGCAATGATCGCGAGCTTTGTGATTCTGGGGATATTGCTGGGGGTGAGCGCGTGCTCGAAGCAATCGTCGAAACCGGCGCTGGTCGGCGTTTCTGGGCCGCAGACTCCGGCCGCCCCGGATACAACCACTACAACGGCAACCACCACAGCTACTGCGTCCAGCACTCCAGTGGCGGCGCCTAAGAAAGTGCATAAGAAGCGGCCGACGGTGGTGACTTACAGCGATGCTAACTCGGGTGTGTCTTTTGCTTATCCGCGCAAGTACGAGCTGGCATCGGGTGACAAGGCTCAGGCGCAGCTTGGCGACATGGGCGCTCCGATGAATTTCGTGCAGCCGGGAGGAGTTGCAGTGGCTACGGTGTCGCTGCCGGCGGCTTCCTATCCGGGGACGGACTTCAATTCGGCGTTCTTCAATGTGAGTGTGAATCGCAGCCTGTCGGAGCAGGAGTGCTCGCGCTTCGCACTCTCCGATCAGCGCAAAGCGGACGGCGCGCCGGTGGATACAGAGAAGGTCACGATTGGCTCGAAAGACATGGAGATGACGTCAGACTTCTCCGCGAACGCGGTCACACAGGCGGAAGCAAAGTACTTTCACAGCTACGAAAACGGAGCTTGCTACGAGTTCGTACTGGGGCTGGGAACGGCGGGATACGGCACAGCGAACGGTGTTGAGCCGGTGGATCGCGCGGAGGTTTTCAAGAAGCTGGAGAAGATTCTGGCTTCGGTGAAGATCCAGGCGGTGGAGCAGGAGCATGTGGCGGCGAAGACGGTGGAGAACGGGGAGGCGGCAAAGTGAGTTGGCAACCCGAAGCGCGCCACAGGAGCGTAAAGGCCACGCGGGAGAACCGCGTGGCCTTTATGCTTGAAGACATCAATCATTTCTCACTGAGTGAAACTAAACCAGCGCCAGCCACTGGCAGCCGAATCACGATAAAGGGAACCACCCAGTGTGGTGACGCGCCATTTGCCTGGCTGCGCGCCAACAAATTCAAAAGTGTAATCGGACTTTAATGGATCCGTTATAGTGACGAGTGGGTAATTCGCGCACGTAACCCTATCCGGCTGGCAGAACGCTATCTCGAGTTTATAACCCGCCGCCGCCGGTGCCATTTTCCACGACAGCGTGAGGTTCCGCGGGTAGTGGCCGAAGACTTGGTTGTTAGCGGGATTGGTCAGAGTGGGCGTCGCCATTTGAGGCTTGGTGTTGTACGAGAAAGTCCACCACGCACTGGGGGTTGAGTAGATCGTTCCATTGAATGCAGTCACCCGCCAACGGCCTTTTTGATCGCCAACAAAATCGAATGTATACGAGGCATTGCCGTTGCCAGATACTGTGACCTGTGGGTAGGGATTCCATGTAGTGCCAGACAAGAATGCCCGCTCCACTAGGTAGGAGATCGCACTGGTTACCGGCTGCCATGCCAGTGTTGTAGTCCTGGGGTAATGGAAAAGCGCTGTCGCGTTTTTTGGCGACACCAGAACCGGCGTGCCCCATGGAGTGGCTGGGAGTTGCGTGGCTTCGACAATCTCTTCGGGTTGTGTTGTTTCATTGATTCCTTGCGCTGCACCTGGCACACCATCCGTTGAGGTGCCAGCGGGTAACGCCGTTTGACCTGACGCAGATGGAACCAGAGAAAGTATTCCGACTAGAACCGTGAGAATTCCGAAGCGAAGAACATTTTTCATGTTGCCTCCATTACGCGGGCTCATGATGGATGAGCTCTTTGGGGGGAGAAGTGTGGGTTGTCTCGCCTCAGGGGGTGTGCGTCTCAACTGGCGGGAACTGCGCCTCGGGGAGGAGAGATTCTGTACGCGGAAATTATCCTACTTTTCGACTCTGGCGGCGAAGAAATAATAGGTGAGTCGGGCAGCCAGTCCCAAGTCCGCAGAACCAGTGCGAACCGGGCTTTGTCGGACTTCTGAAAATTGCGTGTGGCTGTATCATGATAGCGCGATGGGTTTCCCCGTTCGAGTCTGCACCGTGTGCTCAGAAGAATTCGAGTTGCGCCCGGATAAACCCGGCTTTGCGAACCGCTGCCCGGCGTGCAGCGAACCCGAACCCGCTGCCTCCACAACCAAGCCGGACATGGACGCCGACGAACGCAAGGCTCTGATGGAAGCAAACGAAGCCCGGAGACGGGCGATGCGCGACCTCCTCTACCGCAAGGATAGCTAACGGCCTTCCTAAGGTCATCGCTATTAAACTTCACCAAAGAATCTCAGTTAGTGCATATGCCTGATTTCCCTGGGGGTGATTTAATGACACTTCGCGAGGGCGCCCGTCGCTCCATTGAATGGGTGAGCGGGCGTACAATTTTGACGAAGCCTTTGAGGAGCTTGCGATGACTCAGAAGATCATTGAAGTAGTTGGCACTTCTAAAGACAGTTTTGCGAAGGCGGCGGAGAACGCGGTGGTTGAGGCGGCGAAGACGGTGCGCGCGATCAAGTGGGCGCACGTGGACTCGCTTGACATGCAACTGGATGGGGCGAAGGTCTTGCTGTATCGAGCGACGACGAAGATTTATTTTGATGTGGAGCACTGACGGAGGGAGCCTCTGAGCGCTGAGGTGCGACGTGATTCAGATCGAGCCGCGTCTCCACTCCAGCCCCTAAAGGGGCCGCTCAAACATGACGTTTTACGGCATCGCTAAAGCGATGCCCTGATACGAACCTTGCAGTTTCTCGCGGGCTTAGAACTCAGGGCCCAGCTGGCTCGGTTGATAGAGGCCTGTGTTTTGTTGACCGATTTCCACAGGGCACGATAAACTAGATGGGTTTGCCTGTACTTGCGGGCCCGTTCTGGGGCCGCTCCGCGATCTCGGTCAGAAGCCGCAGCGGGAACACAGCAAGCACAAGATTGAATCAGCCGAGACGAGTCGGCTGGGCGGACAAGAGTGTCCGCCCTACACGAGTACTTGGAGGACTTATGTACGCGGTGATCCGCGCTGGTGGTAAGCAATATAAGGTGGCTCCGGGAGACGTGATCCGGGTGGAAAAGATGACTGGCACCGACGGGCACGTGCAGTTTGGCGACGTGCTGGCGGTTTCTGCGGAAGCGGGCAGCGTGGTGCGTCCGGGGTCGGACGCGAGCGTGACTGGCGAAGTCGTCGATCAGGGACGGGCTCCCAAGATCCTGGTCTTCCATTACAAACGGAAGAAGCAGTACAAGAAGCTGCGCGGACATCGGCAGGACTTCACGGCAGTGCGGATTACGGAAATTGCTTTTGACGGGCAGTCGTTCAAGGCGCCGGAGCTTCCGAAGAAAGAGAAGAAGGTGAAGGCGGCGGAGAGCGGCGAAGCGAAGGCCGCTGGGTCGGCTAAGACTGCGAAAAAGAAGGCGGCTGGCAAGAAGGCCGCTCCGAAAAAGACTACACCGAAGAAGAAGTAATGGCGGTAGGGGTCCTTCGACTCCGCAGACTGCATCGCTTCGCGATGCAATCTGCTCCGCTCAGGATGACAAACGCAGAGTTTAATAGAAACTGGCAACTGGCCACTGAGAACTGATTTTATGGCGCATAAAAAGGGACAGGGAACTTCACGAAATGGGCGCGATTCGAACGCGCAGCGGCTTGGGTTTAAGGCATTCGGCGGACAGGTGGTGCCGGGCGGAACGATTATCGTGCGACAGCGCGGGACTCGGGTGAAGCCGGGACTGAATGTTGGCCGGGGCAAGGACGACACTCTGTTCGCCAAGATCAGCGGGCGGATTAAATTTATGGATAAGGGCTCGATGGGGAGGTTTGTGATGATCGAGCCGTTGGAAGCGAAGTAGAACCGGCGATGGAGCGCCGGGTGTGACTGCGCGGCGGCGTTCGCTCGGACTACGAGCCTCGGCTTCGGTCGAGGCTTTTTCGTTGCGCGATTCGTAATCTGCGGAGCTTCGCTCCGCTGGACAACCGAGGGCGTCTGTCCCTACGCGGGCGAGGGCGCCCGCGCCACACTTACACATCATGTTTATTGATGAGGCAATAATCCGGGTCAAGGCTGGGAATGGCGGGAATGGCTGTATGGCGTTCCGGCGGGAGAAGTATGTTCCTCGTGGCGGGCCTTCGGGTGGTGATGGCGGCAAGGGCGGGGATGTTTGGATGGAGTCGAGCGAGCGGCACAATACGCTGGTGCATTTTCGCTTCAATCCGGAATACAAGTCGGAGCGAGGACGGCACGGCGAGGGGTCTAAGAAAACGGGGCGTGATGGAGAGGACATCGTTCTGAAAGTTCCGGTGGGGACGATTGTGTATGACGAGGAGACGGGCGAAAAGGTCCATGATTTTTCTCGCGCGGATGAACGGGTGGTGATCGCTCGCGGGGGACGGGGTGGGCGCGGGAACGCTCAGTTTGCGACTTCTACGCACCAGGCGCCACGTGAACATGAAGAAGGACGTCCCGGAGAAGAACGGACTTTCCGGCTGGAGTTGAAGTTGCTGGCGGATGTGGGACTGGTCGGATATCCGAATGTGGGGAAATCCACGTTGATTTCGCGGATTTCGGCGGCGCGTCCGAAGATTGCGGATTATCCGTTCACTACGCTGGAGCCGAATCTGGGAGTGGTGGTGGTCGCCGATAAGAAGAAAAAAGAGGAGGTCAGCTTCGTAGTGGCCGATATCCCCGGGCTGATTGAAGGCGCGCACACGGGCGCGGGGCTGGGGACGCAGTTTTTGCGGCACATCGAACGGACTCGGCTGCTGGTGCACCTGGTGGATGTTTCGGATGCGAGCGGGCGTGAGAACGTGGTGAAGGATGTCGAAGTGATCATGGGCGAGCTGGCTAATTTTGGAGCGGATCTGGAGAAGAAGCCGATGATCATGGTTGCGTCGAAGATCGATGTGGCAAATTCGGAGAAACTGAAAACACTGAAGCAGTGGGCGACTCGTGGGAAGGTGAAGTTCTATCCCATCTCCGCGGTTACGGGCGAGGGAATCGACAAGCTGAAGTTTGGTATGGCCGAAGAAGTGGAACGGGTACGCAAGGCCGCAGCCAAAGAAAATGTGGACAGCGCCCAACCGCTCATCAGGTAGGTAGGGATCCTTCGACTCCGCAGGAACTTCACTTCGTGAAGTTCCTGTTCCGCTCAGGATGACGCCATGCGATTTTGCGATCGCAACCGCATCCGCATTCTGGCGTTCATACTCGCCAATAGTCTGGCCGCCACTGCTGAACTGCTTTCTTGATCTCATTACGGGACAGCTTCTCGGACAGCGCTCTTGCCGCCAGTGCTGGCAGTTCCGCATCGGACGCAAAGCGTAACCCGATCAACTGCGATTCTGTGAATTCCCCGATGCGGGGACGCATGGATTCGCCCAGTAAGTTCGCCAGCCGCATTCTTTCTTCCAGCCGGATAACTCGATCCTGCACTTTGAGGGCGTAGAGGCGGATCTTGAACACCGCGACCACCACTGCGACCATTACGACGAGCATCCATGCGGAATGCAGTCCTGGCCTTCTGACCAGGTGGACTATGGCCGCGATCAGCGTGATGGCAAATACTGGCAGCATAAAGAAGTGGAAGAGAGGATCAAAACGAGTGTGATTGGAGAAATTCTGGACAGGGTCGGCCATGGGTGAGACTCCTCTTGGAAAGACGCAATCATCATCGCATGGATGCCAACGGAATGCCGCCGGGACGGCGGCGCTACGTGGAGCGCTTTATCGAATTCACCAGCATTTTGGCGAGGACTAGCGGGGTGAGGAGAGAAATCACGCCAAGCGAGACTACGCAGTAGATGCACCACACTCCCAAGATATGCTGCTCGATTCTTGCCAGGTAGAGCGAGAAGGCGAACGCTGCCAGCACGGGGACCAGCATCAGACGGTAGGCTTCCCTGAAGGCTAGTACGGCCAGTAACAGGTATCCGGCTATGCCGATATCGGCGACCGGAATGCCTGCCACCATGGAGTAGGGGCTGTGGTTGACGATGCCGCAATCCCAGCGTTCGTTGATACTGCAGGGCGAGGTGTCGGTGCGGTAGTGCTCGCGCAAGGCGAGCGCGGAAGTTGTGATGCCAACCAGCGCTAGCAGGATCAGGATCCATCTCATGAGGATCATTCTACTTTCCGATGCAGAAGGTGCCAAAGATCAGGTTGAGGATGTCGTCGGTGGTGGTGGCGCCGGTGATTTCGTCGAGGGGGCGGAGAGCGTTGTAGAGGTCCAAGAGGAGCATTTCGTGCGGGACCCGGGCGGCTAGGGCGTTGGTGGCTGCGGTTAGAGCGGCGAGGGCGTCGGTGATCAGTTTGTGGTGACGGACGTTGGTGAGGAATGTGGATTCGGTGGGCGCGGTGGTGCCGGTGATGTGGTGGAGGATTTGGGCTCGGAGTTCGGGGATGCCTTCGCCGGTTAGGGCGGAGGTGGGGATCCAGGGCGCCGAGTTTCGCTCCGCTGGATAGCCGAGGGCGGCTGTCCCTACGTGGGCGGTTGCCAAGTCAGATTTGTTTTCGACTACGATTGCGGCTCGACCTGCCACCTGGCCTAGCAACTCCTGATCTTCAGCGGTGGTGGGTTGGGTAGCGTCGAGCACCACGAGGACTAAGTCGGCGTCGGCCAGCGCTTCCATGGATTTTCTGATGCCAATGCTTTCGGCTTCGTCGAGGGCCCGGCGTATGCCGGCGGTGTCGACCAGCTGCACGGGGATGCCGCCGATGGCTACGGTTTCGCTGACCAGATCGCGAGTGGTGCCGGGTTGGGCGGTGACGATGGCTCGCTCGCGCTCGACGAGACGATTGAAGAGGCTGGATTTGCCTACGTTGGGGCGGCCTACGATGGCTAGGGTCAGGCCTTGATGAACGATCTTGCCGTAGTGAAAGCTGGCGGCTAGTTGATAGAGCGGGGCTTGGACTTCGGCGATGTGGGTGAGGATGATGGCGTCGGGTGCGATGGAGACGTCGTCTTCGGCGAAATCAATGCCGGCTTCTAACAAGGCGATCAGTTCTACTAACTTTTGCTTGATCGGCTTCAGGAGTCTTGAGAGCGCGCCTTCCAATTGCTGGGCGGCTACTTTGGCTTGGAAGAGTGTTTGCGAATCGATCAGGTCGCGGACGGCTTCGGCCTGGGTCAGGTCGAGACGCCCGTTGAGGAAGGCTCGCATGGTGAATTCGCCGGGTTCGGCTAGGCGGGCTCCTTGAGCCAGAGCCAGTTCGGCGATGTGGCGCAGGACGACCGGAGAACCGTGGGCAGATATTTCGAGGATGTCGTCGGTGGTGTAGGAGTGGGGTTTCTGGAAGTAGGTCACGACGACTTCGTCGATGCGCTGGTTGTGTGGCGCGGGCATTCCTGCCCGCGTGGACGTGTCAAGGTCCGAGTTCTCTGGTGCTGGAGAGTTTAGGACAGTGGTAGCTTGGTTCTTCTTGGATGCCGATCTTTCGCGGCCAGGAGTGTCCGCGCTACACGGGTCGATTAGTTCTCCGAAGACCGCTTTGCCGGGCTCGAGCTCGTGCTTCAGGCGGAGCATGGGCTGGGCTATTGCTCGTGCTTCCGGTCCAGCCAGGCGGACGACGCCGATGCCGCCGCGTCCGGGCGGGGTGGCGATCGCGACGATGGTGTCGTCGAGGTTCACATGAGCATTCTAGCCATGTGGACCGATCGCGGGAGTGGATCTCATACGCTGAGCGCCCAATTCTTTGCGGTAAACAAAGAAGTAATACAATGCCCAAAATAGGGGGAGAACCGACCACAGAACCAAGAACCAGAAGGCTCGCATTAGCCAGGATGAGTGGTCAAAGCCAAACCAGAAATATTGCATGGCGACCCAGAGCAAAGCGGCGCCAACGACCTCGGCAAACAGAATCAGTAGCAGTGCCGTTGCCGTCCCGGGTGACAAAGTAGGCTTCCCGGCGAAGATCTGCGCTGCTCGGGTCCCGATCCAAGTTCCGCTCAATGCCATGGATAGGATGGCACAGTAGAGATAGATCCGTTCGGCAGTGCGGGAGAGAATCCACGACCGGGGTATGGGCAAGATCATCATGGTCGGTGGAGCTTACCACATACTGGCACGTTTGCCGGGGGTACTTACCGTCATTTATACTTGTCGTTTGCCTCAGGGAAGTTGATTCAGTCAGGAGCAGGGATTTTCGATGCCGAAACGTACATTTCAACCCAACCGGCGCAAGCGTTCGAAGAAGCACGGGTTCCGGACTCGCATGAAGACCAAGAGCGGGGCCGCAGTGCTGTCGCGCCGCCGGGCCAAGGGACGCAAGCGCGTCTCAGTGAAGCCGGGTTTCCGCGAGTAGTTTTCCCACCACGGACAGCAGGGCCGTCAATTGTGCAGGACTGTGAAGTGAGCGCGGACGCTCCCAACCAGAGTGTTGAGCAATCTGTGGACCAAGAGGGGGCAGGATTTCCCCGTGCGGCGCGGTTGCTGAAGCACTCGGAGTTCGAGCGCGTGTACAAGCAGGGCCGGAGGCATTTTTCCTCTCACATGACCGTGTTTTATCTGCGGCAGGCGGAGGGCGGGGCGCGCGTCGGGTTTACGGTGGGACGCGTGCTGGGAGGCGCGGTCGAGCGGAACCGGATCAAGCGTCGGCTGCGCGAAGCGGTGCGGCTCCGACGGGCGTTGCTGAAGGTGCCGGTGGATGTCGTGATCAATCCCAAGAAATCCGTGCTCACGGTGGAGTTTCCGGTGGTGGTGGAAGAAGTTCGCCGGGCGTTTGACTTGATTGCGAAGAAGTTGGTGGAGAAATGAAGTTCCTCGCGCTCTGGCTGTTGCGGGGGTACAAGCGATGGGTTTCGCCTGCTTTTCCTCCTGCTTGCCGGTATGTTCCGACTTGTTCGGAGTATGCGATGGAAGCGGTGGAGCGGTATGGGGTGCTGCGCGGCGGGACGATGGCGGCCTGGCGGGTGCTGCGATGCCATCCTTTTGTTAAGGGCGGGTATGACCCGGTAGTGAAGGCGGCTCGGGAATCCCACTCATTCGCAAAGAGCGCGAATGAGTGGGGCACCCGAACTTAACGACGAACGACTAACGACGAGCGACACTCTTGGCAGAATTTCAAAATCCGCAGCAAGAGCCCGGGATGGAGCGCAGGCTACTGCTGGCGATTGCGCTAATCTTCTTGGTCATGATGTTGTTCCAGCCCGTGCTGAAGAAATATCTGCCGCAGCCTCCGGCGAAACCGGAGAATACTCAGGCGCTTCCGGCGCAGAACCAGGCACAGCCTCCGATGGCGGCGGGTGCGAGGGGGGTGGCGCGGGTTGCGAGTTCCGGGAAAAATGCGCCGGCGGTGGCTCGTCAGCAGGCGGAGAGCGAATCGGAGACGGTCGTCGAGAATGGCCTCTACCGGATCGTCTTCACTAATCGCGGCGCGCAAGTGAAGTCGTGGGTGTTGAAGAACTACAAGGACCGGCCGAACGGCAATCCCCTGGATCTGGTCAACTCGGACGCGGCGAAGAAATATGGCTATCCGCTGTCGTTGTGGACCTATGACGAGGGTCTGCGAAACAAAGTTAATTCTGCGCTCTATGTGGCAAGCAGCACGAGCGCGACGGCACCCGCTGAGATCACGTTCACCTACGCCGACGGCGACGTCGCGGTGCGCAAGAGTTTCAAGTTCGATCACAGTTATGCCGTGGACGTGCATACCTCGGTTGAGGTGCAGGGCGCCGAAGTGACGGCGTTCCCCATGTGGCCGTCGGGATTCGGGGATGAGACGAGCGGGCCGGCTTATGCTGCGACCCAGATCGCGTATCAGTACAACGGTACGGTCGAGCGGCTGGCGATCAAGAAGGTCAGCGGAGGAGGTACCGTTCCCGGACCGTTCCAGTGGGCGGGGATTTCAGACCAGTACTTTGCCGCCGCTTTTATTCCGCAGGATCCTCAGAACGCGGCGATGGTCACATTGCGGAACGCGCTTGAAATTCGGCGCAAACCCTCCGACCCGAATGATCAAACGATGGACAAGGTCGACGTTCTGGGCGCCGCGGTGGGCAGTCTGAAGGGTGCGATTGCGGCCCGGCTGTATGTGGGGCCGAAGACTCTGGATAACCTCCAGGCGGTGCCGGTGCCGGGAATCACCGGGGCCGAGCCTGACCTGCGCGGGATTGTGGATTTCGGGTGGCTCGGGTACATCGCGCGCCCGCTGTTTCTGTGGCTGAAGTGGACGTTCAAGTACGTCCACAACTGGGGATGGGCGATCGTACTCCAGACCATCATTATCAACCTGGCCCTGCTGCCGCTGCGGTTGTCGCAGATGAAGTCGATGCTGAAGATGCAGCGCGTGGCGCCGCAGATCAAGGCGATCCAGGAGAAGTACAAGAAGTACAGCCTGCGCGATCCGAAGAAGGCTGAGATGAACACCGAGATCTCGGCGCTGTACAAGAAGGAGGGCGTGAACCCTGCCGGGGGTTGTCTGCCGCTGCTGATTCAGATGCCATTCCTGTTCGCGTACTATCGCATGCTTGGAGTGGCGATTGATCTGCGGCATGCGCCCTGGTTGTGGGTACCCGATCTCGCGGCGCCGGATCCGCATTACGTGCTGCCGATTGCAATCGTGGTCACGATGTTCTTCATGCAGCGGATGACACCGCAGGCGGGCATGGATCCCACACAACAGAAGATGATGAACTTTATGATGCCGGCCATGCTGGGATACATCAGCTTTAACCTGGCGTCCGGGTTGTGCTTGTACTGGGCCGTGGGCCAGCTGATCGGCATCGTGCAGCAGATGGCGCTGAACCGGAGTTCCCTGGGTCGCGAGATGCGGGAGATGATGGAGAAGCGGGCGAGGAAGAAAGAGAAATAATGAGCTCTCAGCTTTCAGCTATCAGCTCTCAGTAGAGCTGGTTGCTGACAGCTGAGAGCTGACAGCTGAGAGCGTATTCACTATGCCGATCACAGACAAGGTTGCGGCCGCCAAACAGATTGGGGAATTTCTGCAGGCCGTCATTACGCGTGGCGGGTTTCGATTGAAGTACCGGATCACGGTAGATCCTCCGATCGCGGGGAACCGGGAGTGGGAACATCCGGAGATTCTGGTGGAGTTTGCGGGACCGGATTCGGCGCTGTTGCTGGAGCGGGCTGGGGAGTTGCTGCGTTCGTTTGAATTGCTGGCGTCGGAGATTCTGCATCTGCAGGGGAACGAGCACGAGAAGATCTGGTTCGACTGCAAAAATTTTCGCTCACTGCGCATTGAGGAACTGCAGCTGGCGGCGCGCACGGCGGCGGAGAAAGTACGGAGCACAGGAACGCCGTACCGGTTTGCGCCGATGTCATCGCGCGAGCGGCGGATTGTACACCTCGCGCTGCGCGAGGAACGCGACTTGAAAACCGAAAGCGACGGCGAAGGAGGACGGCGGTCGGTGGTGGTGTATCCGGGGAATTATAAGCTGGTGGAACGGCCGGGGCGCCGGACCACATCCGAGTGATGCTGACATTTGCCGAGCTTCGCTCGGCTGGACCGCTGGGGGCGGCTGTCCCTACGTGAATTTCGAACGTTGCACTCTTTGCGCGGCAGTTATTTTCTCGACACTTGACAACGCGACGAAATCGCGGTTGATGAAGCGCTTCCTCCAAAAACTTTTTTGTTGGTGACACCGACGCACGAATTTTTCTGTGCTACTATGCATTTCGTCCGCGTTCTGCATATCAGCAAGGCAACCAGCTACTGCGCAAGCGGAAGCTGCTCTTAGAGATCTCATAATTCGAGAGTTGATTGTTCCGAATGCGTCTTCACGGGCGCATTCGATATTTTTGGGAAAAAATGTCCGTCACCAGCTCCGCCATCATTCCGAATCCCTGGGTGCGCATCCTGGACGCACTGGAAAAGAAAATCAACCGGCACTCCTATGACACCTGGCTGAAGCCGACGCGCTACAGTCACGCCAGTAATGGAATTCTGTTCGTACGCGTTCCGACCGCGGAGTTCACGCATGTGTCCGACAAATATGCCGACCTGATTCAGGAAGCGATCGATAATCTTGGTCTGGATTACAAGGACGTGAAGTTTGTGACGCCGGAAGACGATCCGTCGAATACGCCGATCCGGCACAACGGCGGGCTGTCGCTGCACAGCTCAGGCGGCCAAACTCCATCGGGAGGGCCGCATCCGACGCAGGCGCGCTTCGATTGGGATAGCGCCGCGCAACTGAATCCGCGCTACACATTTGATGCGTTCGTTATTGGAAGCGGGAACCAGTTCGCGCATGCCGCCTGCCAGGCGGTGGCGGAGCGGCCGTCGAAAGCCTACAACCCGCTCTTCCTGTATGGGGGCACGGGCATGGGCAAGACCCATCTGATGCAGGCCATCGGGCACGAAGTCAAGCAGCGGTCACCCCAGGCCGCCATCTGTTACGTGTCGAGCGAGAAGTTCACCAACGAGATGATCAACTCGCTGCGCTACGACAAGATGACCAGCTTCCGCGATAAGTTCCGGAACGTGGATGTGCTGCTGGTGGACGATATCCAGTTCCTCACCCAGAAGGAGCGCACCCAGGAAGAGTTCTTTCATACGTTCAATACTTTGCATGAATCGATGAAGCAGATCGTGATTGCGAGCGACCGTCCGCCGAAAGAGTTGGCTGAATTCGAGGACCGCCTGCGCAGCCGGTTTGAGTGGGGGCTGATCGCCGACATTCAACCGCCGGACCTGGAGACTAAGGTCGCTATCCTGCAGAAGAAAGCGGAGCAAGAAAAGGTCACGCTGCCGACCGACGTAGCGCTGTTTATTGCTTCGAATATCCGGTCGAATGTGCGGGAACTTGAAGGCGCGCTGATCCGGTTGGTGGCGCACTCGTCTTTGATTGGAGCGGAGATCACACTTCCCTACACGCAGCAGGTGCTGAAGAATTTCATCGACTCGCAGGCTCGGAAGGTTACGATTGAGTCCATCCAGAAGGCGGTCGCCGAGCAGTTCGGGTTGCGCCTGGTGGAGATCAAGGCGAAAAATAATTCGCGGTCGATCGTCTATCCCCGGCAGATTGCGATGTACCTGGCCAAGCATCTGACGGAGGCTTCGTTGCCGGAGATTGGGCGGCAATTTGGCGGCAAGCACCACACGACCGTGCTGCACTCGGTGGAGAAGATCGAAGAGGTCCGCAAGGGTGACAAGGATTTGAACAGGCTGCTGAATAAATTGACCGAGCAATTAGGCGCTTGAATGGCGGTTTTTCCTCGATTTTCCACTTTGCAATCTCTTCTTCCTATCCCCGAGCTGTGGAGTGTCTGTGAAAGCTGTGGGAGATGAGCAAGAAACGCGGTCCACTGTCCCGTCCATGCCCTGAGATCCACCGCAGGCGAGAGCGATTCTCCACATTAAGGGTAGAATTGGAATCGATTGACCTGAGAGGACCTGGGCGGTTTTTCCACATATCCGAACCGCCTACGGTTACTACTAGTTTTCTTGCTTTTGCATTTGGTATAAGGAAGAAACAGAAGTAGAGTTCTGGGAGAGCCGATATGCCGGTAGAAGTTGCCCCTGCCGCTGCCCCAGCGACAATGGAGCTTACAGTCAGCAAGTTTGAACTACTGCGTGAACTAACCGCGACCCAAGGAGTGGTGGAGCGCAAGACCACAATTCCGATTCTCTCGAATTATCTATTCGAAGCGGCTGGGGACAAGTTGTCACTGACGGCGACGGACCTCGACCTGAGCCTGCGCACTTCCTGCAATGCTAAGGTGAAAAAAGAAGGTGCCTGTACGATTCCGGCACGGAAGCTTTATGACTACGTAAGGTTGCTGCCCGATGCCGATATCACTATCAAGCTGCTGGAAAATCACTGGGTGAGCATCCGGTGCGGGCGGTCGAATACGAAGATGGTGGGGATGGCGCGATCGAATTTCCCGAGCTTACCGGTGTTTCCGGCGGCGGGTGTGGTGAAGATTCCCGCGGCGGTTTTGCGGTCGATGATTGCGAAGACCGGCTTTGCGATCGCGAGCGAGGAGTCTCGCTACACATTGAATGGCGCTTTGATGGTGCTGAAGACGGAGTCGATCACGATGGTGGCGACGGATGGACATCGGTTGGCGCACATCGAGCGCGCGGGCGAGAAGTTTGAAGGCGTCTCCGGCGAGATGAAGACGCTGGTGCCGAAGAAAGCGATGGACGAACTAAAGTCCTTGCTGGACTCAGACGTTGAAACCATCGACTTTGCCAAGGATGAATCGACTCTGTTCTTCCGCGTGGGCCCTCGGCTGCTGACCTCGCGTCAACTCACGGGGCAATTCCCTAATTATGAAGCTGTGCTGCCGAAGGACAACAGCAAGTCCATCACTCTGCATGGCGAGGAATTGGGGGCGGCGATCGCACGCGTGGCACAATTTGCGGACGAGCGATCACGGGCGGTGCGGCTGCGTTTGGAGAAGGGCGAGTTGAAGCTGTCGGCGTCTTCGACGGAGACAGGCGAGTCCGAGGATTCGCTTGAAGTGGAGTACAACGGCGATCCGATGGCGATCGGCTTCAACGCGCAGTACCTTATTGATTTCATCAAGGCGACGGGCTCGGGCGACGTGAAGCTTGAGCTTAAGGATCCGCAGTCGGCCGGGCAGCTGCGTCCCGCAGAAGGCGAAGACTACAAGTACCGGTATATTGTGATGCCGATGCGGATCTGAAAGCGTTGTCGTCGGACTGTCCACCGCCAGAACTTACTCCCTGATCGTCCAAAGTCTCCCAAGCCGGACCGGCCAAGCGTGTACAAGGCACTAGGTTCATGTTGATGTATCCTTGACCAACTGCGCTTCTGCGTTTACATTTGCGCGCATTAACATTCATGGGAGGGTCAAATGCTATCTGGCTTTAAGCAGTTCATCTTGCGCGGCAATGTGGTTGATATGGCAGTAGGTATTGTGGTGGGCGTGGCTTTCGGCGGAGTTGTGACTTCTCTGGTGAAGTCGCTGATTGAGCCGCTGATCGCG
>JAIQEY010000069.1 GCA_020073565.1 Terriglobia bacterium
TTCCGCGACGGGCAGTGGGTAGAATCCCAGTTTCACTTTTCCATGGGGCCTCATCTTGGCATCCCGTTGAGCGCCTGTGCCACAAGGTCGGGAATTCCGTCGGAATCGGGTACCTCGCTCACGGCGATGAACGAGCAGAAATCGTTCACTGGGATTGGCCGCTCATCTTCAATTCGGTAGCCGCGCTCGATATGTTGCTGTTTTCGTTTTTCAAACAAGTCGGCCCTCGTGGACACACGAATTCTCATGGCCATCCTCATTTCTTATTTGTTGGCGGTCAGGTTGAAATCCTCCTTAAGCGAGCTATAGAGCCGTGCGCAATACTCCTGGCGGGTACGCGAAACGATCTACGGAGTCGGGAAGAACCTTCTCTGCCTCGTCAGGCAGCCACGAGCTGCAAAGTGGGTTCAGAGAAGGTTGTGTCAAGCAGAACTGGCGGGATGGCTTACTAAGCAGAACACCACTCAGCGAGAGGGAGTCTTACTTGTGATGGTTGGATCGTGAGAGACCACGGACCTTGTTCGGAGACAACTTCACCACCTTGCCGTTGCGTCCGATATAGAGGGGTAACCCGAGACGGGCGTGTTCGGTAATAACCTCGTCGACCGCCTCGCGAAATGCCAATTCGGCCCGCTTTTCCATAGGCAAGCGCAGGACGCTCTCACGAGTTCGCTTCATTTCTCACCGTAGCGCGCAACCAAGCTTTCATACATCTCGTGCTTCATTATACGGAGTTTGTTCCCTTTCTTGAAGGCGATTGCCGCTGGTTTCGTACCTGTGTTGTCAAACAGATACCACGAATCGACAAGCGGCTGATATTCCTGGAAGAAATTGCCGATCGAACGATGGAACCGGCGGCGGACCACCCTTTCGGGGACATCATGACCACCCTTCAGCACCCGTTCCCGGATCCGAGACAGCGCCACATCGACACCCTCGACGAAGAGGAAGAACAGGTGCACTCTATAACCCTTCCTCTTGAGCCGTTGGATCAACCTCAAGTAGCTTCGACCCGAGAGCGTCGTCTCGAAACCAAAGGAAACGCGCCGTTGAGAGAAAAAGGCAATCTCACTAAGCACCAGTCTGCCCGCGCGGATTGCCGCGGTTTCAGGTGAAAAAGGAGACATTCCCTGGGCGATCAAGTCAGCGTTGACGAAGTTCTTGCAGTCGGCATATTTGGGAAGAAACGTGCGCGCGAACGTCGTTTTGCCGACACCATTCGGCCCTGCGATGATGTAAAGCTCCATGCAATTTCCTATCCTACCGAATCGCAACCCCTTCGTCCCGCCTAATGGCGGAGAAGTCGACAGATGCGGGATAGTCTCGCCAGTTTGGAAACGGGTTCCGCGTCGATTCGCGAAACTTCTCGATTAGCCCCCGAATGGCAGTCCGCCGATGGTACAACGCGGACACCAATTGATGCAGGCCATCTCGATCTCCTTCGTACCACTCTTCGGGAATCCCGGCAGCGCACCGCCAAATAGTGTGAGCATCCATCTCTTCGGCCCGACTGAGCGCCGGCTCAAACGCCTCCCATCCCATGACACCCTCGTAAACGCAGTTGTTCGCGTATGCACCTCGCAGGGGAGAGTCGGGAAACGTCCACTCGCCGGCATTGAAGCAATAGCCCTGGTCAATGAAGGTTGCGGCGTATCGTTGCCTTCTCCGCGCTTTCGAGAAAATTGCTTGCCGGCCATCGCTGTTGCAGGTCCACTTATCCAGGACAAGGGCCCGGGCGAAGTCGCTAAGATTGCGAACACCCTGCAGCAGCTCACGAGGCAAGTAGTCGAGTGTCATTGCAGGACTCTCGGAGCCCACGTAAAGCGATCCCAATTGCTTGCCACTCCGGCACGGAATCTTGGCGCCACCCAGGCTGATTCGGAGGTCTTCCGTGCGTTCGATAAGCCAATCGGAGACTTCAATCACTTCCACCCGTGGCATCGGCAGCCCCAGGGCGAGTCCCAGGTTGGTCGCCAGCATCTCGTTCGCGAGCACTCGAATGTGTTGTGGATTGTTCTGGAACTTAGTGACGTAGCAGGCTCCGTCAGATGCCCTTAGCAGGTGAGACTGTGCGCCGCCCCGTAGCGGACGCAAGTGTTGGATGGCGGAGATGCAAGTGTTCACAAGCACCTCCGTTTCTCTCACTTGGGGGAAGCAACAAAGCGATGAGTGACAAACCACAAGAATTGGTTGGTAGGAATACCCTAACCGGTCGCTACTTCTGTGCAGATGCTTCGAGCGCAAGCACGATCTGATGCAAAGCTTGCAGGCTGTCCACCTGATCGATGGACTGCAACTTCAGAGAGTGGAGTATTTGTGTCAACGGTCCCGGCCCGACTCTGTCGAGCGCTGCATCCAGTCGCCGGAAACCCCGCTCAGCGGCTTGCATGTGCGCCAGGACCTTTTGCTGAGTCGCCGGGTCCTGAATATCCTTGGGGTTCCACACTCGCGCCACGGTCTTCAGCAGTGCCCGATACATGCGCTTGCCCACCGATCGTTCCATCTGTTCGATCTCGCGCACGAGGCTCGCGCCCTGGTCGCTCGCCCCCTTGCCGCTGTCAGGGCCATCGCCATTCCCGTTGTTCCCCACGGTTGTTCGCTCGGACAGTCTCGCGGCAACGTCCGCGTTGGGCCGCAGACCCTGCCTCCATCCTTCCGGAGTTGCCCAACCGTCCAGCTTCGGAATACTCCTCGGGCGCTTGCGCTCATCCAAATCAACCCACGTGCCCGTGAAGTAATACAAGTAGCGCCCCAATCCGAAACATGCGCAGGCGCGTTTGAATGCCTGTGCTTCCGCACTTGTGCCTGCATTCTCATCGTCGGCAAATTCTTCTCCAGTCGCGGAGTGTGACCCAATGCCGAAGATGGTTAGCTCACACGCAACCAGCACTTTCGCGACGATCTTCTGATCTTTACTCCGCTCAAAGTTTGCGCTGGTATGGATGGTGTACCTGCGGGTCCAGCCCGCCGGAGTGAACAGTGCGTTCAGACGGTCTGTGTAAGCTCGCTGGTCGGCGTAAGGCATAACCTGGCCACGCGGCGATCCGCCCTTGCTCGTGTTGGTAACGCGCCATTCGATCACCGAAGGATGAAAAGGTAGCTCTAGATTAGCGATAAGTTCCTTGATCTTTGCCGCGTTCGGTGTCAGGACGGCGGGGACGTTTGTGTCGCCAGCCGGTGGAGCAAACTGCTGCACTGCGTTAGTGGAGCCATTTGCTCCGTCATTCGCGTGTCCATTGGTTGGGCTCATGACAGCTCTCCCTTCGTAAGGATGTGCAGGGATCTCGCAGACGTTCAGAATGGGATATCCTGCTCCCCACTCTCGCCAGAGCCAGCGTCGGAACGCTGATCTTCATTGTCCTTGTCGGTCGGACCTTGATGGTCGTCGCCGCTGTTTTCCCGCGGGCCGAGCAGCAACAAGTCGCGGGCGACGATCTCCGTACGATATTTCTTCTCCCCGCTCTGCCTATCCTCCCAGCTCGAGGTCTGAATCTTTCCCTCGACATAGAGTTCGGAGCCTTTGGCAACGTACTCGCCAACGATCTCCGCCAAACGCTGCCAGGCCACGATGCTGTGCCACTCGGTCCGCTCTTGCCATTCGTCGTTGCGGTCTTTGAATCTCTCGTTTGTGGCAAGGCTGAACTTGGCGATCGGTGTGCCGCTAGGCGAATACCTCACCTCCGGGTCTTTACCGACGTTTCCGACAAGAATGACTTTGTTTACGCTTTTTGGCATTTTTCAACTCCTGAGGATTGCCTTTCCGCAATGCAGGGAGGTGCAGAAAGGCTACTGGTTTGCTAACCGGCAAATGAAAATGCTGAAGATGGGCTGGGGATCTCTAGCTTAAGCGCGGGCGCTCTCGATGAATTGAGCTTCCACGATGTCCCGGCTCTCGTTGTCTCCAAAGTAGCAGAGGCCAACCAGGGCCTCGCCAGCTTGGTCTACGATCCGGAATATTCGATCTGTCGTAACCGGGCGCATCGGGCTGGAAGGCGAAGCTGAGAACCCAAAGCAGGCATTGTGTTCCGCCGGATTCCGCGGAAACTCAACCTGGATGTAGCCTTTGCGGCGCCCGAGTTCCAGCAGGAGACAAGGCGTTACAGCGTTCGTGACTCGCACCACGTCTTGTACATTGGGAGCAGAGCCGGCGCTCATCGTCACGCATAGGGCGGGAGCAAGATCTGACATCAGTCGCGCCCTGGTGCGCTCGCCCCAGGAGTCCGGCTGAATTGCTAGCTGCAAGACTGAGTCGTCTAAGCGGGCGAACAATTCTGCAATTCCAACATTCGGCAGGTTTCCCAAGAGCTCGCGTGAACCCTCTAGGATGTGTTCACACCTTTCGAGGATTGCTGACGCATCGGAGGGCGGGATACGGGGAATCTGCGGTTTCGACCGTTTACGCCTCTCGGCTTTCCTGCCAGCCATTGTCGGCTCCTTGCACGGCGAAGAGTGAAATTGGTACTTCACTTTTGGTCGGCCTGGGGACGGCACATTATAAAGGGGCAGACCCGCCTCACGGGCTCCGCGAATGGTTGCTCTGAGCAGCCCTTTGCAGGCCGGGATTTCCCATCTCCAGCGACTTCCAGCGTCAACCATTCGCCCAGCTGGCCGACTGGCTCAGGGTTGCGTACGTCTAAGTTGATGTGGATTCTTCAAGAAAGTGACGGCAGCGGTCGTTCAATGCTCGGGCGAGCACATTCGCGTCATTCGCAGCATCGACTGGATATCGCGATAAGGCTGATCGAAGAGCGGCTTTGAGCCAGACGGAGGCCGTTGGGTCGGCAAGAATCTCATCGATTGTTGGTCGCTCCGCGGGATTCTGCTTCTTGACACACCTTATGCCGCTCCTCCCGAGATCGCCGCAGTGCCCACTACCTCATCGCTGGAGCGTAGTAGAGCCTTTGGTTGCAACAGGTGACAGTGGCGGCACCCAACACAACATACGGCGGCTGATATGCGGGTCAGTGCATCGTGGAACTCATCGGGAACTGCAAGTGTTTCTCCACTGCGGCTGTAGAAGGCCGGAGATACCGCTCCGCAAAATGCGCGGTCTTTGCCCCAAAGCTCCATTTCGAGCGTGCCGCGGCGTCCGTAAAAAACGATAGAGCTTTCCAGGCGCGGTCTCTGTCCGGGAGTGGTCGCTTGGAGGCTGTGCCGCGTTATCAGCAAGTCGTATGTTCGTTGCACCCGCAGCATCTCAATCCTTACCAACACGGGTGCGACTACGATGGCATGCACACCATTTACGCCCACGGTGTCCACGCGCTGCAGCCACGCTAGTGCGTTTCCTTGCTCGTCGGTGAAGCTAGAGTAGGCGCCGAGGTCTGCTACGGCTCCGCCGGATTCAACCCCGCGCAGAACGTGCCTTTTGCCCAAGTGCTGATGCTCGATCGAAACCGTGGGCTGGCAGTAAATACCAGCACTGCGAAGATGCCGCAGAATGATGGGTGGGAATCTCAATCCTTGCCTGGCTAGCAGCTCGCGATGATCCAGTTCGTGGCCCTGCAGATTTTTCGTCATCCCGCCCTCCTGGCGGAGATTGGCCGGCCGACTGCTGCGCGAATCATCTCCCGCGTGCACCCCGCCCAGCACTTGTACTTGCGTGGATCAGCAACAGAAATGGCCAAGTTATCTGCGCTCCTGTCTTGCCCCTGCTGCGCGCAGGACGGGCACCGTGTCCAATAGTTTCCTGAGAGCCGGCGTCCGACGCGAACGAAATCCAGAATGCGAAACTCGCGTCGAGTCGGATCGTACGGAGGCAGTTCGATTCTCGGTCTGGGTCGAAACTCCTCCGGCATTTCGAGACCCGCTATGAAACGCAACATTTCCGTTTCGGTGATCTTCTTGAGCCGCTCCAAATAGTTCAGTTGCGCTTCCGTCTTGTAGTCGGCGCCGTAGAACCAGTAACGTTTGCCGGCGCCTCGGTGAATGCCAAGTGGACCGCGGATCGCGTTCCCGAACTCATCGGGCGCTAACGCGTCCTGGCGCGGGAAAACCTCAATCCCTTCGGCTAATCCTGCGCCGCCTTTGACGGGCACTTTCAACCGCCGCGCGAGGTTGTAGATATAGATCCGACAGTGCCGTGCCAGCAGAGGTTGGTCACAGAAGATCCAGAGATGAGCGCCACGGCGAGACTTTTCAAGCGCTGCCTCGACACCGTCCCGGCGCAGCTCCCATTGCAGTTTCAGCAGGTCATCAAGGGCGTCTTCGTAGTCGGCATCGATGGCTACCCACTTGGAACGTTGCGTCTTAGGGTTAAGCGCGTACATGCCGATTGTGATCTGGCCGTTCAGGTGCTCACAGACTGTTTCCCGGGACAGCCGGCGGGCATCCCGCGGCCGGTAATAATAGTGCTTGCCGTTTGTATCAGGCCTGTGCGACTGCACGGTATAGGCCAAGCGATTCACGAACAAGCGAAAGTATCGTGCCGCCATTTCCGTCGTCACTTGGCCTGATTTCATCGTTCACCTCCCGTCAGGCTTGACCGGTCCTGCTCAGACAAGCCGAAAGCAAAGAGGGGTTGGCTGCGCGCGAAACGAGATCGTATTCACCTACAAGCTGATCGAATTCGGTGACGCTCAGCGCATCGTCCTGTCCGTCAAGGAAGGACACAAAATAGAAGATGTGGCGCTCGCCGTCGTACAGATAGATCGCACCAGAAGCTGGTTCATCTGGAACCATCTGGAGAAGCAAGATGCCTCGCGGCATTTCGATCCAGCGGGAAGCCAGAGCTTCGCCAACATTGAGAAAGGCCTTCACTACATGCTCGACACTGGCATCCTGGCGCAGGCCAATGTCGGCGGTTGTAAACAGCGGGTCAAACCTGATTGCTCCTCGGCTTAAAGACATATTCCGTTCCTTTCTGTCCCTCAGGACTCTCTTTGTTCGAATGCGACAAGCTGCTCACTGGAAAACTTAAGCGCAGCGGACCTTCGTTGCTCATGACCGAATCTTGCGACAAATACCAACACACAAATTGTGCTTGCTGTCGACTCGGACAGGTGCCCCAAGCCCGCGCGTCACCCGACGTTTCGTGCACGTACAAGCACTACTTTGGGAGACGACGTCGGCCAAAAGAAGGATGTTAACTTGCGACCAAAGCGCCAAGTTGACAAGAACGAGGTGGCGATGGCTCCGCTGCTGACCCACCTCGTGATGCACAATTCTTCCAACCCTAGTCTGTTGGCGAACCATACGGACCAGAGATCTTTGACGTGCGTATCGAGTCACAGAAACTGGATTACCAGAGGCGGACGGACGCACCCGTATTGAGAGCAAATTACCGCGAGCGGAGCCTGGCGCAGTTGCGCGAAAAGATGTGGCAACAGTCCAGCGTTCTCGCGAGGAACATATTCCGCAGTAGGGAGAGGCGTGATCTGGCCTGTCAGGACCACCTGCGCGGGACAGTTCCCAACATATGAAAATCATAGGGGAGTCAGAACGGAAGTCGCTGAGGTTCGGCACGTTACACGCCCTCCAAAAGCCGCAACTTCGCGTCAATATCGCGTCGTCCGAGCGGCGAGGAACAGGCAAAGAACGGGCTATGGCCATTCATTGGACAAAGCTTCGTCATTGCAGCAGCTCCCGAAACCTCAGCCCACTTAGGTTGTGCCGGGTGAGCACAGTGGTATCCAGCAGGAGATTCGCGAAATCGCCGGCGCGGGCAAAGGCCACGTTCATCGTGACCGATTCGAACTCGTGCAACAGATGCACCAGGATCTCGACGCCGGAAGTCAGGTACAAAATGCAATCGAGCTGCCGCTCGGAGTCCAGCGCTCGCCGCACACGGGCGTATTGCTTGGCGCTCTTGAGCGAGCGCTCATACTCCAGCCCAAAACAGGCTTTCTTGTCGCCGACCCACACATCGACGATTGCGTCATAGTCCTTCTGGTACGGCTCGTGGGAGATGGCGTTGAAGGAGGCTATCTCGACGTCCGAGTGCCAGCCAGCGAGCAGGTTTTGCTGGGCAAGAGCAAGCTGAATCCGGTTCAACTCCAGGGCATGGAGCACTTGAGCGGTATGCGGGAGATGCGCCGTGCGAGAGTGCAAGATGGCGGTAAATTGGCCGTGATGTTCGAGGATCAGCAGGCCTTCTCTGGTAATCCGGTACACGGTCGAACCCGCCGAAAACACACCTTCGCAAACGGAGAGATGGCCGGACTTGATTAGACGCCGGATGCGCCAGTTGAAGCTCGAACGGCAGTGATCGAGGCCGCAATGCTGCATCAGCTCGAACAGCTGGTTGTGGCTCACGAAGCGCAGGTTTCGCACCTGGCGCAGCAAGGCAATATCGCGCTCTGGGTTGATGATCAGGCTATTCTTGGCGTAACGCATTTATGCAAAACCTCAGTTGAATGTCCCTTCGTCGACGAGCTCCAGCGACGCACCATAGCGCACGTTGGGCCCTGGTTTGAGCCGCCAAACTCCCAACGAAGTTCGCACCGTATCGAGGGGTTTCATGAGTAGCATTGCTTCCTGCCTGCATCCCGATGAACTAACGGCTATCGGCATGGCCGAGCCCGATTTCCAACCTGCATCGCAAAAATTGATCACCCCGCGCGTGTCCGAGGACAAGACCACCAGGTAATAATCGGGCGCGAGCATTTGCTTGGCGTTCTTCACAAAGAGAAGACGGTCTCCGCCGGATGCGAACGTTAGATCAGCGCACTCGAACGTCTTGCCCAGAGCGCGATTGGGAAAGTGCGGGTTGAAGCCGCCGACGCCGTTGAAGCGGATCAACCCGGAAAGGATCCACTGGCGACGCACCTTGTTCCCGGAGCGCAGGCCGGTCGAGTTGAAGTACGCCGCGTGACGGGTGAACCGATAACGGTCGTGAACGTCTTGGCCGAAACGGGCCCACCAGTTACTGCCGAAGTTGAGGATCTTCACCAACACGGTTGAGATACTCCATGAGCGCCTGGTTAATATCCTTGAGCGCGCGGATCCGATCCGGAAGTGGGAGCCGAGAGAGACCGCCTACCTGATCGAGGATTTGCGGTGGCATGTCCATGCGCTTCGCGGAAAAGTACTGGCACAGGTCGGCTAGGCGCGCGCTCTCCCCGGCCAGTTCCTTTGCATCAGGCGGCAGCCGCTTGAGGCGATCTTCGCGTGCGTCGCGGCCTTCAATGGGACCCAATTCACCGCCTGTATCGAATCTGGTTGGCATTCTTGCGAGTCCTTTAAATATTCAAATTACGCGCCCTTTAGCGCTCGGTTCTTCTCCTGCTCCGCTTGGAGCTTGCGCCCCGATTCATTCAATTGTCGGCCGAGTTCTTTGCGCTGTTCCTCCGAGCGAGCAAGCTGCTGTTCGAGGGAATTGACCCGCATGATGAGAGCCGCATCCGGTTTGAACAGCGCCATCTGGTTCTGAGGCTCCTCGACAGCGGAGGCTGTTCGAGCATTGCGTTCGGCTACCGGCTTGGCCGGCACAGCTCCGGTTGCTGGTATTGTCGCCTTAACACTGGCGGCTCGATCTTTGACCGCAGCAGACGCTCGATGGTCGGGCGAATCCTCGGACGGCGGTGCCGACCGTCGCGCCGCCTCTCGCACTGCGGCCAAATCCTCGATAAGGTTGCGATTCTCTTTAGTGACCTCTTCCATCCGGGCAGCCATGCGGGCCAATGCGTGCTTGTGTTGCCCGAGCATCCCCGCCGCGGCCCAGTCCCGCCTAGTCTGAATCTTGTGTTGATAAAGAACGATGAGGAACAGGCAGCCGAGCAGTCCCAAGGCGACCAGATTCGACCAGAAATAGCCGTTCTTGACGCTCTCCGCGAGCAGCATGTCGCGGCCTTCATCAAAACACTTGCCGTAGTCCTGGTCGGCGGGATTGATGCGTTTTAGGGTGAAATCAATGAACCCCTCTGGTGGCTTTGCGGGCGCGTGCCGCCTGGCCGGATCGAAGCTGTTCGGAGCTGGCTGACCGAAGGACATGATTGATGATGCCGCAACACACAGCGCAGCCACAGCAATCAGGAATGCGCGGCTCACATCCATGTCAGCCGTCCTGTGCGCATGGCCAAATGCTTGGCGCGCTGGGTAATATTGGCGTCCTTGAAGCGCAGGTTGGCTCCCTCCAAGTGCGAGGGCGAGTAGAGCCTCGGGTAGATTTTTGGCTCAAGTCCTCGAAACCGATAGTTGAGTGGCCTACGCACATGGAGATGCGAATGCAGTGTGCCTTGCCTACTGTCGGTCATGAGGATCTCCATCTGGCCAACGGGCAGATTCTTGATGTGTTCGTCTTGGGCGCGAGTGTCCTTGATGTCGGTCTCGCTGCCGAAACCGATTGGCTCGTACTTTTCCTCGAAGATGCCGGTTCGCTGGACGGTCAGGGTGCGCCGTTTCTGCCGCACACGAGCCGAGGCTTTGAGGAAATACTGTGCCGTCTCCTCGTCCCGCGTGTGCAAGAGCATGGTGGTGTTGGGCGCGGAAGATACGTCGTCCCTAAAGCCGCGACCAACGGTTAGCAGTTGTGGCAACGCCTGGAGCGCGAACAGGAAGGCGGTATTGGTGCCGCGCGCTGTTTGCAGGATCTGCGCGAAATTGGAATACGCGAATGGGGCAAACTCGTCCAGGATGACGCTTACCATCGGACGATTCTCGCGACGGCGTTGCTGCTCGTCTTCATACCGTTTGCCGATGATCAACTGCATGTTCTGGAGTAACATCCGGCCGAGAGCTGTTACCGCTTTTGAGTTCTTGTTGGTATTGAGAGAAACAAACAGGATCAGCTCCTTGTCGATTACTTCGTCGAGCGATAGCAAGCCGTCGTAGGCGCCGGTGATAAGGGACAAGTCATCTTCGAGGAACGTCATCAGCTCATTCAGAAGCCCCTGAATCTTGGGGACTCGTTCCCGGTCCTCAAACGACTGTTGGAGATTGCGAACCGACATCTCGAAGTTCAAATGGCGTTGATGGTTTACCGCGACTTCTGCGTCAAGCCGCGACCGAGCAATTGCTATTTGCTCCCGCATGACCGACTGGTCAAGCGCTAAAACCAGCACGTCATAGATGTTGAAGCGTTTCCCGGTGTGGGCAAGAACGCGCACCAGATCGCTCAGGTAGGTGGCTTGGTGGCCGTGGAAGAAGTCCTGCTTGAGATCGAAAGATTCGAAGACGAAGTTTGCATGTTCTTGGTACAGTCCGTGTTCGCTGAAAAAGGGGTTGTAGCGAGCGGAGATGTCGGGCCGGGACGGATCGAGGACGCGCAAATCGCGCATTCGTCCAGCAGTCTCCAGAGCCGGCAGAAGATCGTAGAGAAATTCCTTGTCGCCCTTGCCGTCAAAGATCAGCATCGGAATCCGGTGCTGGTCCTCGGGAGGCCCGACCAGCCGAAACGCGTCCTGGGTGATGATGTTCTTAAGCAAAGTGGTCTTGCCCGAGCCGGTCGCGCCGAACACGACCGACTGCATCACGCGCGTTGAATCTGGCCAGCACCAGGGTTCTCCGTGTACGTTGTAGCCCAACACGATTGCGTTCTGTTTGTAGGCCGCCGCGACCGCCTGGCGGTCCTTTTCCGGGCTCACATATAGAGGGGGATGCGGCCAGTTGCGCTCACGCTTGCGGCGTAACGTGGCGAAATACCAGATAACGGCAACAGTGGCGGCGAGACCATAGACCGCATACAGCGACAGCTCGATAAGCTGCCACGGGCGGAGGTGAAGCCGAGCGCAAAGGATGTAGTAGCCAGCGGCCAGCACGATGATGGCAGCCACGGCGAGGACAAACGCAACGCTCTCCTCCTGGTGCTGGTGGTATACGCGTCGCCCGAGTCGGTATTCATTCGAGTAGGTCATGGCGCAACCAGGCTGAAGAACAGGAAAGTGCCCGTGGCCATCACAGCAAGTAACGCCAGCAACAGAAGAGTGGGATTGATTCGAAACCCTCCAGCGGCCGTTTTCGGCTTCAGTGGGTCTTCGATCCAGCGCAGCACACAGTCACGTATCCGTTCTCCGCGGTCCGCGGCACGGAGCTCGCGCAAGCGCTCCACCATCGCCGAGATCTGTTCATCCTTCTTCATGGCTAGAGCACAAATGTTGCTTTGACCTGGCTGTCGAATACCAGTTGCACGACCGACGGTGAGCTTAAGTTTTGACGTATCGCCACGACACCTCCGGTTGACTCACCGGGGGCGAGGTCCTCGGATGCGGCCTCAGCATGGGGAACGGGAAGCGACACACAGTGAATATCACTGAGGTTCTCAAGCAGTCGCGGATCGAGTTGTTTGTGTGCAAAGCTCGGCAGAGAGAGAGTTGAGTGTCCTGCCTGAAGCTCGAAAACGTCTGGCGTCGTCACGTGATACGCGCTTCGGCCGTCGTTTTCTATGCTGTAGTGGACGTAGATGCTGGTCTTGGTGCGAAACACCTGCTGGATCCGGACGCGCACCTGGCTTTTCGGAGCTCGCGCGTTAGCTGGCGCAATGTCAACGGCTCCCAAGAACGCGCGGGTGAGCATCATGTCCGCGAGCTCCTCGACATTCGCGCTGAATCCCGAGCTTGCAGGTGCTACGGGTGCTGGCGGCAATGGATTGTCAACGGAAACATTCATGTTCTTTACCTCTGGGGTGGTCTCAAGTTCGTAGGCAAAACGGCGCGAAGCAGTCCAGACGAACAGATCCGTGGAGGCTCCTGACTTGGTGGGCTTGATGAAAACCTTGTCCTCCTGGCGCTCAATTTGAAAATCCGAGCTGCCGGCTGCGGCCATCATGACCGGCTCGTGGAATTCCAGAACCGTCAAATGGTTCAGCGCTGTCGCTACATGAACAGGACTCAACGTGGGTGCGCCGACCTGCGAGAAGGCGCTGGCGACACAAGTAGCCCATATAAAGAAGAGGAAAAACAAACTTCGCTTCATGGTCCCTCGCGATGCCTTGAGCGGAATCCTTTCGGGGATTCCGCTCAAAGCGGTTGCTGCCTCACATGACCCAGGGAACTTCCGGCCCATCGTCATCGAGAGTGATGAATGGAAGCTCCTCGGCTTCGTCCGAAACCGCGACTTGCGTCGTTGTTCCGGATTCTTCGGCTCCTGATTTTGCCGTCTCGGTCTGAGCCTGTTCGGATTTGTCGTCGTCAAGGAGGATCTTCCCGTCCGCGTACTTGAACAGGAAGGTGTGCTTCTGTCCTCCATTTCTAAGGGGATCAACCAGGAAAGTCCGACCCTGATCGTCGATGCGAACGAAGCCTTCATAAAGCCGCGGAATCTGCACGCGGACGGCCTTGCCGCCAGTGCGCTCCGCCAGCTTCAAGATCAACTCCTGTGGGAAGGCGAGAAACAAGATCGAGCCCGTCGAACGCTCTCCCGCGCACACGACGCGGTTGAGTGCCTGCAACCAGGCGGCACGATTCTCAGTCTTGTTCTGTGCCCAGATGCGGATGAGAGCCAGGATGGCTTTCATCTCGTATTTGCCCCGTTCCTCGTCCGCACGACATGCACCGTGCGCCTGGTTCGAGGCAAACAGCTTCTGCCGTCGCAGTTCTTTGTCAGAGGACTGTCGCACGGCCTCCCACTCGGCCTTGGCTTTCTCCAGTTGTTTTTTCAGCACTTCGCGCCTTTCGGCGATCTTGCCCACCATCGCGGCATACACCCGATTGATAAAACGGCAATCTTCGAGCATCTGGCGTGTGACTTCTTCGCCCACTACCAGCGCCTTGAATGCCTCGATCGGAGCCTTATTAGTGAGCAAGTCTTCAATCTGCTTGCGAACGTGGTTATAGAGATGGCCAACGCGATCGGTCTTCTCCGTTTCCACGTGAAGCGGCAGATCGGAGACGCGGCGTTCGTTCTTGAAGCGGAGCCACGGCGCCTGGCGTATCTGCTGGCGTACTTCAGCGACTAACTTGAGATCGGGCTGGACTTGCCACTTAAGGCTATCGAGCGCGTTCTGAAGCTCGACGGCCAATTGCCGGGCAAGGTCATCGCGGCCTGCTGCCCGGCAGGAGGTCATCAGATCGGTGATCGAGCCGATGTGATTGCCGCGAGCCTTCATGGCCACGTGCTCCAGGTTGAACCATGGATCGCGGGCCTTGTTGGCCTTGTTCTTGCCCTGTTGCTGGCCGAGTCCGCGTGCAAACCGGTCCTTCACAAAACGCGGGAACCGGTCTTCTTCGACCACGCAGATCCAGTCGAAGTCATAGTCGCCGCCGTTTTTCTTTGCCGTCTCTGAGTGCAGAACATACGTGCCCTCAAGTCGCAACTGCCGCGCTACCAGATCGCGCACTTCCGCGTCCGACAGCGTGCAGCCTGAACGGCAAAGGTCCTTGTTAAGCTCGGTGAGGATCTCGTCGTCGGAGAGGTTCCCGAACGGCAGAAGATCGTCAACCATGCGTATCGGATAGCGAACGCACAGGCCGTACTTCGAAGCCAGCGGAACGATGGCCCTGTGTTCCGGAATCCAGTCGGACCCGGAGAACACACGGTCGCCTTTCAGGAAAAGGTAACCGTCGTCCATGAGAGCAAATGCAGGAAGACGGAAACCTCCGCCCGTAGCTGTCTTGAAGGCCCAGCGCGCGAGCAGCTTGTTGAGTTGATTGTTGACATAGGGATGACGCACGATCTCGCCGCTGGCGTCGGCCAGGAGCAAGCCTTCAACGACCCGGAATTCTTCGCTTCCGTCTTGGTCCAAAAGGTCCGCAGAAACCTTGTCCGGATGGCGGCCCAAGAGTTCCAGCAGTTCTTCGTAACGGCCTTGACCAACTGCCTCACTCAGCCTCGCCACCTGCTTCATGGCCTGTGGTAGAATTTCGAGCTGAATTGAGTCTTCAGGGGCATGTTCTACGAGCGTGTAACTGGACTCAAACTCGAGCTGGCGGGAGACTTCGCGGATACCAACTGACACGTTGCCCGCGAATCTTCTGCCCGGCCCGATGATCGAGTACATCACCGCCGGTATCATTAGCCCCGGTTTCACCGCGCTCTCAGGTAAAACAAAGTCCGCTTCGAGCGCGTCCGAAACGTCATCCTCCATGATCTTGAATGCGCCCTTCGCTTGTGTATTGGCGAACGCCATTCGGAATTGGTAAAACCGCCCCTCCGGCAGACGCTTCCAGGAAATCTCCCGCTTTGCGTCGCTCAGAAGGATCGATCTTTGCTGCTCGTCCAGATCCTCGTCGCGTACAGTTCCATGTCGTTCGCGGCGAAGCCGATCAAACTGGAGCGACAGAAGTTCATCGTCATGTTTTTCTTGGAGACGTTGGAATAATGACCGCCGGATCCATCCCCGGCAGTCGTTGGTTCCGAGCTTCCTGTCAGGGACCACGAGCACACGCGAATCGGGAGCCTCCATCATCACCTTGCAGGGTGAGACAAGAATCCCGAAATAAACGATCGCCGCCTGCGGCCAATGCTGAAACCGCTCAGCGATCACCCGGCTGTGCTCCTGGTCGACAAAGTAAAACTTGCCTTTCTTTGCCGAACCGCTGGCCCCAACCAATTTGTAGTGAACCCCTTTGAAAACGAGCTTTGCCAAAGCGTTCTCGACCTGCGATTCCTCGTAGTCATCGAGAGGCTCTGCCGGCACGTTCACACTGGCGACCTTGATTCCGGGGTAAAGCACGCTGAGGAGCGTGTTTTCCAGTGGCTCAAGATCGTGCAACCGCGGCGCAATCCGTCCGTTGCGGTCGATCTCAAGATTCTGGATTTGGTCGGCCGGGATTCTGTATCTCTTCGTCTTGGTATTGTTCGTCGTCATTTTTTTCTCCTTAACTCATCGGTTCTCGGGGAGACCGGAAAAGAGTCAAGGAGTTTGCGTGACCACAAGCCCTCGCTCTCTTGCCTGGTCTCCCATTTCGGGTTCGCTCGACCAGGTCTTCAAGTGCGAGAAGCCGGGTCAGCACATATCCCCACATCGAGCCGCGGGGCGCTCACAGGACCAACATCTGCTTGGTCATCTGAGAACTCACTGTGCTGATCACTTCGGAACTAACTTTGAACTTGCTTCGGGGCAACTGCCTGCTTCACGATCACGGGGCTGCCTCCGCCATTCACCTCCGGTACTGCCTTCCAGGCGGTTAGCGAGTAAAAGGTCTGGCCACTCCTGAAGGCCTGAATCAAAGCCTCGCCCTCACTCGCTACCTCCTGGCCCAACTCAGGAGTGGCAGTTGAGGAGCCGACCTTGGGCAGGAAGTAACGAACGCCCGCATCGTCGGCACTGCGTCGTTTGCGACGTGTTCCTGTGCCGTTGGCTCCCGCTGGCGTACTGCTCGATGTTCTTGTGTCCATTTCCGTCTCCAGTAACGATCAAAAACTGCTGAGCCCAGCTTGCTGCAGAACCCAATCTCTTTTTTCACCTTCAATCGGTCGCTCCCAGTACTCGCCGATCAGCAACCCGCTGGGGTTTAGCTCGGATCTCTTTTCGACAGCCAGACGAACATGAAACTCGCTCACGACTTTGTCGATGGTCTCGTTGTGCTCGTGGATGTGATGAACTTCCTTCACTCCAAACGCGGTATAAGTCAGCGGGTCCTCTTTGGAGACTTCAAGCGAGCGAAGCCGGAACTCCGAACTGGTCTGGTCTTCCTCGATCTTTCCAATCAGGTTGTTCTTCTGCATGCCAGAAAAAGCCGTGCGCCGCAGGTTGGCGCTCATCATGTTCAAGCTCTCAGCCCAGTTGCCGCTTACATTCGTGGCTGAAAAATTCAAGTAGCGTTCGAGAAACAAATGCACGAAGGCCCGTTTCTCAAATTCCGTGGGTTCGGAGCCCGCGCCCTGTGTCACCGAGAGGACAGATTTCGCCTTGCCGACTACAGTGGCCTGGCCGTTCTCGTCCACGTGGATCACAGTCGGCGGTTGCAGGCGAACATAGGCTGCGAATGCCAGGGCAAGCAGAGTGGTTGGGACACACAGGAAGGCCAGGACCATCGCGCGATTGGCATAGGCGCGCAAGGCCCCGTCATGCTCGTAATAGTGGCTGTAGCGCAGCTTATCCGGTGCAGTGGTGCCACTTGTTGTTTTTTCCTCTTTACGGTTCCTTGACCACATTGTGATTCCCCCCGTGAACCTATCCACGCTTTCGGAACAACCGCCCAAAGAACTTCCCGAGGTAGAAGAAAATCAGGGTGGTGACGCTATATGGACGGAAGCGAGAGTCCTTCGGCTCCCAAATAGGGCCTTGTCTCCACATGACGAAATACCTCGTGCTCTATCCAATGCCGTCATCATCACGCCTGCTGGCCGCCGCTTTTCCCAAAGCCCTCCCCGCGTTAAAGCTGATGACCTGTACTACGCCGCGCGGGCGATAGCCGATGGCAGGACCGGCAGCAACGGCAGCTACGCGACTACTGCTCTGACCACCGTTGCTGCTGAAGGAAGGTGCGGGCGGGCTGGCGTTGCTGTTCATCGCGCTTCGAACTCCGGAGCGAAGAAACTCTGGCATGGTGGGCACGGGTGGCGGGGTTGAGGAAGCCATCGCGCCGGAGCCCAATGATGATGACGACGCGCTGACACCGGCGCCCGCAGTCGTGCTGCCAGAGTCGGTAGCCGCGCTACTTGCCCCTGCGGCGAATCCGCTCGCGCCAGCCAGGGCAGCACCGGTCGCCATCGCACCCGCACGCACGAATGCGAACGCGGTCGATCCCACGTCACCTGAAATTACTCGCTTGGCAATGAAAGGAATCAGGGCAACCGCCAGCGCGTAAGCAATGCTTACGAGTCCTAGAATGACCGAGTCGGGCACGCCACGAAGGAAGCCCAGGAATCCGTTACCAAGCACATCGCTGACCTGGTTGAAGTGGATTGCGGTGATTAGGGCGCCAAAAACGGCGTAGAGAATGCCCCAGGCATTCCAAATCATCACGTTGATGGCATAGGTTCTTCCGAGTTGACCGATACCGGAGATCGGAATCAGTGCCAGCACTAGCGGTCCCAGGACATAGAGCACCGAGCCGAACAGTGTGTAGAAAAAACAGAAAACGATGATCGCCAGGGCATAGATGACGTAAGCGAGCAAAAGCATTCCAACAGTAATTGCACCTGCCGCGTCCCCCGTGATCATGTCCCAGAACGTCAGGTTGGGATTGCTCTGGGCTTGCTGCTGAAGCTGCGTCATCCAATTGATGAACATGTCGCCGGCGCCGGAACTGTTGCCGATAAAACTCGCGACGGTATTAAACGACCCGTTCACATCCCGAAATACCGTCGACCAATTCGTGATTATCATTGCCACGACCAGATACTTGATCGCAGTCACGGCAAGCGCCTGAAGATCGCCGCCACGTAATACCGCCTGGTACAGGCCAATGAGGAATCCGGTCAGCAGAATGGCGAAAGCCATGTTACTGACGGTCGGGATAACGTTCGTGGCGTCGATGCCCCCGAGCGCCGTGGTCAGCAGTTGCTGGAAATAGAACACGGCTCAATGCACTCCCTGAAGAAGTAGGCTGCCTGCGTTGTGAAGAGCGCTGGCGTGCGAGGCCGAGAACTTAATCTGCGCTCCGTTGTTGGCCAGCTCAATCGAGCGCACACGCACCAATTCCGCCATCGCCGATTGGGTGTATGCGTTGGCCCGCACCAGCCATGCCGACGTTTGCGCCTCAAGGATCGAGGCGCTACCGGGAGCTGCCGTCTGCAACTGTTGATTGATTTGCTCGGCGGCTTGAAGCTCAAGGTCAGCCAAGGCGTCGATCTCGACCGCCTTTTTCATTGCCGCCTGCGCCTCGGCATCAGTCATGTCCACCAGATCCCGGACCGGCTGAGGCGCATCCGTGGACGGCATGACCGTTCCATACAGCGCCGCATAGTTATTCGTGATCTGAGGCACGGCACCGGGATTGCGGGACAGCAAACTCTGCTCGAGTTGTTGTGGAGTAGCGAGCGTAGCGCTGGCTACAGGCACCTGGAAGATCTGTCGCATCTGGACAAACTGGCCCTGGAACTGTCCGGCCAGTCCTCTGGCTTGATTGATGGCCGTGACAGGAAAGACGACCTGTTGCTCAAAATTCGCCGATTGCTGCTCAAGCTGTTGAATGGCGCCGAGCGGCTTCGCGACGACGCTGTTCAGAAGATTTGAGATGGTGCTCAGCCCAGCCGAGATGATGGCGCAACAGGGATCTAATCCCAACTGGCTCCGAGCTTTGCTCGGCAGCATGAGCACCACGACAACGAGCGCCAGTCCGAGCGCAATGGCGTTGCGAATAAAGCTCCAACCGCGAATCGGTAACCGCTGTTTCATTTCTCAAACTCCTATGGGTGCGTAAGAACTTGCTGCACTTGGTTCTGTAGGTTGCGTGTGGACGCTGCACTTTGCTTCAGCAGCGAGTTCTGGTGAGCAAGCTTGGCCGCCTCTTGTCGCAACTCCGACGCCAAAACCTTGGCTAGATATGCCTGTGACTCCAGCTCCGAAATTCCCGCCTGAGTCGCGAGCATAGGCGCTGAGCCGGGAGCCGCGGTCGCGCTCTGTTGCTCGATGGAATCGGCTATCGCCAGCATCCCCTGTGTGGTCTGGTCTGAGAGAACCGTAGTCTTGAGCGACCCCTGCGCCAGTGCATCGTCCATGTCGACCATGTTGCGCTGCACTGGCCGGGCGTCGTTGGAGGAAAAGACATTGCCATAGACATTGGTGTACAAGGGCTGGAATTGGCCAATGGATCCAGATTGCCCGTTCCGAAATACTGATTCCAACTGTGACGGATTTGTCAGCGTTGCACTGCTGTTCTTGATCGCCTGGATCTGGAACATCAGTCCGCCGTACTGCGCCCTGGTGGAGGCAACGAACGCCCTCGCTTGGTTGATTTGGGCGAGAGGCCAAATGGTCTGTTGCCGGAAATTGTTGATCGTGGAATTGAGCGTCTGAATCCCGCTCAGAGCGCCTCCAATCGCTCCTTGGATCGTGCTGGTGATGGCCTTAAACAAGCTGAGAATGTCTCCGATGCCTGCAGCTTGTGCACTTGGCGGGGCCAACAAGACGGCCAGCAAAACCAAAAGTAGCCATCGCTTACCGCTGCTGAAACTTGGACGAAGACCATGAATTAACGCCAGCGTTCTCTCTTTCATACGCGCGCTCCTCTCGCTACCTCGCCTGACACTTCTTCAGGCAAGGGATCAATTTCGGCCAGGCCTGCAGGAAATCTTTCTGCCAGCTCCAAGTAGGCTTGAATTCTCGGTATGTCGCGGTTGCGTTCAAGCCACCAGGACCTGTAGAGACGCTCTCGCGCATAGGTCGTGATGATCCAGTAATCAACCGGAGTGGGTGACATCCGGATGGTGTGTGTCGTGTCCGCTTTTTCCCCAATCACAATCAACGCATCGGCGCTCTTGCCCTTGATTGGCGCACTGAAACGCTTGACCTGGTTCAAAGCGGTTTCGTTGAGGTGCAAGTGAGCGCGGAGCGCCGTCATATCGCCCGGCTGCTGACCGATGATCTTCGTCGTCGCATTCTTGACGATGCCTGCGCCGTGGACTCTTGGGTTCGCCTCGGTTCCGACAAAATCCTCAGCCGTCTGGCTGATGCCCCAGACGCTGGCGTTCCGCTTGCGAGCCGTGCGGAAGAGCTGAACGACTTCAGGCGCCAGCACCGGAGAATCCAGCAGAAACCAGCATTCGTCGAGGACAGTGATATTTCGCCTGCCGGCTTTCCCCGATGCCCGCTGCGCGGTGGCGTGGGCGATTAGCAAGCTCATCGCCGTTTCCAGGCGCGGGTCGTCGCTCAGTTGCTCCACGTTGAAAAACAACCAGGGGTTGTCGAGCGAGATTGTTGTCGGGCGATCGAACAGCTTTGCGTACACACCCTTTTCACTGGCCCAGCTTCGCAACTTGATTGCCGCCAAATGGGCCTCATCCATCACTCGTTCACTCTTGTCTTCATCCCGCCACTGCGCTAGTTCGTCTCGCAGATCGGAAAACGTCGGGATGGGATTGGACGGCCGGATTGCCGCCCGTTTGTAGGTCCGTAAGATCGCTTCTGTGATCAGGTTGTCGAGGAGTTCCGTGTCTTCAGCGCGACCCTCGCCAAGCATGTGCCGGGTCAGGTTCTTGAGAAACGCCACTTGGTCTTTACTCGGCTCCCTCTCGCCTTCTGGCAGGTCCCAAGGATTGATGGTCTGGTCCGTGTCGAGCGACATGGTGATCATCCGGCCGCCCATCAGCTCGACCAAGGGGTGATACGAGTCTCCGCGCTCGATAATCGAGATCAGAGGATTATCACGGGCGGCCATCAAGAGAAATTGCTGGACCATGAAGGTCTTTCCGCCGCCGGACTTCGCCATAACCAGCATGTTCGCGTCGCTCAAGCCGGGATCGAAAAGCGAGAAGGGTATGAGTTGGCGGTAGGGAGTCTCCAGCAGGAAAAGAGGAGAGCGCGGGGTCCCACGCCACGGCATCTCCACCGGCACAAGATCGGCAGCATTTGATGTAAGCAAGTCCTGATCGCGCTTATCGGCATCGGCCATTGCAGGGAGCGAACTGAAGAACAGCCTTCTCTTCGCGAGCGTCTCCCCTACCGCCTTGGCGCCATTCATCCGCGCGATGGCGTACAGTAGCTGCTGCCGACGGTTGTCGAGGGTCCGTTCTGCCTGCTCAAGGTCCCCTGTTGTTACTGCTGGCTGCGAAGTACGGGTGCCGATGACCAGGCTCAGCTTCGCTGTCTTCACAGAGCTTGAAATGATGTCCTGCTGTACCCGGACCAACTGAGCCTCAGCCACTTGGGCTTCGACATTGATACGTACGCCGCCATTGGCGTCGCGCTGCACGGCCTGCATCTTGCGTAACCGGCTCTTGTAGCCTCTGAGTACCTTGGCTTGATCGGGAATCGTGATCTGCGCGTTGCAGACGATCGGAAAATCAAGCACAGTCAGCTCTCTCAAGATTCCGGGGAAGGTGGCGTCCGGCAGATCCTTCAGGCTGACAAACGCATACAGAATGCCGCCTAGGTTCAGATATGTGTCAGTCTCATCGACGATGCTGATGTCCGCGAGTTGCTCGCGAGCACTCTTAAATTCGAGTTCGTCGTCTTGCCGATAAGGCCGTCGATCTGGACTCAACGGATTCAGCGCCCGCTTGGTTTCAAGGAACAGCTCCTCATCACTGAGCCGACGCGCGCCGAGTTCGGCGGCTTCGAGCGCGGTCTCCACTCCTCGCAGCAGGCTTTCAAACTCCGCAAGCAAGTCCTGATGCTCTTGGCGCGATCGCTCAATCGACTTTCTTGCGGACAGGCTGAATAGGTCGCCTCGGGGCTTGAGGGGCTTTCCTGCCAGACGGCGATGAAGGACGGGGTCCCAAACCAGGTAGGCGTGCAGACTGGGCCGCATGTAGTGGCCCGCAGCTTCTTTGGTTATCCATCTCTCGACCCGCAGACGGTCCAACTCAATGGCTTCATCTCGGTCGGACGTTTGCCCAGCCCTGTATTGATCAAGGAGGTCTCCTACATCTTCGATTACCTCATACCGGATCTGCACCCGCATGCTTTGTTCGGGAATGGAACGCAGCAGGGCTTCAAGCATCAGCTTTCCGCGATCACGGCCCTCGTCACTCGCAAAATAGGAGGTCAGGCCCTTCAGCTCGTAACCGGCAACGAACGCTCCGTTTGTGCGGATGACAACGTTGTCCAGGTAATCGCGCACCGGCAGTTGCTCACACAAGGGCGGCTCGTGGAGCTTCTTTTCGTGTTGGGTGACCGTGATTGGCACCGTTATTCCTCTCTCAAGTATGCCGACCTGATCTCACGGTCCTTCGACAACGCGCAGTAGGCCCGAGGTCTCGCGTACCAAAGCGCAAGGTCGCGGACGTAGCCACGCGGCTTCCCGTACTTGAATGCCATCAACACCGGGACGACTAACAACGGAACGCCGTACTGCAGGACGAGATTCATGGGCATTCCGGCGATCTCGCCGCCGACAAAGTGGCCAACGACGTTCATCATCGCCGCGGCTCCCAGCACGACGAAGAGGTCCTCAAATTCCAGGTACATGAATGTCACTCGCGTTTGCAGATTCCGGTTCACCGGTGTTACTTGTAACGCCATTTCTCCACTCCTTCCTAGGGCACGCCGGCCGTTCCGTGCTGGATCCAGAACTCACCCAAACGGAGAAGCCCCGAGAGACCAAACGAGCACATCGCCGCGACCAGATTCCTGACCCAAGCCTGTCCGACTGTCATTCGCTCCAACAACCCGGCGTAGTGTGTCACCGCCAGAACTACCTGCAACACGCCGTAGAGTGGCAACAGCACATTGCCTACCCAGTTCACCAACGTCAAAATTGATATCCAGTAGCGGTCCGGGTTATTCCACGCTGCCTGGTTGCTGAAAGACTCCATCGCTCGAAGCAAGCCTGAGCACATCAATGACGCCAGTGCTGCGTAAGCGAATTGGTGATGGTGGCGGCCTTTGCTGAACTGATAAACCGCAGCCGCCGCGAAAAGACCGGCCAGGGCCGGCATGATGACGTTGCCCAGCCAGTTCGTCAGGTTGAGCAATCCGTTCGATAGGTTCATCAGATCACCTCCATTCCTCATCAGCCGGCCATGGCCTGAACCAGTTTCCAGATGGCCGAAACACTCAAGAACGCCAGCCCCGATCCCACCAACGGCATGAACGGACGGTGTCGCACGTAGTTGAGGATGGCGCCCACAACTGCCAACCCCGCCGCCTCGGGAAGAAGCGTTCCGGCCAGGAAGTTCCAAGCCGAGGTCAACATGTCGGTCGTCGCAAACTCTGAGCCGCTATTCCAGGTCTGCATCAACTGCACTGTGCCTGACGCAGAAAGCAGAAAAATGGCGGCGATGATGGAACCGAGCGGGTTATGGCCCTCGGCTCCGTCAAGCGCCGCCTTCAGCACGTAAAACGCGGCGAGTAAGGGGGAGAGTTTGGCAACGACGATGTTGGTGACAAAATTGTTGAAACTCGATTCGACACTGGAGACCCAAGGGCTTGAGATGTTGCCGCCCTGACCCGGCATGCTGATGCCTTGTGCCGCGAACCAGGACAGAAATTGCGGGAGCGTCAGCAGAATCACCGACCACAGCGCCCATCGCTGAAATCCCCCGCCTGCCTGGAAATTCACGCCGCCTTCCCGGCGCAACGCGATTCCAGCCAGCATCATCGTGCAGATGGCGGTCGGCACTGCCAGGTCGAACAGCAGCTTCATCAAGTCGACGAGAATTTGCGGCAACGTCATGCGTGTGACTCAGCTTCTTACTGAACTCCAGCAGTTCCGTTCGAGATCCAGAACTCAATCAACCGTGTAAGACCGGAAACCACGAGTAGTCCGCCAGCAGTAATGGCCCAGCGTGCCACGCCCCGGCCCTGGGAATAGGCCACGACCGCCAACACGACAGCGAGTGCGGCGCCGACGGGCGCAATCACATTTCCCACCCAGTTGACTAAGTTAAGTACCGCTCCTTCCGGCTGGGCAGCGGTTTGACCCTGTACAGCCTGACCTGTAACCGGGGACTGCCCGAGGTTCTGAGCGTATGAAGTCAGCGGCATAAGCTGAAGCGAAACGATGAGGAGGAGACCGGCAAGAGCCAGGCGCTGCCGCCAATCACCCCAACTGGAAACCCGCATAGTGCTTCTCTCCTGCGATTCGGTGAGTGGTTCTCCCGTGTCGCAAGCGAGAACATAGGTCGGCCTTCGATTTCGCGCAAATCAATGCAAGACCTCTCGTCTGGCACTGGCGACTGCTGGCAAAACGGAGGACTACGTTTCCCGTTTTCGACGATTGGGCCCGCAGGGCAAAATCGGCGAGTGCAAAGGAGTGTTTCGAAAGGATGTCCACAAACTCACGGGCAGGCCCCTCAATTTGTTGGCCTGCGCAGAGCACAATGAGATGAATATTTGGACGACTTTGGTGTAGTTACAAGGATTCCGCATTGCAGACAAATCCGGGAGCCAGCCCGTCAATGACCAGAAGCGCGTTAGTCAGGACTTGTGCAACGACGTTCGCGCCCTATACTCAGCGTTTTGCTAATCAGGAATTGGCACCCAGGCTGCGTACCGGGCATCTAATTTTTGAATCCTGCCGTTGATACCGGACGCAAAATACTTGGGGGGGAACCATGATTGAATCTTTTGATCTTCGGATGACGACAATGCCGCTCAACAACGGAGCCGGCCACATGCCCGCACTCGGCTTTGGCACCCTCATTCCCGACACCGCCGTGACGAAAACTGCGACCAGAGATGCACTGGACGCCGGATTTCGACACTTCGATTGCGCGGAGCGATACCGGAACGAGCGCGAGGTAGGCGAGGCGTTGCAGGCAGGACTTGCCGCTAATGGGATCGCGCGCGAAAACATTTTTGTTACCACGAAGTTGTGGAACTCCAACCATCGGCCCGAACGCGTCCAACCGGCTTTCGAGGCGAGTCTCGACAGACTCAGGCTCGAGTATCTGGACCTTTACCTCATTCACACTCCGTATGCATTTCAACCGGGCGATGAGCAGGACCCGCGGGATCAAAACGGCAATGTCCTCTATGACAACGGAGTGACTCTGCTCGACACCTGGAGAGCGATGGAAAGTCTCGTGGACCACGGCAGGTGCCGGGCCATCGGACTGTCGGACATCAGTTTGAACGAACTGTTGCCTATCTACGAGTCTGCAACAATCAAGCCATCCGTGGTCCAGGTCGAATCACATCCGTATCTGCCGGAAACGGAGCTTCTGGAATTCTGCAAAGAGAAGAGCATTGTTTTCTTGGCTTTCGCTCCATTGGGCCACGGAATGAAGCCGGGGCTGCTCGAAGATCCAGTGATTTCGGCAATCGCCGCACGAGTTGGAAAAACGCCGGCGCAGGTGCTGCTGGCATGGGCGGTGCAGCGCGGCACTGCTTTGCTTACCACGCCCAGAACGGCGGCTCGCGCGAGAGAGAATTTCGGAATCTCCGCCCTTCCGGAAGACGCGTTCAACGAAATTAATCGTATTGAGATTAGACACAGGCTCAACCCGGTGGTGACGACGGGCGTCCCGGGTTTCATCGCGCAAGGTAGATAACCATCGGAGGAGAGCAACTATGCGTTCTGATATTGTGCCGGGAAGCGTTTTTCCCATAGTTTGCCCGTGTGGTCGGGCAGCTCGTAGTCGCGAGTCGTACACTCCGATTCCGCTAAAGCATTTGGCGTCTTGTCAAATTGAGGGCTCAAGATGAACGATCAACAAAAGAAGGAGCAGTATTCTGGAGTGCGAGATCAAGAGATCCGTGCGGAACTGGATCAGCATTGGGCGGCGTCCGATGCCAACGATTTTGAAACGGAGCACCGCATCTATCACGAGGACGCGGTGCTGGAATACCCGCAGTCAGGCGAGCGAACCCGCGGTCGACGCAACATACAGAATCAACGCGCTAGTCAGCCGAGCAAAAAGCGGTTTGCTGTCCGACGAATCATTGGCGGCGGTGATCTTTGGGTCACCGAATTCATCCTGACATATGACGGAAAGCCGTCCTACACCGTCAGCATCATGGAGTTCAGGGACGACAAGGTTGCGCGGGAAACACAGTACTTTGCGGATCCATTCGTGGCTCCCGCATGGCGCGCTCAATGGGTCGAACAGATGGACGCATAATCTCGAGGCGCGAGAATTCGCTAACGACACCGCCATTTGGGGTTTGCAGCATAATCGTCGAGAACAGAGATTAACGCCAAAGGCCCGCTAAGTCCTGATTAACGCGGTTACCTGAGAATTCGAACTGTATGATATGGGGTATCGTGTACAGCACATCCTGCGATGGAGGGACAAGAGGTGGATTGGAAACGGTTGGTCCAGTTTGGGCTGCTGGGTAGCAGTGATTTGGAACAAAATGGGGTATTTATTTGACTCCAGTAGCCCCAATATGTTGGGGTATTGCGTGTGGAAGACTACCCCAGAAGCCTGACCGAATTGGAGGCCAGATTCAGGACCGAGCAGGCGTGTCAGGATTATTTGTTGAAGCTGCGTTGGCCGGAGGGATTCGTCTGTCCACGGTGCGGCGCGCGGTCGGCTTGGACGACCAACCGGAACCTGCT
>JAIQEY010000014.1 GCA_020073565.1 Terriglobia bacterium
CAGAAACGCATCCGGACGACGGCGGGCGGGCTGTATGTGATCGCCGTGCTGGTTGTGCTGGGCTTTATTACGAATCGTCTGAATGTGAGCATCACGGGGCTGGAATCATCGGCGGGCATGCACTACATGCCGAAGTGGACAGAACTGGCAATCACGGCCGCCATTATCGCGGGCGGGTTCGCCTTGTTCGGGTTGGCGGCGAAGTATCTGCCGATCTTCTCCGCCGCAGAACAACACATGCCCGAAGCGCCGGAGACGGCCGTATCCGCCGGGATTTTAAGCCATGCTCGAGACTGAGCCAAAACGATGGGCGAGCGCGCTCGCGGACCGCTTCAGCCGCGACCTGGGCACTAAGTTGATTGGCCTGCTGCTGGGAGCCATGCTGGTCATCTTCGGGCTGCTCAGTTATCTGACGGTGCGCCTGCACCGCCAGCACCTGGAAGCGGCCACCCTGCTCAGCGCGGAACGCATCAGCGACATCATCAAACACAACACCACCGAATACATGTTGCGCAACGATCGCGAGGGCTTGCATCGCGCGATCTCGATGATGGCCAGCGAGCCCGACGTGATGCGCCTTCGCGTCTTTGACCGCGAGGGGCACATCAGCTACTCCACTTTGCCCTCAGAGATTAATCACGCCGTCGATAAGGATGCGGAGGCCTGCTACCGCTGCCATGCCCACCAGCAACCTCTCGCCAAACTCGACCGGCCTGACCGGTTCCGCGTGTACCGCGACGACGGGCAGCGCCTGCTGGCCATCATCACTCCGATCGAGAACCAGCCGGATTGCTCCAATGCTGCCTGCCATGCGCATCCCGCAAGCCAGCAGATTCTGGGAGTCCTCGACACGCATCTGTCGCTGGCGCGTCCCGACCAACAGCTCGCGCAAGGCACCCGGCGCATGCTCGCCTACGACACGTTTGCGATGATTGCGATCGGCGTACTAATCTGGCTGTTCGTCCGCCATATGATCGATCGCCCCCTCGAGCATCTGCAAGCGGGAACCCACAAGCTGAGCGGCGGCGACCTGGGGTACCAGATCGAACTCACGTCCAACGATCAGATTGGAGATCTGGCCTTCTCTTTCAACTCCATGAGCCTCCAGTTGCGCGCCGCCAACGAGCGCATGGCCTCATGGGCGCGCACGCTGGAAGACCGCGTCGAGGAAAAGACGCGCGAGTTGCGGAAGGCCCACGACGAGGTCCTGCACGTTGAAACCATGGCCACGGTTGGCAAGATGGCGGCCGTGGTCGCACATGAGATCAATAACCCGCTTTCCGGCATCCTTACTTATTCGAAACTGCTCAAGAGGTGGGTCGAGAACGATGATGTGAGCAACGAAAAGCAGGATGAGGCTATACAGTGCCTCAACCTGATCGCGAGTGAGAGCCGCCGCTGCGGCGAACTCGTGAAAAACCTGCTCAATTTCTCTCGCCAGGCGCCCATGAACGTGCAATCCACCGACCTCAATCGGGTGGTGCAGCAGTGCACCATGCTGTTGCGGCACAACCTCGAGATCGGCTCTATTCAGCTCCATGAGACTTTGGCCGACGGTTTGCCTCATCTGCAATGCGATCCGTCGCAGATCGAGCAGGTGCTGCTCGCCGTGATCGTCAATGCCGCCGACGCCATGCCCCATGGAGGCAATCTCTGGCTGGAAACGCTCCTGAGCAGCGACGCACGCCGCCTGGCCATTACCATCCGTGACGACGGCTCAGGAATTCCGCCCGAGGTTTTGCCCAAGATTTTCGAGCCCTTCGTGACCACGAAAGAGCAGGGCCACGGTACCGGTCTCGGCCTCGCCGTGAGCCGCAGCATCATCGAGCGCCACAGCGGGACGATTTCTGTTCAATCGGAACTTGGAAAAGGAACAACTGTAACTATCACACTACCCGTGCCCGCAAGTTTGGCCCCTGGGGCCGAGCCTGTCGTGGCCGGAGTTGAAAAGAAAAAGAGGTGAGTCCCTTGACCTCACAAGGAAAACTGCTGATCGTGGACGACGAACTGAGCGTGCGCGACTCGCTAGCGAAATGGTTTCACGAAGAAGGATACCAAGTCGGCACGGCCGAGGATGCCAACGGTGCGCTGACCCGCATGGCCGAAAGCAGCTGGGATGCCGCCCTGGTCGATATCAAGATGCGTGGCACCGACGGCATCGAACTGCAGCGCCGGATGCATGAGATCGATCCCAAGCTGATCGTCATCATGATGACCGGCTACGCCTCGGTGGACACGGCGGTGACCGCGCTGAAGAACGGCGCCTACGATTACGTCACCAAGCCGCTCGATCCGGACGAGATCGCGCACCTCGTCAAGAACGCGCTGGCGCACAAACGGACGGAGGAAGAAAACGTCCGCCTGCGTGAGACCGTCGCCGAAGTGGCGCGCCCAGAAGACATCGTGGGACAGAGCGTGCCCATGCAGAAAGTCTTCCACGCGATTGAAACCGTTGGGCCGACCGATGCTACCGTACTTATCACCGGCGAAAGCGGCACCGGCAAAGAGTTGGTGGCCCGCGCCGTTCATCACGCCAGTCCGCGGCGCTTTCATCCGCTCGTCGTCATCCATTGCGGCGCGCTGACCGAGACGCTTCTCGAAAGCGAACTCTTCGGCCATGAGAAGGGCGCCTTCACCGGCGCGCAATATCGCAAGAAGGGCAAGTTCGAGATTGCGGAAGGCGGCACTGTCTTTCTCGATGAAATCGGCGACATCAGCCTTAAGACCCAGACCGATCTTCTGCGCGTTCTGCAGGAGCGCGAAATCGTTCGCGTGGGCAGCACGCAGCCCATCAAGGTCGATTTCCGGTGCGTCGCCGCCACGAACAGGAATCTCGAGCAGTTAATTGAAGAAGGCAAGTTTCGCCCCGATCTTTTTTACCGCCTCAACGTTTTTCATATCGAGCTTCCACCGCTGCGCGAGCGCCGCGACGATATCCCGCTGCTGGTGAATCATTTCGTCCGCAAGTTCTCGATGCAGATGAACAAGAAGATCAATCGTGTCTCGCCCGAGGCCATGGACCTGCTTCAGCAGCAACCGTGGCCGGGAAACATCCGCGAACTCGAGAACTCCATTGAGCGTGCGATGGTCGTCGCCAAGGAGCCCGAAATCCTGGAGCACGACTTCGCCTTTAAAGCTGTGGCCGCGGCCGCTCCGAACGGGTCGAAATCGCTGGAAGACATGGAGAAGGCGCACATCCTGCGCGTGCTCGAACAGTGCAGCTGGAACCAGACGCGCACAGCCGAAGCCCTGCAAATCGACCGCGTCACTCTGCATCATAAGCTGAAGAAGTACGGCTGGAGCAAACCCGTCGAGACGCGATGAAGATGCTCGAACTGCTGCCGATCGGAAATTTCGACGCGCGGCTGCTGCAGAATATGGCTCCAGCGCTCGCTGATGCCTTCCGCGTGCCCTGCCGCATCGCGGGTGTGCGGCTCGATCCGCAGTTCGCCTTTCACACCGAGCGCCAGCAGTATCACTCGTCGGAAATTCTGCAGGCGATGCAGGAGTACGCGGCCAATAGCGCGTGGCGTGTGCTGGGCGTGACCGGCGTCGATCTCTACATCCCGATTCTGACCTTCGTCTTCGGAGAGGCGCAGATGGGCGGCCCGTGTGCCGTGGTTTCGTTTCATCGGCTGATGCAGGAATTCTACGGCCTGCCGGCGGATCCCGCACTTCTGATCGAGCGTCTGGTCAAGGAATCTGTGCACGAGGTGGGACACACATTCGATCTGACGCACTGCGATGACTATGCATGCGCCATGGCTCCCTCGCACGCGGTAGAGTGGATCGATCTGAAGGAAGTGACGCTGTGCGCGAACTGCCAGGGGCGGGCGCTGGAGGCGGTGGGGTGAGACGAGCGTCCCCTGCAACAAACGGTTTTCACTTCACCATTAAAGACTTGTCATCCTGAGCGAAGCGAAGGACCTATGGACTCTTAGGCGCTCTGCTCTACGCAGCAAAATACGTGGGTCCTTCGCTTCGCTCGGGATGACAAATATTGGCGCGCTCCTGTCGCGTGAGGTGCGCCTCTAGCGCTTCTCAATCACCTTCCGAATCCGCTCGACAGCCCAGTCAATTTCTTCGCGGGTAATCGTCAGCGGAGGTGCAATCCGGATAACGTGGTCGTGCGTCTCCTTGCAGAGGATGCCTTCTTCTTTCAGTGCCTCGCAATATGGGCGGGCTTCAACGTTAAGTTCGATGCCGATCCAGAGGCCGCGGCCGCGGACTTCTTTCAGGTCTGGGCTGCGCAGCGTGCGGAGTTTCTCTAGAAAGCACGTGCCCAGTTCGGCGGAGCGGTCAAACAGTTTTTCTTCCACCAGCACACGCAGCGCAGCGCGCGCTACGGCACAGGCCAGCGGATTACCACCGAAGGTACTGCCGTGGTCTCCGGGATTGAAGACACCGAGAACTTCGTTGGACGCGAGCACAGCCGAGACCGGATAAAAGCCGCCGGAGAGCGCTTTACCGACAATGACTGCATCGGGGCGGATGCCTTCGTGCATGTAGGCGAAGAGCTTGCCAGTGCGGCCCAGTCCGGACTGGATTTCGTCGGCGATGAAGAGCACGCGATTCTGCCGGCAGAGGACGGCCGCTTCTTTCAGGAAGCCTGCGGGTGGAATTACGATGCCGGCTTCGCCCTGGATGGGTTCGACCAGAAACGCGCAGGTGTTCGGTGTGATCGCAGCCCGCAATGCAGCCGCATCACCGTACGGGATGATCTTGAAACCGGGCGTAAAAGGGCCGAAGCCGTCGCGGTACTGTTCGTCGGACGAGAAGCTAACGATGGTCACCGTGCGGCCGTGGAAGTTATTGGCGCAGACGATAATCTCGGCCTGGTTTTCCGGGATGCCCTTAACCTTGTATCCCCACTTGCGCGCCGCCTTGACTGCGGTCTCGACGGCCTCAGCGCCGGAATTCATGGGCAGCGCCATATCGAAGCCCGTGAGGTCATGCAGTTCCTTGTAGAGCAGAGGCAGTTGATCGTTGCGGAACGCGCGCGAGGTCAGCGTGACCCTGTTGGCCTGCTCGAGCATCGCATCAAGGATCTTGGGATGGCAGTGCCCCTGGTTAACGGCCGAGTACGCCGCCAGGCAATCCAAATACTTCTTGCCATCGACGTCATACACCCAGCATCCCTTGGCGCGCTCGATGACCACGTCGAGCGGATTGTAATTATGAGCACCATATTTTTCGTCGAGTTGGATGAAATCTTGGGTATGAGTCTTTTCTTCCATTAAGGGCATTTGATCTCCAAAAGGTTGCTAGTTGCTGGTTTCTGGTTACTAGTCCCTCATGCGCCGCGCAGACTAGATACCAGCAACTACGAAACAAGAAACTCTTCCCGGCTACTGTTCTAACAGCATCGTCAACAACGCCATGCGCACATACAGACCGTTAGTTGCCTGGCGAAAATAAAGGGCTCTGGGATCGCTGTCGACGGTCTTGTCCAGCTCCACGGTGCGGGGCAGCGGGTGAAGAATCATCGCATCCGGCTTCATTCTTGGCAAAACCGAAGAATCGATTGCATAGTTTCGCAAAATGGGTTGGTTGGCCACGCGTGCCGGATGAATGCGGGTCTGGTACACCACATCCACTTCCCCGACGACTCTGTTCAAATCCGACTCGACTTCATAGCGCACGTTGTGCCGGTCCAGATAGTCCAGGATATCGGGCTTCATCTGCATCTCAGGCGGGCTGACAAAGAAGATGCGAATGCGCTCGAACTTGGCCAGCAAATAGGCCAGGGAGCGGACAGTTCGCCCCTGGTCGAGTTCGCCGATGAAAGCCACGCTCAGCCCATCTAGTGGACGCATACGGTAGATGGTGTACAGATCGAGCAGCGCCTGAGTTGGATGCTGGCCACCCTTGCCGTCTCCAGCGTTGATAACTGGTACCGCGGAGACCGTGGCTGCGCGACGAGCGCCGTCTTCCTCATGATGCCGGATCACAATCACGTCCGCGTAGCCGCTGATGATGCGGATCGAGTCTTCGACCTGCTCGCCCTCGACCTCCGACGAGAACGCGTGTGCCTGCTCGGTGGAAAGCACGCGGCCGCCGAGACGATGCATTGCGGCTTCAAACGAAAAGCGCGTGCGCGTGGAGGGCGCGTAGAACAACATGGCCATGATGCGCTGCTGGTAATCGAGCGAGCCACCACGCGCCACGATGCGCTCCATCCCGCGCGAGCGGCCGAACAACTCCATCAGCAAAGGGAGGGTGAACTGCTGGGATTCAACCACGTGGCGCAGTTTCATCGCGGCAGGTTCCAGACCAAAGTGTAGGTCTTTCTGTTCCGCCAATCCATCGAACGCGGTTACAGTGTGATTCATATTCACCGGACACTCACCTTCTCCGGCGCGCCATTGCCAAGCGCCGGCGCTACTGCCCCCGGCAGAATACGAGTTCCCGCTCTGCCCGCGACGGCTTCGCAAAGATGCTCGTAGGAACTGATGATGACTTCCTGGCCACCACTGTGCAGGAAGCGCAGCGCCGATTCCACTTTCGGTCCCATGTTTCCGGGCGGAAAATGTCCCGCGCGGTAGAAGCCTTCCAACTCTTCTGCCGAGACGCAAGTGAGCGGGCGCTGCGTTGGCCTCTTGTAGTCCAGATAAACGTAGTCGGTATCGGTAGAAATGGCAAAGATGTTGACACCCAGTTCGGAAGCCAGCAGCGCCGAAGCGCGATCTTTGTCAATCACTGCTTCCACCCCTTGGAACCCACCATTCGCCCGAACGACAGGGATACCGCCACCGCCGCAGGCGATCACCAGCACGCCGGCATTCACCAACTCGCGGATCACCGCGAGTTCGACAATCTCGACCGGTTCAGGCGAAGGCACCACGCGCCGGTAGCCGCGAGCCGCATCTTCGACGATGGTCCAACCCAGTTGGCGCTTCTTTTCCTCCGCATCGGCCCGGGAATAAAAGGGGCCAATGGGCTTGGACGGATGCTCCATCGCCGGATCGCTCGCGGAAACCACCGTCTGCGTCACCACGCTGACGACAGGAACTGGCATGGCAGCGGCAGCCAGTTCGCGCTGCAATGCCTGCGCAATGAGATAACCAATCTCCCCCTGACTCGCCGCCCCGCAAACGTCCAGCGTCTGCCCCGGAACCTGGTCGGACGCGCGCTCGGACCGCAGTAACTGCGCCCCCACCTGGGGCCCATTTCCGTGTGTGATGACAATCCGATACCCGGCACGAACCAGCCCAGCGATGGCGGCCGCGGTGCGACGCGCATTGCTCATCTGTTCGGCAACAGTCCCCTTCTCTCCTGCACGGATGAGAGAGTTGCCGCCAACGGCGATGAGCATCGAGTTCATGGCGAGTAGCGAGTAGCGAGTGGCGAGGAACACGTAGAGAGCCGCAGGCAAACGATCGTAGGTGGCGTGTGGCTCATGACGCTGCCCGGTTGGACCCGTCTCGCAGTCCCGCTATCATGGCGGGGAAAACCGCCATTATGCGCGTAGATGTCTTTCACAAGTTTCATGGCTCGCTGCCAAAACTAGTAGATCTCTGTGTCCCCCATTTCAGCACTCCAGACCGCTCGCGACTCGCCACTCGCTACTCGCGACTCGCTTCGTGCAGCACCGATGTCCTTAAGCCTGCGGCTACTTTAGGCTTCATCAATTCCACCATGATTGCCTTTTGCACATGCAAGCGATTTTCCCCTTCTTGGAACACAACTGAGTGCACGGAGTCGATCACCTCGGCCGTGACCTCATCTCCCCGATGCGCCGGAAGGCAGTGCATAAAGATGGCATCCGGCTTGGCCAGTCTGAACAGGTCGGCGTTGACCTGATAGGAACGGAAGATCTTCTCGCGTTGCTCCTTTTCGGTCTCCTGGCCCATGCTGGCCCAAGCATCGGTATAGACCACGTCCGCGCCGCGGACCGCCTCAACCGGATCGTTGGTGACGGTGCACGTCCCGCTGGTACTCTGCCCACGTTCGGTGGCCCACCGGATGGCCGCAGAATCCGGCTCGTACTTCGGAGGTGTTGCCACCCACACCTTGGCTCCCAGTTGCGCGCCTGCAAACATCAACGAGTGGGCGACATTGTTTCCATCTCCGACGAATGCCACCTTCAGCCCCGACACTTCGCCTTTTAATTCAAGAATGGTCAGGTAGTCGGCCATCGCCTGGCAAGGATGGCTGTAGTCTGTAAGGCCATTGATGACCGGGATGCCTGCGTGGTCCGCCATCTGGTCCACGATCTCGTGAGCAAACGTGCGGATCATGATGCCCTGAACCATACGCTCCAGGTTCTTGGCGACATCGTACACCGATTCGCGCTTCCCCAGATTGATCTCCGCCGGAGACAGATACAGCGCAAACCCGCCCAGTTGATGGATTCCCACGTCGAAGCTGACGCGCGTCCGTAACGAGGGCTTCTCGAATATCAGGGCCAGGGTCTGACCCTTGAGAGAGTCCGCGAAGAGTTCCGGATTCGACTTGATCAGCCGCGCCAGTTCGATGAATTCGCGAATCTCGTTGGGAGTGAAATCCCGGATGGATAGAAAATCGTTACGAAGCATTCTAGCTCCTCACTTCTAGCTTTTGGCTTCTAGCTCGTGGCTCGTGGCTCGTAGCTCGCAGCCGCCTTCCCTGAGAGCTAAGACTTGACACCTGAGACCTTCCCTACACTTGCACCAGCCGACGCTTCTCCACGTTCTGTACAAACTCCGCGATCAGTTGCGTGACCCCGTGCGGCCCGCGCTCTTCGATTTCGTAACCGACGCGCACCGTTGGGTGCTTGATGTTCAGAATGTGCGCCAGATCGACGGGCGTGGCAATCACGACGACGTCACATGGGGTACGGTTGATGGTTTCTTCCAGTTCATGCCGCTGCATGTCGCCATATCCCATGGCGGGTAGCAGCGTCGTCATGTGCGAGTACTTTTCGAACGTCGAGCGGATCGAACCCACCGCATACGGGCGAGCATCCACCAGTTCCGCAGCGCCGCTTTGCCGCGCCGCCACCACGCCTGCGCCGTAGCACATTTCACCGTGGGTGAGGGTCGGTCCGTCCTCGACCACCAGCACGCGCTTGCCACGAATCTTTGCTGGATCGTCGACCGACACGCGACAAGCCGTTTCGATCACCCGCGCACCGGGGTTCGCATGCTCGATGTTTCTGCGAACGGTCGCAACGTTCTCAGGCGCGGCGGTGTCCACCTTGTTAATCACCACTACCTGTGCTCGCCGCAGGTTGACTTCGCCCGGATAGTAGGCCAACTCGTGCCCCGGCCGGTGCGGATCGGCCACCACGATCTCCAGATCCGACACGTAAAACGGGGTGTCATTGTTGCCGCCATCCCACAGAATGACGTCGGCTTCTTGTTCCGCCTGGCGCAGGATCTTTTCGTAGTCCACCCCCGCGTAGACGACTGTTCCGTGGACCAGGTGTGGCTCATACTCCTCGCGTTCTTCAATCGTGCAGTGATGGCGCTCCAGATCCGCCATCGTGGCAAAGCGCTGCACCGCTTGCGCCGCCAGGTCTCCGTACGGCATGGGATGGCGAATGGCCACGATCTTCAGCCCCGCCCGCCGCAACTCCTTCGCCACCATCCGCGACAACGGACTCTTCCCGCACCCCGTTCGCACCGCGCAGATCGAAATCACCGGCACCGAGGACTTCAGTTGGGTATGCTGAGTGCTCAACAGCCAGAAATCCGCCCCCGCCGCCAACACGCGGGACGCCAGGTGCATGAGCGTCTGGTGCGCGACGTCGCTGTAAGAGAACACAACCACGTCGATTTCCTGCTCGCGAATCAGCTTTTCGAGGTCTTTCTCCTCCGCGATCGGAATGCCATCGGAGTATCCCGGCCCCGCTAATTCCGCGGGATAACGCCGCCCGGCAATGTCGGGTATCTGGGTTGCCGTAAAGGTAACCACTCGATAAAGGGGATTGTTGCGAAAGATAACGTTGAAGTTATGGAAGTCGCGACCCGCGGCACCTAGAATGAGCACTTTCTTCATGATTTCAGTCCTCCCCGACCCCGCGCTTACTCTCTATGGTCGCGCTGGCTGGGCAGACAGGCTGTGAGGGACATCACAGGGGATTGTGTCCGGCGACTGTTAACAAAGTGATTAATGACGATGCTTCGTCGCCCGCGACCAGCTCTCGTCAGCGCCCGGGGCGCCCACCATCCGGCCCGACCACTTCGCCAGAGGTAAGTCCGTGTAGTTGCAAGTCAGTAACTACGGTCGCGGCGGCAGGAACATCGGCCTTTCGCGTGCATTGCGATTGCCATCTCTTTGGTTCAACTCCCTAAGAAGAGAAGACTGGACCCAGCCAATGTTGCAGAAATGTGCGAACCCATCTTGTACCGCTCCCTTCCGCTCGCTGCGTGAAGGCAAGCTGTTTCTAGCGGAAACTCTCCCCCAAGACCCCAGCCAACGGTTCGATGGCGAACGCCACAAGGTACGCCGTCGGGAACACTTCTGGCTCTGTGACGCCTGCTCTCCTCATTTCACACTCCGCTTTGACGCTGAGCGCGGAATGCTGACTGTGCCCCTCATCGACTACCAGGCACCACGCTTCCTGACTCGGGCCGTCGGCGAGAGGTGTTGAATGGGGAATGAAGTGCTCAAGGACCGTCGCCCCCTAACCCGCTTCCCATGCGCTGTATGTGGGATCGAAACCAGTCAGCATGCCAGTTGGTTCCTGGTGGTCGAGAACCGCTGGGTCGACCGTCTCAAGATCCTCTCCTGGCATCCGGTGTTGGCGGCCCAGAAAGACATGTTGACGGTCTGCAGCCGGCAACATCTCAAGATGCTGATCACCCACTGGTTGACCCAAGCCAACCTCGACTTCCAGGCCGGCGGCGATCCGGCCGTGCCGATCACGAGCAAAACTCAGACGGACATGGAACTGGGGCCGCTCGCACTGGGCAGGCTCGTGGGAGAACTCGCCGTTCACCGCGAGTCCTGCTCTTGCGTCTGGACGGGATCTCCTGAGACTCTGGAGTGCATTCTGAACGCTCTCATTAGCGGCGTGGAACCCAGAACGCCCGCCCTAAACTCTTCCACGTTCGACGTGTCCCCGGATTACTACCGCGAGTTTGCCTTTCAATAAAAGCGCTGGCAGAGTCTAGCTCTGCCGGCGCTCCCGCCAAACTTTCCAGGCCCTCCCGATCCTCGCGCTCTCCTCGGAACCGAGAATTGGACCCTCCCCCTGGTAATCCCCAAGATGGTGGAGATCGCTAATCTCCAAATGCGCGGCGCCGAATGCTTGAGTAGGGGGATCTCGTCCTCATGCGCCAAATCTGTCGTATCGTCACGGCAATCCTGATTGCCAGCGCTGCCAGCCTTGCGCAGGTTGCTGGAGCAAGTGACCAGGAAACGATTCGCCTGCTGGTCCAACAGATCAAGGAACTTCAAGAAAAGGTAGGCGCTCTGGAAGCAAGGCAGCCGCAGCCAAGGGCGAACCTAGATTCATCGGCGCAGGTTCAACGTCTGGAAAACTCGGCGACCACCATCGCACTGCCCACCGAATTCTCCCACGAAATCCGGGGAATCCAATGGCGTGGTTTTGGCGAGGTCAATTACAAGGTCCTGGATCAGCGCACGCCCGAACTGGGAACGCACGGCTTCGTGCCCGGATCAGCGGGCAACTTCTACACCGGCGACTTCGACCTCCTCCTGACCGCTAGGATCAACGACAAGGCCAGCGTCCTGTCCGAGATCGTGTTTGGGGAAGGCGATGCCCAAACGTATGGTGTGGACCTCGAGCGCTTCCTGTTGAAATATGACTACAACGACCGCCTGAGGATGTCGTTTGGCCGCTATCACACTGCCATCGGCTACTACAACACCGCCTTCCACAGCGGCAAATGGCTGCTAACCACCGCGGATCGCCCGCTGATTATGGAATTTGCCGCTCACGGCGGCGTGCTACCCACGCAGGCCATAGGCATCTCGGTCACCGGCCTCGTCCCGTCGGGAAGACTCGGATTGAACTATCTAGTGGAGTACGGTTCCGCTGACACGATTCGGCCGGATATCGACGGTTCCGGTCATGTTGACGATGAAAATAATAGCAACAACCTCAGCCTCGCTGCTTTCGCCCGCCCCGACTCGATCCCCGGGTTGCAGTTGGGCGCTTCCGTTTACCACGACAGAATCAGCTATTTCGACCTTGGCCCCACAGTCCGGGTCGGGCAGACCATCGTGAATGGCCACGTAGTGTACGTCGCGCACGGGATCGAGTTCCTCAACGAGGGCTTCCTGATTCGGCATTCGATTGAGCACAGTTCCACCAGCCTCAATATGCCGGCTTTCTACACGCAACTCTCGAAGCGGATCGGTCGCCTTCGACCGTTCTTCCGCTATCAATACATCAACACCAGCCAGCGCAGCCTGTTCTGGGATGTGGGATTACGCCATGGACCCTCATTCGGCGCCCGCTACGACTTCAACGACAACGTGGCCTTCAAGGCGCAACTCGACCACACCGTACGCCAGGCTCAACCGGACCTGAACGGCGTGCAAACGCAGTTGGCATTTACGTTTTGACGCGGTGACCAGAATGAGAATGAGAACGAATCTTAACGTTTTCCTCTTCCTGACGCTTCTAACCTGCACCTTGGCAGCGTTCCCTCAAAAAACGGATATTGCCGTGGTCGTCAATCCGGGAAATCCGGTCACCACTCTGACCCTGCCCCAACTACGCAAACTCTTGGCCGGTGAACGGCGTTCTTGGGCCAACGGCCAGGCGGTGCGAGTCTTCGTTCGCGCCCCCGGCACCCGCGAACGTGCAACCCTCCTCAAATTATTGGGAATGTCGGAGAGCGAGTATAAACAGTACTGGACTTCGCAGGTCTTTCGTGGAGAGGCCCAGTTCGAACCGGTTGCGCTGCCTTCCAACGGCATGCAGAAGGAAGCAATTATCGCCATCCCGGGCGCCATCGTCCTGATGGATTCCGGGGACGTAAAGCCGCCCGCCAAGGTTGTCAAGATCGAAGGACGTCTGCCCGGCGAGTCGGGCTATCCGATTCACTAGTCGCTCCCACCAAGCAAAGAAAGGCCCTCATCTGATGAAGACGAGGGCTTCAACCGATTGCCTGACACCGTCCCGGCTCCCGCCAGAATCGTCAGTTCGCGTAGTAGGCCGCGTTCTTCTCCAGGAATTCCTTCTTCTCCTCAGGCAGGTCTTCCGCCGTGAAGATCGAATCCGACGTACAGGCCGGAATGCAGGCGCCACAATCGATGCATCCCACCGGATCGATGTAAAGTTGCGTCGCCGTTTCAAACTTCGGCTCGTCTTTCTTGGGATGAATGCAATCGGTGGGGCAGACTTCCACGCAGAGTTCGTCTTTGATGCAGGTGTCTGTGATTACGTACGCCATGGGCTTTTTTCTGAGTCCTTTCCTCAAGTGGATTCTGCTCCTACCTTAGAGCCCTATCGGCGTTCCAGCGGTGACCGTCATCACAGTCCGCTGTGGCGATTAGCTCACACGGCAGCGTGACGGCCGTCACATCCAAGCCGTCCCCTCTGCCTGTAAAACAGCCTCAACGATTCAGAGGGGAAAAGCAGATTTGCCCGGCCCCACCCCACGACCCCACATGCCGCCACCCAGCGGCGGGCCGGGCAACTCTTCCCTGGTTTGGACATGCCCCCCAACATTTGTCCAGCCCACCCAATCTCGCCGGTCTCCCTCTGTGATCCTCTTTGCCCTTTGTGGCAAGCGGTTTTCTCGCCCCCGGCAAGATCGAAGCGTCCCTCCTGCTATGATTTCTTGCTCGTATGTCCATACCTGCCAGCATCGCACTCATTCTCCTCACCCTGAAAATCACCGCCTTGCCCTTCGCCCAGCCCAAGACTTCGCCCGCCCCCCGAGCCCCCTACGGCGTTCGCATGGTCCAGCAGTGGATCCCCATGCCCGACGGCGTCCGCCTGGCCGCCACCCTCTACATGCCCGACAACGCCAGGGAAGACGACAAGTTCCCCGCCCTGCTCGAATATCTGCCCTATCGCAAAGACGACGCAACCGCCGGGCGCGACTACCCCATCCATGCGTATTTCGCAGCCCACGGCTACGTCAGCGTTCGCGTCGACATTCGGGGCTTCGGCGCCAGCGAAGGAGCGCCCACCGGCCGCGAATACTCCGAGCAGGAGCAACTCGACTGCGAACAAGTCATCGCATGGCTGGCCGCTCAGCCCTGGTCCACCGGCAAGGTTGGCATGTTCGGAATCTCCTGGGGAGGTTTCAACTCCATCCAGATGGCGATGCGCCGTCCGCCCGCGCTCAAGGCCATTCTCGCTGTCGATGCCACCGAAGAACTGTTCCACGACGACATCCACTACATCGACGGCATGATGCACTTCGACGAGTTCGAACTCAACATGGACCTCGCGCCGGCCATGACCGGCGCGCCCGATTACACGCTCGACGAAAAAGTGTTAGGCCCGCGCTTCGAATCCGCGCCCTGGTCCCTGCTCTATCTGAAACACCAGCGGGACGGTCAGTTCTGGCGTAGCCCGGTGCGCCCACTGAGCGAGATCAAGATTCCCTGTCTTCTGATTGGCGGCCTGCTTGATGGCTATCGCGACTCTATCCCGCGCATGTTGCAGCAGGTCAAAGCACCGGTGAAAGCGATCGTCGGTCCCTGGAATCACACCTTCCCCCATGACGCCGAGCCCGGTCCCCAAATCGAGTGGCGCGACCAGGCCGTCCGCTGGTGGGACTACTGGCTCAAGAACCGCAATACGGGAATCATGGAAGACGCGCCGCTCGCCATCTACATGCGCGATTGGCACGCCCCCAATCCTCACCTCAAGACTGTGCCCGGAAAATGGCGCGGCGAGAAAGGCTGGCCTCCGCAAAACGTAGCGCATACCACACTCTATCTTTACGACGCGCACGTGCTCTCAACCGAACCAGCCAAACCAGCCGTCCATCAGCTCCGCTACATTCCGTCCGTCGGAGTCGAAGCCGGATTCTGGTGGGGAGAGTTGCTCACCGACCAGCGCCCCGTAGATGCCTTCAGCCTGATCTACGACTCCGCCCCGCTGAGAGAAGACCTCACCCTTCTCGGACGCCCCCACGCCCTGCTCGAGGCAAGTTCGTCGGCGCCGCTCGCCGATTGGTTCGCACGCCTCTCCGATGTCGCGCCTGATGGCTCGGTAACGCTCGTCACGGGCGCGGGCCTCAGCGGAGCCCAGCGCGAATCAATGACCGATCCCAAAGACCTGGAGCCGGGCAAGACTTATCCTCTCGACATCGAGATGCACCTGACAACCTGGACCTTCCCCGCAGGCCATCGCATTCGTCTCGCCGTCTCGAACGCACTCTGGCCGATGGTCTGGCCGACTCCGTACCCGATGACGACGAGCCTGCAGCTCGGTGGACAGACCGGATCGCGGCTCCAACTGCCACTGGTGCCGCCTTCCGCCTACGCAGCGCCTCAATTCGGACCACCCGAGCCTTCGCAGGAACGCACCGACATTCGCTCGATGGGTTTTCCCTGGCCCGGCGAGTGGAAAACGGAGCCCGACGAATTAAACGGTAAGACCAAGGTAACGTGGACCGGTAAATCGGCGGAGGAGTACCCATGGGGCACGGAGGAAGACCTTGAAGCCCTGATTTACGAAACGGCCGACGATCAACCAGAGTCCAGTTCCGTGCACGCGGAAGCCGAGATCGTGATGACTCTGAAAGATTACGTCCTGACCTGGCAGGGACACTTAAGTCTGACCAGCGACGCCAAGAACTTCTACTACAGATACACCCGGGACCTGCTCAAAGATGGCAAGCCGCTGAAACAGAAGACTTGGGAAGACACGATTCCAAGAGATCATCAATGAGCCTCTCCGGTTGGTGCTGAAAAGGCTTTTTCCACCAACAACCGCACATTTCGGTTTGCCGACCAACCGGCAAGAGACTGAGCATTCGATGTAAACGAGTGCGCCCCGCGAATGACGAGAGTAGACTACTCGCCGAGGTGGCGTGTGAAATCAAAAGCAGTCCGGAGCGTGGTCACAGTAGCGGCAGTAATAATGGTTGGGCTCTGCAGTGCGTTCTCTCAATCAGATCAAGCCAGCGCAGCGTCAAGTTCAGAGACCAATGTTAAGCCCCTTCTGTTGGAAGGGAATGAAGGCGAACTGCGCACTCGCCGCATTCACACTGACGCCAGTGCGCCCGCCTCTTCCCAATTCATGCTGAAAGTCAGCCCAAAAAACAACGGCTCTCTGCATCTGGTGGCAGGTACGGAGGTGCTTGCCCCAGGGGCGACCTTACCGAAACACAGGCACTTGGCCCAAGATGAAATCGTGCTGATCCACAGCGGAACGGCCCATGTCTGGCTCGGCGATCAAGAGCGCGATCTCCATGCGGGGGGCCTTGTGTTCATTCCGTCGAATACATGGGTAAGTGCAAAGAACATTGGCACCGAGCCGATCAGCCTGACTTTCATCTTCTCAGCGCCCGGATTCGAGGATACGATGCGATGCAACTCCGTGCCAGCCGGTGAGACCCCCACCCAGATCACGCCAGAGCAGCAAAAAGACTGCGCGCACCTGGGGCATGCCGAAAGCGCGAGCATGCAAGAACAGCCCCAGAAATAAGCCAAACCGGCGGCAATGCCCGGAGTGAGTGGCCACGCACAACGCACGTCCGGAAGAGCATTTCTTTCTGAGTTTGACGGGACAATGAATCACCAACTCAGCAGTTCTGTCGCAAGCGCCGGTTTCAAACGGGGGTACGCCATGACTGCAAAACGGCAAAAACAAAGTGCCATGGGATTAGCGGTTCTGTTTCTGTTCGCCTGTTATGGTTTCGCACGGGCGCAAAGCAAAGATACATCCAAGACGCAAATCGTTCTTCTTGGCACGGGCACCCCCGCGCCGGATCCGGAGCATTCCGGACCGTCTACAGCCATCGTCGTCAACGGCACTCCGTATATCGTCGATTTTGGCACCGGGGTTGTCAGGCAGGCTGCGGCTGCTCGCAAGAAAGGTGTCCGAGGATTGGAACCAGTAAACCTCAGGATCGGCTTTCTCACCCACCTCCATTCCGATCACACGCTCGGCTTCCCGGACCTGATTCTGACGCCTTGGGTCGTGGGAAGAAAGGAACCACTTGAGGTTTATGGCCCCCCAGGAACCAGCGACATGGTGGAACATATCCTCAAGGCGTACGAGGCGGACATTAATATCAGGACGGAGGTTAAGAGCAAGACCGCGGACACCGAACATTCCAACACGAACGGCTACAAAGTGAACGTGCATGAGATTCTGCCGGGCCTCGTTTACAAGGACCAAAACGTAACGGTGACGGCGTTTGCCGTACATCACGGCAAGTGGGCTCATGCTTACGGTTACCGGTTCGAGACTCCAGACCGGACTATCGTGATCTCAGGGGACACCAGTCCAGACGCCGCAATTGTGCATAACTGCGAGGGATGCGACGTGCTGATTCATGAAGTTTACACACAAGCGTCGTTCGACAAGGTCTCTCCGGAGTGGAAACAATACAGACTGGCGTATCACACATCTTCGAAAGAACTGGCCGAGGTTGCCACCAAGGCAAAGCCCGGGTTGCTGATCCTTTATCATCGAGCGAATCCAGGCTGCGATCAAGCGCGCATCGAAGAATGCCGCCAGGCAGGAAGTGAAGAGCAACTGCTAAAAGAGGTTCGTCAAGACTACAGCGGCAAGGTTGTCGCTGGGCATGATCTAGACATTTACTGATGCCAATCGGAGGACGGATATTGCTCGGAATAGGACACCCACGCCGCCGCGCCAGCCGACTCGAATTTTACAGTTACTTTACTTGCAGTTTGCGGCTACGCAACGAGCCGGTCCACCATTGCCGCGACAATATGCAAACGCGCAGGTGTGGTCTCCATCGCACTTTAAGCATCCATCGGGCCGGGCAACAAAATCGATCTCTCTGGATTTTCAAAGGAGTGTTCTATGTACGATTTTCGCAAGCGTTCGAAAGCGGCAGCCTTGGCCTTAGCAGCCCTCGCGCTGACGTGTGCCGTTCCGGTCGTGGCGCAGACCTGGAGCTCGCCAGTGTTAGTCGCAAACGGCGGCGGTCAAGCGGTCTCAACCAACGGCACCGGTACTTCTGCGGTTGTCTTTACTCCCCTTTCCGGAGGCTTGCAGGCTTCGGTCAACACCGGCAGTGGCTGGTCGGCGCCCACGACGTTGACGTCAGTCAGCGCGCCGGCCAACATTGCAGTCGCGCCCAACGGTGACGTCCTCGCAGTCTGGAGTTTCCGCACCACCAACACCTACATCCCGGTCGAGGCCCAAGCCCGCTTCTTCTCCGGCGGACACTGGGGCAATACGATAACCCTTTCGACCAACGTCTACGGCAACGTCTCCAGCCTTGGTCTGCCCAGCATCGGCTTCGATAGCCACAGTCAGGCCACCGTAATCTGGGAACAGATCACCAATCCGAGTCCGATCGCCTGCGCGCTGGAAGCCGAAACCGGCAGCGCAGCCAGCGGTTTGGGCGCAGCGAAAATCATCTCCAGCGCCAGCACATGCTATGGATGGACCCAGTTGGCGGTAAGCTCGAGTGGGCAAGCCGTCGCTGTCGAAGGAGCAGCCGGAATTCTCTCGGCGGCGGTGGTCGCCATCGGCCGCGACTCGACAGGAGCTTGGGGCGCTCCGGTCACCATCGGAGCGTCCGGCGTCTACCGTCAACGCCAGCCACATGTCGGACTCGGCAATGAAGGCACTGCGGTCGTGGTTTGGCTCATCAACGGCGGAGTCCGGTATTCCGTAAGATCCGGCGGCACCTGGAGCGCTGCAGCAGCCTTGCCGGGCGTTGCCGGGACGGCCGGTGGCGCTTCCGGAGTAGCGGTCGATGGAAGCGGAAACGCGGTAGCCACGTTCCAGCAGGTTGCAATCAGCCCGGGAACCTACGCCACCTATCGGCCCGTGGGCGGGTCCTGGCAGACCAAGGTCCAACTGAACTCCAGCACCCAGATCGTTGCCACGCCCGCTGGAACATTTGTGGCCGGGGGACTAACGGTGTCGACTCGGCTCGCAGGAACGTCAAACTGGAACCAGCACACATTCTCTGACGTGGCTCGGGTGAATGCTGCGCCCGGTCTGGCGATCGCTCTGGTAGGCCCGCAAGTCAGCGTTTCAACCGCGGCCGTTCCGTAGCTGTATTGCCGCAGAACAACGGATCAGGCGAGCCGTGCGCCAGCGTGCGGCTCGCCGAGTCTTTTTTTGGACCTTTGGCCAACCCCCTGATCCTCAGTGTCCTCTGTGTCCTCTGTAATTCAAGGGTTTTTTTGGGGCAGACTCGGATCTCTGCGGTTCAACCACTCACTGCGAACAAGCCGCTGCCGCTGCCGACTTATAAACCTTCCCATCCTTCATCACGAATTCAACCCGCTCCAGCAAACTGATGTCTTTCAAAGGATCTCCGCTGACGGCGATCAGGTCCGCATACTTCCCCACCTTGATCGATCCGATTTCCTTCGAATGCCCCAAAAGATCTGCCGCATTGGATGTGGCCGCCTGGATCGCCTGCATCGGGGTCATTCCGTACTTCACCATGAAAGCGAATTGTTTCCCGCTGGTTCCGTAAGGACACACGCCCGCGTCGGTTCCAAACGCCATCTTGACGCCCGCCTTCACCGCTTTGCCGAAGTTCTCCCGCTGGATTCGCCCCAGGTCCGCATCGTGCTGCAGAAAATCGGCCGGCGTCTGACCCGTCTTCGCTCCCGCCTGAATGCATTCCTCATCGTAAATATCCATATCGAGATATGTTCCATGCTGCTTGGCCAGGGCAATGATGTCGTCGTCGAGCATTTCCGCATGTTCGATCGAAGCCGCTCCCGCCAGGATCGCATTCTTGATCCCCTGCGCCGCATGCGCGTGCACCGCGACGCGCAACCCGAAGTGGCTAGCTTCGTCTACGCCCGCCTGCAACTCTTCGGGAGTGAATTCGAGCGAGGCCGGATTGCTGCCGTGCGTCAGCACCGCCCCGGTCGAGAGCATCTTGATCAAATCCGCGCCATCGTGAGCGAGCCGCCGCACCTTCTGCCGCACTTCCCAGGGAGAATTCGCTTCGCCGTAATGCAAGTCCCAAGGCAACTGGATGTCCGGCGCCTGACCCGTCATCGCGCCCGCCCCGCCGGTAATCGTGATGTAAGCTCCCGCCACAAACATGCGCGGTCCGACCACATCTCCGCGAGCAATGGCGTCGCGCAGCGCGATATCATTCAGCGCCCGGTATGTACCTACATCGCGCACGGTCGTGAATCCTGAAAGCAGCATCGCCCGCGCATTCGGCACCGATTCCAGCGCAATCTGCGATGCCGTTTTCTTCAGAACATTGAACGGCTCGCCATCGCTCTGCCCATCCGCTACGTGGGTGTGACAGTCGATCAACCCCGGCAGCACAGTCATTTTCGAAAGATCAATGACCTTGGCGTCCGCAGGCAGCGCAAGTGCACTTCCGACCGCCTGAATCTTGCCCCCGACAATCAGGATCTGCTGATTGACAAGCGTCGTCCCCGAATCAGGATCGATCAGGTGTCCGGTGCGAACTACCGTTACCTGCGCGAACCCAGCCACGCTGAGCGTCAGTGTGAGAGGTACCAGCGTCCACTTTCTCACGAAGCCCTCGATTTGCCCGAATATGTGTGAATGGAAGCGGTGGTTCACAGGTGTTAGGAATTCGCCGGAGGAAACGCAAGGTCCCTCGACTTCGCTCGGGATGACAGCAATATTCTGAAATTTCAATCTGCCGCCGACGCCGCACACACTCCACTCTTCAAATTCGCCGCCAGCAGCCGATGAAACAATTGCTCCCCTGCTTCCCGCCGCACCGACAAACGTCCTGCCCCGTAGGCGCGCGACTTCAGCCCGCGCTGCACAGCTTCGCAGATGCCAAGATCTTCGTCCTGCACACGATTTCCCACTGCCACACTCTGCTCGTTATACTCGCGTCGCGCATCGCTGATGTCACCAAAGTAAAAATCAAAATTCACCCGGCAGTGATCCACATCGATCGGAACGACCAGATTCGTATCCATGTACCCTTCATAGCAATTGAACATGAAATTCGGATGCAGCCAGAAATACCATGCCCGATCGCCCTGCCGAGTTGCGCCCGTAGCTGCATCGTCATTGGAACTCACCATCGGGCTCGACTGCAGGCAGTACCGGTCTTCGTTCTCAATCGTGTATTGCTTGTAATCGAGCACCGAGCTCAAGCCTTTGTGAAGATGCGGCACGTGATAACCACCGTCCAGGTAGTTATCGACAAACACCTTCCAGTTACAGTGAATGTCATAGGTCTTGCTGGTGAAATATTTGAGCTTCGTCAGCTCCAGCGGAGCCGCCCGCTTCACCAGTCCGCCCAGAAATTCCGCAAGCGAAACCGCCTGCGGATCCAGGTTCACAAAGACAAACTTCTCCCACGTATCCACCTTTACGGGAACGAGCCCGTTGTCTTTGCGCTCGAAACCCAGCACGCCGTCGAACTCCGGCATGCCCTTGAGCGAGCCGTCGAGCCCATAATTCCACCCGTGGTAGGGACAGTGCAGAATGGAAGCCTGCCCGCAAGGCTCGGTCACCACCGCCGCTGCATGATGACGGCACACGTTGTAGAACGCGCGCAGCGCACCATCATTTCCACGCACTGCCACCAGCGGCTCGCCTGCGACCGTTGCAGTCACGAACTGCCCCGGCTTTTCCACCTGGTCGACTCGGCCGATCACCTGCCAGGTCTTGCTGAATACGGTCTGCCGCTCCAACTCCGCAATGCGCGGGTCCACATACCACGGCGCTGGAATCGTGTAAGCCTGGTTCAGCGGAGCTTTGTCGTCATAGCACGCCAGAATCTCTTGAACACCCATCCACCGTCATCCTCATTTTCCTGGGATTTGAACCTTTTCCGACCCGATCGCCCGCCGCAGCAGTTCCACGAATTGCTCGATGCGTGCTTCTTTCTTCTCTGGAATCGGCCCCTGCTTGCGGAATAAACCAGGGTCCAGTTCCTCCGTCAGCAGCGCATCCTGAAAGCGGTCCATCGTCCACTCCAGAATCGACCCGATCATGTCAGCATCCAGATCGGAACGCAGTTCCCCGCGGCTCACACCGTAGCGCACGAAATCATGCCACCCGTAAGGATCTTCCGCCACTAGAAACCGGTTGATCTCGCGCCGCAACGAAAGGTCCGTGCCGTAATTTCCCACCAGGTAAATCCGGTAGGAAGCCCAGTTGTCCCGCACCATGTTCTCGGTGCGGCCCAGCCAGAACCGCAGCACGTCAAAAAATCCCCGCTCCCGCCACTCCGCCGGAGCTTCCATGTACTTCGGAAACGACCGCACCGCCTTCTTGTACGCCTCAAAAAACAGTCCATCCTTACTCTTGAAATGTTGGAAGACCGAACCCTTGGCAATATCGAGTTCGGCCGCAATATCCTCCACGCGCGCCACGCTATATCCGTGTTCGGCAAAGTGGCGGATGGCAGTGTCCACAATTCGGGCCCGTTTAGCTTCTGACCGCGGACGTGGCTTCGCGTCCACTCGCAACTGGGCGGGCTTAGCTAGGCTTTTCGCGATTCCATCCATGATTGACTCCAAGTCAACGCAAGATACAGTAATTCATAGCAACTTTTCAATGGCATTTTCAAAGAACTTCCGCTAACTTCGTTCACCGGCGTTCCGGGTCGTTTTTGACCCTGGGTCAACGAGGATGGCGAACGTCTCCAGGCAGCTTTACGACACTATTATTATCGGCGCCGGCCACAACGGATTGACCGCTGCAGCCTATTTAGCGCGCGCCGGTAACTCCACTCTCGTCCTCGAGCGCCGGGATATGGTGGGCGGGTGCTGCGTCACCGAACAAATCTCCCCTGGCTGCCGCGCCTCGACCACTTCCTACATCGCCAGCATGCTCCGCCCGGAGGTCATCCACGATCTCAGGCTCGCCGAGCATGGGATGCGTATGGTTCCCTGCGATCCCGCCCTCCAGGTTCCCTTTCCGGATGGACAACTCGTCTCCTGGTGGTCAAACCGCGATCACGTGGTCGCCGAACTGCGAAAGATTTCGCCCAAAGACGCCGACACCTTCGTGCGCGTCGACGATCAGCTCAAGAAATTAGCCCGCTACTTGCAACCGTTTTTTCTTGAGCCTCCGCCGGAGCCCGGCACCCAATCCTTCGACAGCTGGGCGGATCTGTTTCGTGTCGGCAAGCGATTCCGCGGCATCTCGACGACTGAAATCTCGCAGCTAGTCTCGTTCCTGACAGGAAGCCTGGGTGAGTTCCTCGATCGTAACTACGAATCTGAAAAGGTGAAGACACTTTTCCTCGCCAACAACGTCTACGGCAAGCACGGAGGCCCGTACCAACCAGGCACCGCGCTCGGCCTGCTCTTTCATCTGCTCAGCGGCGGGGAGCAAGAGCTGCAAGGCTTCTACGGGCACGTCATGGGCGGAATGGGCGCCATCACCAACGCCATGGCAAAGGCGGCGCGAGCATTTGGCGCGGAAATCCGCACGAGCGCTCCTGTCAAACAGATTGACACGCACGAAGGACGCGTGCGTGCGGTCATCCTCGAAGACGGCACGGAAATCCGCGCCCGGGTCGTACTCTCCAACGCCGATCCCAAGCGCACCTTCCTCGGCATGGTCCCCGAGCGCGACCTGCCCGCCGACTTCATCCATGCCGTGCGCGGGATCAAAATGGACGGCCCCTGCGCCAAGGTCAACATGGTGCTGTCGGAGGAACCGCGCTTCACCGGCACGCCCGCAAGCTACGATCCGCAACAGCGCTCGCTCTTTACGCTCGTCCCGTCCCTCGAATTTGCCGAGCGCTGCTACGACGTCGCCAAATTCGGAGAGATTCCCGAGCAGCTCTGGGTTGACTGCGTGGTTGCTTCCAACGCAGATCCATCGCTGGCTCCGGCGGGCAAACACATCATGACGTGCTTTGTGCAGTACGTCCCCTACAAACTGCGCCATGGCACCTGGGACGAGAATCGCGAGCCACTCGGTGATCGCGTGGTAAAGAAAATTGCCGAGTACGCACCGAATGTGCCGAATGCCATCCTCGCCCGTCAGGTTCTTACGCCCCTCGACCTCGAACGCACCTACGGATTGACCGAAGGCAACATCTTCCACGGCGACCTCAATCTCGAGCAGCTCTTCTTCAACCGCCCGGTAGCAGGATGGTCGCAGTACCGCACGCCGATCGCCGGCCTGTATCTTTGTGGAGCCGGAGCCCACCCCGGCGGCGGTGTGACAGGAGCCCCAGGCCACAACGCTGCGCATCAGGTCCTCCGCGATCTAAAGAAAGGAAAGTTCAAGGAGGCGGTGGCGTGAGCGGCGGATCAAGCAAGAACGGCGCGCCCAAAACTGCCGATGTCATCATCCTCGGCGCGGGCGTCATGGGAGCCTCGATTGCCTTCCATCTCGCGCGCCGCAAAGCGGGCCGTGTCGTCGTACTAGACAAGGATCACGCCGGAAGCGGCAGCAGCGGTCGGTCGTCCGCTTTCATCCGCATGCACTACAGTTTCCCCTCCGAGGTTCAACTCGCGCTCATCAGCCTGAAGATCTTTCAACATTGGCGCGACATCGTCGGAGAGGGCGGCGAATTTCGCAAGACCGGATTCGTCCGCATCGTTCACCCCGGAGAAACCGAGACTCTGAAGAAAAACGTGGCCATGCAGCTGTCGCTCGGAGCGCAAGTCGAATTGATCGATCGCCACCAACTGAAAGAACTGGAACCCGACTGGCAAGTCGACGACGTCGAACTGGCCGCCTACGAGCCCGACTCCGGCTATGGAGATGGGAATGTGGTCGCCAATGATTTTCTGAGCCGGGCGCGAGAACTCGGCGCAACCTATCTATCGAAGACTCGAGCAAGTGACTTTCTCGTCGAAGCTGGACGTATTAAAGGCGTTCAAACCGATCAATGCGAGATCCACGCGCCCATAGTCATCGCCGCCACCGGCCCTTGGACGCGGCCGCTCTTCCAGCACACTGGATACGACCCGCCCATCGAAACTGAATACCACCAGGTCGCCATCTTGAAGAACGCTCCGACGATGAAGCCAGCAGGCGCGGCCTGCATCGACTCGGTCACCGCCACCTATTTCCGTTCCGACGGCAGCGACAAATTCCTGGTAGGAGATTTCTACGGCAAGCGCCCCGTTGATCCGGACAACTTTCCGCAGCGCGCCTCCGACACGGAGCTTGAAGAAATCATCGAGCGCGCCGCTCGCCGGGTCCCGAAACTGGAAAATGCCGAAGTCATGCGAGGCGTTACCGGGGTCTACGACGTAACTCCGGATTCGCGGGCGCTGCTCGGCCCCGTGCCCGGTGTCGACGGCTTGCACATCTGCGCCGGCTTCTCCGGCATGGGCTTTAAGATTTCGCCCGCCATCGGTCTGGTAATGTCGGAATTAATCCTGGATGGTATAGCGACTACCGTAGACTTAACCCCGTTCCGCCCCACCCGCTTCGCCGAAGGCAAGCCCATCAAGGCGGAATTCGAGTACAAAGATGATTAGGTAGCGCCGGCGTCTCGCCGGCAACGACCGTCGAACGAACCACGATCGTTCGCCGTCGGCATTATTGCGGAAGGAGATCCGATCATGCCCGAAACGCCGCAGCAGTACACCCAGCGCATGCTGGCCAATGCCCAGGGACAAGACCCAATCAAAGTCCAATCCGCCACTCCGAAGAAACTGGAACGCCTGGTCAAGGGTGTTGCGACCGCGAAGCTCCGCAAGCGCCCTGCGCCCGGCAAATGGTCCGTCGCCGAGATCCTAGCCCACCTCGCCGACGTAGAAATCGTAGTCGGCTGGCGCATGCGATCCATACTCGGCTCTCCCGGAATCGCCATTCAGGCCTTCGACCAAGACGCATGGGTCACCGCCGGACATTACGAGAAACGTGATCCTCGCAAGGCTTTGGCGCAACAGCGAGTGGCGCGCGAGGCAAATCTCGATCTGCTGAAGTCGCTCACCCCCGATCAGTGGAAGCACTTTGGCATGCATTCCGAGCGCGGCCAGGAAAGTATCGAGCACATTGTCCGCATGATCACCGGTCACGACCTCAACCACATGCAGCAAATCGAAAGCATCCTGAAGCCGAACAAATGACGCAGCCGATAAGAAGAGCGTCGGAGGCGCGACTGACAATAGCCCGCCACTTCAGTGGCGGGGAGCAATCGCAATAAGAATCAAGTCCCGTAGGGACGACTGAATTCGGCGAGGGCTTCAGCCCGAGCTCTCAAGGGGCCAACATGCCAAAGAAAAACATTCTCGAGCGCCTGAAATCCGGCCCTGTCCTGGGTGACGGCGGCTACCTGCTCGAACTCGAAAAGCGTGGATGGGTGCGCCCCGGCCCGTTCACGCCCGAAGTCGCCATCGTCTATCCCAACGCCTTGCGGGAACTGCACATCGAATTCCGCGAAGCCGGCGCCGAGGTCCTGCAGGCCCTGACCTTCTACGCCAGCCGAGACAAACTCGCCACCGTCGGACTGGAGGATCGCGTAGAAGACATCAACCGCTCCGCTGTTCGCGTCGCCAAAGAAGTCGCCGGAGATCAGTGTCTGGTGGCCGGCAACCTGAGCCTAACCTGGATGTACGAACCGAACAGCCCGTCGGCCGCTGAACGAGTCCGCCAGACCTTCGACGAACAACTGAAAGTGCAGTGCGATGAAGGTGTCGACTTCATCATCGGAGAAACGTTTTCGTGGCTGGGCGAAGCGCTACTCTGCGTGGAGCGCGCAAAGAAAACTGGCCTCCCCGTCATGGTCACCATCTGCTTCGAGAACAAAGACGAAACCGCCGAAGGCACGAACGCCGCCGTCGCCGCAAAGACTCTCTTCGATGCCGGTGCCGACATCGTAGGCATGAACTGCCTGCGCCCGCCCGAGCACATCCTCGGCCCAATGGGGCAGATGCGCAAAGCCGTGGACGGTTTTCTAGCCTGCCAGCCCGTTGCCTACAATACGCCGAAAGACAAACCCGACTTCACCAGCCTGCCCGAATTCCCCTACGCGCTCGATCCCTTGCAACTTACCCGTAAGCAGATGGGCGACTACGCGCTGAGAGCGAAAGAGATCGGCATCAACTACATCGGTTCCTGCTGCGGATCGGTAGCCATGCACGTAAGAGAAATGGCCCGGGTGTTAGGCAAACTCCCCGCCGAAAGCCGTATCTGGAAAAAAGGCGGGGCCAAGCCGATGTCGGCCTATGAGTACTACGATCACGACCAGATCAGCGTGAAATAGTCGATTTTTCGGGCAACCATGCGAAACGGAATACCGCGAACGGCCCTTCTAGATAGGAGACAACGACGTCGGTGTCACCTCCGATGAGCAGAGAATAGTATTTCTTAAATATTTCGATCAGTTTCTCGATTGCCGCATTCACATCCCTATGTTTCGGGACAGCGGATTGTCTTTTATCGTGGTGGGCAACATGCCTGTCAACGTAGTTAGTCACGGGACAGCATGCAGCGTCAAGGTCCCTCAAATCTTGTTCAAGCTCCTTTCTACCGATCCTGATTACCATTCTCTCCACACCTAGCGAACGTACGAGGAGGGCCGGGTGGTTCTGAAGTTCATCCAGGAGTTTAACCAGTGAAATGGAGTCTTTATGCCGATCGGTTAAACGCCTAATCCTCGCGGCTGTGGCGTGCGCATACGAGCGGTTGAGCATGTCGATAAATGGGCTTCGTATCTTCAGTAAACGCGCGTTGCCCTGCATGACCTCCTTTTGGAATTTCCAAAAGATGTCGTTGTCTGTAGCTAAATCTAGAATCTCGGCGTGGATGATCCGCAGATTCTTCACAGCCCTCTGCTTGAAGTCGGCACTGCTCAAACTGTTTACCTCTCAGTTCCTCTAAGGGCGGCTAAGCTTTCACCACTGGCGCCTTCAAATTACCAAATTACAAATTACCCAATTACCAATGCTCACGCGCTCCCAATCCATATCCCCGCGATAAATACCAACACGCCGCCCACTACCACCTGAAACGCAGCCGACAGCAACGGCGTATCCATGTACCGGTTCCGGATCCACGCAATCGCACCCAATTCCAGCGCCACTATGACGACGGCAGCGATGAACGCAACATGAAAATTAGCAATCAGAAACGGCAATGTATGGCCGATCCCTCCCGCCGTCGTCATCAACCCAGTGACGGCACCACGCAAGATAGGACGTCCGCGCCCCGTCAGTGACCCGTCGTCGGAGAGGGCCTCAGCGAAAGCCATCGAGATACCCGCGCCAATCGAGGCTGCCAGTCCAACCAGGAAAGCATCGTGACTGCTCCGAGTCGCGAATGCCGCCGCAAACACGGGAGCCAGTGTCGATACCGATCCATCCATCAGCCCCGCCAGACCCGGCTGCACGATCTGCAGCACAAACAACCGTCGCTGCGCTTCGTCTTCCGACTTTTTGACATCCGGCGTGATCTCCTCTCCCAAGGCCTCGGCCGCGACCTGGTGCTTGCGCTCGACTTCCTCCAGATCGCCCAGCAGCTTGCGAATCCCGGCATCGCTCACCTGGGTGATCGCCTTCTGATAGAACTGGCGCGTCTCCAGTTCCATGATCTCGGCCTGCTTGCGGACATCTGCAATCTTCAGCGGGCGCGTCAGCCAGAACGGCCGCCGCTGCACGAATCCCTTCACATCCTGCCGCCGGAGCAGCGGAATATGCTCACCAAAGCGCGCGCGGTACGTCTCAATCAGCGCCGCCCGATGCCCCGACTCCTCTTCGCGCATGTCCTCAAACAACTTGGCCGTCGCCGGATACGTCTCCCTCAGCCCGTCGGCAAAGTCCGCATACACACGCCCGTCTTCCTCTTCCATCGCAACCGCCAGCGCCAGAATCTCGCGCTCCGACAAATCTTTGAATTTTCGTGCCATAACAATCAGGCCTCCGGCCTTCTCTCTGTCCCTGGACACATTGCAAAACCAAGCAGGAAGAATAACAAAACAACGGGCCTGCTGTGCTCACAACTGCACATGACGTCGTTACACGGGTTGACGCCATCGCTCAGCGGCAATACCATACCCCTCGCTTTTCCTCTGGAGATCTCATGAAACCTGTAAGACGACTTTTGCCTTCCTGCCTCGCGGTCTGCGTCTTTGGCCTCTTGTTGCTGGCAGCGTCTGCGCCCGCGCCTGCCAAAACCACTTCGAAGAAAGAGACCAAGGCCGCCTCCGAGCCCAGCGCGAAAAAAGAAGATCCGCTCCCTCTAAAGCCCGCGCGCAAAATCGAGTTCTCTACCGACCAAGGCACATGGCTCTCGCTCGACGTTTCTCCGGACGGCCAGACGATCCTCTTTGAGTTGGTCGGCGACCTCTACACCATCCCCATCACAGGAGGCGAAGCCAAGAAGCTCACCACCGGCCTGGCGTTCAACAGCCAGCCCCACTATTCCCCCGACGGTAAGAAGATCGCCTTTATCAGCGACCGTGGCGGCGCCGAGAACGTCTGGATCGCCGACGCTGATCTCTCCAACCCCAAACAACTCAGCCAGGACGAGCAAAGCGAATTCGCCTCGCCCGTCTGGACTCCGGACGGCAACTACGTCATCGCCGCTCGGGTTACGCAATTTCCCATCGGCGCTTCTGAACTCTGGATGTATCACGTCAAAGGTGGTGCCGGTGTACAGGTCACAAAGTCTCACACCAAGCCCGACACGCGGCCCCGGCAGTGGATCAACACGCTCGGCGCCTCGCCTTCGCGAGATGGGCGGTTCCTCTATTACGTTTCCCGCCAAACGAATAACGGCTTCTATAACGTCACCTTCCCCCTGTCGCAGATCGTTCGCCGTGACCGCATTACCGGCGACGAAGATCCCGTCACCGACGCTCCCGGCAGCGGGATTAGCCCGGTCATTTCGCCCGATGGCACACTGCTTGTCTACGGCACCCGCTATGAAACCGAAACCGGCCTGCGTATCCGGGATCTGAAGAATGGCGAAGAACACTGGCTGAAGTATCCCGTGCAGCGCGACGATCAGGAATCGCTGTTCACGCGTGATTTCCTCCCCAGTTACGCCTTCACGCCTGATGGCAAGGAAGTCGTCGCCGCTTGGGGTGGCAAGATTCATCGCATCTCAGTCGCGACCGGCGAAGACAAAGAAATTCCCTTCACGGCGAAAATCTCGCGCGACCTCGGCCCCGATCTGAATGTCGCCATGAAAGTGGAACAAGGCCCCGTGCAGGTGCGCCTGATCCAGCAACCCGCGCAGTCTCCCGACGACAAGCGGTTGGCGTTCTCCGCCCTAACTCATCTCTACGTCATGGATCTTCCCGGCGGTACGCCCCGGCGGCTGACCAGCGCCGACGCACGCGAGTTCCAGCCGAGATGGTCGCCCGACGGGCAATGGATCGCCTACGTCACCTGGGAACAAGGTGGAGGTCAGATTTGGAAAATGCGCTCCGACGGCCAAGGAGCACCGCAGCAGCTCACGCGCACCCCCGCCTACTATCGCGACCTCGCCTGGTCCCCCGACGGCCAGCGCATCGTGGCCCTGCGCGCTCCTCGGCAAGGGCGTGTCGAACAGTTCGATGAATGGGATCACACCACTCCCAATCTGGACCTCATCTGGCTGCCGTCCGAAGGGGGCGAGGTCAATCTCATCCTCCCGGCGCGCGGCGTGGCCAGCCCCCACTTCGGACCCGAACCTGACCGAATCTATGTTTATTCCGACGCGGGCCTGATCTCGTTGCGTTACGACGGCACCGATCGCCGAACCATCGTCAAGGTCATAGGAAAAGTCTGGTTCCCGCAGCCCGACAAACCAGACGGCGCACCCGCCGACGACGTCCGCATCAGCCCCGACGGCCAGTGGGCGCTCGCACAGGTTACTAACCAGGTCTACCTGTTTTCAGTTCCTCGGGTCGGTGGTGAGGCTTTAACCGTAGATGTCTCCAAGTCTCCCGTCCCTATTCGCAAGATCACGGATGTCGGCGGCGACTACATGGGATGGGCCGACCAGGGCAAGACCATCGTCTGGGCCGAAGGCTCCACCTTCTTCCGCCTGCCCCTGGAGAAGGTTGAATTCGAAGCGCCCAAGAAAGCCGACGATGATCAGAAAACTCCCGACAAGGCACCCCCACCGTCGAAGACTGCGGCGTCCGTCGATCCTGCCGCCTCCGACTTGGACTCGAAAGACGCTGACTCGAAAAAAGACGAGAAAAAGAAACTCCCCAAACTGCATCCGGAAGAGATTGCTGTCAGCATGCAGTTCCCGCGCCACAAACCGTCGGGAACAGCGGTGCTGCGTGGCGCGCGCGTCATTACCATGCACGGCGATGAAGTCCTGGAAGACGGTGAGGTCGTGATTCAGGATGACCACATCACCGCCGTCGGCAAGCGAGGCTCAGTCACCGTGCCCACCGCTGCTAAAGTCATCGACGTTTCCGGCAAGACCATCGTCCCGGGCTTCATCGACATTCACCCGCACTGGAACGAGATCCGCCGCGTCGTGATGGATGTGCAGAACTGGAGCTTCCTCGCCAACCTTGCTTATGGAGTCACCGCCGGCCGCGACCCACAAACTGCCACTAACGATATGTTCGCCTACCAGGACCTGGTCGACACCGGCGAAATTCTCGGCCCGCGCGCCTATTCCACCGGCCCCGGCGTCTTCCCCGACAACGACTTTCAGTCCCTCGACGACGCTAAAGCGGTCGTCGAGCGATATCGCAAGTTTTACCGCACGACATATCTCAAGTCCTATCTCGTCGGAAACCGCAAGCAGCGCCAGTGGATGGTCATGGCCTGCAAGCAACTGGGCGTGATGCCCACCACCGAGGGCGGGCTCGACATGAAACTCAACCTCACTCATGCCATCGACGGCTTCAGCGGCAACGAACACAGCATGCCCATCACTCCGCTCTTCAAAGATGTCGTCGAGTTCTGGTCGCGCTCGGGCATCTTCTACACGCCCACCTTCATCGTGGCCTACGGCGGACCCTGGGCGGAAAACTACTACTACGAAAACACCGAAGTGCACGATGACCCCAAGGTCCGCCACTTCATTCCACACAACATCATCGACGACCGCACCCGCCGCCGCACCATCTGGACGCGTAAAGACGAGTTGGTCTTTCCGCGCCTGGCCGCCGAAGATGCCAAACTCATCAAGGCCGGTGGCAAAGTTTGCATTGGCAGTCACGGCCAGTTCCAGGGCCTCGGCTATCACTGGGAAATGTGGTCTTTGGCTGCCGGTGGAGTGCCGAATCTCGAGGTATTGAAATCCGCGACCATCCACGGCGCCGAAGCCATCGGTCTCGCTCAGGATTTGGGCTCAATCGAAGCGGGGAAGTTGGCCGATCTGGTCGTCCTCAACCAGAACCCGCTCGACGACATCCACAACACCAATACGATACAGTACGTCATGAAGAACGGAGAATTGTTCCAGGGAGACACCCTCAACGAAGTCTACCCAGTAGAAAAGCCGCTAGCGCCGTTGTGGTGGTGGAACGAAAAGCCGTAGTGTGGCGCGGGCATTCCTGCCCGCGCTGCCGCGACCGTTCGCTCCCCAAACAAAAGGGCATCCGCCATCGGATGCCCTTCCGGTCACAGCGAGTGACTATTTCGCCGCCTTGGCCGATTCCACTGCCTCGTGCAGCTCGTGCTCAGCCGCACGGAGGTGCGCTTCGGCCTTAGCGCCGTGTCCCGCCATGTCGTAGTGGTTGGCCGCCCGGGCTCGCTCCAGTTCATGGATCGCTTCCTGGACGTGATGGTGAACCGCTTCCAGATCCTGCCAGTCCCGCACCTTGTCGGCAAAAGCTGCGCCCGCAACGAACGCCAGGCCCAGCGCTGATATCGCCATCGCTTTCTTCATGATGTTTTCCTCTCCGATAAAGGTTTTGTGATTCCCCAAGCGCCCGGGAATAGCCGCATTCTCCCCGATTGCCAAAGCCGAAGTCAAAGCCAATGCGCCGAAGACAGAGCCGTGAAGTTGCCGCCTCAGGTTCCAGGCAGGGCGCTCCACACACCGCGCACTTTGCGACGCGTGGGATTCTCGCTCGATGTAGGATGTTCACGGTACCGCAGCCCGGTCAGCTCCGTGCCCGAACTTCCCGACATCGTCGTCTACCTCGAAGCGCTCGAGCAGCGCATTCTCGGTCAGCAACTCCAGAAAGTGCGCATCGCGAGTCCGTTTCTGTTGCGCTCGGTGAACCCGCCCCTTGTCAGCGCGGAAGGCAAAACCGTACGCCATCTCCGCCGCCTCGGCAAGCGTATCTGCATCGGCCTCGACGACGGCCTCTGGTTGGTCCTGCACCTGATGATCGCCGGCCGCCTCCACTGGAAGAAACGTGGCGCCAAAGTTTCGCCGCCCCGCGGCCTCGCAGCTTTCGATTTCGCCAACGGGACTCTTCTCTGGACCGAAGCCGGCTCCCGCAAGCGCGCCTCCCTCCACGTGGTAGCAGGAGAAGAAGGACTCAACGCGCTGGATCCAGGCGGACTGGAAGTTCTACAAACCGATCTCGCTCATTTCGCCGAGGTCCTAACATCCAGCAATCACACCTTGAAACGAGCCCTGACCGATCCCCGCATGTTCAGCGGCATCGGCAATGCCTATTCCGACGAGATTCTCTTCGAAGCGAAGCTCTCGCCCCTCGCACTAACACAAAAGCTGAAGTCAGAAGAAATCGAGCGTCTGTTCAACGCCGTGCAGCATAACCTGGTTGAATGGACAGACCGTTTGCGCCTCGAATCCGGCAACAACTTCCCCGAGAAAGTAACTGCATTTCGCGAAGGCATGGCCGTTCACGGTCGCTACAAGGAAGTCTGCCCGCGCTGTGGTGCCAAAATCCAGCGCATTCGTTATGCCTCCAACGAGACCAACTACTGCCCCACCTGCCAGACCGGAGGCAAACTTCTCGCTGACCGTTCCCTCTCCCGGCTCTTGCGCGATGACTGGCCCAGAACGCCGGAAGAACTGGAAATGCTGACTCGAGACCCAAAATGAGTCTGGGCACCTCATCACACGCCAGGGTGCCCCACGTCTCGCGCTTTTGTCGAGTCCCAAGACATGCTTTACATTTTGTCCCAACACATCCTTTACACTTCCGCGCGCGAAGCGCGTGGGGGTGGCAGGGGATGGCTTGGGACACTTTGTAAAGGATGTCATGGGACCGAACAGCATTTCGAGACGTGGGTGCTGACGGCGTAAGGGCGGTGTCCCTCACACCACAAAATACTTAGCCGCCGGATGATGCACCACAATCGCCGACGTACTCTGCTCCGGTTCCAGCAGGAATCCCGAAGTCAGCCGCACCCCAACATTCTCTTCCGGCTTAAGCAGCGCGAACAGTTTGGCCTGGTCTTCCAGGTGCGGACACGCCGGATACCCGAACGAATAGCGCGACCCCTGATACTTCTGATGGAACAGGTCGCGGGTGTGCGGCGCATCTTCGCCCGCGATTCCCAACTCTTCCCGCATCTTCTTGTGGTGATACTCGGCCAGCGCCTCTGCCGTCTCCACGCTCAGGCCATGCAGGTAGAGATAACGCGTGTACTCGCCATTCTCAAACAACCGCTGCGTCTCCTGGGTAGCCTTCGGGCCGATCGTCACCAGCGACAGCCCAATCACATCCATCTTCCCCGAAGCCTTCGGCGCAAAGAAATCCGCAATCGAAAGCTTTCGACCTTCCTTCTGGCGTGGGAAGGTGAAGCGTAAGAGTTCCCTTCGTGTACCTTCGTGTCCTTGGTGGTTGTCTTTGTCCGGCTCGTACACGATCACATCATTCCCTTCGCCCTGCGCCGGAAAATACCCGTACACCACCATCGGCTCAAACAACCCCGAGGCCAGCACTTCTTCCCCCAGCTTCTTCTTGATCGGACGGTACTTCTCCTCCACCAGCCGGGCATAGTCTTCCTGCGAAGCCGTCTTCAGCTGCCACTGGTTCTTGAACAGCGCCGTGTCGTTGATGTAATCGAAAATCTCGCGCAGGTCGTAGTCTTTCCGCACGCGCACGCCCCAGAACGGAGGCTCCGGAATGCGCGGCGCATCGGTCACCACCGGACTGCGCTCGGCAAACACCGGCCCGGTCTCTTCATCGACAGCCGCGGCCTTCGCGTATTCCTTCACCGTTTTGCCGTCCTGCAAACGCGCCGACCGCTTGCCATCTTCCGACGCCAAGTCCTCCATCACGTGCAGCCCGGCAAACGCATCTTCGGCGTAGAACACGGCATTCGAATACTCGCGCCGCAGATCGTCTTCGACATACTTCCGGGTCAGCGCCGCGCCTCCACAGATCACCGGATACTCCAGCTTCTGCCGCTCCAGGTCCTGAATTACGTACTTCATCTCAAGCGTCGATTTCACCAGCAGGCCGCTCAGCCCGATCGCGTCCGCCTTGTGCTCCTCGGCCGCGTGAATGATCACGTCGCCCGGCTGCTTGATCCCCAGATTGACGACCTTGTAGCCGTTGTTCGACAGAATGATGTCCACCAGGTTCTTCCCGATGTCGTGCACGTCGCCCTTCACGGTCGCGAGCACGATGGTGCCCTTCTGCGAGCCGGCCTTCTTCTCCATCTTCGGTTCGAGATACGCGACCGCCGCCTTCATCACGCCCGCCGAATCGAGCACCGAAGGCAGCTGCATTTTGCGCGCGCCAAACAAGTCGCCGACCGTCTTCATGCCGTCGAGCAGCACTGTGTTGATCAGATCGAGCGGCGTGTACTGTGTAAGCGCTTCTTCAAGTAATTCTTGAAGGCTGCGCTTGTGACTACCCTCGCCCACCGACTTCTCGCCGTTGATGATGGCGAACTTCAGCTTGTCTTCGACCGAGAGCGTTTCCACATGCGCGGTCGTCGACGCCTGCGGCTTGCCTTTCATCCCGGCAAAGTGTTGCATGTAAGTCTGCAGCGGATCGCCGTTCGACCGGTCGCGGTAAATCAACTTGCGCGCAAGTTCAACCTCTTCTTGAGGAATCTTGTACAAAGGATAGATTTTTGTGTAATTGACGATCGCGATATCAAGGCCATTCTCGACCGCCTCATGCAGGAAAACCGAGTTCAGCACGCGCCGCGGGTACACATCCAGACCGAAGCTGATGTTGCTAACGCCAAGCACGGTCCTGACCTCAGGCAGTTCTTGCCGGAGGCGCTTCACGGCATTCAGCGTCTCGATGCCAGCCGAGCGGTACTCTTCCTGCCCGGTTGAAATCGGCAGCGTCAGCGTGTCAAAAATCAGGTCGACCGGCCGGATGCCGTACTTCTTCGTAGCCAGATCGAAGATGCGATGGGCAATGGCGACTTTCTTGTCGGCGGTCAACGCCATGCCCTCTTCGTCAATCGTGAGCGCAATCACCGCCGCGCCGTAGCGCTTCGCCATGGGCAGAACTTTCGACGTCCTCTTCTCGCCGTCTTCCAGGTTGATGGAGTTGATGATCGCCTTGCCGGGAATACGCTTCAGCGCCTCCTCCACCACCTCCGCTTCGGTTGAATCCACCAGGATGGGCGCCGGCACGCGGGTCGCGACCTTTTCCAGGATCGACGACATGTAGCCCTTCTCGTCCTCGCCCACAATGGCGCAGCACAAGTCGAGCATGTGCGAGCCTTCGTTCGCCAGCTTCTTCGCCAGCGCCAGAATGTCGTCGTATTTCTTCGCGCGCACCAGGTTGCGGAAATGCTCGACGCGCGTGGTCGTGTTCATCTCTTCCGCAACGATCAGCGGCTTGGGCTCCAGGTCAAGCGGAACGGAAGTGTAAGCGCTCGACGCCGCACCCACTGCCTTCACTTCCCTCCTCGCCGGTTCCACTCCCGAGACCGCATCCACCACGGCTTTCAAGTGCTCGGGACCAGTACCGCAGCATCCTCCGACAATGCGCACACCATAATCGCCCACGAAGCGCCGGTGATACTTCGCCAGTTCCTCCGGCGTGAGTTTGTAAACCGCATGCCCGCCTTCGTTCTGCGGAAGCCCGGCGTTCGGCAACACGGAGATGTGCTTGGTCGAATTCAGGCCGAGATAGCGCACCGCGTCGTTCATCTCCACGGGACCGGTGGCACAGTTCAGGCCGATGACGTCGACGTCATACGGTTCGAGCGCGGTCAGCGCCGCGCCGATCTCCGTGCCGAGCAGCATCGTGCCAGTAGCTTCGAGTGTGACCTGCACCGTCACGGGCAGGCGCTTCCCCGCTTTCTGCATCGCATCAAACACGCCGGCCAGCGCGGCTTTGGCCTGCAAAAGATCCTGCGAAGTTTCAATCAGCAGAACATCCACGCCACCTTCAATCAGTGCCGAAGCCTGCTCCTCGAAAGCCAGCGCCATGTCGTCAAACTTGATATGCCCGAGCGAAGGCAGCTTGGTGGTCGGGCCGATCGATCCGGCAACGAAGCGCGGCTTGTCTTTCGTAGAGAACTGCTGCGCAACTTCTTTCGCGATCCGCGCCGCCGCGAGATTCAGTTCCCCAACTTTATCGGCGAGGTCATATTCGGCCAGCACGACGCGAGTCGCCCCGAACGTGTTGGTCTCAACCACATCGCATCCAACGGAAAAAAATGCGCTGTGAATGTCCTTAATAATGTCCGGACGGCTCAGCACAAGGATCTCGTTGCAGCCTTCCTTGCCCCAGAAGTCATCCACACTGGGATTGCGGGCCTGGATGTTGGTCCCCATCGCGCCGTCATAAACCACGACACGCTCGTTTACGGTTTGGAGAAAATTGGCCATCAGTCCATACACAAACGCCGGCCCGCGAGGACCGGCGCGCAGTTCGTAATCCAGAAGTTCAAAACCAAATCGCTTTACGTTCCCGGCTGCGACGTCGCCGGCGCGCCCACATCGGTATCGGCTTTGCCGAACACGGCGTTCGCTCCCATGTGGGCCGGCGCAGCCGCCAGCATCTGCTCCTTGCGATAAATCAGATTGCTCGCATTAAAACTAGCCAACTCAAACCCATGCCCGTGGGTGATCGCATCTGTCGGACAAGCCTCCACGCAGTACCCACAAAAAATGCACCGGTTGTAATCGATGTTGTAGACCTTGGCGTATCTTTCGGCGCCGGAGACTCGGTTTTGCTCGGTGTTTTCGGCGGCCTCTATGTAGATGCAGTTCGACGGGCAAGCGGCGGCGCATAAAAAGCAAGCTACACATTTTTCAAGGCCGCTTTCGTCACGCTGCAGGACGTGCATGCCGCGGAAGCGCTCCTGGAACTTTGCGCCTTTCAGGGGGCCGGGACCGTCGGGATAGTTTTCGACGATGGTCGGCTGAAACATTTCCTTCAGGGTGATGGTCATCCCCTGGGCGATCGCGCCTATGTTCTTGATGACGGACATAGATGACTAGTATAGCGGATGGAGCGAGTGGCGAGAATTGCGGGATGGGGGACTAGCGGGCCGGCTGGCGAAGGGGTGTGTGGACGAAAGTGACCATTTTTGGGGTGACCACTATCACCGACTCTCGGGATGTGCCTTTGTAGTGTGGGTACAACCACCTGTTTGAAATGGCGAAAGCCTATGGCCAGCCGCAGTTTACATTGTCTGATCGCTTTCTTCTTTTTCTTAACCTTCCAATTCACCGTTTCGAGCGGAGCCTTCGGTCAGGGGGCGAAGATCAAGTCTGCGTATGATTCGATCGAGGAGGAGGATCAAGATCGTCCCGATCAGCGGGCGGAGTGGATGAACCGAGGCCGAACTGCGCCTGCGGGGCAGACGGCGGCGGCGCTGCGTCTGAGAGCGCACCAGCAGAAAATGCTGCAGCGAGCGCGACGCGCGGCGGCGGACGCGAACCCTGCCGGTGCGACGCCTTCGTCAACAGGCTGGGTGGCGTTGGGACCGGCGCCCTTGGTTTCAGACCGGAATTTCTATGGCATGGTCTCGGGACGCTCGACGGCGATCGCGATTGATCCGAGCGACCGCACAGGAAATACGGTGTACGCGGCCGGCGCTTTCGGCGGAGTGTGGAAGTCTACCAACGCAGCCATCTCGGATCCTACGCAAGTTACCTGGACGGCGGTGACCGACCAAGAGGCCTCGCTGGCCAATGGCGCAGTTTCTGTGAAGAACGATGGCAGTGTGGTGTTGGTGGGAACCGGTGAGCCGAACAGCGCGATTGACAGTTATTACGGCGTCGGAATTCTTCGGTCTACGGACCACGGCACCACCTGGACGCTGGTGTCGTCGGCCGATGGGACAGCTCATCCGTTTGCGGGGCTGGGCGTTTCGAAGTTTGCCTGGCTACCAAACACAAACACAGTGATCGCGGCTACCGCAACCACGGCCAAGGGTTTCGACGAGGGGAACATCACCAGCAGTACGAACCGGGGCCTGTATCTGTCTACTAATGGCGGGCAAAGTTGGGCCTATCAAGCGCCCTCGGACGGCGGCACCACAATCAGTCCAATTTCTGTCACCGACATTGTTTATGAACCCATTTCAGGACATTTCATTGCCTCGATTCGCTACCACGGACTTTACAGTTCGGTGAACGGGACGAACTGGACGCGAATGGCCAGCCAGCCGGCGCCATTGTCGACCTCGAATTGCCCCCCTACGGGGAATTCCTCGACGTGTCCGCTGTATCGTGGACAACTTGCTGTGGTACCTGGTCGCGACGAGGTGTACTTCTGGTTTGTCTCTATTAACGCTCAAGGAAACATGGTCGACGAGGGAATCTGGCGGTCGATCAATGGTGGAGCCTGGGTGCAGATCGACGAAACCGGGATCACGGATTGCGGTGACGGCGACGGATGCGGTGTGAAGCAATCTTATTACAACCTGGAAATCGCCGCGGTCCCGGACGGCAGTTCCCAAACCGATCTCTACGCCGGAACCATCAACCTCTACAAGTGCGTGCTTCCCACCAACCAGACGACCTGCAAAACGGTGGATCTGAACCTGCCCAACTCCTGGCTGAACCTGACGCATGTCTATGGGAGCTGCAGCAACAAGGCCATGGTCCATCCCGATCAGCACGGCATTGACTTTATGGTCGTGGGCGGCAAAGACATCATGTATTTCGGAAACGACGGGGGCGTGTATCGAGCGCTGGACGGATTCACCGGGCTGAGCACCGGATCCTGCAACACGGCGGGGAATAACGCATTTGACAATCTGAACGGAACCCTCGGGTCGATGACTCAGTTGGTCTCGTTCTCGGTACATCCCACGGATCAGAATACGGTGCTGGGCGGCACACAGGATAACGGCTCGCCCGCGAGTACGAACGCCACCGGTAGTTCACAATTCTTCACGGCCAACGGCGGTGACGGTGGATACAACGCGATCGACGCTGCGAACAACCTTTGGTATACCGCGGACACGGACGTCAGCGTCCAGGTTTGCAGCACGCCCCCAAGTTGCACTACCGCCTCATTCAGCCGGATCGTGACAGCTGGGACCGCGACGATCGGCTTGGATCATGGCGCTTTTTACTCGCCCTACATCCTCGATCCGCAAAATTCGAACGAATTGCTGATCGGAACCTGCCGGATCTGGCGTGGCAGTACCGCCGGTACCAACTTCAGCGCGCTGAGTGTCAACTTCGATATGGGGGTATCGAGCACATGTAGCGGAGGTGAGACGAATCTGGTTCGTGCGATTGCGGCCGGTGGTGCTAAGGACAACAGCGGATTCTCGAATGTTGTCTATGCCACTACGGAGGGCACAGGTCCAAACTGCACGCCCGCCAATGCATGCAATGGACCGCTCGGCGGTGAGGTGTGGGTCACGACCAATGCCTCCACGACACAAATGTCGAATGTCACAGGGACTATCCATCCTCAGAACTACACCATTTCCTCCGTGGTCCTCGATATCACAGACGGTACCGGCAACACGGCGTACGTCGGAATCATGGGTTTTGTCGGTTCGACGAATGCGCACGTCTTCAAAACCACCAACGCCGGCCAAACATGGACCGCTTTCGGCGACACGGGCAGCGGGCCTCCCGATGCTCCAGTGAACGCTTTACTGGTGGATGGAGCGGCGGGAAAGGTTTACGCGGGAACGGATGTGGGTGTGTTTGTGAGTTTGACTTCGTCGGCAGCATGGACGGAAGTGGGTCCGGCGGCGGCGCCCGGAGCAACGGGATATTTGCCTAATGTACCGGTGTCGGCTCTGCGAATGTTCAATTCCGGGGGCACGAAGAAACTGCGGGTTTCGACCTACGGGCGCGGGATCTGGGAGTACACGCTGGTCGCAACGGCAGACTTTACGAATGCGATTTCGAATTCGCCGCAGACTGTGTTTCCCACGCAGACAGCGATCTTCAACGGAACGCTGACAGCGGTCAACAGTTACAACAGCACAGTGAACCTGACTTGCACGGGGACGCCGCCGACAACTTGCAATCTTCCGCCGAGCGTGTCCTTTACAGCGGGGGTTGCTACCTACACGGTGACGGCGGGTGGAACGGTGCGCGACTACAGCTTCAGCGCGCACGCCGTGGGCACGGACGGGAACACCACCACGCACGATGCGGCGGCTACTCTGCATGTAGTGGACTTTGCGATGGGAGCCGTTAACCCGAATCCGGTTTCCGTGCCGCTGGGTCTGACGGCGACAGCGACGTTTCAGGTAACACCTTCGGGGTCCTTCGGGTTGCCAGTCACCCTGAGCTGCACCGGACTTCCTGCGAATGCGACCTGCAGTTTCTCGCCATCGAACACGGTGAATCCGACGACCAGCCCGGTCACGGTTACGTTGACGGTGAGTGCTGCCCCGAGTACTCCGCAAGGAACGACGACCGTAACTGTGCAAGGTGCGACCAGCGCCCCAGCAGCGACTAGAACAACTACTTTCTCTTTGACGGTGACCGCGCCGCCGGACTTCACGTGGACAAACAGTGGCGGGAGCACCTCGCACACGGCGCTGGCCGGACAGACGACGCTCGCCTATAACTTCACGTCCACGCCAACCGCTGGGGCAACGACGTTTGCTGGCGACGTAACTTTCGCTTGCAGCGGACTGCCAGACACGACTGCTGTCTGCGCCTTCAACACGGGGCAAACCGACCCGACAAAGATCAAGTCCGGTTCAGGAACAACCTCAGTGGCACTCACCATCACGACGAAAGGTCCGAACGCGGGTACGGGAGCAGCAGTGCAACGTCGGGCAGACCGACGCTCTCCGGGGCTGCTGCGGATACTGCCCATTGCGGGATTGGTGCTGGCCGGACTTGCGGGACGAAAGGTATTGCGGCCTTTGGCATTCGCGGGGTTGTGCGCTTCCCTGGCCATGATTAGCCTGATGTTGGCTTGCGGCGGAGTCAGCAGCGGTGGTCCATCGCCACCACCCGCGGTTAGCGTCACGATCACGCCGAGCACTGCGGTCAATCTGTATGCCAATGAGACCGGCAACACGTGGGCGGCGAATCTGACCCAGCAACAATTTGCAGCGGCGGTCCACAACTCTACCAACCAGTCCGTGACCTGGGCAGTGTCGGGGGGAGGCGCGAACGGCTCAATCGACTCAACCGGCTTGTACACGGCGCCAGCAATGGTACCCAACCCGGCGGCGGTAACCATCACCGCCACTGCGGCAGCGGACCCGAGCAAATCGGGATCGGGCAGGGTCAACCTCCAAGCGCCAACAACGCTGGGGACATTCAACGTGACGGCGACGGCGACGGAGGGAACGATCGCACACTCGCAGAGTGTGACGTTGACGGTGCAGTAAGACGGAATTGGGAATCTGTAATTGGTGATTTCGGGCGCTGAGCGATCCGCGCATTTTCTTACGGGACGAGACGTTTCGGAGGATGGGAAAGTCCTCAACGGCGAATGAGGAGGGCCCCGGAGGGCGGACAAGAGTGTCCGCCCCACATCCGGCAAGTCCCGCCATCACCGGTGGCGGGCTGCACGATCATGTAGCATCGTCAGCAGGGGCGGGCAGGAATGCCCGCCCCACACAGGCACATGAACTCCTCTACATATGACATTGCTGTGATTGGTGGCGGTGTGGTGGGACTTTCGTTTGCCATGCAGGCGGGAAAACAGTTCCCTCACCTGCGGGTGGTGATCCTGGAAAAAGAAGCAGGTGTGGCCCGGCATCAGACGGGACATAACAGCGGGGTCATCCACAGCGGTGTTTATTACAAACCCGGCTCGCTGAAGGCTCGGCTGTGCGTTCAGGGTGCACGTGAGATGGTGGCGTTCTGCGCGTTGCACGGGATTCCGCATGCAGTGTGCGGGAAGCTGATTGTGGCGACCACGACGGAGGAGGCAGTGCGACTGGATGATCTGCTGTCGCGGGGCGTGGCGAATGGTCTGGCTGGATTGCATTTGCTGGGGCGGGAAGAGATGCGCGAGATTGAGCCGCATGTGGGCGGAGTGCGGGCGCTGGCAGTACCTTCGACGGGGATCACGGATTACGCGCTGGTGACAGCAAAGTACGCGGAGATCGCGGTGGGACACGGGGCCGAGTTAAAGACGGAAGCTGGGGTGGTGGGATTCAAGAGTTCCGGCGGCGAAATTGTAATCCAGACGCGAGCTGGGGATTTTTCAGCGCGGTATGTGGTGAATTGCGCGGGTCTGTATAGCGACCGGATCGCGCGGCTGGCAGGATGCGATCCAGAACTGATGATCGTGCCGTTTCGCGGGGAGTATTACGATCTGGCTTTGGCGCGGACCGAGTTGGTAAAGTGGCTGATTTATCCGGTGCCGGATCCGCAGTATCCGTTTCTTGGAGTGCATTTCACGCGGCGGATTCATGGGAATGTGGATGCCGGCCCGAATGCGGTGCTGGCGTTTCGGCGAGAAGGATATCGGCGAACGGATTTTGATTTGGGCGATACGATGGAAGTCTTCGGCTACCGCGGATTTCGGGCGCTGGCGCGGCGACAGTGGAAGCATGGCGTCCGGGAATTTCGGCGGTCGCTCGTGAAACGCGAGTTTGTGCGGTCACTGCAGCGTCTGGTACCGGAGGTGCGCTACGAGGATATGACACCTGGTGGATCTGGTGTGCGCGCGCAGGCTTTGGGACCGGATGGCAATCTGGTGGATGATTTCCGGTTCGTGCCTCGGGAACGGTTCTTGCATGTGCTCAATGTACCTTCTCCAGCGGCTACGGCTTCGTTACCGATTGGGCGGGAAATTTTGGGGATGGTGCGGGCGGCTGGGGCGGTGTGACCGGCTGCGGAGAAAATTCTTTACCACAGAGGGCACAGAGGAACACAGAGGAAGGCTGGGCAGCCCTGGCGGTGTTAGTCTGGTGAACTACTATTCGGCACGTTGGAGAATCCTATGGGGCAAAGTGGTGGTGCTAAAAAGAAGGTTGCGGTACTGGGCGCAGGGAAGATCGGGTCGATCCTCTTGCAGTCGTTCTTGCGAGATGGATTGCTGACGCCTTCGCAGACTTGGGTCACGGTGGCGCATCCGGAACGGGCGCGGATGTTGAAGGACAAGCTGAAAGTGCATGCGGGAACCGACAACGCGGAAGCGGTGCAAGGCGCGGACGTTGTTTTTCTGTGCGTGAAGCCGCAAGTGGTGGCCGATGTGGTGAAGGAAATTCGCGCGCACTTGAACAGCAATCAGCTGCTGATTTCGGTGGCGGCATCGGTGCCTACGGAGATGATCGAGCGTGGACTGGAAAAAGACGTGCCGGTGGTGCGGGCGATGCCCAATACTCCGTGCGTTTTGGGCGCCGGAATGACGGCGCTGTGCAAGGGAAAGTTCGCGCAGAAGCATCACTTGGATATGGCGACGAAGTTTTTTGATGCGGTGGGGCGTACGGTCGCGGTCGACGAAAAACATATGGATGCGGTAACAGGGTTGTCGGCTAGTGGGCCAGCGTATATCTACATCATTCTGGAATCGCTGGCGGAGGCGGGCGTGAAGGTTGGGTTGCCGCGCGATGTGGCGACCTTGCTGGCGGCGCAGACGACACTGGGCGCCGCGCGGGTGGTGATCGAAACCGGGGACCATCCAGCGCTGCTGAAGGACGCGGTGACTACCCCGGCGGGATGCACGATTGACGGGATCATGGAACTGGAAGAAGGCAAGCTGCGGGTGACGCTGATCAAGGCCGTGGTGAAGGCGGTACAGCGCGCGAAGGAGTTGGCGTTTTCGTAGGACACTGACGACTCACGGCAGAGACACTTTTTTGGGCGAAGCATAAGCCTGTGCAGCGCGGACTCGAATCCACAGATCCTTCGCTTCGCTCACCATAACAGCCTGATTTATCCCACAAACTAGCGGGACACTGCATTCGAAGCGGTCTCATCCATGAACCGTGGGAGTCAACTGCCGTGGCCCTCAGGGGCTCAAGCCCGCGTCTTGATTGGTCTTGGGCGGCACGGCTGAAGCCGTGCCCTTCCCAAAACCAGCGCGAATGACAGTTTTCCGCAACCGCTGAAATCATGCTCTTCCCGAAACTGCATGAGTCAGGATTTTTTCCAGCCTGTGAAGCCGTGCCCTTGCCAAAACGATTCATCAGGCGAGTTCTAGTTGGGCAGGGTGAATTTCAGAGTGACGTCGGTCTGAAACGGGGATGGATGTTCCTGCAGCCGATAGGGTTCGTAACGCCAGTGGCGGACAGCTTGGGTGGCGGCGGCGGCCAGGACGGGGTCTCCACTAAGAGTGCTAATCGAGGCCACTGAGCCGTCTTCTGCTACCAGAACTTCGAGAACAACATCACCGGAGCGATGGGCGGCCGAGGCGTCCGCGGGATATTGGGGCTCGATGCGATTTCGGAGGCGACGTTCGGCTTGATCGGGAGCGAGCCAGACGCCCTGCGAGGGCGCGAGGTTCGTTTCCGATCCGTCCACCACGGGTCCGGCAACTATCTTCCTAACGACGGGCCTCAGGCGGAAGATGACCTTGCCGTGATCGTAGACCACCAACTCGTCCGCAGTGGCCGGGCGAACGGATTGTGGGGTTGAGGTGGAGGCGGGCACGAGACTGCTCGAGGGAAACGGCGCGGCGGGCGCGGCCGGCAGAGTAGCGAGCGTTGCGGCCTCGGAGGACGGCGATTGGGAAAATTGGACTTGAGGCGCGGGCGGTTCGGAGAACAACCATCCGGTCCGGAAGCCGACCATGAAGCTGAGGGCGACGGCAGCGAGGACGGCGAGCGTTCCGAGAATCAAGGTCGAATGCTCGTACAGAGGTTGAGTCTTGCGGAAGGATGCAGGGGTTTCGACGAAGGTTGGCGACGAGAACTGTGGTGTCTCGACCGGCGCTGGGGGTTGATCGGAGGGGACGAATGTGAACGCCGCGGGCGGACGCTTCCCCAAGTCGGCTGCGACGCGCCGGACGCGGGCACAGTCGCGAGCCGAGGCTTCGAGTAGAGCCTGTTCCTGTTCTGAGAACGCGGACGGCTCCGAAGAAAAGACTTCCAGCACGCCCATCAAATCCTCATCCTCATCGTCGAGGACGGGAACGATCAGCATGGAACGAATGCCGAGGTCGCGCGCGATGGCGGCATCGACGCGGGGGTCGGATTCGGTGTCGGCGCAAAGCTGGGGCTGGCGTGTGCGGAGACAGGTGCCGGAGAGACCATCGTGGGTGTCGAGAGGAACGCCGAGGTCGGGAGCGCGCAGTCCGGTGGCGGCGCGGCAAACCATCTGGTCACCGCGCAGGAGTGCCAAGGCAGCGGAACTAGCGCCGGTCGCATCGACGGCGCGCACGACTAATTCATTCAGGGCGAGATCAAAAGCGAGTTCGGGCGGAAAGCCGGCCTCAACCTGCTGCTCAAGAATGCGGTTCACATCCGGTCGGGCGGGAAGAATTGCATCCAATGGAGCGGGCTCGGTCCTTAATGTGGGTCGCGGACACATGGTGGTGTCCTCAAGTCTGCCAACGGGAAGCAGACTCTAAATTTGAGTTTGGCGCGAATTCATCGGTAAGTCAATTAGCAAGAGAGCGACTTGTGTTGTGGAAATTCTGTTTGTTGAAAATTGCCACACTTCGGAAATCTGGGCGAGGTACGAACTACGTCAGACCAGTTAGTAGTCGAACCTGACCCGCAGAGAAAAGGTACGAGGGGGGGCAATCGCGGTACCGGAAAAAACACTGGCGAAGTTGATCAGGTTCAGGCGGTCGTTCAGATTGCGAATGTCACCCTGGAGTCGCAGGGCGCGTGATTCTTTCTTATAGAGATCGACGGCGGCGGAGAGGTCGATGGCGAGGGACGGGCGAACGCGTCTGGCGCTGAGGTTGACGCGGTTTACTACGGCTTGCCCGAATTGCTTGACCAATGCAGTGGTGCTTTCGCCGTTGAGTTCGACGGGAAGTCCGGTGCCGTAAGAGGCGCCGAGTGACGTCCAGAAACGGGACCAGGGTTGATAGCGGACTTGCCCGTGCGCGGTGTGGCGCTGGTCTTGCGAAACCCAGGTGCGTGCATTGGAGTTGAGCAAGCCGGAAACATCCTCTCCGAGAAACAATCCTCCGACCACCGGCAGACGGGCCGAGGCGACCATGTAGGAGTAGTTCAACCACGCGGAAAATGGGCCCCACTGTGGAACAGCAAACTGGCTTTCTGCTCCGTAGACATTCGCCGAACTGAGCGCGATGGGAAAGCTGATGCCGGTTTCGAGCAGGACGTCGTCGTCCGGGAAATTGCGGATGCTTCGGCGGAAGACGTTGGCGGAGATGTGAGCTTTGCTGAGCAGTTCCCTGGTGGCGCCGAGTTCGTAGTAGTTGGCGCGCGAGGGGCGCAGGGTCAGTTGGGCCATCTGGGTGTCGAGCGTGCGCACGTTGGCCGACGTGCTGAGCAGCAGGTTCTCAATGGCAGGAGTGCCGAAGGCGCGGTCGTACGATCCACGGAAGACGATGCCGAGTTTGGGGACGTACCAGGAAAAGCCGACTCTCGGGCTCCATGCGGACTCGGTCACACGGACGCTGTAGTGGTCAAAGCGAATTCCACCGGCCAGGTTGAAGGTTCCAAAGTGGGCGTTGTCCTGGATGAAGAAGGCCTGCTCGCGATCGTCGCCGGACTCGCGAAATGCAAAGTCGATGGGCGTGGAGGGATCGAAGATCGGCTGGCAGATCCCACTCGGGTCGCAGATCTGAGTGGTGGTGATGTGGTAGGAGAATTGTTCGTGAACGAAGCTGTAAATGGCATCGGCGCCCGCCTTGATTTCGTGGTGCTTGAAGGCGGCGGCAACCGTGCCGCTGAAATAACCTTCGCGAAAGCCGCGGTCCTGAAACGCTTCTATGGGCGTGGAGAACGAATTGGAAGTCAGCCCCGCTTCGGAGTCCCGGACGCGCCCTTGCAGCGTACCCAGCACGCTGGATGAGAAGGTGTGCTGATAGGCAACCTGGCCTGAAACTTCCTTATTGTTGCGATCCTGGCGCTGCGCTTCTCCGGGCTGAGTTCCCTGCTGGATCAGTTCGTTGGGAACTATGAAACCGGAACGATCGAAACTGAGCGAGAGGCGGAGGCGATCTTTCTGCGTGAGGTCGCGCTCGAAGCTGCCCTTGACTCCGGCGAGGGTGGCGGAGTTGCTGACGTTTTGGAGCACGGGAGGATCGAGAAAACGGTCGGTGCGTCCGGCATTCACGTCGAGGCCGAAAACGTTGCGGCCGTCGTAATAGCTGGTACCGAGGAAACCGTTTTCGGTATTGAAGCCGCCTCCGGCCAAGACGGCCGTGCCGTGAAAGCCGCGAGCGGGATTGCGGTCAGTGACGGTTTCGACGACTCCACCGACCTTGCGGCCGAACTCGGGAGGTATGCCGGAGGTGTAGGTCTTGACGGTCTGCACATCGTCGACATCTTCGGCGGGCGAAAACGCAGGCGAGCGGTTGGTCAGAATGGGCAGGCCATCAGCGACGAACTGCGTGTCATATTCAGAGCCTCGCGGATGGAGAACTCCGTTGGACTCGAGCAGCCAACCCGGCTGAGCCTGGACGATTTCGATCGCCTGGCGGCCGGGAACGGTGGCGACCCAGTCGCGCAGCGTGGACGCGCCGAGTTGATAGCTATTGCCTGCGTTGGTGGTATCGAGTAACGTGTCGGAATCCTGCACGGTTACACTCTGGGTCACGGCGGCAACGGTGAGGGTGGCAGAAAATCTCAGTGGCAACTCCGAGCGAATCTCGATCAACGAGCTGTAGGGCGCGAATCCGGGATGATCGAGGCTGAGCTTGTAATTGCCCAGGGGCAGTTTCTTGACCGTGCATTCGCCGGTGGGGCCGATGTCGAACGTCAGCTCGAAGTGGCTGGCCTGGCTGATGAGCGTGCCGTGGACGGGCAGGGCCGCGCCGGAGGAGTCGGTTACCGAAAGACGGAGTTCACCGGAGTGATCCTGGGCGCGGGAAGCGAGCGGGAGCAGGAAGAGTAGCAGAGTTCCGACGCTGGCCAAGGCGCGATTCACAGACATTCTCCGAAGGCGTCGATCACACGCCCGCGTGGGGTCTATTTTATAGTCCCTCGAGGTAGGGGGTAGAGGACAATGGCGCTGGTACTTCTGGTGGCGACGGGGCAGGCATGGCTTTGGTTGTTCTGATCAATGGCTGGCCGGGCGCAAATGTATCATTAACCATTGCCAGACCCTTCTAACTTAGGCAGGCACCTTGGCGAATCCCGAACATCTCGCGAAGCTTAAGGAAGGCGTCGAGCCATGGCGTCAGTGGAGACACCAAAATCCTGAGGTCCGGCCAGACCTCAGCTGGGACGTCACTATGGGGGCAAGCCTTGTTCAGGCGGACCTCCATGGGGTGGATCTCGACGGGGCGGACGTTCGCGGGGTGGACCTCAGCGGAGCGGACCTGAGCGGGGCGAACCTCAGCGGAGCGGACCTCAGCGGGGTGCATCTCAGCGGGGCGGACCTCCAGAAGGCGAACCTTGGCGGGGCGGACCTCCACGGAGCAGACCTCCACGGAGCCGATCTCAGCGGGGCGTGCCTCGCCCAGGCGTGTCTCCGCGAGGCCAACCTCAGCGAGGCCGACCTCAGCGAGGCCGACCTGGTTCAGGCGGACCTCGGTGGAGCGAACCTCATGGGTGCGGAGCTCGAGCGAGCGGACCTCTATATGACAGACCTCCCCGGGGCGAACCTTCACGGGGCGAACCTCATGACGGCGACTTTAGTCCACACCAACCTCGAAGGAGCCGATCTGACGGCTTGTTCCGTGTATGGAATCTCCGCATGGAACGTCAGGCTGGAAGGAGCAATCCAATCGAACCTGGTGATTACCCTTCCGCATGAATCCCCGATCCAAGTCGACCATCTCGACGTGGCCCAATTCATTTACCTGCTCCTGAATAACCAGAAAATCCGCAGCGTCATCGATACGATCTCTTCCAAGGTGGTCTTAATTCTGGGTCGTTTCAAACCAGAGCGAAAAGTCGTTCTCGACGCGATTCGAGACGAGCTCCGCAAGCGCGATTATTTGCCTGTCTTATTTGATTTCGAGAAGCCTGCCAGCAAGGATCTTACGGGGACAATCTGTACGCTGGCCAACCTGGCCCGGTTCATCATCGCCGATCTGACCGACCCGAGTTGTGTGCCGCATGAATTGGCGACAGTCGTCCCAGGCACCGTCGTCCCGGTCCAGGCGATCATTTTGGAAGGACAACAAGAATACGCAATGTTCCCCGATCTCATGACGAGATACCACTGGGTCCTGGAGCCTGTCCAATACAAATCGCAGGAATTGCTGATTGGTCAGCTCAGCGAGCGGGTGATTGCTCCCGCGGAAGCGAAGGCGAAGGAGTTGGAATGCAAGTAATCAGTAGTCAGTAGTCAGGTGGGGCCTTTGGGAGCTGAACACGGGCCAAGGACTACTGCTCTTTCGTGGCTTGCTAGAATGCTGACCGTTCGAGCGCACTTATCGAAATGACAACCTCTGGTTCTCTGCGAACCGCACTCAATTCCCAGCAATGGCACGCGGTCAGCGCCAGTTTCCTGGGCTGGACGCTGGATGCTTTCGATTTTTTCGTGGCGGTGTTCCTGGTGAACACACTCGCCGCGCAGTTTCATGTGCCGGCTTCGAAGATCATCTTCACGACGGCGGCAACGCTGGCAATGCGGCCGCTGGGGGCGCTGATCTTCGGGTTCCTGGCGGACCGATACGGGCGGCGCACTCCGTTGATGGCGAACGTCGTGTTCTTCTCCGTGATCGAACTGCTGTGCGGGTTCTCCACGAATTACACCATGTTTCTGGTGCTGCGCACGATCTACGGAATCGGGATGGGGGGCGAGTGGGGGGTGGGATCTTCGCTGGCCATGGAGAGCGTTCCCGCGAAGTGGCGCGGAACGATTTCCGGGATCGTGCAGTCGGGATACTCGTGCGGGTATCTGCTGGCAGCGGTGGCAGCGAAGACTGTGCTGCCGCTGTGGGGCTGGCGGGCAATGTTCTGGGCAGGCGGGTTGCCGGCGCTGCTGGCGTTTTACATTCGCTGGAAGGTCACGGAAACGGAAGCGTGGAAGCAGAATCGCATGCCGGGATTTGGTTTGATTGCGAAAGCGGCGGCGGCGCACTGGAAACTGTTCTTGTACCTGATTGGAATGATGGCGCTGATGAATTTCCTGTCGCACGGGACGCAGGACCTGTATCCGCACTTTCTGCAATCGGCGCCGCGCAGTTTCACAATCTCGACGGCGGCGAACCTGGCGATTTTGTACAACGTCGGTGCGCTAGTCGGGGCGTTGGTTTTCGGGCGACTCTCGGAACGCATCGGCAGGCGGCGCAGTTTGGTGTGTGCGACGCTGCTGGCGCTGTGCATCATCCCGGCATGGGCGTTTGGAAAGAGCCTGGGAGTGCTGGCGATGGGCGCTTTCCTGATGCAGGTGGGAGTGCAGGGAGCCTGGGGAATTATTCCAGCACATTTGAATGAGCTGTCGCCGGCGGCGGTACGCGGGCTGCTGCCCGGGCTGGCCTATCAACTGGGGAATTTTGTTGCGTCGCCGGTGAATACGATCGAGTACGCGCTGCGGGATCGCTTGGGATATTCGTGGGCGCTGGCGGGCTTCGAAATCGCGGTGATTAGTCTGCTGGCGTTGGTGGTGAGCCTGGGGCCGGAGAGTAAGGGCAAGGATTTTGTGGCGCGGGAGCAACCGGGGTGAGGCGCGCGGATGGTTTCCGAACTCCTCGCAATGGACGCGAACGATAATTGACACCCGTGCGAGTTGCCGGCGGGACGCCGGCGCTACGCGGCTTTGTCGACGTGCGTTTCCGGGACGTTGATCTTTTTCTTCTGTTCGAGTGAAACCGCCAAAACCAGTAGCAGTCCGATCAGTCCGAACGCGGCGAGCGCGATGAGAGCAAGCATCAGGATGGGCATGGTTGCCTCCTGATCCGCATTGTGAGGCTGTGTGAACACAAGGTCGGTGACGGTGGTCACAGGACTGTGTGAGGTTGCGATTCCCATTTCTGATCGGGATTTGCCCCAGTAACCCATAAACCTGACGTTCCCCTCGTTACTGCTGCTAAAGTAAAAGACTGCACGCCTCCGACGAGCCGGACGTGCATCAACCCAACTCGAAGGAGAAGGCTCGCTATGCGCATTGCGGTGGTTGGTTCCGGATACGTGGGTCTGGTTACGGGCGCGTGTTTTGCCGATCTGGGGCACGACGTTGTCCTGGTGGATAACGACGAACAGAAGTTGACCGCGCTGAGTAACGGCGAGGTACCGATTCATGAGCGGTTCCTGCCGGAACTGCTGGCGCGGCATCGGGGACAGCGCATCACATTTTCGGGCGACTTACAGGCCGCGACGCGGGAGAGCGAGGCCGTATTTATCGCCGTCGGGACTCCACCGACGGAAACGGGCGATGCCGACCTGTCGTATGTGGAGTCGGTGGCGCGGGAAATTTCGGGGGCGGTCGACGGCTACAAAGTGGTGGTGGAGAAGAGCACAGTTCCGGTGTACACGAGCCAGTGGATTCGCACCATCATTCTGAGAAACGGCGCCAATCCAGCGGCCTTCGATGTGGCGTCGAATCCCGAGTTTCTGCGCGAAGGGACGGCGGTCACGGATTTTCTGTATCCCGACCGCATCGTGGTAGGAGCTGAAACCGAGCGGTGCGCGGAGGTTCTGCGGGCGATTTATGAGCCGCTGACCAGCGGAGCCTACTACAGGCAATTGGATGCGATTCCCCGTCCTGACCGGGCAACGCTACCGCCGCGTCTGATCATCACGAGCACCCAGAGCGCGGAACTGATCAAGCATGCCTCGAATGCATTCCTCGCCATGAAGATTTCGTTCATCAATGCGGTAGCTTCGATCTGCGAATCGGTGGGCGCAAATGTCGGACAGGTGTGCGAGGGGATTGGAACGGATTCGCGCATTGGGCCACGCTTTCTGAACCCGGGAATCGGGTATGGGGGCTCGTGCTTCCCCAAGGACCTGATGGCGTTTCGGGCGGTCGCCAAGGAAAACGGCTATGACTTCCGGCTGCTTGACGAAGTGATTCGAATCAATGAGGAGCAGCGACACCGTTTTCTGCGTAAGGTACGCGCAGTGCTCTGGACTTTGCGGGGGAAGCGGCTAGGGGTGCTGGGACTGGCGTTTAAAGGGGGCACCGACGATATTCGCGAGTCTCCGGCGTTGCTGCTGGTGCAGGAACTGTTGCGCGAGCACTGTCAGGTATGTGCGTACGACCCGGCCGCGATGGAGCGTGCCAAAGAGGTACTGAAAGCAAACGTCGAGTTTGCCAAAGACCCCTATCAGGTTGCGAAAGATGCGGACGCGTTGTTGATCCTGACGGAATGGGAGGAGTTTGCCTGCCTGGACCTGGACCGGCTGCGTGGGTTGCTGAGATATCCAATTGTTCTGGATGGGCGGAACCTGTACGACCCGGCGATCATGGTCGAACACGGATTCAGTTATTACAGTGTGGGCCGTCCGGCGGCAGTAATGGAGGACACGGCCGAGGTCCAGCCCAGGAAAAGGGAGCGCGCCTGAATTCATGCCAAGTCGACGTGCACTGGTGACCGGCGGGGCGGGCTTTCTCGGATCGCATCTGTGCGACGCCCTGCTGGGAGAAGGTTACGCGGTTGTGGCCTTCGATAACCTGCTCACCGGGCGACTGGCTAACATCGCGCATCTGCGGAGCGATGCGCGCTTCGAGTTCGTGCAACAGGACGTCTGCGATCCGATGGAGTGTGGCGCGGTGGACTACGTGTTTCATTTCGCCAGCCCCGCCAGTCCGGTGGACTATGCCGCGCACGGAATTGAAACGCTGCGGGTTGGGTCGTATGGGACGTTTGAATCGCTCGAAGTGGCGCGGCGATGCGGTGCGAAGTTCATGATGGCGTCGACCTCGGAGTGCTATGGCGACCCGCTCGTGCATCCGCAAACCGAATCGTATTGGGGGCACGTGAACCCGATCGGGCCACGGTCGGTGTATGACGAAGCGAAGCGTTTCTCCGAAGCGGTCACGATGGCGTACCACCGCTATTACAAGGTCGACACGAGGATTCTGCGCATTTTCAACACCTACGGTCCCCGCATGCAGATCAACGACGGGCGGGTGATTCCGAATTTCATGTGGCAGGCGCTTCGGGGAGAAAGCCTCACGGTGTATGGCGATGGCAGCCAGACGCGCAGCTTCTGCTATGTGAGCGACGAAATTGATGGCATCCTGCGGCTGGCGCGGTCGTCGGAACATGAGCCGGTAAATATCGGGAACCCGACGGAATTTACGGTTCTGGAGTGCGCGCGCAAAGTGATTGCGGCGACCGGCAGCACGAGCACGATTCAGTTCCAGCGCCTGCCCCAGGATGATCCCCGGCAGCGGCGACCGGACATCGCGAAGGCCAAGAGGTTGCTGGGGTGGGAGCCCAAGGTGGATCTGGAGAGCGGTCTCAAAATGTCGCTCGATTATTTTCGTGAGGCGGTGGCCGGCGAACGCGCACCGTCAGCGTAACGTCGGACCTCAACTCCCAAGCGATCGAAGCGGATTAGTGCGAAATTTCGTCGAGCGACGGGCCCGCCGAAAGCACCGCCAGCAATCGCAGGATTTCCTCGCGCTCGACGGAATCACGAAACACAAAACGCACACCCATGCCGAAGCCCGGATGCGTGGCCAGCACCTGACCGCGAATCTTCAATTTCATGTCGGCAGTGCGGACAAGAATCTCGACTCCGGACTGGCCGCTGAGCGGCGAGGGCATCTCCACGTAACAGCCCCCTTCGCTGATGTCGGAAAGGGTGCAGCGATTGGGCACGGTCGTACCGAGGCGATAGACTTCCGCTCCGATCTTGCAGGTGAGGCGGCGCTCACCTCGTCGATTTCCGCTATTAGTGGCAAGAACAGGGGCGGTCTTCGGTTTGGCTGTGCCGTCCAAGGCAGGTGCGGAGACGGGTGGGCGAGGCGGCTGGCCTGGAGTCCTGTTCGAGCCGTTCTTCTGGAGCCACGCCTGCATCAGACGGCGGGAAGCCTGCGGCACGTCGAGAAAGCGGATTCCGGTGCGGCCGGTGGAGTCCTGCCAAGCGACCTCTCCCGACAAGCGCACCGACTGGTGTTGGCCCGGAAGAGAGAACTCGAAGTAGACCTTGCAAGCGGGAGGAAGGCGATCGGCGGTCGTCAGCAGAGTGCCGCCCTCGCTGAGATCGTTTAAGGTGGCGTTGAGTTCGCCGGCGCCGGGATAAGCCACACTAGCGGGCGACTTGAGGGGAGTGCGTGGCGCACGGCGGCGTTCGTGGCGCATCAGGCCACGAGCGGCGCGCAAACTGACGCGGGTACGTTCGGCCGAGAGCGGCCGATAGAGCACAAAATTCGCGCCCATCCCAAATACCGGACGGGCATTAAACTCACCATCCACGATGGCGATCAGCATGGTGTCGCGATTCTTGCTGGACTGCCGCCAGCGGGAGAGAAATTCCTGCGAGCTCGGATCGGAGCGATAGTCCAGGATGATGGCTTCAAACCGCTGCTGGTCGAGTTGCTGCAGGGCGCGAGAATGGGACGGGACGTGGTCCGCCACCATTCCGATCTCGGGCAGAATCAGGTTCAGCAGGTTTGCTGAGTCTTGATCCGGACACACCAGGAGGACACGCAGATCCATGATGACAGCATCCTAGGGGAGAGCGGTACCCGCGACAAGTTACCTTTGGGACGGAAAACTTTGGTCATCTGGAGTTTCCTTACTAGCAGGTCTAAGCTGAAATGGCGTTGCGATCTCGGACCAAGGGAACGCAGCTTCTAGACAATCAGGACGAATGAGCATGGCGACGAAAACCGGAACCTGGCTGATTGGAATCGGCGTTTGCTTCGCCTTCCTTGGATTCTGTGCGTTCCCGGCAGCGTTTGGGCCGAACCCGGACAAGACCCTGCTCAGCGGAGGTCTGACGGTTTTGTCGACCGGCATGACGCTGGTGGCAGGAGGCTTGTACATCAAGGCGCGAACTCTTCGAGGAGCAGCTGTCAGCGGCTCTGCTTCCCAAACAAACCGGGGCCGGAAGGCGAGCTGTGAGAAGTGCGGAAAGAATGAGCCGGTGATCCAATGCCGAGTGCACCAAGTGCACCTGTGCGGCGGCTGCCTGGGTGACCACTATGACTTTCGCACATGCGCATATGTTCCGAGCACACGCCGAAGCACAGCGAAGGGCGCGGCTTACACGCATGCAGGGCGGAGCCTAACTCTTTCGTAACTCCCTACGATTACCTTACTAACGGCATTGCGCAAAAGTGCCATTGGCTCGGTACCCCGGTACTTTGACGTAGCTCGTGCCTTTTCCTACCATCGCGTTGAGACCCAGTGTATTTCAATTTCGTTTCTGCCTCCTTCTGATTGACGAGAAGTTATGAAGCGAGGTGTACGACGTGGATTTTGGTTGAGAATTTTGTACCAAATCGCCAGGGGCAGGCGCGGGTGGATGATTATGAAGAACCTGAGAATCAATGAGCAACCTGGCACGCAGCGAGCCCACGGGTTCAGCCTGCTGGAAATGACGATGGTGCTGGCGCTGGTGATCGTGGTGGCGTCGATAGGGTTCATGAGCCTGCAACCGTCGTTGAGAGCGCAACGCGTCACGAATGGGTACAACACCACGCTTTCAGCGTTGCGGATGGCGCGCGACAACGCGGTGTCCCAGCGCACGTCCTACCATTTGCAGTTCATCAAGACCACGACGTCGAGCACAATCACCGTGTCTCCGACTCTCTCCACATTTCAAGGCGCGCAGAGAACGGTGACGTATGCGCTGCCGTTCGAAATTGCATTCTCGGCCGAGGCCGGGATTCCAACGAGCAACCCTCCCGATGGGTTCGGGTCGGGATTGACGGCCATTGACTTTGGGTACACGCCACAAGGAACCGGCAGCGGGGGCGCGGCGGATCTGTATTTCTGTCCGGATGGTTCGGTGCAGGACGCAACCAATGGAGCGGGAAACTGCGCCGGGAACTGGAATAGCGGCGTGGTCTACATCGCGCGACCGGGCGAGTTGTTGAGTTCGCGGGCCATCACCGTCTGGGGCGGAACCGGCCGCATTCGGGGATGGCGGCTGTACAACACGGGGTCAGGAGGTGCGGCTTGGAAGCGACAATAGAGATCGGTGGAGCGAGGGCGCGAGGAATCAAGGGGCGGCAACGCGGCTTCACGATGATCGAGGTCGTGATCTCGATGGCTGTGTTGACGATCGGGCTCGTCAGTCTGCTCGGCGTGTTTGGAATCGCGATGGCAGCGACCCAAACCTCGCAGCTGGACATGACTGCGAAACAGTTGGCCAACGAAGCCCTGGAAAGTATTGTCACGGCACGCAACACTTCGCAGTTGCAGTGGGACCAAGTACAGAACATAGGCAGTGGCACGGGTATTTTCCTCACCGGGCTTCAGCCCATTAACCTGCCCGGCGTCGATGGGATCGTCGGTACCACGGATGATGCAACGGCGGCCGCGCAGACCCTGACCGAACCGGGGCCGGACGGAATCTATGGAACGTCGGACGACATCAGACTTCCATTGAGCAACTTTCAGCGCCAGGTCACGATCTCAGCCGTGTTGGACGTAAACGGGAATACGGTGAGCACCCTGCGCGCCATCAATGTCACGATCCAGTACACGACCCCCCGGCTCGGCACGTCCAAGACGTACGTTCTGAGTTCCTTCATTTCGCAGTTCCGGTAACGACGAAGGGAAGATATGCGCTCTCGTTCAAAAACACGCGAACGTGGATTCACCTTGATAGAGATGCTTGTGGCGATGGCTCTGGGCCTGGTCGTGCTGAGCGCAGCTGTGCAACTTTACAGTCAGGGCGTGAGCGCGACATGGTCGGTTTCGCAGCGCGCCGAGATGCAGCAGGATTTTCGCGCGGCCGCGGACATGCTGACGCGAGACCTCAGTCTGGCGGGTTCGGGATTGGGGGACAACGTACAGATCGCATTGCCCGCCGGCACCGGGACGCTGCCGGTGTATGGTTGCGGTCAGACGAGTTGTTATCTCAACGGGACGGGAGCCGCGTATCCGACGCAGAGTTCGAAACCGTACCTTTACGGGCTGATGCCTGGATGGAAGTTTGGCCCGACCTTGAACGGCGCGCAAGGACCCACCGATACGGTCACCGTGGTCTACACGGATACCAGTTTTCTTTTGAACTGCTACTCCGCAAAGGTGACGGCGGCGACGACCGTACGCTTCACGGTACCCACGACGCTGCCAGCGACCTGCGTGCTGCCGCCCACTCTGACGGCACCGCAGGCGGTGAATGACTCGGTGGCGGGACTCACGCCGGGCGACCTGGTGTTGTTCAGTGTCACGAACGGGGTGGGCGCCGGTGCTACCTACTCGCCGGTGATTGCAGAGGTCACTGGGGTTGGAGCGCTGTCCGGGACATCGCCGAACCAGTACTACGACGTCACGTTCGCCGCCGGGGACGCACTGCAGATGAATCAGACCGCGGCCGCCAGCGGCGCGCTGGTCAACGTTCCAAACTGGACGGGGTCGGCCACCAGAATTCTGGTGATCACCTACTACCTCGATAACACCATCAATCCGCCACGATTGATGCGGCAGGTGAGCGGTCATAACCCCATGCCGGTGGCGGAAAACGTGGTGTTTCTGCAGTTCAGTTATGACTTGTACAACGCGGCGAGCGGGACCATCGTCACCAACCAGGCGGACGGAGGCGCATCGCAGAGTCTGACACCCAACCAGATCACCAAAATCAACATCCTGCACATGGCCATGGCCAGCACTATGAAGGGAGCCAAGGGCGGCTATCAGAGTATTGACTTGCAGACTTCGGTGAGTGCACGGGACCTAACTTTCAGGAATGACTACCCGCAGCAGTGAGGATGGCTTGAAGACGATCCGACGGGGATATTACGGGGGACATCAGTTATGAGAAGTTCGCAACCTCAATCATCCGGGTTTACGCTGATTGCATCATTGCTGCTGCTGCTGCTTTTGTCGGGCATCGCGATCGGCTTGATGATGATGGTGGGAGCCGAAGCGACCGTGGGTGGATCCGACCTGCAGAACAACGCTGCCTATCACAGCGCCGAGGGCGGCATCGAGAAGATGACCGCGGACCTGGCGGGGACTTTCCAGAACGCGCAGTCGCCCACCGCCGCCCAGATCTGCAACCTGAGCAATCTGCAACCGAGCATGCCGGGCGTGACCTGGAGGGACTACTCGGTGACGCCGGCTTCGGGGTGTTCCGGTCTGCTGGCCGCGAGGCCCGGGCAGATCCTTTCGGGGCCGAACCAGGGATTGTGGGCGCAGATCATCCCCGTCACGATGCTGGCCACCGCATCCGAGCCCGGCGGACAAGAAGTCAGTATGACCCGCACGGCGCAGGTCGCACTGATTCCGGTGTTTCAGTTCGGTGTGTTTTCCGAAGGCGACCTCGGCTTCTTCAGCGGTCCCAATTTTGATTTTGCGGGACGTGTCCATACCAACGGAGACTTATACCCTGAAGTAGGTCCCGGCAGTACCTTGACGTTTCACGACAAGGTGTCAGTGTATGGCAATGTGATTCGGGCAGTGCTGGCGAATGGCTATTCGACAGCCAGTCAGTACAACGGTACGGTGGATCTTCCGGCCGCGAGCGGGGGCTGTGACGGTTCCAAGCCAAATTGCAAGCAACTCGGACTCACGGATGGCAGCGTGACCGGGGCGGGCGGTAATCCACCGCAATCGGGCCCTAACAACAACTGGCCTAACGTCTCGCTGACGACATTCAACGGCGAGATCATCAACGGCGGTTACGACCTTAATATCTGCGGCGCCAGTGGCACCGCCAAGTGCGGAACCGGCGCCAAGAGACTATCGATGCCGTTTGTGAATGGAACCAACTTCCCTTATCAAATTATTCGGCGGCCACCGCCGCTGGAATCGACGACCTCGGGGCTGGCGCAATCGCGCGAGTACAACATGGCGCAAATCCGTGTGTTGCTCAGCGACGATCCGGCAGAATTGCCGGGCGGGGCGAACGATACTGGGAATGTTCGCCTCTCGAATGGCCCAAACCCGGGGCCCGATTACACGAAGGGGGTTCCAGTACCGATCGCGGGACACCCGACCTGGACGACGTACTTCGCGGAAGGCACCACCTCAGCTGCGCTGAATAACTCGACCGGATACAACCAATGTCTGACAGCCGTCCAGCTTGCGGCTCTTCAGGCAACACCGGACTGGCCGATTGCACCAGCGGACGCCGGAGCCAACCAGACTCTGACGCCGGTCGCACCGAAGGCCCCGCTGCTCGCGACGGCAGGTACCTGGAATCTGCTCGATGGCTACTTGCGCGTGGAATACAAAGACGCTGCTGGGACCTGGAACGCGGTAACCAGGGAGTGGCTGGAATTGGGATTTGCGCGTGGCCTCACTCCGCCCACGGCTGCTCAACCCAATCCCGTGCACCCCAATGCTATCCTTCTCCTCCAGCAACCCGCGGACCGCAATGGCAATGGCGCTATTGACCCTGCGGGCAGCGGCTGCTCGAACCCTACCCCCAGACCCCGGCCCGCGGAACTGCTGACCGATGGGACCACCGCCAGCGTCTACTACGGAGACAATTCGCAGGCGACTTCGGTAAGCCGGGACAACTGGTATCCCATTAACTTCTATGATGTTCGCGAAGGCGAGGCTCGTGACAACGCAACCGCCAATGCCTCTTGCACGGCGAACGGGGTCATGAATGCTGTCGAAATCGATGTGGGCAATCTGAAGAAATGGCTGGCGGGTCAGATTGGCGCCAATGGCACGAACGTCGACTACCTGACCCAGAACGGTTATGTGCTGTATTTCTCCGATCGCCGGGGAATGCTGCCGAACCCAAATAGCGGGAACGCGAAAACTGGAGACGCAGGCCTGGAAGATGACATCAACGCATCGAGTGCGGCGGGGACGCCGGATGGCGTAAGGGAACCAATTCCATCGGGCAAGACGCTTTCTCCCGAGGACGTCAATCAGAACGGAATATTGGACAACTTTGGAGCGGCGAACCTCGGACTGGGTTTCTACGGCACTGGGGGTGTTGCAGTCCAGAACCTCAACGCCAGCATCGTGCTCGCAAACCCAGACAATCCCTATATCCGGATCGACTCGTGCAGCACGACGGGACGCAAGAACTGGGTGAGCGGTGCGCGCCATGCGCTCCGATTGGTGGATGGTTCGCTCGGCAAAGTACCGCTGAGGACGGACGCAGCAGCACCCAACACCGGTGGTTTCACGGTAGCCTCGGAAAACCCTGTATATATTCTGGGTGACTACAACAGCAACTCGGCCGATACGACCTGGGGCGGTGGGGCGGACCAGGCAGGACACGCGGCGTCCGCCGTGATTGCCGATTCCGTCACCCTTCTCTCCAACAGTTGGTTGGACTTGAACAGCATGACGGGTCAGCCGACCAGCTATGCCGGGCGGACAGCATCGAATACGTGGTATCGCGTGGCGATCGCGGGCGGGAAGAACATAAATTTCCCGCAGCCCACCTGGAACGGTGTCGGCCAGGATTTCGGCACCGATGGGGGCGTGCACAACTTCTTGCGCTATCTGGAAAACTGGAGCGGTAAGACGCTCCATTACAAAGGTTCGCTGGTCAGCCTGTATTACGCAAATTATGACACCGGCATTTACAAGTGCTGCACTATCGTGTATTCCCCGCCGACCCGTGATTACATCTTTGACCAGGACTTCTCCACTCCTGCGGGCCTGCCACCAGGAACGCCGTTGTTCCGCGACGTTGACAGTCTGGGCTACCGGCAACTGTTCACCGCCCGCACCTACTAAACGTCAACTCAACTAACCTGGCAGCCCCGATCCGCGAGGATCGGGGCTTTTGTTTAGCGGGGCTTGCCCGTCGGCAAGGTTGATCCCATTCCTTTTCGGGTGGCGTCCGGAGCGGCGGGCGCACTTACTGCCAAATCGGCGGACCAACAGTCGGCAATAATTTTCCAAGTGCCGGCAGGCTGGCGAGCCAGCACAAGCAGATATTTTCCACGCTCTTCCCTGCGCTTCCCCATGGCGACGGGCACAAGCATCTTGCAGCGGCCGATGTCCATTGCAATCTCGCCCATCACCTCGGTGCGGAGCGATTCCATCTCGACATCGCCCAGCCCGGCCTCGAGCAGGGAGAACAGAAACTCACGGATGGCGGAAAGACTCCGAACCGGCGGCACGCTGGAACGGATGAGGGTGGCATCGGCCGCATAGAGTTCCAGCAGATCATCCATGTGCTTCGTGTTACAAGCCTGGGCCCAATCCTGGGCGACCTGACGAGCGGATGCTTCCGCTCGACCACCGGTGGAGCCCGCAGAACCCGGAACCGGAGCGCGGCCCCGGCGTGCCGACGCGTCGAGTTCTGCCGGGGACACAGCGGATCCATTGGCTTGCGCTGAAACGAAGTGGTGATAGTGATGGTGATAATGGTGCTGCTCGCCGGCACGAGGTTGCGGAGGAGAGCCCGTGTCCCCTGATATCGGCGATTGTTTAGGCACACCACACCAGACGCAAAAGCGCGCGCCCGCCGGCAGCAAACCGCCACATTCGGAGCACGCATTCCTTGGCTCGGCACCGTCGTCCACCGCGAGTTCCGCACCCGCGCCGCCGCCGGACATGCGCTGGATGGCTTCTATGGCAGCAGCAATCGCCTCGTCGTTTGGCTTCGGCCAGCGAAAGTTAGCCGGGAGCCGATGAAAGAATTCCTCAAGCTCCCGGTTCTCTCCGGGTTGATCGTTCTCTGCATCTGGAGGATTCGGATTCTCTGGGCTCACGTGCACCTCACCCATGCCATTGTAGGAGAAACTGTCAATTTAGCGGAGAGCGAATCGCACGCGGGCTTCGGAATCGGTCGGAACCCCGTTGCAAAGGGCTGGGCGATAGCGCCAGCGGCTAATAGCGCGGAGGATCAACTGGTCTTGGTCCGGTCCGCCGCTGTCGAGGATGAAGGCACTGTGCACATGCCCATCGGAACCCACAATGAAGCTGACCTGTACGTGAAGATCGTCATCCTGGGGCTGCAGCATCGGGTCTGGAGTGAGCAAGGCTTCCGGTGGGCGAACCTCTCCACAGCCCAATGCCGCGCGCGACTCGGAAACAATCGAGAACTCGGAGATATGCACGGCGATGCGGCGCAGGTTTTGTTCCAGGTGGGTCAGTGAAATGTGGAGCGGAACGACTCTCTGCGGGAAGACTGCGTCGCACCATGCCGCGCCGGTGCCCAGTGCAAGGAGCGCGGCGCCCGTCAGCACCTTCGCGGTTATCGTCCTCCTTGAGGGCTGCAGACGCTTCATCGTTCGTAGGACTGGCAATTCACCTTCCATGCAATGCAACCATCAACTGTACTGGTATCAGCTATTTACAGGCGCATTGAATTCTTTGGTTTGAACAGCAGATGAAAGACCTTGCAAGTCATCGGGAGGGAGGTGCTGCCCTCCCGGGAACGCTCCAGTGACTTTGAAAACACTGCAGTGTGAGCTACGTCACAGGGCGTGGGGCCTACATGGCGGAAAATGAAAGCGGAGTCGCGGTCCTTTCCTGTGGACGCGGGATGTGCCTGGAGGGTGTCATGTTTGAACAAGAGATTGAGATGGAGAAGAAGAGTTCAACTATCGTTCCACTGCTTCTGATCGTAGTGTTGATCGTCGGCATCGTGGGAGTAGCGCTGTATTTCGTGGCGGAGAGCAGGAGAGTGCTAAGCACGACCGAGGCTACGCCGGTCGTACTGTCGCTGTTGGAGGGCCAGAAACCGGCGGTCCTGCATTTCCAGACTGGGCGGATCAACTCGAGCGTGAGCGACAAATTGCGGGAGCCGAACTATCGCCTGCTGGAAAAAGAAGGTTACCTCAAGATCGGCAAGGAGTCCGGTTCGAAGACGCCGGTCTCGCTGACGCCCCAAGGCCAGGCATTCCTAGCTGAAATCGCCGGCGTGAAACAGTCCAAGGACAAGGACGGCAACAACGACTACATCGTGCCGCTCGGGCAACGAAAGCTGGTGGAGATCAACAAGGTCACGATGCTGGCCCCCAACAAGGCGGTGGTTGAGTATACCTGGAAATGGGAACCGACCAAGGCCGGCGATCTGTTTGATGCGTCGGGTCCAGCGGTGAAGCAGTTCAATACATGGGACCGCTCCTTGCTGATCGAGAAATACGGTGCGACGTTCTATCATGCAGGCCCAACCAAGGTCGCAGTGGCACTGGTGAAGAACTACTACGGCTGGAAGGTATCAACCGAGTAACCGTGCGGGAGTCTTGATTCGCTCCGCAAACCAGCGGCACAAGGCCCTGCCCCAGACTGCGAATCCGGCAGCCTGCGGCAGGGCCTTTGTGATGGACGATTCTTCTACGGCTAGTCGAAAAGCGTCAGGCTCACGCTTCCACGCAGCAGGCGAATAGCGATCCATATTCTTGCCGTATGAGCCTTGTTTCTCTTTGGTTCCTCCGGGCTACTACCACCTCTGGGCGTGGGCCCTCATCTGAATTTGGACTTATCCGCAGGTCATCTTATGGGACAACCTATTCCTCGTTTTGCCTTAATAAATCTGGCCGAGACGTAATCTAAGTAATACAATAACCGGCGGTAGTTACCCGAGGGGGTATTTGATGACAAACATTACGAAGGCGCTGTCGCGGCTCCGTGAAGAACGCCGGGAAGCGCAAAACCAAGTGCAAAAACTTGGGGAAGCGATTTCGGTTTTGGAAAAGCTTACCCGAGGCCAAGGCGCATCTTATTCTGGTGGACAACACCGTGCCAAGCGGGTTCTCTCCGCCGCGGGCCGCAGGAGAATTTCTCTTGCGCAGAAAGCACGCTGGGCCAAGATGCGGCAAATGAAGAAAGCAGCCTGATCAGAGGGCGGGCCGCGGCTTGCGCACTCTTCCCCCATTCAGGCTGAAGCCCGCCTAGGTCTGCCGCAAGGCAGGCTACTTCCGACGCCTATCTAGGCGTGTCCCCCGCTCAGTTCCCGCACGATGCTCCCTACAAAAGCCTTGGCATCGCCGAAAAGCATCAGCGTGTTATCGAGATAGTAGAGTGGGTTATCGATGCCCGCGAAGCCCGGATTCATGCTGCGCTTGATCACCATTACGGTGTGGGACTTGTCGACGTCGAGGATCGGCATGCCATAGATCGGACTGGCAGGGTCGGTGCGGGCTGCCGGATTGGTGACGTCATTCGCGCCGATCACGAGGGCGACGTCGGTCTGAGGGAAATCGCCGTTGATCTCATCCATTTCGATCAGACGATCATAGGGAATATCCGCTTCCGCCAGCAGCACGTTCATATGGCCTGGCATGCGGCCGGCAACCGGATGAATGGCGAAACGGACATCGACGCCTCGCTTGCTCAAACCATCGAATAACTCACGCACCTTGTGTTGCGCCTGCGCGACCGCCATGCCGTAGCCCGGGACCACGATGACCCGGTTGGCGGCGGAGAGAATAGCGGCGGCCTCTTCCGGCGTCGCACTGCGCACGGGCCGGGCTTCTTCTCCCGCGGCCGCGGCGGCCTGCACTTGACCGAACGCGCCGAACAGGACGTTCGTAAAGGATCGGTTCATGGCCTTCGACATGATGATCGAGAGAATCAGGCCGGATGAACCATCGAGCGCGCCCGCGATGATCAGCAGCTTGCTGTCGAGGACGAAGCCCATGGCCGCGGCCGACAGGCCGGCATAGCCATTCAACAACGAAATGACGGTCGGCATGTCCGCGCCGCCGATGGGGATAATCAACAACACGCCGAACGCCAGCGCGATCAGGATCATGAACGGAAACAGCGTCCGCGTTTCCGGATGCAGCACTAGAAAAACGGCGAGCGCGATCGCAACCGCGAGCAGCAGAAAATTGACGAAGTTCTGTCCTTTGTATGTCAGCGGCCGCTGGGGCAGGATCTCCTGCAACTTCCCTGCCGCCATCAAACTGCCTGTAACAGTCAGCCCACCCAAAACGACTTCAATCGAGAGAACCGACATCATGAAACGAGAGATATCGGGAGATCGCAGGTAGAACTCGGCTGAGCCGACCAGCGTGACGCAGAGCGCTCCGAAGGCGTGACTGAGCGCGGTTCGCTGCGGGACGGCGGTCATGGCGACGCGTCCCAGCGGAACACCAATGATCGTGCCCAGTACCAGCGCAATGGCGATCAGCCGGTAGTCCACGATGCCGCGATGCAGCAGCGTGCCGCAGATCGCCAGCAGCATGCCAATTTCGCCCGCCCAGATGCCGTGGCGAGCCGTGGTCGGCGAACTCATCCACTTCAGCGAGAGGATGAACAGCACGCTCGCGACGAGATATACCAGCTCGATGATGACCTGGCCGCCTGCAAATTCAGCTGTCATCACTTGGCCGCCGGTGTGGCCGCTGGGCGGCTCGATTTGAACATCTTCAACATACGATCCGTAATGAGAAAGCCACCGACGATATTGCTGGTGGCAGCCACCACGGCAATGAATCCGAAGACGGCGGACAGGCTGGATTTGTGCTCACCCACCAGGACAATGGCGCCGACCACCGCGATTGCGTCCAAGGCGTTGGTAAGCGACATCAGGGGCGTGTGCAGCAAGGGTGAGACCCGACGGATCACTTCAAATCCGATAAACCCCGCCAGCACAAATATAAAGAGTGCGTTAATCAGGCTCGAACTATTCATCTCTCCTCCAGCCGGAACACCGGTCAGCTCTTGGCCACCAGCGCCGGCAAGGCAAAGAACTCGCGCACACGGGGATGAACGATCTCGCCGCCCCGCGTCAGCAGCGTCTCACGCACGATTTCGTCGTCCATATTCAGGTTCAGTTTCTGGTCTTTGATCAGATGAGTAATGAAGGCGGTCACGTTTCTGGCGTACATCTGGCTGGCGTGGTAGGGCACGCCGGTGGCAACGTTGATGGCTCCAATGATGGTCACGCCGTGCTTGACGACGGTCTTCCCTCTCTCGGTTATTTCGCAGTTGCCGCCGCGCTCGGCCGCCAGATCGAGGATCACGGATCCGGGGGCCATACCTTTCACCATGTCTTCAGTTACGAGCACCGGAGACTTCTTGCCCGGAATCACGGCGGCAGTGATGACGACATCGCTTTCCTGCACGACCTTTCCCAAGAGTTCACGCTGGCGGCGGTAGAAATCCTCGTCTTGTGCCCGGGCATAGCCGCGGGCATCCTGCGCGTCCTTGGCTTCGATGGGAAGTTCGACGAAGCGCCCACCCAGGCTCTGCACTTGTTCCTTGGCGGCAGGACGCAAATCGTACGCCGAAATCACCGCCCCCAGTCGGCGCGCGGTGGCGATCGCTTGCAAACCCGCTACCCCGGCCCCGATCACAAACACGCGTGCAGGAGTAATCGTTCCCGCCGCGGTCGTCAGCATCGGGAAAAAACGCGGGTGAGAATCGGCAGCGATCAAAACAGCTTTGTATCCGCAGACCGTGCCCATGGAGGAGAGAGCATCCATGCTCTGGGCGCGGGTAGAGCGCGGCATCAGCTCGACAGCAAAGGAGGTTATACCAGCGTGAGCGATCTCCTGGACCACCTCGGACGAACCGAACGGGCGCAAAAAACCAATCAGGATCTGGTCGCGTCGAAACAGCGGGACATCCTGCTTGCCGGTCAAATCATTCGAACCGTAGCAGAGGATCTGAACAATGATGTCGGCCGCACGAAACACGGTGGGGCGATCCGCGACGATCTTCGCTCCTTTATCGGTGTAGTGGGTATCGGGGTATCCAGCTTCAATCCCCGCTCCGGCTTGTACGTGCACTTCGAAACCAGCTTTGGTCAGCGTTGGGAGAACGGCTGGCACCAGCGCAACCCGCCGCTCGCCCGGATAACTTTCCTTCGGAACACCGATAATCACGAGGCCCTGCCTGATCGGAGTGACCCGTCGAAAAAGCGCTCGAATGTCGAGCTATCTTCGCGGGCAACTTTTGAGGAACTGAGGATTCTAGTTGAGCAGACGCGGCGCGTGCAAATGAACTCCCTGAAGAACATGCTCAGGATCTTAAAGTTTCACGGTCAGAAGCAGCTCGCCAACGCTATTTTGGGCGCTGACGGCGGCGCAATTCGCTGCAATCCAATCGGCGCCAGCGCTCTCCAGATCGTGGATGGCCATGGTGGTGGGAAAGCCGATCACCCTTGCGCCGGCGGCTTTTCCTGCGCGAACTCCGGCCGGCGCATCTTCGACCACGATGCAATCGGAAGCGGAGAACCCGAGGATGGCTGCGGCTTTCTGATACGGCTCAGGATGCGGCTTGCCGTTTTTCACGTCGCTGGAGGTGATTAGTTTTCTTGGGATGGGCAGGCCCGCGGCCCGCAAGCGCACTTCGGCCAGAGGCCGCGTGCATGAGGTCGCGATCGTCCATCGTTCCAAAGGCAAACTGTTCAGGAGCTGCTGCGCGCCGGGCAGAAGAACCACGCCCTCGAGGTCTTCCATTTCTCTGCGTTCAACCTCGCGATCCTCGGCATCAATGTCGGAGTCGGGCAAGAGCTCGCGGATGGTGGTTTTGCTCGGGCGTCCGTGGGCCATGCGCACCACGGCTTCCGGATCAAGGCCATGTTCAAGAGCCCACCGATGCCACACCCGCGCAACCGCGGGAGTCGAATCGATGAGAACGCCATCCATGTCGAACAGCACGGCCTGGCAGGAGATCCTGGCCGTCCCATCTAATTCTGCAATGTGCATTTGAAAAGAGTTGTCGGCCAGAGCCGACCGATCTCGCCTGAGGGTTCCTACTTCCTGCGAACACTTATTCTTCGGTACAAAGTCTTCTCATCTCCGATAGTCAAAGTGCCCGTCATGCTGTCTCCGGAAACTTTGAATTCCCAATCATCTTTCTTCACGGTATTTCCGGAACAGCTGAGCATGGCTTCGCGCGAGCGGTATTGGCACCCAAGTGTCCCCATGAACTCTTGCTGTCCAGCCACGACCTTGTATGCGTCCAACGACAGCCTGCCCGCCACCCGGTCGTCGGCCGCGATGTGATAAATGACGTGTTCATCATGGCAGGGTGAAGTGGCGATAGTGCACTTCGATTCGCCTTCCCACGTTCCGAGAACCGCGGCCTGATCCGGATGCGTTGAAGCGGGGGACAAAAGGGAGCACAGAAAGCTGATCAGAACTGCGCAGAGTGGTCGATTCATCGCGAATACAGCGACAAGACGACATGTCAGCACGCCAGCGCTAGTTGCGCCATAGTGCGCCTGATATGGCCAAGATTGGTGAGCGCGGCAGGATTCGAACCTGCGACCCACGCCTTAAAAGGGCGTTGCTCTACCACCTGAGCTACGCGCCCCACCGATTTCCAATCTAACACATTTTCGCGCGCGGATTGGCGCTGCCGATGACGTTGCCGGGGCAAGGCGATACACTCAGTTGCAATGTCACATCGCTCCTCTCTCAGCACAAGTCTGGCTCTTGCCCTCAGCATTGTTATGGGTGCCGTGCCAGGCCACGCGGGCAAGAAAACTTTGCCCGCCGTGCGTTGGACGGCCGGCGCTCCCGGGTGCGAATCCCAGCGCGGCGACGACGGCCGCTACCGCTGGAGAATGGTGGGTGATGACCTGGATTTGACTTTGCTCGTCGATTCCCAGGAACTGTCGAAAAGCCGGCGCCGGTTCTATCACGTTTTGGGCGTGTACCTGAGCGTGACTTACACGGGAAGGGGCAAATTCGAATTTCCCGCAGATCTGCGCATGGATTTCCTGCGTCATCACGAGATTCGCGAGAGTTATCTGGATCCCACACACTTTTCCACCCGGTTGCAGAACGATCTGGACACGCTGGTGTTCAAGACGGAGCGTAAGATCAAGAAGCATCCCGAAACAACCGAAGAGAAGACTGCCTATCTGAGAGAGTACCAAAAGGAAGCTGCCGAGTTCATTGAGTTCCTGAGCACGCAGAGCCTCCAGCCCGCTACCCTGACGCCGGGGAATCCCGAGGCTCATGGCTGGGTCTTCTTTTCAACGAGGAATAAGTGGATCGGTGACTGGAAAAGTCATGAGGACTTCATGCTCGGCGTTTGGATGAACGACAAGGTTTGGGAGTTCCCATTTTCGCTGCCGCCGAGCGAAGGCGACCTCATCCTGCGAAAGCGAGAGGACTGATCCAGCGCGCCGTTACTGCGGAGTCTCCTGCAGCGGGTCCGACGAGTCCTTTCTCTCAACCGGCTGCTGCCGGAAACAATCCCCGTGGCTCTCCGGCACAATGGCCAGCACTGAGAATTCATACGCCTTTGAGTCAAAATCCTCTACCTGAAGCAGCATGCGATCGCGGTGCAAGTGGAATTGCGCTTGCTCGCCGATCGGCAGCAAGACCGGATGCTTCCGATCTCTTGACCGGATTCGGTAGTAAAGCCCCTCCGACCGCAGAACGTATTCCTGGCAGAGCCGGTCGTCCTGCACCGGAGCGGGCACCGACGCCCCCAGGAGAGCTTTGCTGAAACCACTTGCCTCTGCCGCGCCGCAGGGTACGGACTCCATGCGCAACAATACCCCGAGCCGATTGCGCGAAGCGTTCTTTGCGCTTAGAACGGCCGTGAACATCACGACTGCAATCAACACACGTTTCATCGTAAGGAAGGCCCTCGGTATGGCTATCGGCGGATGCATCTGAAAAGTTGAGTCCCGGGACAGGCCCCGAGGAAACTGTGCTAAAGTTTCGTCGGCATGGATCCCAGCCGCCCGACACCGCCCACGGTACGGAAAGGACCAGACGTGCTCTACTGCCCGGTGTGCTCCGCAGAAGTCACTGACCCTCTGACGTGCGGCGACTGTTCAGCCGTGATCTGCCGCCGTTGCGGAACACCACTCGAATCTCCCGACGAACTGGCCATGGGTTGAAAGAACGACATTCTGAACTTTCAAAAATGGACAATCAGCGACTCCACCGATGAAGACGGCTCCCGAGACTCCGGCCCCGACCAGCGACAACTCGAAACCACAGCCCAGCCTGGTGCGCGGCCTTAGCCTGCTCGATTCGGTGCTACTGCTGGTGAGCGGCATCATCGGCTCCTCGATCTTTCTCACCGCAAAGGATATCGCCGGCCCTTTGCCCAATCCCAAACTGTTCTTCCTGGTATGGGTCCTTGGTGGAGTGATCTCGCTGTGCGCCTGCGTCGCATTTGCGGAACTGGGCTCAATGTTCCCTGACTCGGGCGGACAGTATGTTTACCTGCGCGAAGCCTACGGCGACGTAATCGCGTTCTTGTACGGCTGGATGCTGTTCGCGGTGGCCAACGGTGGCACCATCGCTGCCCTCTCGGTCGCATCGGCCGCGTACATGGGGAGGATTGTTCCGGCGATTTCGCAGGAGCGCGTGATTTTTTCAGCCGTCGGCATCGTCTTTACCCGCGCACATCTGGTTGGCTTGGCGCTGATCCTCATCCTCACGTATGTCAACGTCGTGGGACTGCGCTGGGGAGCGTTGCTGCAGAATGTTTCTACCTGGACCAAGTTCACCGCCATGGCAGCCTTCGTCGTGCTGGGATTCGCCATCGGCAAAGGGCACTGGTCGAACTTCACGGCGCAGGCGCCGGGCGGGTTGAGCATGGGCCTGGGCCCAGGCCAGTTGGTATCGGCGCTGGGCGTGGGCTTGATTGCTGTCTTCTGGGCCTACGACGGATGGGTGTACATCACCTGGGTCGCCGGCGAGGTCAAGGAGCCACGTCGCAATGTACCGCTGGCGATGGTTTTCGGGGTACTCGCGGTGGGCGCAATCTATCTCGCAATGAACATGACATACGTCTACGCCATGCCGTTGAGCGAGGTGGCGAAATACGAAACCATCGCCCATGCCGCCGCGTCCGCGCTGTTTTCGCCGGGCGCTGCTGTCTGGCTCTCGGCCATGATTGCGCTCTCCTGCTTCAGCGCAGCCGCAACCTGTACGCTTTCCGGAGCCCGCGTCTATCTTGCGATGGCGCAGGACGGCGTCTTCTTCAAGCGCATGGCCATCGTTCATCCCAAGTGGCGCACGCCCGCCTTTAGTTTGATCGGCCAGGGCGTCTGGGCGGCGCTCCTGACCCTTAGCGGCCGCTACGACCAGCTCTACACGTACGTAATCTTCGGGATGGTGCTTTCCTACACGCTGACCGTCATCGGCCTGTTTGTCTTGCGCTGGAAGCGGCCGGATGTTCCGCGTCCCTACCGCTGCACAGGATATCCGTGGCTTCCGGGAATCTATGTGCTGGTCGGTGTGGCCTGGACGCTGAATACCATTCTCACGCGCCCGACTGAAGCGTTCTGGGGGGCTACCATCGTGCTCATCGGCGTCCCGGGGTATCTGTACTGGAAACACACGAGCCCGAAGACGACCACCAACACCTGAGATTCACCTTGCTCATCCTCCGGCTCTCTGCTAATCCTTACCGCTTACCTTCACGGTGAAAAGACTCGCGCGTGAGCGACTCAGAGCCATCACCGATCTCAGTAGCCGGAACCGGCGTCTCCATCGCCGAAGCCGAGGACCCGAGCCGCCCCAAGCGGGTCATGGGATTTCGCGACCTGCTGCTGTTCTACGTGGTCACCGGCATCAGCTTGCGCTGGATCGCCACGGCTGCAGCGGCGGGACCAAGTTCGATCGTCATCTGGATTGGCGCATGGCTGGCGTTCTACACGCCATTGGCGCTCTCGGTCATCGAGCTTTCTTCGCGCTATCCGAATGAAGGCGGCCTCTATGTCTGGTCGAAACGCGCTTTCGGCGACTTCTCCGGCTTCATGGCCGCCTGGACGTACTGGACTTCGAACTTGCCCTACTTCCCTGCCGTGCTCTATTTCGCCGCCAGCAATGTCCTCTACATGCGACAGGCGGAGTGGGGTTATCTCTCCGGCAACGCGACGTTCTACATCGTGTTTGCTCTGCTGACGCTCGCGGCGGCCACGCTGCTGAACGTGGTAGGACTCGACGTCGGGAAATGGCTGCACAACGTCGGAGCGCTGGCCATGTGGATTCCGGTGCTGATCGTAATCGGCATGGGCATGGTGGCGTGGCACCGCTTTGGATCGGCGACCACATTTTCGGTCCACACCATGACGCCCAGCGTGCGGCTGAACAACGTGATCTTCTGGTCGGTGCTGACTTTCGCCTTCGGCGGCTGCGAGACGGCATCCTTTATAGGCGAGGAAATCAAGAACGCTCGTCGCACGATTCCGCTGGCTCTTTTTTTCGGCGGAGTGACGGTGACGTTCTGTTACATCGTAGGAACCCTGGGTGTGCTCGTGGCGCTGCCCTCGTCGGAAGTCAGCAGTCTGCAGGGACTGGTGCAGGCCATCGCCAAAACCGCAGGCCGCGTCGGACTACCGGGAGTGCTTCCACTCGCCGCATTTCTTATCGCGCTGAGCAACATCGGGGCCTCGGGCGCTTATCTGGCCGCCGTCGCACGGTTACCTTTCGTCGCCGGCATCGATCGCTATCTGCCCCCGTCGTTTGGCGCGCTGCATCCGCGCTGGGGGACGCCGTGGGTCGCGCTGCTGACTCAGACTTTCATTGGCGCGGTGTTCATCTTCCTCGGACAGGCCGGAACGAGCGTGAAAGGCGCCTACGACGTACTTGTCAGCATGGGCGTGATCACGTATTTCATCCCGTACTTATATTTGTTTGCGTCGATGTTCGCGCTGCAACGCGAGCCCGCGGGATCGGACGTGATCCGCGTGCCGGGCGGAAAGCCAGCGGCGTACGTCCTCTCGATCCTGGGATTTACGACCACGGTCCTGACGATCGCGCTTTCCGTCCTGCCGCCGCCCGACGAACCGAACAAGCCGCTTGCCGTTTTCAAGATTGTCGGCGGGTGCGGCGCGCTGCTGGGAATCGGAATGTGCTTGTACTGGGCAGGAAAGCGGAGGGCATCCCATCCCACGTCGAGCATTGCTGCTTCATAGGGAGCCCGAACGCGATGGCCGCGCGGTAAATTTTCAAAGACGCGTGGTCTCGTTACAACTTCACGCGAACGCAGGAACAACATGGCAAGTGGCGATTCCTGCGCGGTTACGGAGCATTCTTACCCGGCTCATTCTTACTTTGCTCGTTCACAATCTGGAATCCGGTATTGGCGGCGGGTACGCCTGCATATACCGCGGTTTGAAGCAGTACTTCTTTCAGGTCGCACGGTTCCAATTCGTGAGCCAGGCCCGTTCTTACGTGCAGCGTGAATTCTTCCCATCTTCCCAATGCAGCCGTGGTCGCCAGGACCAGAAGGCGGCGGGTGCGCCGGCTCAGACCGGGGCGTGTCCAGATTGTTCCCCAAGCATATCGCGTAATCAATTCCTGGAAATCGCGGTTGAACTCAGTAGTGGACGCAATCGCCTTGTCAACGTGGGCATCGCCAAGAACCGCGCGGCGCGTTTCGAATCCCGCTTCCGTCAGATCGCCCGACGAAGCAGGCCGCAGAAACTGCAGCAGAGCAGCCGTGAATGACCGTGGCCGCTCGATATTCGAAAGATGTGCTGCCGGCAAGTGAACCACCTGCGAACCGGCGATTTCGCGAGCTAGAACCTCACCATGCCCCGACCACGGAGTTGACACATCCTTCTCTCCCACAATGATCAGGGTCGGCACGCTGATTTTTCGGAGCAATTGAACATGATCGGCGTCGCGCAAGGCCGCACAGCATCCGACATATCCTTCCGGATCGGTTCCCAGCAGCACCGACCGCACCGACGCCGCTTCTGGACTGCTCTGGGCTGTCTCCGGGGAAAAGAAGCGTTGCATCGCCATGTCAACGATGCTGGCCATCCCGCCTTTCCGGACGTTCGCGATGCGCGTTTCCCAGTTTGCAGGCGGACCAAATTGTGCTGAGGTATTGGCGAGAACCAAACCGGTGACTCGATCCGGTGCGGTCGCCGCCACCCACTGCCCAACCGCTCCCCCGAGTGAAAGACCGCAGAAAGCGAATTTCGAGATGCCCAGAGCTCCGGTGAGGCCGAGAACATCGCCGCCAAGTTGCGCGATCGAATAGTCGCGCTTCTGCGCGTCTGACGCGCCATGCCCTCGAGTGTCGTAGCGGAGCACTTGGAAATAAGGAAGCAGGTCCGGCACTTGGGCGTCCCACATCGCGTGGTCGGTCCCAATCGAGTGGGAAAGCACGAAAACCGGGCGGCCCGCAATCCCTTCGAGACGATAAAACAAACGCGTGTCGCCAACCTTAGCGAAAGGCAAGATTACTTCCCTTCTGTTCTGGATGTCTGTTGCCGATTACTGGCCAGCAGTTGTTTCTGCAAGGTGTCCGCGACGCCAAGATACTGTTCTGGATCTTCGAGGCTGCGAATTGACGCGGGATCCAGATGAGCCATGACTTCCGGCATCTCGGCGAGCACGTCTGCCAGATGCTTATTTTGCGCCATGCTTCGCCGCGCTGCCTCTTCAAGAACGCGGTGGGCGACATCGCGTCCGAGCACTTTGCCCAATAGGATCATGGCACGCTCGGCGAAGACAACGCCGCGGGTTGCCTCGATATTCGCGCGCATGCGTTTCGCATCGACCGTGAGTCCTTCCGACACCTCCGCCATTGAAGCCACAGCGAGTCCAGCAGACTGCACGGCCGCGCTGACCGTGGACCATTCGGCCTGCCAGCCGCCCACTCCCCGCTCGTGTTCCTGGACCATCCCCGACAAGAAACTCGACACCAGACCAGGAACGCGATTGGCCGCCGCCAGCGTTACCGTGCAACCGATCGGGTTGCGCTTGTGCGGCATAGTCGACGAGCCCCCGCGGCCCTCGCCGCATGGTTCCGCAACCTCACCGATTTCATTCTGCATCAGCAGAATAATATCTCGGGCAATTTTCCCGAGCGTGCCCGTCAGGACCCCGAGCGCGCAGACAAGAACAGCAAGCCGGTCTCGATGCGTGTGCCACGGAGCATCAGGACATGCGATTTCAAGTTCATCCGCCAGAGCACGAGCGGTTGCGAGGCCCTGATCCCCGAGCGCGGCCAGCGTACCCACTGCGCCTCCAAACTGCAAGACCAGGGCGTCGGCGAAACTGGATTGCAGATGCACGTGGCCGCGGCGAATCGCAGCCAGCCAGCCCGCTACCTTGAGGCCGAACGTCACGGGCGGAGCGGCCTGCATCAGCGTTCGCCCCAGCATCACAGTGTGTGAGTGTTGCTCGGAAAGCCGTTCGATCGCTCCCTCTAGTCTCACGAGGTCAGCTTCCAGAACAGGCTGTGCCTGCCTGAGCAAAAGAACCAATCCGGTATCGGCGACGTCCTGGCTGGTCGCGCCCCAATGCACGTATCCAGCCGAGCTTGCATCGATGGTGCGCACTCGTTCTGTGAGGGCTTTCACCAGCGGTATTCCAGGCGTGCCCGCGCGAAGGGTTGCCTGGGCAAGCGCCGCTGGATCGAAATGTTCGATCTGCGCCGCTTTCGCGATGACATCGGCGGCCGCCTTCGGAATAATGCCGAGCTTCGCCTCGGCGCGGGCGAGTGCCACTTCAAAATCGAGCATCGCCCTGAGCACCGACTCGTCAGAGAAAAGCTGTGCCATCGGAGCGGTGGTCGCGAGGCTATCAATCAGCCGCACCGGCATGCGAACCTCCGCCGCCCAGCCGGTACAAGTATGGAAACTCCAGGGAAAGCCAGTCTGCCCATCCGCGAATTGTTACACATCGAAGAACACGGTTTCACCTTCGCCACAAAGGTGAATGTCCAGTTGCCAGCGACCCGGACGTCCCGGGTCTTGCCGTGCCATGAGAGTGCTGCGGCGATCTGCTGGTACCAAAGCGAATATCGGGTCGGTAGCGTTCGTCTCGTCGCCAGCAAAATAGATTCGCGTGGCCAGGCGTTTCAGAAGACCGCGCCCGAAGACCCCCAAAGTCAAATGCGGCGCCTGGAGTTTTCCATCAGGCCCGGGCGCCTGACCTGGCTTGATGGTTTCGAAGGCGCACGATCCGTCCTCTGCGGTGGGCATTCTTCCGAAACCGAGAAAGGCAGGATCGACGGCTGTCTCGGTCGTGTCTTCCGGGTGATTGTATTTCCCGTCAGCATTGGCTTGCCATATTTCGATCATGCCATCGGGCACAGGCGCTCCATCGCCATCCAACAGGCGCAGCTTCAGCCAGACGCGCTCGCCTTTCACACCCGGACCAGCGATGCGGCCGACGGATCGAGTGTTGGTGAGGCCAATATGCAGGTACGGACCAACCGTCTGCGACGGCGTCGGAGTCAGATCCATATCATCCCTCAAAGGGCGTGGCTTCGCGGCCACGCAAGACGATGTCGAAGCGGAAAGCGAGCGCCCATTCCGGCTGGGTGCGCTCCATGTCGAACTTTGAAATCAGGCGTTGCTGGGCCTTTTCATCCGGGATGGAATTCAAGATCGGGTCGTACGGGAACAACGGATCGCCTGGAAAATACATCTGCGTGATCAGGCGCGTGGTAAACGCAGGGCCAAACAGCGAAAAATGGATGTGCGCCGGACGCCATGCATTGGGGTGATTGCGCCACGGGTACGCTCCCGGTTTGATGGTCACAAACTGGTAATTGCCGTTCGCATCCGTGAGTGTGCGGCCCCCTCCTGAGAAGTTCGGATCCAGCGGTGCGCGATGGTCGTCCTTGTTATGGAAATAACGCCCCGCCGCGTTTGCCTGCCAGATTTCGATCAAGCTACTGGAAACTGGGCGGCCATCGCCGTCGAGGACGCGCCCACTGACTATGACGCGTTCTCCGAGAGGCTCTCCGGGATGTTGTCGGGTAAGGTCATTGTCGGTCTCCGCCATCTTTTCATGCCCAAACAGCGGCCCCGTGACTTCCGACAGAGTGTGCGGCAAAACGATCAGCGGCCGCGAAGGGGCACGACGTCGCGTGCCGACGTAGGCGGGATAAAAAGATTCCGGTTGGCTGCCCGGCGGCGTCCGCCGATAAGGAACGATTAACGGTATCTTGCTGCCTGTGGGAATCAGTGAAGATGACATCGTCGTCTCCTAAGACGAAAAGGCAACGCTGCACTCATTTGTCATTCGGAAAAGTAAAACTAGGCGGCGATATTCGCACGAATGTACAAATATGGCAAGATATAGAATTTTTCCGTGACGATAAACACCCGCGCTCTAATTAGCGATAATCGCACAGGGGAGCAGTTTTATTGCCCTTCCCCCTTTTGTTTTGCCCCACATCAAAACAAAGTGGGACGAGACGATCCGCCTAGCAACGACGTGTTCATATTGAAGATCGTGTGATTCCCCTCATTGCCTCCCCATGCAAAGATCAAGAAGACCATGGGAAAGCCGCCGGCGCGAAGAGTGAGCCCAGTGCCGAAGCTGTGCTTGAGATGGCTGAATCCGATATCCCCGCGAGTCACCGCCACCCTGCCCTGATCGGCCATAAAGGTGAAGCCCAATGGCCCCCAAATGGAATGCTCGAATTTCTCCTGCAGCAAGAGAATGTTCGGCGCACGGAAGCGATAGTCCTGGTAGCTGCTTAGCGATGGCGCACCGTTGAGGTCGCCTCCGCCTAGCGTCGGCTGGAAGTAGAACGGCACCGCGCTTGTTCCCGAGGTCATCGATTCGGAAAGCAGCAGGCGCGCCCCGATCGAGCCGTTCAGATTCCGCGAGTGCGAAACCGGAGGGCACTTCTCCGTGAGCGGACCACACTCATCCGGGCCGTTCCCGTCGGTACTCTTGGGCGCTGACTGCGTGTATCCATACAAGAAGAACGTGTGGTTCAGGTCGACCGTCCAGCGCAGGAAGGAATTCTGCGAACTCGAGGGCGCAAAAAACTGCTGAAATTTCACCAGGTAGTTCAGTTGAAGGTAGTCCCCGAGGACCGGCTTGATACGAACACCTTCACCTAACTGGACGAATCCCGGCTGACTGCTCAAACCCGGCGCCTGCGCATCCGTATAGACAGTTTCAATTGAAGGAGCGGATTCTCCGTGATTACCTCTGATGTTGACGAAGCGGCCATTGGCTTCGCCGAGCAGCGCGAGATTCAGCTTACTGATGGCGGACCACTCGAAAACCGGCTTAATGACATTCGCGCCCACGATGGTTTCCGTCATTCCAAACACGGACTTCCCGGAGACCGTGGAATCATTGTCCGGCCCAAAAAAATTCAGCCGGTTGAGCGAGGTCGACTGCGCGTAAAGGTTGAAGACGGAGTAGGGGTGAACCAGATTGATACGGGGCTTCTTCGCCGGCGCGGTTCCGGGCGTTTCTCCGGGCTTCGAAACCACAGGCCTGATCACGCGGATATTCTCTTTCGGCGTATGGATCATCTTCATGTAGCCGCCGGCGCGCCACGAGACGTTATTAGAGACGACGGCGTCCACGTCCCAACTCAGCCGCCAGTTCGTCGTGTTCTTCTCAGTGACGAACGCCCCGCCAACGCCAAATCCATTCTGCGGCGCGATGCTGCCTACCGCGATGTGAAGGGGATGGTCAGTGAAGAACAGGATCGCGCATTCCATCCCGCTGCTGAAGTTGAAAGTCTTGCAGGCGTCCCGGATGCGTTCGCCCTCGCGTCGGAAGTCCGCTCGCAGGTCACCTTCCTGCGATACTGGCGGACCGCTTTCCTGACCGACAGCGAACGTGGCTGCAAGCAACAGCAGGACCAATAGACTCCAACGCATACAGTCTCCTACTCATCGTGGTTGCGGGAACGCAGCCGAGCATCCGGCTAACGTTTCCGTTTGGGCTTCGCCTTGGTGGTTTTCTTTGGCTTGGCTGGTTTCTTGAGCTTGCTCCGCTGTGTTTCGGCCGCAGCCGCAATCGCGATCCCGGGCTTGCGTTTGGGTTTTGCCCTCTGCACGGCTGCAGCATCGTGCGCGTGGTGGATCGCCTCCGTCACCCGGCGGACATAGTCCGCGGCTTCGCCTTCGGTTCTGATTGCGTTCACGTAGACGTTGGTCTGGTGCGCGATCGGCAGCTTCAACTCGGCGTCGTACAAATGCTGCATCTGCGCCTTCAGCAGCGTATTGACGGGCCGGTTTGGATCCATGATTTTCTTCGTGTCCGGCCTGGGCACATGGATGACGGTCATCTGGTCCCTCCTTCAGCGCGGCGCGACCGCCGCGAGATCTCTAAACGTCGAAATCCGGGCAATCCGTTCGCATTTTGTCAAGCGAGAGCACATTCCGCGCAGCATCAACGGGCGCCACGTTGGGTTCGATAAAGATATCTGCGTTTGTTTCGCGCGGAGAGCGTGGCGAGTAATCTCCCAGAAAGAACTTCGTGATTGTCGCGGGGATCGAAGCATGGTCGAAGGTGCGATCAATCACTGTTCCCTTCGGAATCCACGGCGAAATCAAAATTGCCGGCACCCGCACTCCCAGCCGGTCGAACTTGAACTCCGTGCCAGTACCGGTGTCATTCGGCGGGGCCGTAAATTGGTCTTGCGGGCATGCCGGAGGCACAACGTGATCGTAAATTCCGCCATGCTCATCGTAGACAACCAGCAGCGCCGTGCTCTTCCAAAGATCCGGGTTTTGCTTGATCGCGTTGTACACCGAAGCGATGAACAATTCTCCCGACTGCACGTTGTGGTCAGGGTGCTGGTCGTTCGCCGCTTCCGCCCCGATGTCGCTGTCGTGATCGCTGTAGTTCGGTTCGACGAAAGAATAATCCGGCAGGGTGCCCTTACTGCAGTCACGAAGGAATTGCTGGTAGGTGCCGAACAACTCCGGCTGATTCTGAAGGAGGTTCGTGATTTCCATCGTAGAACTGGCCGTATCGTAGTAATACAGTTTGGCGGTGTGCTTGGGATGCGCGTTAATCAGCCGGTCGTAGATGCTCTTGAAAGGCTCGCCCACATACAGCAGATTCATGTCGACCCGTCCGAACGACGTGCCGTAGTGCGCGAACGCGCGGTTGCAGATCGTCGGCCCCGGAATCGATGCGAACCACCGGTTGAACACCGCAAACTCCAGCGCCAAGGTGGTCAGGACCGGCAACTGGTCCTGGGCGAAGTAATACATGATCTTCTGCGAATGCTTCACATCTCTCTGCTGGTTGAAATAGCTCTTCACGAACCCCTGCATGTTCGCGACGCGCCCGGGGCTCGTGTCACCGCCGAAGATCTGCAGATCGACGGCCGGGAAGTGGTGGTCAGGATCCGGCTCGAGTTGCCCTTGGAACTCGGCCAACGGTTGCGGCTTGACGGCTGCACCCTTCGCATCGGGATTGCTGAGTTGGTCGGTGATCCCGTCGATTCGAGAATCCACCGCCTTCAGACAGCCCAGCATGTGGTCAAACGACCGGTTCTCCATCATCAGAACAACGATGTGTCTAAGGTTGTCCAGTCCGGGTGGCATAGTTCACTCCCACTCTCTCGATGTATGACGCAGATTTGTTCCCAGGTAGTTCCATCCTTTTAGCAGAGCGGCGCACCAGTGTCTAGAGATAGTGAACAGAACGTCGTTTTGGTTTCAACAGAGACTACTTCAGAGCAAAGATTGAACATCGTCAAAGCTCTGGGCACGTTTTCCTGTAAGGACGGTTCCCAAAATACGTGGCCCATTCCTTTGGCGTAAGATTCCGATTCGCGATGCGGCAAGCGTGGCTGGACCAACTCTCGAAGTCGATGTCCCAGAAAATTATCGAATCATCTTTGCCGACGGAAGCCATGAGCCCTTTCTGAGGGCTGAATGCGATGCTCTTGATGGCTTTCTGTTGCGCGCTGAGGGTTCCGAGCAGTTCGTGGGTCTCAACGTCCCAAAGCCGAATATCCCCGTCCGCACTGCCGGACGCGAGCACCTTTCCGTCTCGTCGGAACGCGACGCTCGCTATCGACTGGGTGTGGCCGTACAGCGCCGGTGGGATTGGCCGTCCGCTCTTGAAATTCCAGAGGGCCACCGAATTCTCTCGTGTGCTCATTGCCAGGAGCGTGCCGTCTGGATTGAAGCTGACTCCGCCAGGCATCACTTCCTCATAGCGATCTGCAGTGGAGGCTCCCAACGTCTTGCTGAGTTGGAGTTGAGGGCGAGTCTTCCAAATCGCTACTGTGCGGTCGTTTCCCGCCGACGCCAGGAATTCTCCGCTCGGGCTGAAAGCAAGCGTCCAAATACGATCCTTCTGGGATGTGACGGGCGCCCCCAACTGCTTGCGGGTTGTGAGATCCCAGAAAACCAGTTCAGCGTCTCCTCCCGAAGCTGCAGTTTTGCCATCGGGGTTACAGGCCAGACTCCAGACGGGAGACCAATGAGCTTTGACTGGAGAGCCTAAAGGCGAGTGAGTGGACAGGTCCCAGAAAATAACGGTCCCATCCATGCTTCCAGACACCAGCACCTTGCCGTCCGCGGCATAAGCCAAACTGCTTACCTGCCGATCATGACCCGAGAACGGCTCGCCATGGAGTTCACCGCGGGCAACGTCCCACTCCAGAACACCGCCAAACTCACCGCTCGACGCGAGGAAACGGCCATCCGGACTGAAGGCGACGTTGGACGAACCGGCATCGGGTGTCCGGATGCGATGGCCCAGAGCGGGATCGTCGTTCACGTCGAGGATGATGACTCGATCCTTCTCGAGAGCCAACGACCTCACTTGACCATCCGGGCTGAGAAAAATCGAAGATATGGAGGCACCGAAGTGCTGGACTGGAGTGTCGATCGCCTTCAGGTCATCCAGGTTCCACCGCATGATGGTCCCGTCAAGGCTTCCAGAGAGCAAGACCGCCCCGCTCGGGTCAAAGAGCAAGGTGGTGACGCTCTCAGAGTGGCCCGCCAACGTGCCCACGGGCCTCTGGCTTTTGACCTCCCAAATCAAAATCGTTTTATCTTCGGCCCCGGCCGCCACCACCGTTCCATCTCCGCTAAATGCGATCGAAGTAATGTTCCTGGCGTGGCCGGTAAGTGGTCGTCCGACTACGCGATGAGACCGGAGATCGTAGAGAAGCAGATCCTTATACTGGCCAATCGCGAGCACAGAGTCATCCGGACTGAAGGCGAAAGCGGCCCCTTCGATCGACTGCCCGACCAGTTGATGAGTGGCCACATCCCACACGACTACGGTAGCCGGGTGACCGCCATAAGCGTCCGTGCTCGCGGCCAGCAGTTTCCCACTCGACGAGAACGCGACGTGAACAAAATATTCCTTCGCGTAGGTGAAGGGGCCACCCACCGGCTGGTGAGAACTTGTACCCCAGATCACGACCGCTCCATTTCCCGAGGAAGCGAATCGAGAGCCGTCAGAATTGAAGGCAACGCTGACCAGACCCTTGGGGGCTGCAATCGGTAGACCTATCGGTCGACGGGTAGAAACGCTCCACAGAATGATGCGATCGTCCCATCCTGCGGACAACATGGTTTGACCGTCGGGACTGAACACTGCTCGTGTCACAGCATCGGTATGTCCCCATAGAAACGTCTCGGCGTGAGGTACGCGTTGGAGCACGGTCAGGAGCGCACGTCTGGACTCAACCGTATCCGCGATTCGACGCGACTCAAGGCTAAGCAACAATGCCAGCGAACGGTCGTCCAGTTGCGATGACGCCTCCGAAGCCAAGGCCCGGGAAGCAGCGGTCTGCTGGCGTTGGTGTGCGATCGTCATTGCGACTCCGGCGATGAGGCCGAGGACAACAATGAACAGAGCGGCAGCCCAGGCTATGCGCTGTGCCTTACGATGAAGTCGAATATCTTCGCTGTCCAGGTCGTCTTTCGGTCGCCCCAGCAACGGAGCAGCAACGTCCAGAAGAGGGCCCCGGTAAGCGGGATCTGAGTCGAGGTATCTGCCGGTTGACTTTGCGGCGCTGAAATCGGCGTAGAGGGGTTCGGTGGGAAAGGCACCTTTTAGACACGAAGGAATGGCGGTCGTTTTTCCCCAATCAAAGTCCTGGATGCTGCTGTTCCAAACGATGACTCCGTCGGTCAAGATAATTAGTAGCTTCTCGACAGAGCGATTCTGCAACCACCATTGAATCTCCTGCTGCACCCAGCGCGACTTTGCGGAGGCCGGACATGCCAGGAGCAGGAAATACTCAGACTCGCCGAGGGCCTGCTCAATGGAATGCCAAAGCGCTGGATTTGCCGACAGGCTGGTTTTGTCCCTGAAGATCCGCATGGTGCGGAGGCGGTACCAAGGCTTGGCGAACCGACTCAGCGACGACTGAAGGGCGGCAGCCAATCGCTCATCGGAGTCGTGACTGTATGACACGAACGCCCGGTATTTCGGTTCCGTCAATCCGCGTGTCCTCCAGAGCTGTCTAGGAAGCTGGGCAGATTAGATCGTCATTTGTTCGAATACGGCAAGCCCCCGCTTACGGGCTTCGACGCCGAATTCCTCGGTCAGATCATCAACACCACGCGAAGCGCCGTCCCATACTAAACAGGCAGCGACCGGCTGCTTCAGTTTCGCCGCCCAAGAGATCGCCTCATTGAGAATAGCCCGACTTGCCGCCGAATAGGCTTGCTCATCCGATGTCTTTGGAATGACGACCAGGTTGCCGGACGCTTCGACATCGTTGAGAACTCGATCATACACAGGGCCCCAGTCGCCGGGCCGATCGATGACCGAAGTCTCGCGGAAGCGCTCGCGCTCGAACGGTAGGACGACCCGGCGTCGAAGTCCTAACGTGATTGCCGCAGACAAAGCGATCAGGTCCGCACCGCAGGCCGCGGAGCACACCACCCCGCTCGCTTTTGTCTTCAGCATCTCCCGCAGGCGTTCGCTCACCAGCTCGACGTTCTCCAGAGGAAACCGGCGTTGCCTGGCACCGATAGCATCAATTCGCCTGCCTGCAAGAGCTACAATCATGAGCGTCCTTTCTTATCGGGTGCCATGTACCACGGAAACATTGCTGGTCACCGCACCGGGGCAGGAGCCGAAATGTTGATCTATCCCGAACGCTGGCAGTCCTTGGCCAAGCGCTACGAGCAGGACCGCCCACACCGCATGCTCGCTTTGGATGGTGGAGGAATTCGCGGTCTTCTGACGCTGGGCATTCTGGAGCACATTGAAAAGTTGGTTGCCGAAAAAACGGGCCAAAAGCTGTGTGACTACTTCGATTATATCGGGGGGACCAGCACAGGCGCGATCATCGCCGCCGGCTTGTCGCGCGGTATGACCACCGCACAGCTGATCGACTTCTACCAAAGCTCGGGTAAACAGATGTTCGAGAAGGCTTGGCTGCTGGAGCGGGTTAAGTACTTCTACACTGCCGATCCTCTCAAAGCGCAGCTCCAGGAGGTCTTTGGGCGCGATACAAACTTGTTCCCGGACAATCTGAAGTGCCTCCTGCTGGTTGTGACGAAGAACGTTACCACCGATTCACCCTGGCCGGTCAGCACCAATCCTGACGCCAAGTACAATGACCCAACCCGCAAAGACTGCAATCTGAAGATCCCGTTGTGGCAGTTGGTCCGTGCCAGCACCGCCGCTCCCGTATACTTCCCTCCGGAAATTCTTCAGTGGGACCCGGAGGACAAGGCAAAGACATTCGTGTTCGTGGATGGAGGCGTCACACCGCACAACAGTCCGGCATTCCTTCTCTATCGAATGGCAACCGAGCCGGCCTACCGATTGAATTGGAAGACGGGCGAGAAGAACATGCTGATCGTTTCCGTGGGCACAGGTGCTGCCGAATCCTTAGGCGCCACGGCCGCCTCGCCGAACAGGAACATTGTTTCCACCGTAGCGGGACTTCCAGGCGAACTGCTGTACGTTATCCAGGTAGACCAAGACACAAGCTGCCGAACCGTAGGGCGGTGCACGTACGGTTCGCAGCTGGATCGCGAAATCCTCGACCTGGTGCCTCGGCAGGTGAAACCGGGCATGACCGTGGAGGAACAGTATGCGGCCCCGCCGGTTCCGCTCTCCACCGATCTCGGGCGCCGTTTTCTGTACGCTCGATACAACGCAGACTTGAGCGCATCAAGCTTGACCGGGCTCGGGTTCGAGCAACTCGATGCGGAGAAAATGCAGAAGATGGACGACACCGACAACATCGCGGACCTGCTGGCGGTCGGCCGCGAGACGGCTCGACGACAAGTCCGGATCGAACACTTCGGAGCATTCGCATAGGGAGCACTAACCATGCCGCGTCCCATCTGCTTCATGATCATGCCATACAGCACCAAGCGCACGGATGCCCCGCAGGGTGCCGGAGTTCCGGACAAAGTCAACTTCGACCGCCTCTGGGAAGCCGCCCTCCGTCCCGCCATCGACCAAGCGGGTTACGAACCGGTGCGAGCCAACGAAGACATGGGAGCGCTCATCATCACCGAAATGATCGAGCGCCTTGCGATCTCCGACCTCGTGCTTGCCGACGTTTCCATTCCCAATGGCAACGTCTACTACGAGGTGGGTATCCGCCACGCGGCCAGACAACAGGGTTGCATCATGACCGCGGCGACCTGGGCCAAGCCGCTTTTCGACATCGCCCAGATGCGCCAGATCCGCTACCCACTGCCCGCCGAATCGATTTCGGACGACACTGCCGCGGAAATCATTAAGATCGTTACGGCGGCCATCCCGATCATGTCCTCGGGCGCCTCACCCTTCTATCAGGTCTTCCCCAAATATCCGGAATACGACGCCGTCCGCGCGACCGCATTCCGGGAAAGCTTGGCGGAGCTATCGCGATTCCAGGCGGAAATCATCGCCACCCGCGCTGCCGGGGCCGATGAGAGCCGCACCCGAGCCCTCGATCTTCGCCAGCGTTACTATGCCGGCGGCCCTATCCAGAAGCCCGTTGCCATCGAACTTCTCCACCTGCTCCGCGACTGCACGGATTGGAAGACCACCCTCCAATTTATCGAAACCCTGCCCGAGGACCTCCGAAGCTCACCGCTGGTAAAAGAACAGCGGGCTCTCGCTCTGTCGAAATCGGGAGACCACGACACCGCCATCGGAGCACTGCGCGAACTCATCCTGACGAGCGGCGACACCTCAGAACGTCGAGGCCTCCTCGGTGGGCGATACAAGAAAAAATGGAAAATCACCAACAACCCTGTTGATCTCGACCGTGCCATCGCCGAGTATGAGATGGGCATGAAACTTGACCTAAACGACTACTACCCCTCCTCCAACCTGGCCCGTCTCTACCGGACGCGAAACCGCAAAGGTGATGACGACAAGGCCCGCATCTCCGCCGCCGTCGCGATGACCGCCTCCGAGCACGCTCGCATCGGCAACTCAACCGACGAATGGCTGAATGCCACTCTCCTCGGCGCCACGTTTGACGCCGGAAACGTCGAGAAAGCCCAGGAATTCGCCAACCAGGTGGCCATCGATGGGCACGCGAACTGGAAGCTCACAACCACGCTTGATGACTGCAGAACCGCAGCCAAGCTGTGGCAAGAACCCCAGCGCAGCGAGCTTCTCAATATCATCGCTCAACTGGAAACACTTCTTGCCGGCACGGCGGCAACGGCTAACCCTTCGGAATAGCAGCCTTGTTAATCGTCCTGCATCGTAAATCATCCGTCCTCGAGATATTGGCTGACGGCGATGTGTGTACGATAGAGACGCCTGGCGCAAGAAATCGTCGACGCCCGCAACGCTTCGCCCGTGCCGGTCACTATCACAGCGAGGGTTGGCCTTTCGTGAAATAGGGCCAGCGAAACCTTGGCCGGAAGAAACCGCAGGTGCAACAGCTTGACAGTTCTCGATTGCGGGCATACTGTCCGCAATTACGGAAACCAAATAACCTTCGATAACACAATCTAAGGAGGAGCCCTGTGAGCCCCAGTTCTACCTCTGCTTCAATGCCCGCTCCGAAAAGTGTTTCGTGTCTAGACGTCGTCATAGTTCGGCAACTGCCCCGGTTCGTGCTTCTCTTCGCGCTGGCCTTCGTTCTCGGACGCATGACCTGGGCACAGGGTGCGGACACTGAAACCGGCGACCAAAAAGTGAAGAAAGTCTTCTACTCCGCTAAGGACCGCCTGGAGGCAATGCACGCGGCTTCACTTTTTACGGCGAAGGCCATAGGGGATGCCGAAATCCTGGAGGGTCCCGAGCAGAACAAGAAGCTGTTTCAACTTCACTTCAACGACAAAGTGATCTGCGACTTCGCTGGGCCCGGCTCCCAAATGGGCGGCAAGACCCCCAAGTTCTCCTGCAAGATCACGCGCGTCGAAAGCGCCGACGGCACGGTCCAGACTCTGACTCCGGACATGGACGAGGAGCCGGTCAAGGTTAAGTTCGGAGCGGATGATAACGAAGTCTACGCCGAGGTCGCCGCTACCCGCCTGATGTGGGCGCTGGGATACTACGCCGACGCGTGGTACTCGGTTCGGGTCGAGTGTCACAACTGCCCCGACAACCCGGTCTCCGGTTCCGGGTCCGTGGGAACGAAGATGTTCGACCCGGCTACCATCGTGCGGAAGTTTTCCGGTCACAAAATGTACGAGAGCGGCAAAGAAGAGCAAGGCTGGAGTTGGAAGGAACTCGATTCCGCCAATGGCCGCCCCACCTATGAACGAGATGGTCTAAAGCTGCTGGGCGCATTCTTGCAGCACAGCGACAACAAGCCTCCGCAGCAGCGGCTGGCATGCGACAAGGTACACGTGGATCAGAAGACGCAGCCCTTCACCACGACTTGCGACAAATCGTTCATGCTGGTCCAGGATGTCGGCGCGACATTCGGGGGCGGAGGTATGTTCACCAGCAATGGCTCCGCAAAAATGAATCTCCAGGTATGGTCCGGCAAGAAGCTCTGGAAGAAAGTCGGGACCGAGGGCGCGCCCAAGCAATGCCAGGCCGCGCTGAGCAAGAGCCTGACGGCACATGATGGCTTGGGTGATCCGATGATCAACGAAGAAGGACGACGTTTCGACGCCGGCCTGATGTGTCAGCTCTCCGATCATCAGATCGAAGAAATGTTCAAGGCCTCGCGAGTGGCCCAGATGCCCCAGTATCACAACCATGATGGCAGCTTCAAGAGCGGTGTGGATGAGGCTTCGGTCATCCGCCAGTGGGTAGAGGCATTCAAGCAGAAGCGGGAGCAACTCGCAGCGGGCCGCTGCCAGTGGAAGGAAAAGCCGGCCGACCTGGCCGCGATTGACAATCCGATGAGTCTTGCGACGGTACCCAACTTCTGCACGGCCAAGCCCTTCTGACAAGGGTGCCGTGCGGGCTGGACATCCGCGAAGGGGGTTCTGATGCTGAGCAAATCTATTTTCATCTTGTCGTTGGTATTGGCCGGGGTCGCGAGCGGCGTCGCGCAGACCCATGGGTGCGAGGTTCCCGCCGGTATGACCAAGGAGCAGAAGCTGCCTTGTATCCGCGCGGCCGGCATACTGCTCGATCAGCCTACGCTGACTGCGGCTCAGCTGGCGAATGGCCCGGACTTCGACTCTGCGGAGCCCGAGAAGAGCCGGTTCGCCTACTTCACGGCCGACGACACAATCGGGTGCTACTTCCGCCCGCACTACGCGTTTGCGAAAGTTCCCGGCGACAGCATGAAGTTTCAATGCTGGCACATGACTGCAGATGGCGCGTTCTACAGCCGCAAGGGTGAACCCATTCGAGTCGATGATGTGAAGGTTGTCGTTGACAAGGACAAGAGCGGAGAGAAATCGGCGTCACTCTACCCGCGCAACGACGACAAGAACGAGCACGAAATCAAGGCCGACCGCTTCAAGGTCAAGTATCTTAAGCCGGCGTACCCCGACCATAACCCGCGCTTCAATGAAGTCTTCACCGCGGTTGCGACCACACGGATCATGTGGGTGCTGGGCTTCCCGGCTGACCACGTGTACCCAGCCGGAGCGGCGAACTGCATTGGCTGCACCGACGACCCGTTCGGACGGAAGGTGGCCGACAACAAGGCCTCTCTCAAGGATGCGCCCGCTGTCTTCAAAGTGGTAAACGTGGAACGCGAGTTGCCGTGGGACCAGATCGATCCCGGGGACGACGAGACTTGGTCATGGACTGATGCGGTCAAGTTCTATTCCGATGGCGAATGGACGCATCAGCAAAAAGTGGAGTTCGACGCGTATCGACTTGCCCTGGGATTGATCCACTACTTCAACGCGCTTCCGCAGCAGAACCGGCTCGTTTGCGCCGAGTGGGAGCCGGAAGTGGCGGGACACTCCAAAGTTTGTCGAAAGCCGGTGATTTATGTGCACGATCTCGGATCGACCTTCGGCAAAAAGCGCAGCGGCTTCGATCTTTTCGGCACCAATCCGCGTGGAATTTTCGACGCCTATGAGCCGCAGACCGTTTTCGTGAACCCGGCGAATTGCGAGCTGCGGGCGACCCTGTTGGGCGACAAGCAGGTTTTGAAGGAGGCGCAGGACCTCATGATCCAGCGCCTGGCGCGTCTGGATCGTGAAACCGTGAAATCGATCTTCCGGGTGGCGCGCTTCAACATGATGGATCAGAAGCAGGTGAAGAGATTGCGAGCGGGAGGCTCGCAGAATGTTGACGAAGCGGCTCTTGACGAATGGACAAACGTGTTTCTTAAGCGCATTGAGGAGATTCGCACCGCCAGCAACTGCAAATCGAACTAAAGCCATATGGATGGACTCCGCTCGATCTCTGCGCCAACCCGACTTCGCCTGCCCCATGAAGCGAGCAGCGGAATCACCGCACCATGCGTACGGACGCGGGACTAAAGCATGGCAGTAACATCCTCACCGTCAGTCAAAGAGGTACTAGACGCCGAACTACGGCAGATCGAGACTGCGCGCAACCTGCGTCTCGGTCCGGACACCTCGCGGCGGGCTGCAGGCGAGAGTCTGATCGGATTAGCGTTTTCCGGCGGCGGGATCCGTAGCGCCACGTTCAACCTCGGCGTGTTGCAGGCGCTGGCGCGCTCGCGGTTGCTGCGCGCGTTCGACTATGTCTCGACGGTGTCAGGCGGCGGCTACATCGGCGGATGGCTGATGGGGTGGATGCACCATCAGAGTATCGGAATCCAGAAGGTCGAAGAACACCTTTCCGCGGCGCCCGATTCTCCGCGCGAGGCCGCCGATCCTCCTGAAGTCCATTTTCTGCGCGAGTACAGCAACTATCTGACTCCCCGAAAAGGCGTGCTCGGCGCCGACTTCTGGGCGTTTGCCGCGAGCTATCTCCGCAACACGCTGCTGAACCAAATCATCCTGGTGCTGGCCTTGCTTTCCTTGCTGCTGCTGCCGCGAACCTTCGTCTACCTGCTTCATCTGTTGGAGAACGCGGAAGAAAGCATGCGGGGGCGATTCTCCGACACGGTGCAGGTCTACCTCGAATCCCAATACTTTGCGCTCGGTCTGGGGCTTGTGCTTGCTTTCGTGGCGGTCGCTTTCATTGGGCTGAATCTCGTCTCGGTCGATCCACGCCGAAAAAAAAGAGATAGCTGGTTCACCACTCAGTGGGCGGTCCAAGCTTTGATCGGAGTCCCTCTGTTTCTTTCGGGCGCGCTCTTTACCTACGGACTCGGCCAATTTCTTACCGAATGGCAGATTGTCGAGCGGCCGCTATACCGGGCGCCGATTTTAGGCATCGCCTTGTATTTTGGTCTCTGGGCAGGTGCGCTGGCGGTTCGCTCGGTTGTTCGCGCCATGATCAAAGTGGCCGGAAACGGCGGACCCAAGGTGTGGCGCCTCCTGGCAACAGCCGCCGTGACCGGGGCGCTCAGCGGTTATCTCTTCGTGCCCTTCGCCAGGGTTCTAATTCCCGCCGGCGACGAAGCCGGCGTGGCGTTCACAAAGTGGCACGCCATGACGTTTGGAACCCCCGTTGCGATCGGCATGATGCTGCTCGCCGGCGTCCTGCATATTGGGTTGATGGGCCGTAGCATGACCGACGCCCACCGCGAATGGTGGGGGCGGCTCGGCGGCTGGCTGCTGATCTACTCTTTCTGCTGGTTTTTTCTTTTTTTGATCGCAGTCTACTTTCCCGCCGGCCTGGGACAGTTGCTGGGCTGGGAGCAGCATCGCCACCCTAATCACCCTCTTACATTCACGGGCGTTCTCGTGTGGATCGCTTCCACCGCCTACGGGGTTGCCTTCGGCAAGAGTGACAGGAGCGGCCAAGCGATCCTGGATGCTCCCAACCGGGAGAAACTGCTGCACTACCTGGCTAGAGTAGCCCCGTACATCTTCATCCTCGGGCTGCTGATGGGACTATCCCTGCTCGCGACGACCATCTCGAACTGGATGACGGGGATCGGCGACAGCACCCTGGCAGTACCCAGCGACTTGGACTTCCACTCAGGCGTGGCGGTCTTGTGCGGGCTGCTGTTTGTCGCCGCCATGATTCTTTCCTGGCGCGTCGACATTAACGAATTCTCCATTCATTACTTGTACCGCAACCGATTGGTGCGCTGTTACCTGGGTGCGTCGGTGCCGGGACGCAATGCGCAGCCCTTCACCGGGTTTTCCGATGCGGACAATTTCCCGCTCTCCAGTTTGCGAATTCCCGAGGAATCGAAGGATCCGAAGGATGCGCGTCCCATCCCGATCGTCAACACAAGCCTGAACGTTGTGCGCGGCAAGGAGCTGGCGCTGCAAACGCGCAAAGCCAGATCTTTCGCTTTCACGCCTCTCTACGGCGGGTTCACGCGCCAACCTGCAGGCAAGAAGCAGTTAAAATCATTCTTCGGCCCCACCGAGAAGGCGGGCTGTCGGCTGCCCGGCTACAAGGATGGAATCACGTTGGGGACGAGCATTGCCATTTCCGGTGCCGCCGCCAGCCCCAGCATGGGCTCGTATTCGGAGCCATCGTTAGCCTTTTTGATGACGTTGTTTGACGTGCGTCTGGGCTGGTGGATCGGCAATCCCGCAGGCAAACGATGGACGCACGGCAGTCCCGCGATTGGTTTTTACTGGCTCCTCCGCGAGTTGTTAGGGGCCACCACTGACGACAGCGACTATGTCTACCTTTCTGACGGAGGGCACTTTGAGAACCTCGCCGTATACGAACTGGTGCGCCGCCGGTGTAAGTTGATCGTCGCTTGCGATGCGTCCTGCGATCCCCGGGGCGGTTTCGCAGATTTGCACAATGCCATCGAACACTGCCGTACAGATTTCGGAGTCGAGATTGTCCTGGATGACGTCGGCAAACTGAAACCTCAGAAAGACCCCGCGGATCCGGAAGCATTGCGCTCGCAGGCGCATTTCGTCACGGGTACGATTCGTTACAACCCGGCGTCGCGTGTCGAAGACGGTATCATCGTATATATCAAGCCCACCCTGGTGGACGGAGATCCTCTCGATGTCCTCGGGTACGCACAGACCAACCGGTCCTTCCCGAATGACACGACGGCCAACCAGTGGTTCGACGAAGCTCATTTCGAAAACTATCGCACCCTGGGCGATGCGGCGGGAACCTCAGCCGCACAAACCATTGCGGCAGAGATGAAGCGCGCCCTGAATTGCTAGGCGCGACCGGTGTCGTGCTCAGCGCGAGACTGGAACCAAGCATGTGGCGACTTTTTCGCGGAGGGGCACGATGAGTGAATGGAGAGGCATAGTTGGACAAGGGTTCAGACCGAGCGATTTCGACCGTTACGCAAGAACCATCTCGTTCATGAATTGGCGTCCGCAATTTGTGGTGCTTCACAACACGGCCGCTCCGAAGCTTGCCGACTGGCATTCAGTCTCGGGGCAGGATCGCATGCTTAACCTGGCAAACTTTTATCAAAACGTGCAGCGCTGGTCCGCCGGACCTCACTTGTTCGTGGCCGACGACCAGATCTGGGTCTTCACGCCCCTCAATATCCCAGGTGTTCATTCTCCGTCCTGGAACAGCATCTCCTGGGGCGTTGAGCTGGTTGGGGACTACGAAGTAGAGCCGTTCGGAGCCTCGGTTCGGGACAATGTCGTAAGCGCTCTCGCTTCGTTGCATTCCCTTCTGGGGCTTGACCCGAGTTCCCTTCGCCTTCACAAGGAAGACCCGAGAACAACCCACAATTGCCCCGGCAAAAACGTCGTGAAAGCCGACGTGATTCAGCGCGTTCTTGATCGTATGGCGGCCCTAACTCCGGGCGAACATCAGCTGGGCGCTACTCCTACTTAGATTGCGGCGCAGACCGTTCTGCTCCGCGAGGTTTCCGACACGATCGACGGTTATCACGATTCCGAGAGCGGGCCGGCGTGCAATGAGCGCCGCCCAGTCCGCCCTGCCGCCCGCCTTGTGGTAGATTGCTCTCCTTGGGAGGTAAGTTCATGGCTTCCTCAGCAATGTCATCCGCACTTGCGACTACATGGAAACGGTACCGGATTTGGGCCCTGACAGCACGCGAGCTGAAAGCTGGTCTGGATCGGTGGAAATCGTGGACATTGATACTGGCCGTGGCGGGCGCCATTCTGGTTACGCTGGGACAGCAAGTCGCCGCGCTCGCAGCAAGTATCGGAACTTGGGGGACGCCCGCCGGAAAAGTTATCGGGCTGGCCGGCGCAGCAGCCATTGCGCTATCGGCGTATTTTGCTCGCGAGGCATTGAGCAGCGAAAGCGTGCAGCGTTGGACAAAATGTCGCTCCGCTGCAGAATCCCTGAAAGCCAGCACGTACCTCTACCGTGCCGCTGTCCCTCCCTTTGACGGCGCAGACCGCGATGAGAAGCTCCTCGACCGCAGGACAGCGATTGAAAACGCGATCGAGGTAGTGGAGCCGCGGGAAAACGAAACGGAAGATACGAAAGTTGATTTGTCTTCGCTGAGTGTCGGGGACTATATCCAGCAGAGGGTCAATGATCAGATTCAATTCTATCGAACGAAATTGGGTGAGTATCAGAGAAAGACAAGAACCCTGCAGCAAGTCGTTCTCTGGGTAGGAGCGGTGGCGGTTCTCCTCGGAGTAGTCTCAGCCGCAAAACCTTTAGTCGCAGGATGGACTGCCGTGATCGCAACCGTTACTGCGGCATTGTCATCGCATTTTCAGAGCCAGCGCTATCAAAGCTTGTCTGCGGCCTATCAGGCGACCGCTCGGCGCCTGGAAACGCTGAGAGACAAGTGGGAGGTAAGTGACAAAGCAGACAGGAATGGGAACAGCTTTATCCAGGCTTGCGAAGATACGATGGCGGCAGAGAACGGCGCATGGGTTACGCAATGGTCGCAGCAGAAAGGGCCCGGCCAGAAGCCCTGAGGTACCAATTGAATCCACCAGCACGCAATGGAGCCGGCTAGGGCGCCTCAAGTAAGAGCAAAAGCGTCGCCGGTCAAAGGTGCAGCAAGAACTCCGGATCGTCATTCAGCTTGCAACGGAACTTTAAGGGGCTGAAATTGGAATCGAACTTCGAAATGGTCCTCTCCGTGCGGCTGGCCACGTAAAAGTTGCCCGAGTTACTGAACACCATTCCCGACCCGTTCTTCACTTTCACACTCTTGATCGGCGACAGTATGAAGTCGCCCGGAGGGCTCGGGATTTTCGCTGTGAGCACTTGGTCCCCGCCGCTGACGTACAAGCTGCCGTTATGCACAACCACATGAACGGGCGATTCCACAACATTGCTCTGACCCATATATTTGCCAGTGATGTCGTAGATTTTTACAGTGCCGGCCGGCTGATCAACCACGTACAAGTGGCCGCTCGCCCATACCACTCCCCGGACGGAATGCTTCTTGTTCGTAGTGGCATTGGGGCCGGAGTATTGAAGACCCGCAGGAACCTTAACCGGTGTGGTGGCGTGCGGCGGCAGGGTGCCTTCGCTTGAAGCCACAAAGGTTCCTGCCAGGAACGTACCCGTAGAGGAAAGCGCTGCGGCAATGGGCGCAGGTCTGCCGGTCTTACCGTCTGCAGATACCATCAGGCGCGTAACCACGTTGGTGTCCTGGCTGGACAAATAGCAATAACCCAACCCGTCGAAGGTGAGATCAAAAGGGTGCAAGATGCCGTTGCAGGCTTTGCTCGAAGCAAACGTGCTCACGTACTTGTATTGTGTTCCTGACCCTTCATAGCAGAGCACGCTGTTTTGACTCTTGTTGGCATTAACAACGTAGAGATATTGTCCGGCCAGACACATGCAACGAAGCTCATTCAGCAGTGCATTCTCACTGTCATCGAGTACGGAAGACGTAATCTTGTTGCCATCTTTGTCGTATGCCTGCACATTGTTCTTGTGCGGGTCATTCTCAGGGTTGCCGCCGTGAAGGGTGACAAAGAGCATGCCGAGTCCTCCTGATGCATCCAATCACAAAATTCTAACGCCGCGCTCGACGGTGGATGGGAAAAAACCTCCACCGGACATGGCAATAGCGGGGTTCGAAATATGAAACGTTTCACCTGCGTTTACCACTATAGTCCTTGAGAACTTCCGAAGAGCATCGGGAGAGGTGTTTCTTGAAGCATGAGATGTCGAGTCTTTCTGGGCGATGCCGAGAGAAGCGTGCAAGCCCAAGCAACTTGGCGCGAGGCAAGGCCAGAATTTCGCCCCATCCCCGGCAGAGCGGGGATGGGGAACTGCAGTTGATGTTCAGTTCATCAATAGGGTGGTGACGTCATAAAAATGGTTGCCGCTGACTGTGTTTCCGGCAGCCGGCCACACACCCACCTGAGCATCGGTGATCGTATTCAGGCTCACCGTGTTGCCGCCGCCCGCCAGCACTCCGTAGTAGAACCCGGCAATCTGGTTGGACTGAACGGTCACTCCCGAGGTGCTGACGTCCACCCCCACGTTTCCACCCGTGAGCCCTGGATTCTGCAATCCGCCGGATATGGTGTTCTTGAGCACGCTGATCCCCGACCCGAAGTAGATGTCCACACCAAATCCGTCGGCTGAAATGTTGTTGCCCGAGATCGTCGTCACGCCCGTGCTGTTGATTCCTCCAGCGATGCCGAACGCCACGTGCTGAACCGTGTTGCCGGTGATCGTCGAGGCCTCACTGGTGAAGATTCCCGTCCCCTGTTGCAGCAGGTTGGCGGAGGTAAGCCCCTGATCAATGAAGTTGCCTTTCACCGTAACGGGGCTATCCGCCGCGACGCCGTCTCCGCCGAAGCCCCGGATGCTGCTCGTGTCAATCGTGACCAACCCTCCCGCTGCCGGGAAAACCTGGATCGCGTAGCCGCAATGCCCGTTGCTGCCACCGGGCCCATTGCCCACCGCCTGGTTCAGCAATGCCGAGTGCGTCACGTGGCCCGAGGACCCCGCTTCGAAGGCAACTCCGACCAAGATCGGCACGCTGCAATTCGAGTTCGGGATGCCGCCCGTGCCGTCGATCGTCATGTTGTTCAGGGTCACGTTTTGTGCCGTAATATCAACCTGGGCCACAATCGGGAAGGTTGAAGTACCCCCGTTCTGTACGCCTCCATTGGCCGGGATCGCGATCACTGCCCCCGCCTGGTTGTTCTTCGTCACGCCTTTCAGCGTTAACGATGTACCTATGGATACTTGTTCCGGATAGACGCCGGGGCATACCTGAACCGTGGCCCCCGACGGTGCCGCATTGACCGCTGCCTGGATAGTTGTGTAATGCGCGGTCGTGGCGATGCAGGGCGTGGCATTGGCATCCACCACGATCGGCGCGGCCATTGCCGCCAGAGTCCCGAAGAAAAGTACAAGAACCGCCGTCAGGACTGTTCTCGGCCCTTTGGGGGATAAACAGGTTTCAACATACTTCGAATTCAAGGTCATAGTCTCCTCTTAAGTGACTGCCAAATTTTTCGTTGATTCGTTCCGGTGTCGGTCTAGCCGGCCTGGATGCCGCGCTCAGAAACCTACGCTGCTTGTCTATGCCCGTTTTGCGGGCGGCGCGTCAATTGTCTGCCGGTGAGATGAAGGTGAGTTTTAGGTGAGGACCCCAAGTCGTTGATAACGCGCAAGTTCACCGAAACTATAATTCGGGTATAATCGCCCCCACTTTAGGCTCGCGTTCTGGGGACCCACTTGGCCGCTGCTCCAATTCCCAAAGAAGGAGTCTCGTTCGGTCGTTTTCAGCTTGATCTCCGTAGCGGAGAGTTGCGCCGCGACGGAATTTCCGTCAAGCTTCAGCCCCAACCTGCCAAAGTGCTGGTGCTGCTGGTCAGCCGGGCCGGCGAAGTCCTCACGCGCACCGAGATCGCCGAGCAGGTCTGGGGATCGGGAACTTTCGTCGACTTTGAGCATGGCCTGAATTTCGCCATCCGCCAAATTCGCGCCGCCCTCGACGACGACGCCGAACAACCCCGGTTCCTTGAGACTCTGCCCAAGCGTGGCTACCGCTTCATTGCCACGATTGACGGCGCCGCCGAGGAAGCCTCCACGGACCAGCCACTCCCACAACTTCTATTGACGACCAGTGCTGATCAGAAGGCATATCCGAAGAATGACCAGGCGCGAGCGCCCGTCCCATGGCGTCGGCATGCACTCACCGTGGCAGGGGCGGTCGTGATCATTGTCCTAACCGTGATCTACTGGGCGTCGCGGCCACACCTCGGCGGACACGCCGCACGCTCCGTCATAGTCCTGGCCGTGCTTCCCTTCGACGACCTCAGCCCCACTCCCGAGCCGTATCTGGTCGAAGGCCTCACCGAAGAGATGATCGCCCGCTTGACGCGTATCAATCCGCAGCGCATGAAGGTGATTGCCCGAACCTCCGCCATGCAGTATGCCCATACCACGAAGAGCGCGCGGGAGATTGGGCGCGAACTGGGGGTGGATTACATTCTGGAAAACAGTATTCGCCACGAAGGCGGAAAATTGCGAATCACCGCGCAACTGGTGCGCACGGCTGATCAGACTCACCTTTGGGCCGAAACCTACGAGCGCGACCTGGTGCAGCTTCTCCCCCTGGAAAGTGAGGTCACGGAAAAGATCGCGGAACAGATTCACGTGCAGCTGCTTCCGGCCGCAGCAACAACCTCCGCCTCAAGCCAGCATGCGCTCAATCCGGACGCTCACCAACTCTACTTACAGGCTCGTCACTATTTCAATCAGCGTTCCCGCGACGGACTGAAGGAGAGTGTTGAACTTTACAAACAAGCGCTGGCCAAAGATCCGGCCTTTGCTGCCGCCTATGCAGGCTTGGCTGATTCCTATAACCTGCAGGCCTTCTACGGATTTGATCCCACGATGGACGCAGTGAGCCAGGCCAAAATCGCCGCCGACAAGGCCCTTGCGATCGACGATTCGACGGCAGCAGCCCATGCGGCGCTGGCTTACACCGAATTCATGTGGCGCGAAGATTGGGCCACGGCCGAGCGTGAGTTCCGCCGAGCTCTCGAGCTCGACGACAACTATGTTTCGGCACACCAGTGGTACGCGCTCTACCTGGCGGCCCAAGGGCGGATGAACGAATCTCTGGAACAAATGCAATTTGCGCAAAGAATCGATCCGCTGTCCGCGCCTGTGCACGCCGGTCTTGGCTATATGCATTACCTCGCCCGCGATTATGAGCAGGCGGTACGGCAGGCACGGGTCGCCTTGGGGCTCAATCCGAATTTCATGGTGGCACACGCTGTGTTGGGCTGGTCTTACATCGAGCAAAGAAAATTCCCCGAAGCGATCAGCGAGTTGGAGACTGCCTCCAGACTCTCTGGCGGAGTTCCTGTATACCGCAGCGCACTGGGTCGCGCCTATGCGCTTTCAGGAGAGGGCGCCAAGGCAAAGAGAATTTTGGTCGAAATTGAGGCGTACGATACCGCAGGGCGAGGAGTCGGCTCCTCCCTCGCCGCTCTCTACCTCGCTACCGGCGATTCCAATCACGCGCTCCAATGGCTGGAGCAAACCGCACCGGGCGATATCCAGGCAAATTGGCTGCGCGTCGATCCTGCCTTCGATTCGATCAGGACCAACCCCCGCTTCGCAGCATTGGTCGCACGCCTGGGCGAGCCGCGCGCGACAGGGCCATAGTGGGATTCGCGGTACGCTGATTGCGAATTCGCGGGCTGCGCAACTGTCATACCGTCCGAAGGTACCTTAGCACCGGACAGCTCGTCAGGAGGGAGTTCTCGATGAAACGCGCGCACGCAACAAAATCCCGAATCCTCCCAATCGAAAGAGTAATCTACTCTGCGGAAGCTCACATCACGGGTGCCAAAGGAGGATTGTTCATGACAAAGTTGGCCCGTTCAACAACGATCCGTTGTCTATTTTTTGGGTTTCTGGTCCTTGCTCCAAACTCCTGGGCGCAGCAGCGCGCGCCAATTCTCGAACAAATCGCCAAGACCTACGGTATCGATTCGTGGGATCAAGTTGAGGCTATCCGCTACACCTGGAACGGGGAGATTACCGGACTCTTCAAAGCTGCTCACAAGTGGGAGTGGGAGCCCAAGACCGGCAAGGTTTCCTTCGAGGGGATGGATAAAGACGGTAAGCCGGTCAAGGTTTCCTATGTACGCACCGACCTCAGTAGCCAATCCGACGATGTGAAAAACCAGGTTGATCCGAGTTTCATCAACGATAATTACTGGGTTCTGTTTCCCTTCCACGCTTACTGGGACAAGAGCGCCAGCGCGATCGATCAGGGCAAGTTTAACCTGCCAGTGGGCCCCGGCATGGCCGAGCTGCTCCCAATAAAGTATCCCGCAGATGGCGGCTACACGCCCGGCGACACTTGGGACCTCTACGTCGGCAAAGACAACCGCGTCGTGTACTTTGTCTATCACCGCGGCGGAGCCAAGCCGCCGAGCCGCGTCATCGCATCGTGGGCAGGCTACAAAAAGGCGGGTCCAATTCTGTTCTCAACCGAGCATCGCGGCACCGCCGACGGCAAGCCGTTGCACATTTTCATTTCCGATGTCGCAGTTAAGGTGACGGGCTCGGAAACCTGGATGAAAGCGCAGTAAACGTAACGGGCGCTGATTCGAATATTTCCAATCTGGTATAGCATCCACTGGACGAGGTTCACCATGACAACGACCGCAAGCTCAGTGCGAGGTGACGTACCCACAGTGGCCCACCAACCGCAAGCCGCCAACGGTCTGGCAATCGTGCGACTGACGGTCGGCGCGATGTTCGTGTGGGTCTTTTTCGAGAATCTGGGGAAAGGCCTCTACACAACGGCGGGTTACGCGGGCCTGATCAATTACTACCTCAAGGCGAGCCACGCCCCGGCTGCCTGGAAGGCGGTGATGGGCCTGGCGGCCAACCACGCCGCCATGGCTGCTCCCATGCAGGGCCTGACCGAGATCTCTCTCGGCATCCTGCTCGTCCTCGGTCTGCTTACCCGACCGGCCGCATTTGTGGCGTTTCTGTTTCTCGGCAGCCTTTGGATTTCGGAGTGGGGCACGTCGTGGATCTGGGAACTGCTGGTTCCGGTGCTCGCATCGCTCGGGCTCGCGATCGGACGCGCCGGCCAGAGATGGGGTGTGGACGCGTGGCTCGCGCAACGGTGGCCATCGGCTCCGTGGTGGTTGATTTAAGCTGATGCCCTGTGCGAGTGTCCGTCATCATCCCTACCCACAATGAAGCGCTGTCGATCGAGCGCGTTTTAGCCGATCTCCCGTCCGATCTCACAACGGAGGTCATCGTTGTCGACAGCAACTCGAGTGACGGGACGCCCGAGATCGCCGCAAAAATGGGAGCCCGCGTGGTGCAGGAACCGCGCCGCGGCTATGGGCGGGCGTGCCTCACGGGTCTGGCCGCGGCAAATTCCCCTGACGTGGTTGTGTTCCTGGATGGCGACTACAGCGATCGGCCCTCGGAACTGCCGCTTCTCTTAGCGCCAATCATAGGCGGACCTGCGGACGGACCTGTGGAGGGGCGTGCGGACATCGTGCTCGGTTCCCGCCTGCAGGGGCGGCGTTCTGCTGGGGCGTTGCCTTGGCATCAGGTGTTTGGTAATCGGCTCGCCGCTGGCCTGATCAGGCTTCTCTATGGAGTAGAAATCAGTGATCTCGGCCCGTTTCGCGCTGGCCGCGCAGAGGTACTACGCGCGCTCGCGCTCGAAGAGACCACCTATGGCTGGGCGGTCGAGATGATCCTCAAAGGCGCCCTGGCCGGATACCGCGTGGTTGAAGTCCCGGTGAGCTACTACCCGCGTATCGGAAAATCGAAGATCAGCGGCACGCTGAAGGGCACGGTCGGGGCCGGCTGGTTCATTCTCAGCTTGATCGTGCGCTATTATTTCCGGCAGTGAAGAGCCGGGACACCACGGCCAGCGTAGGTCCGCTCTTTACCTAGGTTCATCCGTTGCAACTTTTCGGCAACTAGCTTATTTTGTCGAGGAAATTGCCCCCCGTGTACAGGCGACGAGGGAATCTTGTCACGCCCCCTTCTCTCGGATTGGCTTGAGTTGCAACTCCTCAATTATCTCGTAGGGCGCATCGCCCCAGCCGGGATCGCCGGGAATCAGCGGAATCGAAAGCCAGTGAGTGACGCCTTCCAACGGCTTCCCCTGACGGTCCCACTCGGCATAGGTTCGGCCTCGCCCCTTGACGAGCTTCGGGATCTCGTCCAGTGCATTTCGGTCCGAATGGTCGGTGATCCTGAGGGCGGCCATTTGGAACAGGCCGTCCAAGGCCGCCTCTACCTCCAAGTGGGACGGTGTAGCACCAGAGTGTGCAAAATCGTTCCTAGCCTTACGCGCAGTGTTGAGCAGGGCGTAGGTTTGCTCGGGTAGCAACCCCTTTTGATACAGCAGTTCAATCTTCGTCGCCACCGGCCAGGTTCGGTGGTCCTTTAGGAAAGCCAGCCTCGATTTGGTCGGGATTCCAGTAACCGCCGGAGCTGAGAGCACCCTGTCTCGCCATATCGCTTCGACAATCTGCTCAGTAGAGGTCCACAGATGAATCAGGGACTCCACCCACTGGTTGCGTGCGAAGAACGTGGCCCCGTATAGGAGGGTCTCGACTGCCACCGATCCAATTTCCGCGAGTCGCGCACGCCCGATCACGACCGCCTTCTGCAGTTCGCTAACTAGAATCGTCTCGGGCTTAAGGAGAAGAATCGCATCGAGAGTTCCCACATGCTTGTGCCTGATGGCGTTATGGAAGTTCGACCGTGCGCCGCGACTTGCTCCTGTCATTTTGCAATATGCGTTGAATGTCATCATTCCCAGGCAGATATCGTCGGGCGTCATCGCTTCGCAATATGTGCCGCCCAGCAGGGTCTCGCACAGGAACTTGTTGAACTCCACAAGTGCATTTTCGGGATCGCGGTACTTTTCAATGGCTGGTAAAGCGAGGGTGCCGTCGAAACAAACGACGAGTGAAAAAGGGGCTATGCCGATGTCGATGAAGGTCGACGCTCGATGGAGCTTTACGTAGTCATAGGAGCGGCCGTTGATCTGATCTAACGAGGGTGCCCATTCATCGTGGCCGTCGCGCAGAACCAGTCGGAACGGCGAGTGGTTCCCGGTGACTATGGGCACGTGTTCCTTCATAGCGGGTAGGCTCGCCCTCCTAGTCATTGCCCGGACTATCTTAACTTGAAGTTGTCCGTCCCGTCGCAGTTCGGCGAGCGTGTGGCACTGAGCTCGATCATTAAGGACGGGTGACCCATTCAAGCCCGGTTTTTGCTTGAGTGGCCACCCGTCGCCCGTCGTATATTATTGCCCCAACAATCTATGGAATCTTCCAGCGAGACCGTGGTGCGTTCGTCAGGTAGTGAGCGTGTGCTGGTAATCATGGCGAAAGCGCCGAGGCTTGGTTCGGTCAAGACTCGGCTCGCGCCCAGCCTCTCTCCTACGGCCGTCGCCGCTTTCTATTGCTGCCTTCTGGACGACACGCTGGCGCTGGCGCGGTCATTGGGCGATGTCGAAGTTGCCATGATGTGCCCGGACTCGGATGTAAAGGAACTGGCGCAACTGGCAGGCAACGAAGCGAGCGTAGTTGCGCAGAAAGGTGAAGGTCTTGCCGCAGGCCTGACTTCGGTGTTTGCGCACTTCGCAGAGGGTCACCAACGGCGTGTTATAGCCTTCAACAGTGACAGCCCACACCTGCCGCGTTATGTTCTCGAAGACGCGTTCGAAACGCTGGCCGTACATGACGTGGTCGTGGGACCAACGCACGACGGAGGCTACTATCTCGTCGGGGCAAAGGCTTCTCATCCTACGCTTTTCGCAAACGACGGAATGGGCACCAGCAGCGCGCTGGAGAGACTCGCATCGCGCGCACGAGCTCTTGAGCTTTCCGTAAGCTTCGCAGATCCTTTTTACGATATTGATGTAGCTGACGACCTGACTCGGTTGGCAGAGGAGTTGCGACTGGATCCGGCGAGGGCGCCACGAACGGCGGCGTGGCTTAAAGAGTGGGAGAGATTATGTGGAGCGGGCACTCTTGCCCGCTAGCTCTTGCCAGCGCAAACAAAGCGGGCAGGAGTGCCCGCTCCACACTGGAGAACTGTGAAGATCACCCCCGAGTGGAGAGTGTACATACTCGGCGCCACGTTGTGCGTGGCGCTGACGATCTGCTCACGCCACTTCGGCGATCGGGGCGGGCCGCACTTCATGGCCTCGTTGACGCTTGCGGGCATCGTGTACCTTTTAGCGATCCGTGAGTTTTTTCGCGGGCGAGGCCCCATTCGACTTCGCTCAGGGCAGGTCCGCACCACAGCAACATTTCCCCGCCGCGTTGTCGTCATTGGTCTCGTCCTGGCTGCTGTCTGGCACGTTGAATTCCTTCGCCTGCCCTCGGGCGCCGATGATGATATTCATCGATATGTTTGGGATGGCCGCCTGCAGAGGCTTGGCTACAACCCCTATCTTGTCGTTCCCAGCGATCCAGCTGCGAAGGGGCTGCATACTCCGGAAACCCGCAACTTGAACAACCCGGATCTGCCGAGCCCATATCCACCGGGGGCTCAGCTTTTCTTCCGCGCGGTAGCCACCATTCAGGAGTCCACCTTTGCACTGAAAGTCGCATTTGTGGTTTGCGAGTTCGCCATTGTTTTCGTGTTGCTCGATATCCTGCGTGGTAGCGGGCAGGCAGCGCACCTGGTTCTGGCGTACGCCTGGAATCCCTTGTTGGCCATTGAGGTGGCGGGAAGCGGTCACATTGACATTGTTGGCGCGCTATTGTTGCTGGTGTCCGCCGCTGCGCTAGTGCGGCGATGGCGGGCGACTGCGGCCGTCGCACTTGGGCTGGCTATCGCAGTGAAATTTCTGCCGATCGTACTCTTGCCCCTCTACTGGAAGCGGGTTCGCATTCGCGACGCTGCGCTGGCGACAGCCGTGGTCGGACTCCTGTACGTGCCATTTCTTAATCACGGCCGCATTCCGATCGGCTCGCTGGGTACCTATGTGCAGAGTTACCGCTTTAATGGTCCCGTGTTTGCCGTACTCGATCAAGTGGTGCCTCCGCAGTTGCTAGCTGGGCTGGCAGTGCTCGTCGGGTTAGTGACTGCAACCTTGTTTAGAAGATCATCGCTAAGGAGCGCAGCGCCTGAGTGGTCTCCCGACCAATTTGCCTGGCCAATGGCAGCATCTCTTTTGTGTGCACCCGTCGTATACCCATGGTATCTTCTCTGGCCGCTGCCATTTCTGATGTCGGACTCGACGCTGCTGATCATCCTCTGGACTGTGAGCATTATCCCCACTTATGTAATGTGGCACTTGCGCACACTTGGGCGTCCGTGGTCTCTTCCCGGTTGGGTAATGCTGCTGGAATACGGATGCGTGGCAATAGCTGCCGCGATTATCGCTTTGCGCCGGATCAGCCGATCGGTTTCCCCACAATGACTAGAGGACCAGAACTCGACGCTAATGTCGTTTGTCACGAATCAGACTACCTGGCGATCACGACGGTGGTGCAGGAACTACTCAGCTTGGGCAGATCGCGATTTGCGGCCATGCGGATCTCGAGTCGTGGGTGCTCGCCCCGAATGATCGGACAATAACAATCAGGCTGTAGTAGTACGCCCTGCAGGCGTCGCCGTCCGGCACATCCGCCGTGACACGACTCGCGGAACTCGCACGGATTGCAGGTTTGAGGAAGTGTCCGTGCGTGCTCGAAAGGTATTGAGTTCAGAACGTTGGCGCCTGCGGAGATCAGGTCTGAAAGCGGCTCCCCCGATCCTGGCCAATAAACGCAGGGTTGTGTCGTGGCTCTTGGTGTCACTCGCACGGTGCTCACGCCACAACCGGCTCGGAGCGGTGGAAGCCCCGCCATCGCACGAACGAGCGGCTCGCCGATAGCGATTACATCGGTCTCCTCAAACAGGCGCCGGAACCCCTCCCAGTACTCTTCGTAACTGAGGGCATAAACGTCCGAGCGCACGGCTTGGTACACATTCACTCGCAAAGGAGCGTCAAACTGCTTGGCTACTCGCGCCACATCCGCTAAACGCAAGTAGTTCGATTTCATCATGACGGCGATGATGGTTACAGGAATATCCAGCTTCAGACACCGTTCTGCCTGCTGGTGGATGAGTGCCCAATTGCCATGTCCGCGCTGTGCATCCTGTTCCGCTTGCGTCGGGTAATCGAGAGAGAACTCGATGTCATGGAAGGCGCGCAGTTCATTGTCTTCCAGAACAGCAACACTATGACCGTTGGAAGTGATAGTGAGCTTGACCGGTTTCGTCTGCAGGTAGGCCAAGATTGCCTTGAAGTCGGGATGCATGCCGTTCTCACCGGTGCCGAGATTCACCGAGCGCACGGGCAGGCGTTCCATCACTGCCTTCACTTGATCCAGGGAAAGACGATCCGCGCGAGTCGGATCGCGGTAGCAGAAGGCGCAGGCGAGATTACACTCGTTGGTAAGGCCGAGTCCGAGCGAGATACCGTCATCAGGTGTCATGCCAGATCCGGACGACGAAGACTGGGCTATGACGTTGTTCATGCACCGTCCTTCGTCACCGGACCTGCGCGATGTGCCAGGAAATGCGTATAGCGGGCCACTGCGGCAAACTCCGGTCGCCTGCCCAGCTTGCGCTCTAGCTCCAGAATCCGCTCGTACTCATCATTTCGGGAAACCCTCGGCGGCAAGTAATCCGACAAGACCCGTACGCCACGCTCCGCAGCAACTGCGAGTGACGACTCTAGCAGCATGGCTTGCAGGCTCTCCGCCGTAAATAGCCGCACCCTTCCTCCGTACAGGGATTCATCTCCCCACTCAGCGGTGAGGTTATGTTCGGCCGCAGCCAAGTCGCCGTCTTGTATTGCGGCCTTTAACACCTCACCTGCCTGGTTACGCACCAATACCGAGATTATGCTAGACGGATCTCGCAAGGCGCGAGCCGCACTGCACAACACAGCACACGGGTCGTCAACATATTCCAGGATATTGTGGCAAAGAATTACATCAAACGACTCGGCGTGGAACAAGTTTGCGAATTGGGTGGCATCGCCGTGTTTCAGCGCAATCCTCTCCGTAACCCCTGCTTCCCGCCCGGCACGCTCCGCGAAATCCAGCATTGGTACAGACGCATCCAGCAACGTGACGTGAAGGCCAAGTCGCGCCAGGCGCACCGCGATGGCGCCGGTACCGCACCCAAGATCCAGAGCGTGCAAAGACCGTGTGGCCTGCGGCAGAAAGTCCTGCAAGTTGGCAAAGGCGAGATCGAGGCGCAGTCGGCCCTCGGGCGTCTCGAGGTAGGCCGCATACTTCGCTGCGCCGGTCCGGAACCGTTCGAAGTCGTCATTGGCGGTCATTTCCTTCATGCGCCACTCAGGCGAAGTCGCTTTTGGTATCAGTCGACGGGCGGAACAGCGTTATGGGTAGCGTGGAGGCTTTTCAAGTTCGTTTGACTATAAACACAGTTTTGTCGTCGATCAAGGCCTCGTCGCCGTTCTGTCGGAGATGGTCATCTTGCTTTATCGCGTGATCCAACAATGCATTGCAGATGTCCCTAGCCGGTTGTCGGTAGTGTTCGCGCAAAACCGCTTCAAGTTGCTCGCGCGCTTGTTGGTCGCTGCCGTCGTAAACTCCATCGGTATAGAGGACAAGAATGTCTCCCGGACTCATCAGCGTAATCTCGGCGACATCGGAAGAGTTGAAGTCTCTCTGGCGTAAGTTCATGGAGTAGTATTTCTTACGATCCGGGTGATCTGTGGGAATTTGCAGGCCGAGCGCAAGGAATTGCACCATGCGATCCTCATCTATCTTCACGAACTTGCAATATTCCGCGGAGAACACCAGCGGTGGAGGATGCCCGAAATTAACGAAGCGAAAATGGCCGCCTGGACGCACTTCGCCATAAAGCATGGTCGCGATTTCCCGTGCATCTTCTTTTTCACTCATTCCCAGCGCGTGGCGGGCGGTGATTGATAGTGCCAGCCGCAGATTGATATTCTCGAATATCTCAGGCGTGGTTTTTCCGTATCGGTCGAGTTCGGTGAGCATCAAAGCGTGGAATGTGTCATGTACCGTGGAGGCAATCTTCGCCGAGATTATTCCGTGTCCTTGCGCGTCTACCACCAAGACACCCGCGGTCGAATAAAGGTCGCGCAGGTCTTCCGCGACTCGTACCTGCTCCGAGCTCCTTGCGAATCTATACTCGGTTTCCATCTCCTGCCTGTAGCCCGGGGTTCCCTTCAGCCATTGCACGTGATCGTCGACCGAATTAAGCACCGGTGCGCCTGGAGGCAGCGGTCCGAGAAACTCCTTGGATCGGCGCTGAGCCCGCTCAATGCGTGCGTCGATGTCGTAACGCTGTTGAAAATTGATGTACTCAAAAAGGTCACCACCGACAGTTCCCGCAGGAATCGAATTCCCAAACATCTCAATGCCGGGAATGTGCGGAATCGTACCTTCCACCGGCATCAACCGCTCACGCAAGTATTCATCGATACTCGGAACTATGTACGCCTTCGTCATAGGAGAATTTAGCGCCGGTGGACTCTGAGCTTTCAACATCCCCCCCAGCGTTGCTTCCTACTCGTTTGATCTGATCGTCAATCCTAGTCCTGTTCGCTGAGAGTTTGGACTTACGTTTTGCCGTATGGATAGAAGAGCTCCTTGCGGCCTTGCTGCCACGCCAGTTTCATCTCCGGCGTCGTGATATTCCAGTCGGGCCGGCATTTCTTGAGCACTGCACGCAAGTCCTGGCGCAGTTTTTCCAGAGTGAGTTTGATGGACTTGTGATGTACTTGTTCGAGATTCATAATTCAGTTCCTCTTCTAAGAAATCTCTCGCTGCAATCCGATTGCATCGGCCGCGATAGGCGCATCACAACAGAAGCGTGGAAGCGAAACAATTGGACGATGGTATTGGCGATACCTTCGTATCAGCTGTCGATGTGCCGAGCGACATTTGATGATGGATTGCAACATTCAGCCGACTTGCCAAGCGAGCCGAGGCTGCGATCGTGACAGTCCGCGAATCTCGGTTTGTAGATCGAGGCGGGCTATCCATTAACTCCGATTCGTCGAGCCAGTCCTCTGCCGAAAGTCTGGCGTGCTCTGCGCCGAACAACTCCGTTACCGCGGCGATGAACGATGATAACTCGCGCTCCGCTAAGTGCATCTGGTCGGTGTAGAGCGAATTGGAAAATGATTCACCCTGGTTCATGATGTCCTCCGCAGCTCAATGGCAGGCGACACGCAGGCCTGCGGCCCTCTGATTCAAAAAACTCGGTCGCGACGAAGTGGCGTGCGCCCAGATGTGTCGATCTGCTGTGGATCAGCCAAAGGTGAACGAAAAGGCTTCCACACCCGCGTCGAGAAACTGAATTTCAAATTGCCCATCAGAGATGGGTCTCGGTTGTCGGATCAGCTGATACATCCGTGGTTCCGTCACTGTCCCGTTGCCCTGTTCGTCCACATCAACGCCGTGAGCGACATGAGGCGTCTGTCCATCGATTAAGACCCGAAATCGTACGGGGGTCTTTGGTGCTGCCGGTCCCATTACGAGATGAAGGTCGCGGGCGTGAAAGCGGTATGCGACTCGCCCGTTAGGCTCGTTCAGTACGACAGCTTCTCGACCCATCGTCCAATTGCCCGAGAGAGCCCAATGGTTACGTCTCAGCTGACCGGCTACTGCATAGACGTGAGCCTTATCGGCTTTTATCCCGCCGGGTGATGCAAAGTTCTCGGTGCGTTCATAGCCGACATAATTTTCTCCGGACCCCAAGTCGTCCCAATCAGCGGCAGCTTCAGCGCCGCGAGCATCTACCGAAGCCAGCCCATTGGGAATGCCGCCATTGCCGGCTTCAACGAGCAGTCGTTGGATGACAACTTCCGACTGTTCATATTGGCCCTCGCCGAAAACGTGGTGTCGGATATGCCCCTTCGCGTCGACGAAATAGAGTGCAGGCCAATACTCGTTGTTGAAGGCGCGCCATATTGCGCGGTCGTTGTCGATCACGATCGGATAGTCGATGTGCATGTCCTTCGCAGCCCAGCGAACGTTGTCCACGCTTTTCTCAAATGAGAACTCGGGCGCGTGTACGCCGACGACCAACAATCCGTGATCTTTGTATTTTTCTGCCCACGCCCGAACGTAAGGAAGTTGGCGTCGCCAGTTGATGCAGGAGTATGTCCAGAAGTCAACCAGGACGGTTTTTTTGTTCAGCGCCGCAGCAGTCAGCGGCTGTGAGTTGAGCCACGTCGTTGCGTCTACAAGAGAAGCTAATTCACGTCTCACGCCAGATCGAGTTTTAGCGGAAGCGGTCATGCCGAACCCAACCGCTCCAATCGTCAAGGCCGCACTAGCCAAGAAATCGCGGCGGGTACGATTGTTTTCTTGAACCATAGAGAACTCTCGATTAGAGGCCAGCCTTTCAGTTTGCATAATTACGCCAGGTGTCAGTGGAGACAGGAGAGCCTCTACCCTTAAGGCTCTCCTGCTGTTTGCGAACAGTTAGCCAGCTTTGGCGAAGGGCACATCCGACTTCGCGATGCCTGACCGCAGTGATCGGAAGCCCGCGCGCACGTCCTCTGCCAGGAGCTGCGGCTGCTCCCAGGCCGCGAAGTGCCCGCCTTTGTCGTGCTTCTTGTAGTAGAGGAGCTTGGAATACGCCCGTTCCGTCCAACTCCGCGGAGCTTGGTAGACCTCTTCCGGGAAAACGCTAACGGCGGCCGGAACGGAGATGTTGAAGTCGTTGAAGAAGGCGCCCTTGTATTCCCGATAGAGACGAGCGCAGGACACGCCGGTGTTCGTCAACCAGGAGAGGGTGATGTTGTCGAGGATGTCGTCCCTTGTGAGATCACCATAGGGCTCCCCATCGACAAAGAGTTTCGCGATGTGCCCGTAGCTGGCCACGTCGTGGTCGATCATCCAGGCGGCAAGGGCGACGGGTGAGTCCGCCAACCCGTACAGGGTTTGCGGGTGTGCGGCCATCATAATTTGCGTAGGGACGTGCTGGTAAAGGAACGCCATCTGGTCGTATGCCCGCTGCTCCTCAGCCGAGAGACCGGCCGGCGGCGGCCCGCCGGACTGAAGGGCCTTTGCAACGTCAGAGGGCGCGGTACCGGGGAAGTTCACATGGATGCCGATCAACTCCGGAGGTGCCTGTTGAGCCATCGCGTTCGTGACGAACGCACCCCAATCACCGCCTTGCGCCACGAATCGGCTGTACCCGAGGCGCTTCATCAGCTCCACCCAGGCCCGCGCCATGCGAGCGGGGTCCCAACCCGGCGTAGTGGGCTTGCCTGAAAACCCGTAACCGGCCATCGACGGGATCACCACGTGGAAGGCGTCCGACGCGCTGGCGCCGTGAGCCGTGGGGTTGGTCAGCGGGTCGATGATCTTCAGCTGCTCGATGGGCGAGCCAGGCCAGCCGTGGGTGACGATGAGCGGCATGGCATCTTCATGTCTCGACCGGACGTGAATGAAGTGGATATCCAACCCGTCGATCTCGGTGATGAATTGGGGATGAGAGTTCAGTTGCGCCTCGCACTTCCGCCAGTTGTAATCGGTCGCCCAATACCGCGCGAGCGCTTGAATGAAGGCGAGTTGCACGCCTTGCGACGGATCGGCGACGGGTTCCTTCTCCGGGAATCGCGTCGCCTTGATGCGCCTGCGCAATTCGATCAGATCCGCTTCTGGAGCCTCGAAGCGAAATGGGCGAATCGCGGTCTTGTCAGATGCCTGCTGTTTGCTTTGTGGTGTAGCAATGGCTTGGGTCATAGTGTTCTCCTTATTTCGATTTTTTTGTTTTGTGTCCACCGTTGAATGGTGTGTGGTCTTCGTTTCATTCCTGCCAGCTGTAGCTCCGAGTATTAAGTGCGCAATGAGTAACGACGAAATCGTGGGCTTAGGGATCATCTTCCGCCGCACCACCTGATATGCCTCCCAGCGCAACTTCGTCTTCCAACCCTAACAAGGTGAATGTCTGGTTACCCCTTGTTCCCGTGAGTTCATTGATCAGCGACTCGATGAAAATCCGCACGCAAGGGCTGACTGGTGCACCTGGGAGTTCCGTAGCTTTCATGGTCGACCTGTGCTTTCCCACCCCAATGAGCTTTCGATGTGAGACCTACTGTCGCGGATGACACCGTAGCGTGCATCACGAGATGCAGTATTTTTTTGCTACCTCGGAAGGCTTGTGGATAGGTAACACCTTTGCGGTAGAAGACCGCAGCGATGTTCATTCCTGCGAGGAGCCCTTTGGTCGGTGCGGAATGATGATCTCGCGCCGCCCGTAATTTCTCGCATCGAGAGAGAACGCTCCGGGCCCGAGGCAGACGAGAGCGACTGCGATGATCATTAGTAGAGCGGAGCTCAATCTGGATGCATCGGGGCTCAGGCTCAATGGAGGCGGCCACGCAAGCCCAGCGCCCAGGCTCGGGACGAATCACTCTCACCTGATTCAGATCGGCTAGAGTGCGCCGTAGCCGATGCGCTCCGGGAGACGGTCGGCGCGGACGAAGCCCGCGTGCTTGAAACTCGGTTGCTCTCCGATTATCGGCCGCCCTTCAGCATGCCGCGCGCCCAAGCGTTGCTGCTGGCATTGCGTCAGGTTCTCCCGGCAATTACTGATCCCGTCCTGCAACGGAGCCGCAATCTGTACACCGCCACAGGGGCCGCCCGATGACGACACAGCGCGTTACGCTCAATGGCGGCTGGACCAGTTTCCAAGGGGTCAATGGCAACGACGCGGCCGCAAACACGGCTACGACCGATCTGATCAACATTCTTGATACTGTTGAAGTTCCCATTGTCGTAGTGCGACGCGACTTTATGATCGCTTGCTTCAATAAGGCGGCCGCGGATGTGCTCGGACTTTCGCCATCGGACATTGGTCGGCCGTCCCGCGATATCTCGGTGCTCGCTGGCTTGCCCCGCCTGGAACGGCAATGCAGCCAGGTCATCACCGGCGAAGTGGAATCCCGGGTCGATTTTCGCGAGGTGGACAAGTGGTTCGTTGTTCGGTTATCCCCCTACACACAAGGCGATCGCCAGGTCACCGGCACCGTGCTGACGTTCACGAATGTGACTGCTTTCCGCTCAAGCATCGATCAGGCCATCTACGAACGCGAATGCACCAAGGCGATCCTCAACACCGTTGCCGATCCTCTCGTCGTGCTGAGCGCTGACCAGCGGATTCAGTCGGGCAATCGCGCCTTCTATACGATGTTCGGGGTCTCTCGCGATGAGACGCAAGGAGTAACACTCTGCGAACTCGGGAATGGCGCCTTTGACCTTGCCCCGTTGCGTACGCAGCTCAGAAAGATGCTTGCCGGCAGTCGTGCGTTCGAGCCCGTTGAGGTGGATCACGTCTTATGGTAAAGGGTCAGCGAACGCTAATTCTTGATGCCCATCCTTTGTCTTTCCCGGGCCATTCCCAGCGCAGGGTTCTGGTGACTTTCCAGGACATCACGGCGCGCAAACAGGCTGAAGCGGCCAAGGATCTGCGTTCGGAGGAGGAGTTGCGGCGCAGCGAGGCATTTCTCGTAGAGGGTCAACGCCTCAGCTTAACGGGCAGCTTTTCTTGGAAGGTGGCGACCGACGAAATCACATGGTCCGAACAGCACTATCGCATTTTCGAGTTTGATCAGAGTGTGCCCGTAACGCTCGAACTGATCGGTACTCGCGTCCATCCGGACGACATACCCATGTTGAATGACATGATCGACCGAGCACGAGCCGCCGTCAGCGACTTCGAGTATGGGCACAGGCTGTTGATGCCCGACCACTCCATCAAGTTCCTGCACTTGACCGCTCATGGGGTTCGAGACAACCAGGGGCGATTGGAGTACATCGGCGCGGTGCAGGACGTGACGCACCGGCGAATGTCGGAAGAAGCTCTCGCCAAGGCCAGATCGGAACTTGCGAAGGTTGCAAGAGTCACGAGCCTCGGCGTGCTTACCGCGTCGATCGCGCACGAAGTCAACCAGCCTCTTTCGGGGATCATCACCAATGCCAGCACCTGTCTGCGGATGCTCTCCGCCGATCCCCCAGATGTTGATGGCGCCCGCGAGACCGCCCGGCGCACGATTCGCGATGGCAACCGGGCCTCCGACGTGATTACGCGACTACGCACGCTCTATAGCAAGAACGATCCCCAACCCGAATTGATGGACCTGAATGAAGCCGCCCGAGAGGTCACGTCGTTGTCGCTGAGTCAGCTACAGCGAAACCGAGTGATTCTGCGACATGAGCTTGCAGACGACCTGCCGACCGTCGTCGGCGACCGCATCCAGCTTCAGCAGGTCATTCTGAACCTGCTACGAAATGCTTCGGACGCGATGAGCGCAATTGACCATCGCCCGAGAGAATTGCTCATCAGAACCGAACGGGATGAGGGGGATCGGGTGCGCCTTAGCGTGAAGGACGCGGGAGTCGGTTTCACACCTCAAGCCACGGACAAGCTCTTCGAAGCTTTCTATACAACGAAAAACGATGGTATGGGAATCGGGCTGTCTATCAGCCGCTCATTATCAAGGCTCATCATGGACGCCTCTGGGCGACACCCAATGATGGACCCGGAGCTACATTTGCGTTTGCTATCCCTTGTAGACTCGAGCGTTTGGCGGACGCCGAAACTCGTGTCAATCGGACCGATCCGGCAACGGACGCGGCATGATCTGGGTCCGGCGCTCATAATCGGGCCAAAAGCAATACCAAAGTACAATGGACGCCCCCTATAGAGTGGCGCATTGTTTTGTCATGGAGTTCCATCAGGGAACGAGCGCCACCGAACGTCCGCTTCTATCCGTAGTTGATGACGATGAGTCGGTGCGCGAGTCGCTGCCCGATTTACTCAGGGAGTTCGGCTTTGCGGCCCGAGCTTTTTCGTCAGCGGAAGAGTCTCTCTCGTCCGATTGTGTCGATGAGACCAGGTGTCTGATCCTCGACATCGCGATGCCAGGAATGAGTGGACCGGAGCTTCACCAGGAGTTAAAGCGTCGCAGACGAGAGATCCCGATCGTATTCATCACCGCTCAAAGAGATGAGGCGATTCGTGCTCGAGTGCTCGAACAGGGGGCAGCCGGGTTTCTGCTCAAGCCATTCAGTGACACAGCCCTGCTTGCGGCCGTCAATACGGCACTGCAAGCGAATTAAGAGTTCCGCCGGCCAAGCTTTAGGGTAATTACAATGAGTTTAGCGAGCACACTTGGTCATGCAGTGGGGTCATCACCAATGTCACGCAGACTATCGGTGCTTCGCCAGGCTTGGATGCTAGCCAGAAATCGAAGCTGGAAGCCATGGTTGAGTCGCTCAAAACCGAACTCGATTCCATTAAGGCCAGCCACCCCGACGAGGCAAAGGAAATCGCGAGTGCGGTTGAAAAGGCGGTTGCCCACGCTTCCAAGCCATCGGGAGAGCGCAAGAAGAGCATGTTAGCGTTCAGCGAAGGGTCTGAAAGATGCCGCAGAAACTGTCAAGGACATTGCGTCCGCTATCCTGACGAGTGCGGGTTTAATCGCAAAGTTCGTTGTCGGATCGGGCTAGGGTCCTCTGGCAGCGTCCGCCTGAAATCGTTGAAGCTGTCCAGAACGTTGCCGGCGAGCCTTGTGATCTGGTGAGCTCCGTGCGCTTTCTATCGGAGCAAAGCGCAAGGTCGCCGGATCATCCTGACTACGCTGAAAAACGCACACATTCGGCACACTCTCGTGGGGTGAACCCCTCCGCTGAGACAATCCATCCAGAAGCGGGTCGTGGTAGCTGAGCCACAGCCTGGTTCTTGCGACCGCCCGCCCTCTTCGAGGTCAAAGGAAAGATTTCGGTTGACACTGTTCTCGGTCGTTTTATACTGATTCTTATTCGATAATCATGCGCCTCACCCATGAACAATTCCGTGAGCTGGCCGCGAAGCACGGTTTGGCGGTCACGCACCAGCGTCAGGTGGTCTATGAGGCCGTAATCGCTTCCCACGGACACCATTCCCCAGAAAGCATTTACGCCGCGGTCCGACGTCGCATTCCATCCATTTCTCTCGCCACGGTCTACAACAATCTGCGGCTTTTCATCGAGTGCGGGTTGCTGCGAGAGGTCACTCCTCATGCGCCCACGTTGCGCGTGGACGGTAATCTCAAACCTCATCACCACCTGGTCTGCTCCCGCTGCAAATCGGTGCAGGACATCGAAGGGGAGTTCATCGATTTCAAACGGCTATCCCGGCAACTGCCGGACGGCTTTGATCTGACGCAGCCGTTGATCGAGGTCTTTGGCCTCTGTCGCCGCTGCCGTGCAAAAACCTAAGCAATACATTCTGTACCCAATGGGGATCGTATCCCATATTTTCGAAAGCAAGAATCTTGATAAAAGCAGCGATCGCGCGAATGGGAAAGTCAGGATGGGTTCGTAGTTCGTCACAGTTCTCTTAAAGGAAGGAGCAATCATGTCAACCGAAGCAAAGTGCCCGTTCACACACACCGCAGCTGGGGCCGCGACGAATGCGGACTGGTGGCCGAATCAGCTGAACCTGAAGATCCTGCATCAGCACTCCCCCCTGTCCGATCCTATGGACAAGGGGTTCAACTACGCGGAAGAATTCAAGAGCCTCGACCTGGACGCCGTAATCAAGGACCTGCATGCCCTGATGACGGACTCGCAGGATTGGTGGCCGGCCGACTTTGGCCACTATGGGCCGCTGTTCATTCGTATGGCGTGGCACAGCGCGGGTACGTACCGCATCGGCGACGGCCGCGGCGGGGCCGGAGCCGGTCAGCAGCGCTTCGCGCCACTCAATAGCTGGCCGGACAACGTGAACCTCGACAAGGCGCGCCGGCTGCTGTGGCCGATCAAGCAGAAGTATGGGCGGAAAATCTCCTGGGCCGACCTCATGATTCTCGCCGGCAACGTCGCCCTCGAGTCGATGGGCTTCAAGACGTTCGGTTTTGGCGGCGGGCGCGAGGACGTCTGGGAGCCCGAAGAGGACATTTTCTGGGGGCCTGAGGGCAAGTGGCTGGCGGACGAGCGCTACAGCGGCGACCGTGATCTTCAGAATCCACTCGCTGCCGTGCAAATGGGTCTGATCTACGTGAATCCGGAAGGGCCGAATGGAAAGCCCGATCCGGTTGCCGCGGCACGGGATATCCGAGAGACTTTCGCCCGCATGGCGATGAATGACGAGGAGACGGTTGCGCTCATTGCCGGCGGTCACACCTTCGGCAAGACGCATGGCGCTGCCGATCCGAACCAGTATGTCGGCCCCGTACCCGAAGCCGCCGGCATCGAGGAGCAGGGCCTCGGCTGGACGAGCACATTTGGCACCGGCAAAGGGGATGACGCGATCGGCAGCGGCCTGGAAGTCATTTGGACCACGACGCCCACGAAGTGGAGCAACAACTTCTTTGCGAACTTGTTCAACTACGAATGGGAACTGACCAAGAGCCCGGCCGGTGCGAATCAGTGGAGACCGAAGAATGGCGCTGGTGCCGGTACGGTGCCGGATGCACACGATCCGTCAAAGCGTCTCGCGCCCTCCATGCTGACCACTGACCTCTCCTTGCGGCTCGACCCTGCTTACGAAAAGATTTCACGGCGCTTCTACGAGCATCCAGATCAGTTCGCAGACGCGTTTGCGCGGGCGTGGTTCAAGCTGACGCACCGCGACATGGGGCCGATCTCGCGGTACCTTGGCCCGCTCGTTCCGAAGGAGCCTCAGCTGTGGCAAGACCCTGTTCCCGCCGTGGATCATAAATTGATCGGGGAGAAGGACATTGCTGCTCTCAAGGCCAAGATCCTCGCGTCCGGACTGTCGATCTCCCAACTGGTCACCACTGCCTGGGCGTCTGCGGTGTCGTTCCGTGGCTCCGACAAGCGGGGTGGGGCGAACGGGGCGCGCATTCGTCTCGCGCCGCAAAAGGATTGGGAAGTGAACCAGCCGGCCGCACTGGCGAAGGCGCTCAAGAAGCTGGAGGCGATCCAAAAGGAGTTCAACAGTGCGCAGTCCAACGGCAACAAAGCGAAGAAGGTCTCGCTCGCCGACCTGATCGTTCTGGGCGGCTGCGCGGCCGTCGAGGAAGCCGCGAAAAGGGCCGGGCACAAAGTGAAGATTCCCTTCTCGCCGGGGCGTACGGATGCTTCGCAGAAGCAGACCGACGTGCACTCTTTCGCCGTAATGGAGCCGATCGCTGACGGGTTCCGCAACTACCTCCGAAAGGGACACCAAGGCTCGGCTGAGGAGTTGCTGGTGGATCGGGCGCAGTTGCTGACACTGACTGCCCCCGAGATGACGGTTCTCGTCGGTGGCATGCGCGCCCTGAATGCCAACTTCGGGCAGGCCAAACACGGCGTCTTCACCAACCGGCCCGAGACGCTGACGAATGATTTCTTCGTCAACCTGCTCGACATGAATACGAAGTGGCAGGCCTCCTCTACATCCGAAGGCGTGTATGAGGGGCGCGATCGGGCGACGGACAAAATCAAGTGGACCGGCACGCGCGTCGATCTCCTCTTCGGTTCGAACTCCCAGCTCCGAGCAATCGCAGAAGTCTATGCGTGTGACGACTCGAAGGAGGCGTTTGTGAAGGACTTTGCGGCTGCGTGGAACAAGGTAATGAACCTTGATCGCTACGACCTTGCCTGAGCTCGGCGAAAAAGAAAGCTTTCAACTTCGTGCTGTTGCTGTTGTTTGGATCGGTTAGGCCGAAGTCGTCGCTTTTCCTGGCTCGCGGGGGCGCATCGCGCGCCCCCATGCCGCCTTCACCAAGGATCGTGAAGATCCAGTAGGCGGTCTTGGCGCGTTTCGGTCCGGGCATCTGCCTCATACGCCGAGCATGTCGGGTGCCGAACCTGAGGCGATCCTGCTCGAACGCAGCAGCCTCGCCACGCGATCGCTGGAAGTGTCTCTTGACAACGCCGACACGGTTATAAAGGGTGCCCCATTCTAAATTTCGCGTTCTTTGCGAAATTTAGAGTGGGGATGTTGCTTTCTGCTCGGTCGCCGGGGCTTCGGCTTGGGCTTCGGCTTCTTCTTGCCCTTGAGATTGAGCGCCACGGCAGCGCGGATGAGATCCTTCAAGGCCGCCTCATCGACTTTGTCGCCTTCGTGGATGTCGATGGCGCGCCTGACATTCCCGTCGAGGCTGGAGTTGAATAGACCTGTAGGGTCCTTCAACGCAGCTCCCTTGGCAAATGTCATCTTGACGACGTTCTTGTACGTCTCTCCCGTGCAGACGATGCCGCCGTGGGAAAAGACGGGAGTCCCCGGCGATGTCGCCTTGACCCACTTCCACTCTTCGACGATCTCAGGGTCTGCCTGGTGTATGATTGCGCGCACTTTCGCGAGCGTCTTCCCGCGCCAGTCCCCAAGTTCCCTGATCCTCGCGTCGATGATTGCAGCAGATTCCACCGGGTCGGGCGTTTTCATTGTTTAGCTCCAACTCTCGCACTTAATTTAGCTGCGCTCAGCGGAACCTGCAACCGCGGTAGTGTCCTAAACTTGTCGGAAGCGCATCCGTAGATCCTGTCGATTCCGTCGGCTTGGAGTTCCTTAAAGGCCTCGGCTTGCTCGGGAGTTTCGACGGGGTGTTCGATTTGCGCATCGGTGACGACGTCTTCGGGTTCGGGCTCGTCGAGTTCCAGACGTTTGAGATTGGACGACGCGATCTGCAGCGCGTAGAGAATGAGGCCAGCTTCCTTGAGATCGATCTTGTGGCGCAGGATGAGTTCGGTGACCTGGCGAAGAGTGAACTGGATGGAGTGCACGTCTTCGAAAGCCGGCAGATGGACTTCGGAAGCGGTGTAATGTGAGCTTTCGGTGGGCATGCGTGGAGGATGGATGGCCTATTTCTGGCTCTTATCCGGCGGTTTGACTCTGATGAACAGCTTGTCCCATTTCTGGTGCTTGCCCGATTTTGGTGGGACGGCCCCCAGGAAAAGTCCGGTCCAGCAGTTGGAGATCCGAGATTAGATCTTGCTCGGCCCATCGCCAGTTGGGCAGCTTCTGGCTGCTCGATCCGGCCACTTGGTACCCGAAGAGCTTGATCAGACCCTGGTGGATCCCGTAGTCGGGCGGTTCCACGATACGTCCGCGTTTTTTGTAGCGGAACCGAAGCAGCCACACGATTGAAATTTCTATCCCGACATCTCATACTTTGGTGACGCCGGGGTACGCCTTCCCCTGTGCTGAGGGATGCGGCGAGCCAAGCTATCCTAAATTACTTGATGTTTCCTATTACTGATGTTTCACTTGTAGGGCGCGCGCCAGGCGATAGACCCGCGCCCGGAGACTCTGGAGGAAGATGATGAAGCTCGCCGTCCGTTCGACTGGCGCTCATCCTTGGCGGCGCGCGCTCAGCCTGCTGGCCGTCGCGGCGACCGTCTTTGCCACGACGGCACTGCCCGCGCAGGTGGTGTTTCATGTGAGCTTGGGCCAAGCCTCGGCGTCGTCGGTCTCCGGCCGGCTGCTGGTCTTCGCCAAGCCGCTCGGACCCGCCGACAAGAGGCCCGTCGCGGCGGTCAACATGGACCAGATCGATACCCACGCGACTGCCATCGCCGCTCAGGAGGTGGCTCACCTCGACCCCGGCGCCACGGTCGAGCTCGACGCGGACGTCACGGCCTTCCCTACACCTTTCTCGCAGCTCAAGCCCGGCCGCT
>JAIQEY010000118.1 GCA_020073565.1 Terriglobia bacterium
GAATGCGGATGTCAGCAAGTGGGTGCAGCCGGACTCGGTTGCGGAGTTGGTGGTCTGGCTCGCCGGCGAAGCTGGCAAGGACGTCAACGGATCTGTGATCCCGGTCTACGGTAAAGATGCTTGAGACCTTCGCCAAAGCGATTGTTTACGCCCTGGCGTTATACGCCAGTCTTGGATTGGTGTTTGCGCTGCCATTCGTCTGGTTAGGAGTTCAGCGTTTGGATTCCGAGGCTCAGGGATCAGGCATTGGCTTTCGACTGCTGATTCTGCCTGGCGTAGCCGCGTTCTGGCCAATGTTCCTTCACCGCTGGAGGCGAGGGATGGCCGAGCCTCCTGTAGAAAAGAACCCGCACCGGTTGTCGAGCAAGCCATGATTCAGCCACTCAGAGCCGTTCATCGCCGCACATTCGTTGCTCTTACGCTAGTGTTACCCGCGATTCTGTTGATCGGGCTCGGAGCGCGGCGCCCCCGTCTCGGCCCAAGTGCTCATGGTACCGATGTGCCGGATACCGGGAACATGGTGAGAGAGTCGAGCACTCTGTGGCAGAAGCATTCGATTCAGTCAAGGTTCTATCGCAAGCCAGACCGTCCGCTTGACACGTATGTCGTTCTGCTGCCGGCGGAAGAGTTGAATGAGCCGGACTTGCTGCTTTATTGGGCTACTAGCGTACCGCAGGGAAACATTCTGCCAGGAGAGGCGCGACTAGTGGGCGCTTTTACCACGGGTAAGGCCTTTCTTCTTCCGTTGAATGAGAAACCCGCCGGCCATTTGGTCTTGTTCAGCCCAGCTCATCAGACTGTGTTTGACATTGCCAGAGTGGAGAAGTTGCCATGAGCGTTCAATATGGCGCAATCGGTTGGAACCGCCAGAAGAAGGTGTATGACGTCACACTTCTGTCGTTGCTGGCGGTGTACCTCGGAGTGTTTGTGGGTGTGGGCACCTGGCGTAACCCGAGCGCGACGGCAGAGACGCTACTGATCCGCGCGCTTGGAACCGCTGCATTCTTGCTGCTGAACGTGGTGCTGTGCATCGGCCCTCTGAGTCGATTGGATCGTCGTTTTCTTCCGCTGCTCTATAACCGCCGACATCTAGGCGTCACGACGTTTCTGTTGGGCTTGGCACATGGAGGGTTTGCCCTATTCCAGTTTCACGCTTTGGGGAATGTGAATCCTCTCGTCAGTCTGTTCATCAGTAATCCGCGGTACGGGAACGTCGGGGACTTTCCCTTTCAAGCCCTTGGTTTCTTCGCATTGGTCATCCTGTTTCTAATGGCTGCTACCAGCCACGATTTCTGGCTGCGGAATCTGTCCGCACCCATGTGGAAGCGGCTGCACATGCTGGTGTATGCGGCCTATGCGTTGCTTGTTGCGCACGTGACTCTGGGGGCGCTGCAGTCGGAGACGAGTCCATTGCTGGCCTCTGGTCTCGTCGTGGCTGTGGCCACGGTACTCTCGCTTCATCTCGCGGCGGCGTTTCGTGAAAAGCAAATCGATCGCGCGAGACTTCAAGCGGTCGACGAAGGTTTCGTGGAAGTCTGCAAAGTGGATCGTATCGCCGAAAAATGCGCGACCATCGTGTCTCTTTCCGGGGAGCGTGTTGCGGTTTTTCGCTACGATGGCAAGGTCTCTGCCATCTCAAATGCTTGCCAACATCAGAACGGACCGCTGGGAGAAGGGCGCATCATCGATGGCTGTGTTACCTGCCCATGGCATGGCTACCAGTATCAGCCAGAGTCTGGGGCGGCTCCGCCGCCGTTCAAGGAAAAGATCCCGACCTTCCGTATCAAGGTTGTCGAAGGATCTGTCTTCGTGCATCCGCGTCCTAACCCACCTGGAACCCGAGTAGAGCCTGCCCAAATTGAGTCTGCCCAAGTCAAGTCCAGCGAGGCGCAACCGCGATGAACGATTTCTACGTAGGTTACCTGTCGAAAGCGCCCACTGCACTGGCCCGTTTCGTGCGAAAGGTCACTATTGTGCTCGGCCTGTTTGCGGTGACTGCGGCTCTGGTCTTGGTTGTTGGACAAATGCCCTTTGCTAGTTCCGTGTTCGAATACGGGAAGCTGCGCAGTTTTGAGGGGGTTGTCGTGACGCAACCTTTCCCAACGCTGTTAGTTGCGCGTCCGGGAGAAATCGGGCAACAAGACAAATATTCGCGCTATCTGCTGGTCGCGCCCGGAAAACATGGAGCAGACGACCTCGTGGCCACTTTCGATGGCAAGCAGGTCCGTCTACAAGGCCAGCTGATCTATCGTGAGGGCGGAACTATGGTGGAAATAACACCCGGCTCCGTGGCTGTGATCGATAACGCGCCCGCAGTGCAAGCGACGACTCGTGATCTGGGAACAGTGACGCTCACCGGCGAAATCGTAGACAGCAAGTGCTACCTGGGCGTGATGAATCCCGGCCAAGGAAAGGTTCACCGTGACTGCGCGGCCCGTTGTCTGAGCGGGGGAATTCCGCCGATCTTTGTTACGACCGACGGGCATGAACAATTCTTGCTGGTTGGCCTCGACGGACGCGCCCTGGGACGCGACGCGCTACGCGAGTTCATCGCGGAACCAATTCAGATCCAGGGAGAACTCCTAGAGACAGGCTCGACGCAACTATTGAAGGTCGATCCGAGCGCGTTGCGACATATGCCGGACGGATTGCGAGCAGCATCGAAAGGCTCTGCGTTCGCGCAATGAAGAAGCTCGCGAGGTTAAAGGTTAGTGAGGGCAGAGGAGGACGTATGCACGATCAATTAGACCCGCTGGCTGCAGAGCAGCAGTTCTTCAGATCACTCATCGGTGGCGATGTAGGGGCATTGGATCGAATTCTTGGGGACGACTTCCTGCTGATCGATGTCATGACTGGATCAGAGGTCAAGAAGCCGGACCTGCTTGCTGTATTGGGGTCAGGTCAGCTCAAATTCGAGGCCATTCAGCCTGTGGAGTCTCAGGTTCGCCTCTATGGCACTACGGCTGTGATTACTGGCCGCACTCAAATGAGCGGACGATTCGGTGAAGCAGTTTTCACTGCCAGCAGTCGCTACACGCATGTGTTCGTCAAAGAGCAGAGCCAGTGGCGCCTCGTGTCCGCACAGGGAACGCAGATCGTGAATTAACCGGATCGTCGCCGCTACCGGCGCCACACTCCCATCTGCGCTCGTTGGTGGCCGGGTCTCTGGGTCAATATCACAACGTCTTGCGGTAATGCACACAGCGATCTACCACCTCGTATCCAAGCGCCTCATGCACGCATTGGGACACATCATTGTCAACCCAGGTGTCCGATGCCATCTCAACGCACCCTTGGCTGCGTGCCCAGTCTTCTGCCGCGGCCAAGAGTCTCCTCCCTATACCCCTGTGTCGATGATTCTCAGCAACGTACCAACCCTCGACATAGCCAACCGGGCGGGATGGATTGCAGCCGTCTGCATGGGAACGCAAATCGACTTCCAGAAACCCAGCTAATCCCTGATCGCTCGCCTCGGCCACCAAAATGATGAGTGGCAGAGTCGTGACAGGCTTGCCTTCGAGAATATCTGTTAGCTCTCGGGCATGCTCCCCAGCAGGAGTCTTCGGCCACAGTGCCTCGCGCATGCACACCAGTTGGTCCCGATCCGACAGCTTAGCGAGTCTGATACAAATTTCCGACACCGAGTGAAATGCCTTTGCGGCTAGTCCCCTGGATCAAATTCTCATAAAGCGCGCATACACGCGTCGATGCAAAGCTTCGAGGTCCAAAAGCGTGAGGAAGTCAATCGTCCTGAACTCCCGATCGATGGCCGGTGGGCCACAGATCTTTGCTCCCACCGCCAAGTACGCACGCAACAATTTCGGGATCTTGTCACTCGCGTTGTCCGCTGACATCAAGGGCATCGCGAAGGCGGGCTGCGGCGTGGTTCGCAAGTGGGGCTCCACCAATTGCTCCCTCATGGCCTCATAGACCGCCGTACCATGCGCCGGGTCTTGCGAGGTTAGTGAAGAACAACCGATCAGATACCGACCACCATGGTGGATAGCGTATTGGGCGATTCCACGCCACAGTAGGTAGAGGACTTCGGACGAGCGATGATCGCGGTGCACACAGGCACGTCCCAATTCAATCGCGGAGTTGCCCAGTTGCCTGTAAGGCGAAAAATCAAATTCACGCTCGCTATAAAAGCCTGCATTTGCTGAAGCGATGGCGCCCGTCTGCAACCGATAGGTTCCAACAATCTTGCCCGTACCCACGTGCTCCACAATCAGGTGGTCACAGATACCGTCGAACTCATCGCTGTCCTGGCCCGTCACGTAGGCGCACTCCAACCCTTCGTTCAACTCCAGGTTGAAGACCAGAAATCGCAAGCGGAATGCTGCTATACGGTCTGCCTCTGCAGACGCCAGCCGGAGGTGGTACGGACCCTGGCGAATGTCAGGAGCCCGCACGGCTTCGGTTCCGTGGCTTTCGGCGGGCCAAAGCGCTGGCGAAGAAGAGGCGCGGGCTTCGAAGCAAGCTCCAGCGGTGATGTTGCTCCCGGAACGCCTCACGGATGCAGCCTCCTGCGACGGCTGTTTTGTGAATCTATCGTTCTTCCAACCCGTGCCGTTCATGACACTGCTCGTACGATGCGCGAGCATGCGGAAAGTGACAAAGTTCAATCCCCCTGCCCCTGTCTCCAATAAAGGTCACCGCCACCGATTTTCCTGTCACTTCCGCGCGCCTCGCGACTCTCAAGGTGCATGCGGAACTTAGCACGGTACCTGGGGGAATCTGTGATGAAGAAAATGCTTTTCGCCTTTCTGGCGCTCGCTGCGCTGTCAACGGTGGCATCTGGCAAGGAACTTCTCAATCTGGACAATGGAGTCGCTATCCAGGGATATGATCCGGTGGCCTTCTTCACCGACCATCGGCCGGTGAAAGGCGACGCGCAATTCCAGTCTCAATATCGCGGGGCGAACTATTACTTTGCGTCACCGGAACACAAAGCTGCGTTTGACAAAGAGCCAGCGAAGTACGAGCCGCAATTCGGCGGCTTTTGCGCGTACGGTGCCAGCCGGGGGAAGACTGTTCCCGTCAAGATCGAGACTTGGGAGATCCTCAACGGACGACTGATCCTGCAATACG
>JAIQEY010000070.1 GCA_020073565.1 Terriglobia bacterium
CAGCAGCTTATCCATCTGCTGGCCCAGACGTGTCAACTCCCGGCTCACCTGCTCCTGGCGCTGTTGCACCGCACTGCTGTTCAGACTTTCGGTCCGTCGTCGCTCCAGTTCCGCTTGGATCAGTTGCGGCGTGCGCAGCAATCTTAACACTTCCTGCCAGACCAAATCATCCAAGTAGTCTTGGCGGATGGGGCGACACGAACAGGCCTTCGCCGGTGATGGCATCAACTCCGCCGGAAGCGTCGCCCACCATGACGACACGTTCGCGATACACGCGCCGCAACCTGCGACTGACCGTGATCGCGCCGCGTTCGGAGGAGGCGTGCTTCGCGTCGCTCAGGCGTTCGGAGAGTTCCGGGAACCCGCCGAGCGCATCCTCCAGCCGCAGCTTGGGGCTATCTGAAATCATCGCCACACAAATTTCCGCGGGGCCAACCGCGGTCACGTAAAGCTGACAGCGCTCGCCCCAGTGCAGTTCCATGAAATCGGTCCAGGGCGCGACGTAGTAGTGACGTCGGAATGCGAAACGCACATGCTTGCGCTGATGGGCGTCGAGACTCGCCCAGTGACGCATGCGTGAGTGAGCGCCATCCGCGCCTACCACCCAGCGCGCGCGCACCGGGTCTCCCGCCACCAGCGCGCCTTCGGGGTGCAGGCCCGTGACCGCCGCTTGCCACCGCAGCGAAACGCCGCTCGCTTCCGCGTGCTCAACCATGATGCGATGCAGGGTCGTGCGCCGGATTCCGTAGGCTGTTCCGCGAGGAAACTCGGCTTCGGCTTGGTTGTTCCCGCTGACGAAACGAATACCACGAAAGGGCTGAGCTTCGCCTTGGGGAATGGTGATGCCGAGTTTGTGGAGTGCGTCGACTCCGTCGGGCATCAGTCCCTCGCCGCAGGCCTTGTCGATGGGCGGCACGGCTCCGTCGGCGACCAAGACGCTCAACCCGTGACGGCGCGCGGCGATCGCCGTAGCCAGACCCGAGGGGCCGCCACCGGCTACGAATACGTCTACCGAGTTGAGAGGAGGTGTGGACATAAACCAGTTTCCGTATTGCAACTGCAGCCCCTAAAGGGGCAGGCGAAAACAGTGTTTGCGGCATCGCTAAAGCGATGCCCTGATACGAATCTTGAAGGCTCCCGCAGCCTGTGAGGCGCACCCTTCGGCTTTGCTCAGGGCACAAAGTCTGAGCCGAGCCCTTCTCAAAAACGCTTACCACTTCAGCAGCACAAACTCCGAGCAGAATCCCGGGCCCATCGCCGCGAGCAGACCGAGCGTGCCCGGCGCGGGGCGGCGATTCTTCATGACTTCTTCGAGCACGATCAGCACCGACGCGGAGGACAAATTACCGGTCCTGCGCAGGCATTCCCACGACACATCCAGTTCGCCATTTTTCAGACCCAGCGCATCGGCAGTCGCTTCGAGGATTTTGGGTCCGCCGGTGTGCAGCACCCAGCTGCCGATGTCCGGGCGCGTGAGCCCGCGCTCGGCGAGAAAATCGTCCACATCGCGCGCAAGATTTTCTCGCACAAGATTGGGGATTTCCTTGGAAAGCACAATGCGAAAGCCTTTTTCAGAAACGTTCCAACCCATCATCTCCTCGGTCTGCGGATAGAACACCGAGCGGGTTGCAAGAATCGCCGGGCCCGAGAGACCGCAATCCGAGCCCGCCACGATCACCGCAGCCGAGCCGTCGCCGAACAGCCCTGACGAAATCAGGTTCGCCATGGAGATATCCTGGCGCTGCAGCGTGAGCGAGCAGAGTTCGACGGAGAGAACGACGGCGACCTGCCCAGGATAGGCGCGCACGTAATCGGCGGCCCGCGAAATGCCCGCCGCGCCGGCCACGCACCCGAGGCCGAAGATCGGGACCCGGCGAACGTTCCGGCACATTCCGAGACGATTGATCAGCAGCGCGTCAATCGACGGGCTGGAAATGCCGGTGACCGACGTGAAGAAAAACGCGTGGAGATTGCGGGGATTCAGGCCCGCTTCGTTCAGGGCACTTGAAACCGCTTTTTCTCCCAGTTCTTGCGCCGTGCGGATCCACTGGTCGTTGAATTCCCCCCAGGTTTTCATCTTTGGGTACTCTTCCTTGGGGAGCGAGAGATAGCGTCCGTCCACGCCTACGTGACGATGCAGGCGCCGCAGCACGTGGGGATTTGTGATCTGGTCGCCCCAGTATTCCTGGAGAGCTTCGAGCAGCTGCTCTTGGGGGTAATAGTGCTGGGGATATGCGCTCGCGGCGCTGACTATTTGCATGGGTTGTTCCTGCGTCCTCAATCGCAACGGCCAGGTACCCTCCCACTCGAGCCGGATGCCTCATGAAAAGCATAACGGCCTTCAGTGCGGAGGGTCTGTCAAGGATTTGTAAAAGCTTACTCCTGGTCTGAGCGCTCCGTCGCGGTCTCCCACATTGGATGCAGATTTATAGATTGATGGCTCTTTGCGCCAGGCTCAGCGCTTCGGGCCAGAACGAAGCTGACGCGGGCCAGATCCAGTACCTCGCGGAGTGCGGCGACGCCCGATTGCTACTGTTTGTTTCGTTGCACAACATAATGAGTGAGATGTTAGAGTAATCGTCTCCAGAAAGGCAGGGATGCACCCTTGAGATTCATTGTCGGGTTGTTGTTCGCGCTTGCACTGGTCCCGGTTGGGGCTTATGTGTACTTCACAGGCGGGAGTGCTCCGGTGGCCGCCAGCGACGGCGACATGCCCTTTGAGAAGTTTCTGGTGCGCAAAGCTCTCCACGTGCGGATCGCCAAAGAGATGCCGAAGAGCGTTCCGATCGAGACCAGCGAGGCGAACTACCTGGCGGGAGTGCAACTGTATAAGGAACATTGCGCGGTTTGCCACGGCGTGCCGTTGTCGCCCAAGACGGCGATTGCGAGCGGGATGTACCCGCAACCGCCACAACTGCTGGTCGGGAAGGGCGTGACCGACGACGAACCCGGCGAGAGCTATTGGAAGATTGCGAACGGTATTCGTCTGACCGGCATGCCGGGCTTCAACAGGTCCCTCTCTGAGACCCAGATGTGGCAAATGGCGATTCTGCTCGCGAACGCCGATAAGCTGCCGGCTTCGGCAAGAACTGCGCTGGTGACTCCGCTGGCCAACAGTGCGCCGCCAGCCAGCAGCGCTCCTACGACCCCCGGTTCCGCGACTCCGGCCTCCACGGAACACCACTAACCACCGGGCGCGGTCTCGCGCTATCGTGTAGCTATGGCGTTCGGCCGACCTAGGAAAGTTTTTACCGAAGAAGAGCTTTACGAGTACGCCGTCGGTGCGCTCGCCCGCCGCATGCGGTCGGTGGCGGAACTGAAGCGTTTGCTGCGAAACAAGGTTGAGGCCGATACGGAGTTTGGGCAGACGCTGGTCGAATTGATCACCGTTCGCCTGAAAGATCAGGGATACCTCAACGACGCCAAGTACGCAGCGGCCTATTCTTCCTTCCGTCGTGACAACGAAAAGTTCGGACGCCTGCGCGTGGTCACAGACTTGAAAGCGAAGGGTGTTCATGGTGAAGTGATCGAGAAGGCGGTCTCGGCGGTTTACGAAGATATCAGCGAAGAGAAACTGGCGCGCGATTTCCTGCGCCGCAAGCGTTTGCAGAAGCCGGCGGATCAGAAACATGTGGCGCGCATCTTCCGCCAGCTGATGCGGGCGGGATTCCAGTTGAAGACGATCTTCGCGATCCTGAAGAAGTGGGACGTGGACGACGAGACGCTGACCGCTCTCGAAAACGAGTCGCCCGGGCGGACGGGTTGACACGCCTTGCTCTGGGCGCAACAATCCCGCATACTCTTACGCATCCCTTTGACTGTGGAGGATCTATGAAATTGAAGCTGTCGCTCGCCACCGCTCTGCTCGCTCTGGCTGCCTTTGCTTCCGCTCAGGTTGCCGACGACGTGAAGAAGACCGCCGAAGACACCGGCCACGAGACCAAGAAGGTCACCAAGAAGGCGGTGCACGGAACGAAGAAAGCCGCGCACAAGACGGGTGAGGCTACCGAAGACGCTGCCAAGAAGACCAGCGAGGCCACCGAAGACGCCGCCAAGAAGACCGGGCACGCCGTCAAGAAGGGCGCCAAGAAAACCGCGTCCGGGGTGAAGAAGGGCGCCGAAAAGACCGAAGACGCGGTGAAGAAGTAACGCCCGCGTCTCACGACGACGTCGAAGGTTTTGCTGGGAGTTGCTTGCGCAGCAGATCTTCGACGTCGTCCATCTTATCTCCCAGCAAATGCATCTTGCGGGATAATCCCTGAATCTCTGTTTCCGCGCGCCGGTTGACATCGTAGTCCAATTCGCCGCGCAACCGGTCTTTCTTGTCCTGACGATTCTGGCTCATCATGATGATGGGCGCCTGGAAGGCCGCCAACATGGAAAGAAACAGGTTGAGTAGGATAAACGGGTAAGGATCCCAGGCGCGCGAGCCCAGGCTCACACTGATCGCGGTGTAGGCGATCAGGAGCGCAACGAACGAAGTAATAAAGACCCACGATCCGCCAAAGCTGGCCACCATATCGGCGATGCGCTCGCCGAACGTTTCCTTTTCCTCGATGACTTCGTTCGGATTGCGGGCCGTGCGGCCGCGCACAAGTTCTTGCGCCGCATGGAACTGGCGTCCCAGCACGGTCAGCATGTCCATCCCGGCCATGGGCTTGCGCTCAAGCAGGACGGCGATGTCGTGCCGATCAACTTCGAGGCAGACAGTCTCCTCCATCGCAATGGCATTCGTCTGGTGCGGCGTCTGCTCCAGCATGGACGCGAAGCCGAGGAACTCTCCATGGCCCGGCTCGTCGACCACGACTTCCTGATGATCTTCGTCGACCGTGGTTACGCGGACCATGCCCGAGACCATGACATAGGCATGTCCGTCCAAGTCGCCGATCTTCCATATGCGCTGGCGCGGAGCGAAGGTCTTCACTTCGACCTGGGCGGCGAGGACGGCCGTCTCTTCGTCATCGAGCAATTCGAACAGCGGCACCTGCCGCAACACTTCAGGTTTACAAGCCATGCCTATCCCTCCGGCAGAAGACTGCCCCGAAAAATGCACAGCGAGGATTTCATAACTTGCCAGCCGAGACAACCGAGCGACGCAGGTTCTCCCTGGGTTCCTCTGCCCAGAAAATACAGACATCGCTGACTCACGAAGTTCGTACAGTGTCATCCTGAGCGGAGCAGGAGGATGAGCGAAGCGAATCGTCCTGCGGAGTCGAAGGACCCCTACCCCCACGAGAGACCACTGGCGAAGGCGCAATTTGCATGACTTCTGAGTGACGCATCGCCGCATGTGTGTCTGCGACAAAAAGCCTACCCGACCGCCCGACGTGGTCGGGGCTCTGACCTCTGCAATCTGACCTCGAACCTCTGCCCTCCTCGGTAATCATTTAGAATCAACCTTTCATGCTGACAGGCTCCGAAATCCGCCGTAAATTCCTGGACTTCTTCATTCAGAAGGGGCACCGAGAGGTCCATTCGTCATCGCTCGTCCCGGCGAACGACCCAACGCTGCTGTTCACCAATGCCGGGATGAACCAGTTCAAAGACGTCTTCCTGGGCCTCGAAAAGCGAGACTACGCGCGCGCCACCACGTCGCAGAAATGCGTGCGAGCCGGCGGCAAGCACAACGATCTCGAAAACGTCGGCTTCACCAACCGCCATCACACGTTTTTCGAGATGCTGGGGAATTTTTCTTTCGGCGACTACTTCAAGAAAGACGCTGTCGCCTACGCGTGGGAACTGATCACCTCGCCCGCATGGTTCGGGATTGCGAAAGACAAGCTCTACGTCACGATCTTCAAGGGCGAGAACAGTGTTCCACGTGATTCCGAAGCCTACGATTTGTGGCTCGGACAGGGCGTGCCGAAAGAGCGCATCTACGAATTCGGAGCGAAAGACAATTTCTGGCAAATGGGCGACACCGGCCCCTGCGGCCCGTGCAGCGAGATTCACTACGACATGGGGCTGGCCGCGAGCGATCAGGGGCACAGTGACTGCACGTTTGGTTGCGATTGCGGACGCTACGTAGAACTCTGGAACCTGGTGTTCATGCAGTTCGACCGAGACGCCAGCGGCAAGCTGACGCCCCTGCCGAAGCCCTCGATTGACACGGGGATGGGGCTGGAGCGGGTGGCCGCGGTGCTTCAGGGCGTAATTTCGAACTACGAGACGGACTTATTCACGCCGCTGATAAAAAGTGCGGGGGAGTTGACGGGTGTTGGGAGCGGCAAGGACCATGTGGAGACGGGCGCCTCGCCCGTCCAGGCCGAGCGAAGCTCGGCAACGACTGCCGGCACTCACGGCGCCGCTTCCCTCAGGGTGATTGGCGACCACGCGCGGGCGGCAACCTTTCTGATCTCCGACGGAGTGATTCCATCCAATGAGGGCCGAGGCTATGTGCTGCGCAAGATCATGCGCCGCGCGATCACGCATGGAAGGTTGCTCGGACAGACGAAGCCGTTTCTGCATTACATGGTTTTTGCCGTGCGCGATCTCATGCAGGGTGCGTATCCGGAATTGAAGGAATCGGCGGATCGGGTATCGAAGGCGGTGCTAGCGGAGGAGACGAAGTTCGCCAATGCGCTCACTTTAGGACTAGCCAAATGGGAAGACGCGGTTGACAACACCGAAGAGTTCATAGCCATCATGGACGAGCTTCAGGAGGAATTTCCGAATCTCGGGCCGAAGATCGATGAAGGGATCGATGCATGGCACAAGACCAGCGACGAACGATCCATGTTTGAATTCTTATCAAGGCAACTTCCGCCAAAGCGGTTCGAACGCTTTGTGCATGACTGGAACAGCGCACGAGACACGGCTGAAATAGATGGCTCGGTCGCCTTCCGCCTGTACGACACCTACGGACTTCCACTCGATTTTCTAGTCGATTTGGCGCGTGATCAAGGAATTAAATTCGACCGCGAAGGCTTCGATCGCGCGATGGCCGAGCAGCGAGAGCGGGCCCGCGCCTCCTGGAAGGGTGCAGTCAAACAGACCGCGAACCCGGCCTACCAGAAGTTGCCCGCCTCGGCCTTCGAAGGCTATCGCCAGACGCGCTCCGAAAACTGCGAAGTGCTGGCCATCATCAAGAACGGGCAGGGTGCGCAGGAACTCAAGGCCGGTGACGAAGGCGAAATCATCCTCGACCACACGCCCTTCTACGCCGAATCCGGCGGCCAGGTAGGCGATCGCGGATGGCTCTACTCCGACGATCACAACACCGTCGTCGCCGACGTGACGGGCTGCTACTACCCGATCCAGGGCGTGCGTGCGCACCAAGTCACCGCTAAGCAGGCGATCCGTGTGGGCGACAAAGTCGACGCGGTCGTCAACACGGAAATGCGCTCGGCCACCATGCGCAATCACACGGCCACACACCTGCTCCATGCAGGCCTAAGAGAAGTCCTAGGCAAGCACGTAAAGCAAGCCGGCTCTCTGGTCGCGCCCAATCATCTGCGCTTTGACTTCTCGCACTTCACCGGCGTCGAAGACGAAGAACTGCAGGACATCGAAGACATCATCAACAAAGAAGTCCTGCGCAACGAGCGCGTCGAGATCATTGAAAACGTGCCGATTGACGTGGCCGTCAACCAGTATCACGCCATGGCGCTGTTCGGCGAGAAGTACGGCGACAAGGTCCGCGTCATCAAGATCGGAGACTTCTCAACCGAACTCTGCGGCGGCACGCACACGCTGGCGACCGGCGAAATCGGCCTGATCAAGATTCTGAAAGAAGGCAGCGTGTCGTCGGGCGTGCGGCGGATTGAAGCCGTCACCGGCGAAGGTTCCCTGCGCCACTTCCGCAAGGATCACGAACTGGAAAGCCTTGTAGCGAACATCACCGGACATGCAACCGGACGTGCAACCGTGACAGGAACCCTGACGGGCCATTCCCAAGCTCTGGCGCCAGCGGAAGCCCTAAAACTTGAACTCGAAAAGAAAGATGCGGAGATCAAGCGCCTGACCCGCGAGCTTGACCAGGCGCGCATGAAATCAGCATCGTCAAGCGCGGCGAATCTGGGAGACAAGATCAAAGAAGTGAAGGGTGTGAAAGTTCTAGCCCATCGCGTCGACAATCTCGAGCGCCCGCAGCTGCGCACGCTGGTCGATCAGCTGCGCGACAAGCTGGGATCGGGCGTGGTGGTAGTCGGCTCGGCAACGGATGGGAATGTCTCGCTGATTGCCGGTGTCACCAAAGATCTCACCAGCCGCATCCAGGCCGGCAAAGTTGTAGGAGCCGTGGCGCAGAAAGTCGGCGGCAAGGGTGGCGGCCGTCCCGACCTGGCCGAAGCCGGCGGAAAAGACGCGGCCGCGCTGGACTCCGCGCTGGATGAGGTGTACAAGGTCGTAGAGTCGTTGCTGGGGTAGATTTTCCTTCGTGCATCTTCGTGTCCTTTGTGGTTAGGAGAAAATGGTAAACCACAAAGGACACGAAGGTGCACGAAGGAAATCAAGGTGGACGTCAGCGTAGGTCTCGGGCTCAGGTGGGCAACTCCTGCATCGAAGAAGAGTTCTCATGGATGACCGTATCCATTTCATCGAGCACAACGGCGCACAGATCCTGCTGCTCGATTTTTCCCACGCGACGGCGCCGCAGATGCAACTGCTGCTCGAGCACGTGCGGATCACCGTAGCTCAACATGCCCGCGAATCGCTGGTCACGCTCGCCGATTTCACCGGCGCTACCGTCGACCACGCAGTAGCGACCAAGATCAAAGAGGTGCTCACGCTGGACCGGCCCTTCGTGAAAAAGACGGCGTGGGTTGGCAGCGAGAGCATTCCACGCGCGTTTCTCGAGAGCTTCCATGATTTTTCCCAGCGCGAGATTGTCACGTTCAAGACGCGGGAAGAAGCCATGGACTGGCTGGTAGGGGAGTAGTTCCGAGTTCTCAGTCTGCGTCAGCTCCGAGCGCTCTCCAAGAGGAAGTGGATCGTATAGAGTGCGTTGATTGCGTGTTGGCCCCAGTGAGAATAGTAGAGAACACGCCAGCTGCAAATAGTGTCTTGCCGCAGGGCCAAATTAGGATTGTGAACGTCAAGCCCTTCTTTGACGTCACGATAGATGTCAGCGATATCATCGGCCAGAGACCCGCGAATGGCTTCTGAATCTTTCGTGGGATCAAATACCTGCCAATACAAATCCCAGTCTTCCAGCTTGTCCTTTAGAAGTTCGTAGAGTCGTCCCCATTCTGGTTCTCTCATTCGGGTGTGCTTGATTTCTTTTTGAGTGTCACTATCACTCCACGACAGGGCAGGCAGCGCGACGCCTTGGTGGATCAACCGCGGGAGTATCTCGTAGATCCGCGAGAGTAGCTCTACTCTGTCTAGGGCAGATGCAGAGTCGACGGTGCGGCAGAACTCAGACGCGGCCAATCTAAACTGTCCGAATGCCGTATGGATATCGGTTGGCATCGTCTATTCCACTTGTCAGCTTCTCCACTTCAGCATCACTGGACCGCTCATCGGATGCAGGAACTCACCGCCGTTCTTCTTCATCTCCAGCATGGCGCTCTTCAGGCCGAAATACCATTTCGCCGGCCTGTCGGCGTCGTCAATCAGCATCAGGTGCGGGTTGTGCTTCAGGCCTTCGGACTGGAGTTCCATGGTGTAGCGGTCCTGCTCGACAAATTTTGCGAAGACGAATTTCAGCAGCTCCGGGCCGAACGGTACCCAGCGGAAGATATTCCAGGCCGCGACCACGTCGATGCGGCACTGGTTGCGAGTGACCGGCGTGACGGTGGTCAAGCTTGAAAACCAGTATTTCCCCGCGCGAATGATCTCAGACCGCAAGTTCGGCAGCACGAAATCAATTGTCGTGGTGATCGAGTCGGCCTCGGCGTAGAAGCGCAGAATCTTGTAAGGCGCGCTGTTGGAACTGGGCGTGTGGGCGCTCATGCGGAAGCCGTACGGGATGGGCTCGAAATTCTTTTGCTTCTCATGGATCGAGTGACGAGTGCGCCACCACCACGCCTGATGGACGAATGGTCCGTGCGCTGGATCCATCAGGCCAATAATGCCGTGATCGACCGAGCAGGGCAGGTCGGCGGTGAGATAGGCGAGTTTGTAATGCTCGCTGAATTTGGGAATCTCGGGGGCAGGTGCGGGTGCAGGCGCAGCCTTCGTAAAGCCCGCGCCGGCAGGACCGGGATCGGGAACGAAGACCCAGACGAAATCGTCGCGCTCCTCGCACGGATAGCTGCCAGCGTAGATGCGATCCACTTTCAAATTCTGCTCCGGGACGAGCGACGGGATCAGCGTGCACTGTCCGGTGTGCGCCTCGAATTTCCAACCGTGATAGCAGCACTCGACCTGTTCGCCGTCAAACCAGCCGCAGGAGAGCGGCATACCGCGATGCGGGCAGGAGTCGCGCAGGGCAAAGGCGCGTCCCTGACGATCGCGGCCGATGACCAGCGGCTGTTCGAGCAGCATCGTCTTGACCAGCTTCCCGCGGCTCAGTTTGTCGCTGGGCAGGGCGCGGTACCAGAAGCCGAACAGCATGAGCGAATCGGGCGTCTGACTCTGGAGTGGGGAATCTTCGGGCATCGGACAGGTGAGGATACTCTAAGCAGAAGAAAACGAAAACCATCAACCACCAAGGACACGAAGGAACACGAAGGACGACTGTCGCACCGGAAAAGCAGAAGATGTTTCCTTTGTGAGCGTTCGTGTCTTTTGTGGTTTTCTCTTAGGTCAGGCGGCTGCTGAGATGAAAGTAGACATCCCGAGCGGCGCCCGGTTCTTCGATGTGCGCGAGAAACAGCTTGCGCAGGGCCGCGGAGTTAAGACGGCCTGCGAGATAGGCATCGTAAAGATCGTTGCCGGCAAGGTATCCGAGTTGCTCGGTGACGTATTCGTACTTGTGGCCGGTAAAGGCGCAGGCCCGCGTCAACCAATCGGGGACGAGACGCGATTTCTGCCGATTGCGCTCGAATTCGCGGTGCATAGCGAGGAAGTCGAGGGCCTCGGCTGCATCGGGATAGGAAAGAGACGTTTGCTGTTCGAGATCATCGCGGTTCAAGTCCGACAGTTCGCTGAGATCGCTGTCGCGGAGCGCGGGCCGAGCCGGATGAAGAACGCGCGAGCCGAAAAACGCCAGCGCGTGCTCGAACACAGTTGCGTAAAAAGCATCCTCGGGAGCGAGCGGCGCTGGCGCCTTGCCGTTGACTCGATGGGGCAGTCCGCGGCAAGCGTGGTGGAGGGAGCGGGTAGCGTCCTCCGCGGAAAACATCATGCGGAACTGGCGGACATAGACTGCGTTCAGCGGCGCCAGGTACGCGCTGCCGCGTTCTTTTACCCGCCGCAGCATCGCCCGGCGTTGGCTGGCGGTGAACCCTTTGCGCGACAGAAGGCGGCGCAGAAGCGCGTCGGAACTGCGGGAATAAACTTCGGGCATTGCGTCCACCAGCAGACGCGGCTGCGTAGTGTTATGCGGCGAGTAACGGTTGATGCCGAGAAATCTCACCAGGCCGTCAATCAGGTTGTACACGGTAGGGCCGAGATCGGGCGCGCTGTGGTCATTATCGCTGCGTCCCCAGCGGTCGAGGCAGAGCCGGTAGTTCTCGTATTTTTCGAGCGGAGTCGCGTTGAAGACGCAGAGCACGTCGTCGCTCACCTGGACGGCTTCAACGCGGTCGGTGGTTTCTCCGGCAGCGCGCCAGTACAGGGGGTCGACGTTCTGCAGGACGGTCAGCATGCGCGCTTCCGGCAGGCGCTCGCGGAGCAGCATGGGCATGTGTTTGGGCGCCAGGTGCGACTCGCCAAACAGGACGAGGACGAGCGCGCCGGGATGGCGGCTGCGGATCTCGGCAATCTTGTCGGAAGCGTGACGATCCCGCGCCCCGATCTTGCGCAGATCCTCGCGCGGCATGCAATCAAGCCCGTAGATGCCAGTCGCGTGCTCGCGGGCAGCCGACAACAGCTCGTAAAACGGAGTCCAGTCGTATCCCCAGTCCAGTTCAAAGCGGACGCGCTGGCGCAGTTCTGCTTCGTCGATCTCGCCGCGGAACCACTCATCGATGATGTGCTGATCGCGCGAAAAAATTGTTTCCACTCCCAGCACCACCGGACGCTGGCGAATGGCCGGGTGCTGAATTAACCATGCCAGATAACGTTGCGAGTTTGGCAACGCATGGTAATCGCCAACCAGCACGATGTCGGCGTGGGCGATCTGCTCGGGCACGTCGGCAGCAGCCAACACGTGCTCGTAAGAACGGTAGGCCTGGTGAAAGTCGCGGAGATACTTGCGTCCGGCGGCAGGATCGTTGGCGCGGATCTCACGTTCCACGCTGGCCAGAGCGTGGAGTTGGGCGGCGCTGCGCCGCGAACGCAAGATGCCGGTCGTCGCCATATTTCTACAACCATGCGGCGCGCTCTCGGATCGTGCACCTCGAAGGCCGCCGCCCGCCCTGCTTGACTTGCCCGCGAGCCGTCCCTATCCTCAATGTTTCGAGGCAATTAGCTGCATTTGCCGAAGGAGCGCCACCCCTGATTCCCCCGCTCGAAAACTTGACGATCGCCACCACCGGGGCGAGCGGATCGTTGTTTCTCAAACACTTTCTGCTCACGGTCGAACGCGACCGCCGGATCAAGACCGTGAACTTCATCGCATCCGACAGCGGGCTGCGCGTGCTAGCCGAGGAACTCGGAATCGAAGGACGTTCCGATCTCCTACGTCAGATCATCGGCACATCGTCCGCAAAAATTCAGCAGCAGGCCAACGCCGATATCGGAGCAAATGTGGCCAGCGGGTCGTATCCTTCCGATGCCATGGTCGTCATCCCGTGCAGCGTCGGCACGCTTGGGCGCATTGCCAATGGCATCGCGTCGCACCTGATCGAACGCGCTGCCGACGTGACCCTCAAGGAGCGCCGGCCGCTGGTGCTCTGCGTGCGCGAAACTCCGCTGAACAAGATCCATATCCGCAACATGTCGCTCGCGGCCGATGCTGGGGCGACGATCTTCCCGCTGATCCCGACGTTCTATAACCATCCGTCCAGCCCGGACGCGATGGCACAGGAATTCGCGAACCGGGTGCTCGCCCATATAGGACTGCCCCAGCCGGACGCATATCGGTGGAAGGGATGAAGCTGTTCTCAGTTCCCAGTTCTCAGTGCAAACCTGAACTGCAGAAGCACTAGATTTCACTGGGAACTGAAAACTCGTTGAAAGATCTGTGACTTAGGGGGAAGCCGCCCCGCTTTGCAGGGTCTGTGTAGTCTAGGGACGGATGAGTCAAGAAGGTAGATGTCTGGCGGGCATGTACTGCGAGTGCCGGGGGCTTCCGGAACGAGCGGTCAGGGCTGAGGAGTCGCTGGAGTTCCTTCGATCTTCTGCAGTTCGGCTGCTGCGGCCGCATTGTCCGGGTGCTCGGCCTCCTCGGTCTTGAACGCCGCAATTGCAGCCTTCCGATCTCCCTGGGCTTCCTCGATCAGCCCGAGAACGAAATGGTAGCCGCGCGCGTGAGGGTTCCGGGCGATCGCCTGGCGGGCATTCTCGGCCGCTTCAGGGAGTTTTTTCAACTGCAGTTCAGCAATCGCCAGATAGATGAACTCATCGGAATCGCGCCGATCGATCTGGATGGCCCGCTTGAGGTAGTCCTCGGCCGCCGCGGGGTTGCCCGTCTTGTAGTAGGCGAATCCCAGGTTGTAGTTCGATCGCCAAAAGCGCGGGTTCCGCTTCAGAACCTCGAGATACATGGGAATCGCGTGCTCGGGCTGGTTCGCCGCCATCAGGGCATTGGCGAGATTGTCGCGCGCGGTCAGGTTGTCGGGCGCCGATTCCACGCCGCGGGTGTAGAGCTGAATGTCGTTCGTCCACTGCCTTTGTTGCGTCACGGTGAGCACTGCGAATACGAGGGCAATCACGCCAGTGCCGGCCAGCGGGAGCGAGACGGCGTGGAACTCGGGCATGCGCCGTTCGATTTCGCGGAGTGCGAGCGCGACCAGAAGCACAAATCCAACCGAGGGCAGGTAAAGGTATCGGTCGTGGACGATGTCGCCTACCGTGAGCGAGCGTAGATCGAGGACTGGCAGCAAGGGCAGCACGATCAGTGCGGCCGCAATCCATGCCGCGCTGCGCTGGGAAAGCGCGCGAATCCACAGCCAACTGACCACGAGCACGATCGCCAGCATCGCCAGCGGCAGCCAGAACCCGTGCGCGGTCGCGTGATCCAGATAATTGAGCGAATAGAACTCGCTCAGACCGGTGGGCAGAACTAAATGGCGCGCATAGAACCACAGTACCGCAGGCCAGGTGAGAAGCACCTGTGTCCAGGATAGAGAGATCGTAGGATGGGAGAACCCGTGCAGAGCCCAGAAACGAGCAGCGAGGTAGAGGACGGCCACAAGCACATAGCGCGCCGATTCGCGGATCGCGCGCCAGACTCTGTCCATGGCAGGCGCGGGCACGTCGGCAGTCTGCGGCTCCACCACGACCCAGACAAAGATCAGGACCGGCAAGATCACGGCCGTCTCTTTCGATAGCAACGCAAATCCAAAGAGAAGAAGGGAGTAAACGGCCGGCGAAATTTTTCCCGACTTTCGCCAATCGAAAAACGTTGACAGGCTCCCGAGCATGAAACACGCCATGAGCGGGTCCGATACCCCGGAGATCCAGGCAACGCTCTCGATATGCGCCGGGTCCACTCCGAAGAGAAGAGCCGCACTGAAGGCAACCGTCCGGTCGTTGGTTACGTGCTGAGCGACTCGGAACACCAGATAAGTCGCGAACGCGTGGCAGAGCACAGTGGTCGCGTGCCAACCCGCCGGTTCCGGACCGAACAGCACATAGTTCAACCGGAGCCACAACATCAGCAACGGACGATAGTAGTTCCCTCCGGCCCCCGGATAGAGCGCAGCCAGCACGTGCGACGTGAAGTATTGTGGCAGATAGCGCCACTCCCGCAGCGCAGGGCTCTGAAAGATTTGCAGGACGTCGTCATACACGAATCCGTAGGCGAGCGTGCCGAGATAGGCGAGCGCGGTGATTCCGCAAGCCACCAACTCCATCGACCATGGACGATGGAACCAGTTCTGGGCAGACGGTTGGATCGGAGGACTGCTTTCCATGCAACTCCACTCAGGTGCGCGGGGCGGTGAATGCGTGTCGTTGTCCCGAGACTAACGGCTCGCAATCGCCCACGGCAAGTAACCGTCGGGTGCCGGGAGCGCGTCGTCTGGCAGCCGCACACGTGCAAGCCGGGTTCGTATCAGGCATGCCAGAAGGGCTTGCCAATCAGTGCGCCTTCAGGCGCTGGAATCTGGGCATTGGAATACCGTCGGCGGCCAGGGGACCCGCATGGTTGACTGAAACGATTCCCACATTCATCGCATTTGACTCCGCCAGCATTTCCGTACTACTCTGCGCTTACACCGGAAAGGAGGTGGTCGGATGACAAGTTCAGAAAGTCACAGTAGTACCAGACCAGGTGAGGTGGCTGAGACTTAGAGCCGTCGCTCTAAGGGGAGTTCCTGTAGACCCTCGGTCGGGGAAAGCAGGGACATTCTCTCGCAAACAATCCGTGAGTATGGGCTGATCCGCCCGCCACGAGCTGTGACGGGCCCGGAGTGAGCGAGGGGCCACGAGAGTGACCGCCTCAGTCAATCCCAACCAGTCCACCGGACAGCCCGCAGGCTGAAAGGCCTGCGGGCTGTTCTTTTTGAAGCAGTTCCCAGCTCCCAGTTCTCATAAATGCGTGCCGCCGCGTCTTTGCAGAATTGAAGTTGACACCACGTGCAGTGAGGATTTGCATTTACTGAGAACTGAGAACTGAGAACTGAGAACTGAGAACTGAGAACTGAGAACTGAGAACTGAGAACTGCTGCCCGAGTCATTTTTTCGATACCTCCAATCAAATAATTGAATATGCCGCTGATGCCATCTGTCTGCTTGAGTGTGGTGCTGGACTTGCACATGGAGTAGCCTGGGCGGCACTGGCGGACAGGTTTCTTGACACCAGAGTGGCCGGAAAAGGCTGGGAGCCTTGCGCGGCGTGGACGCAATCTGCTGCCCTTGCCCTTTCGATTCAAGGGGATACGTGATGGCAATCGACGACAAGCACTACCGTGCCCGCATTACCAAGCGTGCGGATTTCGCGCCTGATCTCTGGATGATTCGTATCGATCCTGGTGCAGAATTTGCTTTTGCCCCAGGCCAGTATGCCACCCTGGGCGTGGAACGAGACGCGCGGCGGCTGGAGCGGCCGTACTCCATCGTCTCGTCGCCCTATGAGCGGGAGATTGAATTCTTCTTCGAACTCGTGCCGCACGGCCAGACAACTCCGCCGCTCTACGATCTCCAGCCGGGCGACGAGGTTCTGATGCGCAAGGCGCCCAAGGGGCGCTTCACGCTCGACACGTCGCAGCCGGCACGCAAGAACCACCTGATGCTCTCGACCGTCACCGGCGTGGCACCGTTTGTCAGTTACGTTCGAACGCTGTTTGCCGACTGGAAGAAAGGCAAGTTCGCCGGCGATCACAATCTGTTTCTACTGAACGGAGCGAGCCGTCCCTGGGAGTTCGGTTACCGCGACGAACTGGAACGATTCTCGCAGCAGGCCCCGTGGTTCACGTATGTGCCGACCGTCAGCCGCCCTTGGGAGGACAGTTCTTGGAAAGGCGAAGTCGGCCGGGTCGATGACCTGATCCGCAAGTACGCGGACCACTGGGGATGCGCGGCGGCCAACAGCGTTGCGTATCTGTGCGGACATCCGGAGATGATCGAGCACGGCAAGGGCATCTTGAAGCGGATCGGTTTCGAGAAAGAAAACTTCAAAGAAGAAGTGTACTGGGTGCCGGCGAAAGCGGCGGGGGCGTAGCAGACTTTCTCAGTTCTCACCAAGCGTCCCTCAACAACGATGGAGCGCGGGTGCCCCACTCTTCGCGTTCTTTGCGATGAGTGGGATCGGCCATTACTCCTGCTCGGCCGGCGCGAAGAACACTAACACTTCGAGTTCTTCCTCGATATCGTAAAACCGATGTTCGGCTTCGGCCTCCACGAAGATCACCGAACCAGCGCGCACCTCGGCATTCTCGGAACCGATCTGCATGCGGGCCCGCCCGCGGACCACGTAGTACATCTCGTCTTCGCGATGCGGCTTCTGCGGATCGGTGCCGCCCACCGGCAACACATACACTCCCGCGCTCATGGCCGGAACGCGCAAGAATTCCAGATAGCGTTTGTTTTTTCCCGCTCGCTGGCGATTCAAATCCTCGATGTGGAAGAAATGTGCCATCAGGGTTCCCGAGAAGTTAGAAAAATGAAAGGCAAAAGGATCACGTCTTCGCTTGGTCGGATTCCACATCGATGCGCTTCAGGAACTCCTGCACGTCAAGCGGTAAGTCCTTCCGAACGACGCCGGCCTCCAACTTATCCATGGGAAAGTCCGCAGCGACCTTGATCACGGCATCGTTGAGACGATCATCATTCAGCCAGCGCGAGAGGAGCCCAAGACGCTCGCAGAGTTGGAGGAGTGAGGCGCGGTACCACACGGCGCAGACGTCTGCTCCTGGGCTGCAGATGGATTCGAACACATTGATTCCGGTGGCCTTGGTGTCACCATCGTTTTCGAGCATGAAGGCCCATACTTTTCGCAGATCGTTAGGCTCGACAACCGGAATCGGTCCCGGCCGCGAAAACCAAGAATCTAGCTCCATACTGACGTCCGATCGCTCCGCACACCGACTTATGGTGGCGGAAAACCATCATAGGGCTTCCCAGTTACGGCCTCAGTTCAGCACTCCACGAAAGAAGATATCCGTGTACTGCCGCACCAGCGCGTCTCCAGTGAGCGAGCCGTCGGGTTTGTACCACTGGTAGATCCAGTTAATCATCCCGACCAAGGCGAAGGCTGCGGCTCGCGGCGTGACTTGCGAGGTTGAGTTGCGCTGGCGCTGCACATCCGCCACCAGGTTCTCCACGAAGTGCACGTAATCTTTCTTGCGGCCATTGATCTTGCGGCGCAGCCCAGGCGGCAGCGGGTGATTTTCGTGCAGCATGACGGTAATCTCGCGGTCCTCCTCGCTCAGCACCACCTCGATATGCAGCCGGATCAGAGTGCGCAGGCGCTCTTCGCTGCCTTCGATGCGCCGCACCACGTTGATCACCCGCTCCTCGGTGATGTCCATGGCGTGCGACATGATGTTGTAGAGGATCTCGTCCTTCGACTGGAAGTGGTGGTAGAGACCGCCCTTGGACAGCTTGAGCGCGGCGGCCACGTCGTTCATGGAGGTAGCGTCGTAGCCCTGTTGCTGAAACAGGCGGGCGGCAGCGCGCAGAATTTCCTGGCGGGGTTCGATCGTAGCTTCGCGGTGCATCACCACCGATGGTATCGCGGAATGGTCGGGCTCTACTAGCGCATCGCCTGGAATCGCGCACACTCCTCAGCCGTGGGAGAGTTGGTCCCGGAGGGGCCTCTGAAAATAGCCCGCCAGTTTACTGCCGGGAGTAGACCATCAGATGAGATGGGAGTGCCGGAGGCACGACTGAGTCGTACGCGCTGCGGTTGGCCGGGCGGGACTGGGATCGGTTTGATTCAAGGACCGGCGTGCCCCACCCTGGCCAACCGGGAACTGTGTGACCCTGACGACTAGGGCGTGTCTCCCAAGTCGGTGCTGGTGATCGCGGGAGTCTGGGTGGCTGACGCGTTCAGCAGAACTCAGCGAGGCGGCGTGGGCTCGGATCGAGCCGTTGATGCTGCAGGCGGAGGGGCGGTCTTGTCCGTGGCGTGAATCATCGCTAGGTGGAAAGGAGGGGGCACTCTCCTTTCGCTTGTCCGCTGTGGACGGACAACCTCCTCGCGAAGCGGCGGCGCGCCCGCGTACGGCGGTACCACTCCCAGTATATTGCGCACCGGGGGGCTTGCGGCAAGACCCGAGTCGTGCCGCATAATTGCCAGCCGAAGCCAGAATCTACGGAAATGGGAGGCACGAAATGCGTGTGTTGTTGTCGACGTATGGGTCGCGCGGGGACGTCGAACCAATGGTGGGACTTGCGGTGCAGCTGGAGGCACTCGGCGCGGAGGTGCGGGTGTGCGCGCCGCCGGACTTCGCCGAGGTGCTGGCCGGTGTCGGCGTGGTGCCGATCGGAGTGTGGCGATGACCGAGCATGCGGTGGTAATCGCCGGAGGAGGTCCGACGGGGCTGATGCTCGCGGGCGAGCTGGCGCTGGTGGAAGTCGACGTTGCGATTGTCGAGCGGCGCGCCAGCCATGACCTCATCGGCTCGCGCTCGGGTGGTCTGCACTCACGCACCATCGAGATCCTCGATCAGCGCGGAATCGCTGATCGGTTCCTCTCGCAGGGGCAGGTGGCCCAGGTCGCGGGGTTCGCCGGGACCCCTTTGGACATCAGCGATTTTCCGACCCGGCACAACTACGGGCTCGCGCTCTGGCAGACCCACATCGAGCGCATACTCGCAGGCTGGGTCGACGAGTTGGGGGTACCGGTTTACCGCGGACGCGAGGTGACGGGTTTTGCGCAGGACGACACCGGCGTCGACGTCGAGCTGTCCGATGGTCAGTCACTGCGGGCGGAATATCTCGTCGGGTGCGATGGAGGACGCAGTCTGATCCGCAAAGCCGCCGGCATCGAGTTCCCCGGGTGGGATCCGACAACCAGCAACCTGATCGCCGAGGTCGAGATCACCGAGGAGCCGGAATGGGGCATCCGCCGCGACGCCCTCGGCATCCATTCCCTCAGCAGGTTGGAGGATGGGGGGCGGATCCGCGTCTTAGTGACCGAACAGCACGTCGGAGCCACGACCGAACCCACCCTGCGCGATCTCAGCGAGGCGCTGATCGCCGTATACGGGACCGATTACGGGGTCCACAGTCCCACCTCGCTCTCCAGGTTCACCGATATGACTCGGCAGGCCGCGGCCTACCGCGACAGACGGGTCCTGCTGGCCGGGGACGCCGCACACGTGCATCCCCCGGACGGTGGACAGGGCCTCCAGACCGGTGTGCAGGATGCGGTGAATCTGGGATGGAAGCTGGCCCAGGTGGTCAACCGGACATCGCCGGAAAGCCTCCTGGATACCTACCATGCCGAGCGCCACCCGGTCGCTGCCCGCGTGCTGCCCAACACGATGGCGCAGGTCGTGCTTCGCCGTCCGGACGAACGCACGAAGGCACTGCGCGACACCATGTCCGAGCTCCTCGGCATGGACGAGCCGCGCAGACGATTCGCCGCGATGATGTCCGGTCTGGACATTCATTACGATCTCGGCGAGGGACATCCGCTGCTCGGACGCCGCATGCCCGATCTCGACCTGGTCACCGCCAACGGCCTGCTGCGGGTCTTCACCCTGCTGCACGATGCCCGGCCGGTGCTTCTCAACCTCGGTGAGCCCGGCGGCCTCGACATCACTCCGTGGGCAGATCGGGTTCAGCTGGTCGACGCCAAGTACCTTGGTACGTGGGAGCTTCCGGCACTCGGGCCGGTCACTGCTCCCACCGCCGTGTTGATTCGGCCCGACGGATATGTGGCGTGGGTGGGAGACCGGACTCAGCTGGGGCTCGCCGACGCGCTAACCACTTGGTTCGGACCGCCTACTGCGGCGTAGCGCACCGGCTTCCAAGATCATTCTGTGAGGAGTTCTTAGGAGACACGTCCTAACCCTCTGCACTCCACCGAAATCGCATCACCGCCACCACGCCAAACATCAGTGTGAACAGCAGCAAAACAGCGATCGGCAAAAGCGCCGAGGAGAAACCCAAGCCGCGCCAGGTCATGCCGTCCAGCCCGTCCATCGCCCACCGGGTCGGAATAATGACCGTCAGTTTCTGGAGCCACGCCGGGAAGACAAAAGTAGGTACCCAGGCACCGCCCAGCATGACCATGAACAGAGTCGCCATAATGGAGTACCCGCGTGTGGCCTCGGGCGTTTCCCCAAGGGCGGCGACCATCAGGCCGAAGGCAGCCGTCATCAACGAGAATGCAGCGCAGACTCCCACGAAGCCCGCGAAGCTCCCCTGAATGTGAACCCCAAACACGACCCGGGCGAAACAAAAGAGCACCAGCAGGATGAATCCCGCGATCAGCGAGGCGCTCACCGCACGGCTCCCGAGCAGCACGCTTCGGGAAAGGGGCGCCGCGCGGAGGCGCTGCCATAGCCCACTCTGGCGCAGCATCAGCAGTGTGATTCCGACATCCAGTCCCATGAAGAGGATGAACTGAATACCCATTCCTCCGAATGAGTGGGCGTAGCCGTTGTACTCATCTTGCCCCGACGTGATCGCCTGGTCGCGCGTCTCGAAAGGCATAGTCAAGCCACCAGATAACTCTCGTTGCCTGGACGCACCCACGCGGTCTTGTTCGTTTTGGCGTTCGTTGAACTCCTTCACGCTGCCGAGCAGATTGCCCAAGACTTTCCGGTCTTCGGCTGGGATCTGAGGATTATTCTCCACCTGCGCGAGCGATTCGTTCACCATTGCGCGCCCGCTGTCGCCAGTGAACATCTCCTTGCTGACGGCCTGCATGACCGCCCCGCTCAGAATGCCCTTCACCATCCCGAGTTCCACATTGTGAGAAGGATCGTAGAGCACGCTGAGTTGGGGTTTGGCCGAGCGCGTAAAGAACGCGCGTCCCGCGTCGCTGCCGAAATCTTTGGGGATGACGACGGCGGCGGTCGCTTTGCCCTTGCGAACCGCCTCGCGCGCGGCGTCCAGCGTGGATGCCTTCACGTCCAGGTTCTTGTCGCTGCCGAGTTGGGTGATGAGTCCCCGCGAGATGTCGCTTCCGTCCTGGTCAATCACCAGCACCGGCACTTTGCTCATCTCCGCGTTGCCGCGCTGTCCGCCGAACAGGTAGCCGAAGAACGAGGCCAGCACGATGGGAACTACCAGCGAGACAATCACGGCTTTGCGATCGTTGAAAAACAGTTTCACGTCTTTTCGTACCAGCGCCAGGAACGGAATCATTGTGAGTCGCGAAGGCTCCTTCCCGTGAGAGTAAGAAACACAGTCTCAAGATCCGGCCGCTCGCTCGACACATGATGGTAGGAATGCCCGTTCTCCGATAACCAGCGAAGAATGCCGGGAGTGCCGCGCGAGAGGTCATGAACTCCAACTCGGAGTGTGCCTTGTTCCAACTCGGCGGACTTCACCTCCGGAAGCGCCAGCATCGGTTCCGGCTTGAAACCGTCCGCGTGATCAAGTTCGATGGCGATGATGTTGGTGACTGGCAACATCTTGTGCAGCCCCTGCAACGTGTCGTCGGCAATCACCTTCCCGTGATCGATGATGACGATGCGGTCGCAAAGACGCTCGGCCTCTTCCATATAGTGCGTCGTGTAGATCAGGGTTTTGCCGCGCTTCTTCAGCGTCTCGAGATTTTCGAAAATGGCGTTGCGGCTTTGCGGATCGACCCCGACCGTCGGCTCATCCAGCAGTAGGAGCTGCGGATCGTGCAGCAGGGCCGCGGCCAGATTCAAGCGCCGTTTCATGCCTCCACTGAACGTTTCCACTTTGTCGCCCGCGCGATCCGACAGTCCGACCAGGCTCAGCGCCTCGCCGATTGCCTGCTTGGCCTTCGCGCCAGGGAGCGAGTAAAGCGCCGCAAAAAAAGTCAGGTTGTCGTGCGCGGAGAGCTTGTCATAGAGCGCCATGTCCTGCGGAACCAGGCCGATCTTCAGCTTGACCGGGTCCGTGTCGCTCTGAACTTGTTTGCCTTCGATGAGGACCTGGCCGGAATCCGGGCTCAGCAGTCCCGCGATAATGGAGACAGTAGTCGTCTTGCCGGCGCCGTTCGGCCCCAGCAGGCCGATGGTCTCTCCGGAGTTGGCGCAAAAACTGACGGCGGAAACGGCCACCAGCTTGCCGTAGCTTTTCGTAAGTCCTTTCACTTCCAGCATGGCGAATGAGTGTACCACCGCCACATGACAAGTTGAGGTGCACGAGTCGCTGGAAATTGGGCTTCTGCTGATACGGGGTAGTGTCTGAAATGTCAGCCACTACCCTGATACGGCTATTTCCGCACTCTGGGTCGAAAAGGAGTAAACTTAAGGTGTCTCCTCTAGCATCCTTCCGCCGCGCCCTTACAAGGTGACGGTCCCTTGCGAAATCAGACGGTTATTCCGCTGAGCAAGGAGCCGTTATGGCCAAGAGTCTACGCCCGTCTGCCAAGCCCCTTCCGAAACCCGCCCACACGGACGGCAACGGAAACCACATCCATAACCTGATCCTGCTCGGCCTGCCGCTCCAGGAGCGCGAATTGATCTGGCCAAAATTGGAATTGGTCCGCTTGAAAACCCACCAGGTACTGCATGAGACCGGCGACGCCTTGAAATCGGCATATTTCTGTGACACCGGCCTGGTTTCCATTCTCAGCGTGTTCCCAGATGGCAAGAGTGTGGAAGTAGGTCTGATCGGCAAGGAAGGCTTCGTGGGTTTGCCACTGGTCGCGGGCTTTCGAACCTCCGCGACGCGAGCGGTCGCTCAGATTGAGGCTACGGCTTTTCGGGTGGACGGCGAAACTCTGCTGGCCTTGCTTCGTCAATGCCCCAATCTGGAACGGCGGTTACAGCAGTTTTCCCAGCTCATGGCCATGCAGGTTACCCAGATTGCGGCCTGCAACCGGCTCCACGAAGTCAATGAGAGGCTGGCGAGATGGTTGTTGATGAGCGCCGACCGCGTATCATCGAATTCGCTGCCCTTAACCCATGAATTAATAGCGCAGATGCTGGGAACTCGCCGCTCGAGCGTGACCGTCGCCGCGGGCATGCTGCAGAAGGCGGGACTCATCTCCCACGCGCGCGGAGGCGTCCAGATTATCGATCGGCCACGGCTGGAAGAAGCGGCCTGCGAGTGCTACGACCTCATGCAGCGGCAGACGAAAGAGTGGCAGGACGCATAGCCTCCTTTGTACGCCCGCGTACACTCGCGAGTTCTCCAGCGTACCGACAAAAGCGTCCTCTCCTGATAGTAGTCAATGTTGGATTCCACAACGATCCGTTCTTAAAGAGCGCGGGCTGGAAGCAGCCCTCTCCCCCGGACGCGCACGTGGTATCCAGCGCAAGCCCGATACGGCGTGCGCGTCGCTCTGTTCTGACTGTGTATTGCGAGATCAGGTAACCAATGTCTGTAACCAAAATTTTGAACGAAGCTCAGCACCTCAGCAGTGTCAGTGACCGCCTCGGCTCGCTGGCGGATCAAAATCCAGTCGTATCCGAAGCGCTCCTCGCCATCGCGGGAAACATTCGCGAGAGCGCCGTTTTGCTGGAAGTGCTGGTCGCGACCAGAATTGAGCCCGCCTCGGAATTGCAATAGATCGCGCGAACGCCTCATCTGACGTCGTGCTCGCTGGGTGCGGATGTGGGCCCTGGAGGGAGACAAATCCGGTTTGTGAACTTTAGGGCTCGCATCTGCTACCTGTTGTCCCGCCTGAAAATTCACAGCCCAGACTGCGCACATTGTAATGCTCGCGAACCGTGCTGGGGTGAGATGCGAAAGCGACTTGAGGAGTTGAGTTGGCGAACGCAACCGCGTTCGCTCGAGAATGAGGATCAGGGAAGGGGCGTGGAGTCCTCCGATCCTAAGCTACTGAAATTGTAGGAGTCGTCGCCCTTTGTGATCGAACGCCGCCTGCCGGGTCTGTCCCGGAGGCCCACTCTGATCTACTCATGCAGAACAACGCTAAGCAGTGAACTACGCACCTGCATTCCAGCGAGGCTGTAGTCAATGAGGCCGAGCCTTCTGAATTTGTTCATGAAGAAATTCACGCGGGAGCGGGTGGTGCCAACCATTTCCGCCAAAGTCTCCTGACTGATTTGCGG
>JAIQEY010000119.1 GCA_020073565.1 Terriglobia bacterium
CAGGGACGGACCCTGGCGATCAGGCAAGAGTGGCAACGCCCGCGGAGGCCATCGCTGCAGGCGCAACCTACATCGTGGTCGGACGCCCCATAACCGCCGCCGCCGATCCCGCCAGTGAAGCCCGCGCTATCCTGGGTCAAATCAGCTTCTGACCCAGTGAGCTCAAAAAGAAAAAGCCGCAACGGGCGACCAGATTTCACCCATTGCAGCCGTTTTTGCCTGCTCCAAGCCAAAAGCTAAGAGCTAGTAGCTTGTAGCGATTTCCTCACAACTTCTCGAAGAATTCACACGCCGAACAAGAAATGAACACTCCGCCCGGGACTCCGCGCTCGCGGTCCTTCACCCGCTTCACGATGCGAGTCGGCTTGCCACACTTCGGACAATCCGTGCTTTTGGAAGTGTCCATCACCTTCTTACGATCTGCTGTCTTGGCAATCTTGGCCATTCTCTATCTCCTGGCAAAATTCTCCCGCGAGGCCGCCGGCCCGGGCGAAATGATAATTCTAAGTAATTCGGGAGTACTGTCTAGGGCTGGGAATCTATACTCGCCGCTGTTGATTTTACATGAAGAGTGCCGCCACTGTCTCGGCTGCGCTCCTGTGGAGCGGGTGCCCTCGCCCGGTTGCCGCAACTCTGAGGCGGCCTAAAATCGCTCCGACCATTTACTTCGACACAGCCGCGAACAGATCCGAGTGCATCAGCGACTGAAACTGCTTGTCATCCGCTTTGAAGTGCATCTGTAAATTGGAACTGTCGGAGTTCACCGAAACGCTCTCCAGCGCCACTTTCTCAATTGGAGTGGCGGTCATCTTTCGATAAAGCACGCCCGCTTTCACCAAGGAAGAAAGAGTCGCAGCCGTCACCGAGTCCGAAGTCACCACATCCAGGTCGAAGTTCACCCCGTTGGTAAAGTTCATCGCATAGCGCGAGCCCACCACATGCTTCTTGACAGTCTCGAAATCCGCCAGTTTGCCAGCATCGCCCAGGGCCGACAGAAGCATATTCTGCGTTCCCTGCTGATCGAGCACACTCCACACCGCACCCGATTCGACCGAGCCGATCATATCCGCCACCTGGCTGTTGGAGTCCAGAGCGGGTGTGTAACCATCACGAGCGTCCAGCGCACCCTTCACCGCTCCGCCATCGCCAAACAGCAGGGAGTTGTCGTCGAGAAAAGTCATCTGCATCCCACCCGACATCGGATAAATATCGGTGTCGCGGTACTTGAGCGGTTTCACTTTCTTCAGTTTCATCTTCTTGAGGAACGCTTTGCCGGAAAACGATCCCTGCGCGATCCCAACCACCTTCACCCCATCCTTGCCATGCCGGTAGGAAGCGAACGTGAGCTGATCCACGTCCTTGTCCGGATCGATTCCGACCCCTTTCAACGATCCCTCGAACTCCTTCAAACTGGGCGGAAGCACCTGACTCTTCAGCGCCATCGCCGTGCTCGAGTTCTTTAGCGTCCGGTAGTCCACGGTGATGACTTGTTGCACATCTGACGGAATCACGCCCCGCGCGGAACTGCCCATCGCAGCTGCCCAGGCCGCCGCCGTCGAGAGCATCAGGACACTAAGAACACACTGCATTCGTCTCATAAGTAAAGCGCCTCTGGATATCGTAGTTAGATGCAGAACGAACCGTACCCGAAAACTTGCATCGTAAGCTTATTGTATGCCAATGGAACCCAAGGAGATACGGAACCAAAGTACGATCCGAACCTGGACAGAAAGCCACCTGTGAATGCGGGATTACCGCGCCAGATCACTGACCGCACGCAACCTTAATTTCGCTAAGATACGAAAGGGGCCGAGCGCCAACTGAACTCTAGCCAACGGCCAGTGCCGCCGCCTTCTTCCTTACGTCCGCAGCAAACCCCGCATCCTTGAGGGACTCCAAATTAATCTCCACATTGGCCAGCGCACCTTCTATCGCAGCCCGTGCCAACGCCACCGCCGTCGTAAGATCGGATTTCATATTCGGATTGGTGATCGGCTTCAGCTTCTCCGCGATTCCCGCCACTTCCCTCGCCCGTTCCGCCACGCTCAACGGCACGCTGGTCGCCTGTTTCAGAGCAGCATCAATGATGCCATCCGCATGTGCCGACTCCTTCGCCTGCTTGTAAGCTCTCATCACGGAGTTGTAGGACTCGGCATCCGCGTCGATCCCCGCCTTCAACTCTTCCCGGAGTTGTGACAGCCGCGCAATGGCCTCGCTCAATTCCCGCTCGTATTGCAAGTAAGCCTTCTTGCCCCGTGACATGGAGGCCACCATTGTCGCCAACCCCGCCGCCATCGCACCGCTGGCCGCCGCCGCGCTGCCGCCTCCCGGCGTAGCCGTGGGCGCTGCCAGTTGTTCCACGAATGGTTCTACGCCGGCTCTCAATCCGCCGACCGCAACCTTCCCTCCCATCACAGCACTGAGACGATTTTCCAAAATCAAAGACGAGTCGAAATTCTCCACCTGCAAAAACCACTCCGCCGCCGACTCCAAAGCCTTTTTCGGAATCAATCCCACGATCTCGCTGCTAATCGGTGAAACCCCATAACGCGCCGCCTCGCGCTTCACCAGTTCAAAGGCGCGATGGATTGGCGTCTGCTCGAAATCCGTAAGATTCATCGACACCTGCGCCTGCCCGCGAACCAGAAACCCAGCCCCCTTCACAAAGCGCAATCCGCCGTTCGAGAAGCGCACCGCCTTGGCAATATTTTTCGCAATCTGGACATCCGGCGTGCTGAGGAAAACGTTGTAGGCGATGAGGAATTTCCGGGCGCCTACCACCGTCGCCCCAGCCGTCGGATGTACTTTGGGATCGCCAAAGTCTGGCTTTCTTGCAGGATTGGTGGCAATCTCGGCGCGAATTCCCTCGAACTGCCCACGGCGAATGTTTTCCAGGTTCTGCCGCTCAGGGGTGGCCGCCGCGGCTTCGTACAGATACACGGGAATCTGGTAGCGTTTCCAGATCTCAGCGCCGACGTGCCGAGCCATGGCTACGCAGTCTTCGATGGTCACACCTTCGATCGGGATGAACGGCACCACATCCGCCGCACCCATGCGCGGATGCGCTCCCTGGTGGACGTTCAGGTCAATCAGTTCAGCCGCCTTCCCCACGCCGCGTATCGCCGCCTCCTGAATGGGTTCGCGCTCACCCACCAGCGTGATCACGCAGCGATTATGGTCGGCATCCATCTCGCGATCGAGCAGGTACACGCCATCCATCTTCATGGCCTCAATGATAGCGTCGACTTTGGCTTTGTCGCGGCCTTCGGAAAAATTGGGGACACATTCAACCAGAGTTGACATAAGCAGAGAAGAATAGCTGGGTAGGTCGTCGCGCTGCAAATGGAAGGCGCTGGAGCGTTTCAGATCATGACTCCGTGTTGGAAGAGCTAGTAGGATTGTATAAGGAGGGATTTCGATGCGACGGCAAGGCAAATCCGCTCCTTCGCACCCCTACAAGAAGTTTGAAAAAACCGGACTTTGGAAAGCACTAAACAGGGGAATCCACGACTTGGTCAAGAATCAGGATCTGAAGGAGCTTGAGCGCAGGGAGTATATTGTGGGCTATCTTTGTAAGTTGCTGACCCGACGCAGGAACAAGCTCTTTTCAAATTGAAGGCACAATCGGCGCCGGAATGCCTAGCCACAGCCAAAATTCGGAACCACAGAGAGCACAGAGGAACACAGGGGCGAACGCACTTAACTCTGCGTTCCTCTGTGTCCTCTGTGGTTGAGACTTAGAACTACCGGTGCCAGAATTTCCCGATCCCCAACCGCACCTGCACAGTGTTGATGCCCGGATTCGGCGATGTCAGCCCAGCGTTTGAGATGTGCATGTAGCGGGCCTCGAGGGTCCAGGTGTACTGCCTCCCCAAGAGATGAACTCCGAATGCGGCCGCGGAGGTGAAATTCACTCGCGAAGTCCCGGCGGGTACGTCCGTGTTGGTAAAAAGGGTTCCGCCGTTCAATTCCAGATAGGGGACCGCGCTGGCTCGCGTAGCAAAATCCCACTTCAGCCCCAATGGGTTGACGCCGGCTCCGTACGCCGTGTTTGACTTTTGCCAGATCACAAACACCGGGACAGCATCCACCACGTACTCGAACCGTCCTTTCAAGAACCCTGGCCCGTGGGGACGCGTCAGAATCCACCCATAGCGCACACCCGCGTTCCACAGGCCTGTGTCCCGCGTGCCTCCCGGTACGGAATGTCCGCCGCCTGTCCACACCTGCAGTTCACGGGCACCATCCTCCGGACGGGTTTGCGCCCACGCTACCGAACTCAGGAAGACGAGCAGGATTGCGACGACACGTTTTGACATGAGGTTGAGAAACAATCGGGAAGGATACCGTATTCTTCTCGCATAGCCAAACGCTGTGGCTAGTGGCTCAGTTTGGCTTAGGATCTCAGGATTTGCTTGGCGTGCTTTGCGCATCCTTGGCGTCCTTTGCGGTTAAGTGCCTGTTTACCGCAAAGTTCGCGAAGAACGGCCGCCAAGAACGCGAAGGAAAGCAACCCATCGGCTTTGAAACTGCGCCACTACTGCCGGTTGCTCAGCGAACTCTGCGACTGTTCTCCGCGGCCTCTGCGTTTCAAGCTTCTGACGAGAAGCGGCGAACCCAAAGTCCCAAATCGCCGAGTTCGCGGAGAACACCCGCAGAGTGCGCAGAGAAACCCGGCAAAGGACGCTTGCTCCAGGATGACAATCTAAGGCAAACTGTCGGTCACACAAACTTGGGAGGATAGCATGCCAAAGTTCGTCATCGAGCGCGATATTCCAGGCGCCGGGTCACTCACGCCCCAGCAATTGCAGGCAATTTCGCAAAAGTCATGCAGCGTCTTGCGCAATCTCGGGCCAGAGATCCAATGGGTACACAGCTACGTGACCCAGGACAAGATTTATTGCATCTAC
>JAIQEY010000120.1 GCA_020073565.1 Terriglobia bacterium
GGCGTGCCGGCGATCATATCGAGCGCTGGGTGGGCTCGGGTCTGCTGGTAGCCGAACGCCAGTTTCGCAAGGTACAGGGCTACCGCGAAATTCCGTCGCTGCTGACTGCGCTGGCGAACACGGTTTCGAAGAAGGCGGTTGCTGAGGAAGTGAAGGTTGCGTAGCCTATGACAGCCGAGAGTCGCTAACTTTCAACGGAGTTCCGGGCAACCTCCCGATCCGCAGTTTGTGGCTTTTGACGGATTCAACATCTGGGTGACCAATCAAGGCTCCAACTCTGTCACGAAGGTGGGAGCCAGCAACGGAGTAGTGCTTGGGACATTCAACGTGGGAACGACCCCCAAAGGCATCGCCTTTGATGGAGCGAGCATCTGGGTCGCGAACATAGACAGTGGCACGGTTTCGAAGCTGTAGCGGTATAACAGGCACTGGAAAACTGGAAAGCGGTGCGCTGGTTCCAGTTAACCAGCCCGAGTCTTGGGCACGTACGGTGGTCCCCACCGCACTGTGATCAGCAACAGTGCGACACGAACACCAAGGGGACCGTCGTAGAAGGAGCAGGTACCTTGATTCCCGATCCCGCGTGCCCTTCGACTTCCCATATTGCTTTTGTCTTCCACGCATTCAATTGTTTTTCAGGCTTAATTCGCCGTGCACGATACTGAGTTCCAGGTTGTGCACAAACAGTCAGTAAACAGGAAATTATGCGGCTGCAATCGCGGAAGGACCTTGATGCTAAGAACTCTGGTTCCGTCATCATGAACTCTGGACGGCCCACGCAGCGGGAGTCAGGTCTGGGAGGCGCTGGATCGGGAGATCGGCAAGCCCGGGGAGAATCGCGGAAAAGTAATCGCGCACCGGGGCTTGCAGCCGACGGCAGCTTTCCACGACCGAGAGAATCGCTGCAACCTTCGGTCCCGCTTGTGGGCTGCCGATGTGGATCCAGTTCTTCCGGCCCAGAGCCACGGGACGCATGGAATTCTCCGCAAGGTTAGTACTGAGCTCTAATTCGGGATGCTCCAAGAAGCGGGTGAGCTTCTTCCACAGCGTGACGGTGTACTGGCAAGCCTTGCTGAGTGCGCTGGAAGGCAATGCAACGGACAGCGCTGCCTCGATCTTGCTGCGGATATCATCGAGAAGAGGTCTCGCTGTTTCCTGACGCCGGATATGGCGAGCCGCGGTAGTCAGCGTTTTGCGGCGAGCTTCCGCATCGACGGCACTTCAGTCTCCGTAGGCGCAAGCGACGCAGCCCGATCTGATTCTTGAGTTCCGCGAACAACGCTTCCACCTTCTTTCTTTGCCGCTGTGCTCTGGCGAACTCTGGCGTGTTGGCCAACTCCCGGGCGTGTTGCCGGGCTGGTTCGTCCATGTGGATGGCAAAAAAGCGAAACGCTCCGCTGGTGCATTGGACTTTAAGCGCGCACGCGCCACACCGTTTGCGGGTCCCGATATAGGCATAGGTGCGATTCCGCAGGCTGCGGCCACCGTAGTTCAGTTGCTGCCCTGCCGGGCAGCGATAACTGTTGCTCTCGGGTTGATACGTGAACCGCTCTGGGCCGTAAAACGGACTGTTCTTTCTGTGGATGCTGTCGCGGGTTCGCATGTAGGGAGTGATGCTCCGATCTGCCAGCCATTGCAGAAATTCCCCGTTCCCGTACGTGGTATCCGCCGCCACTGAGGCTGGCGCTCGCCCTTGCCATTCGGCGAAACGGGTGAGCATGTCTTGTGCGGCGACGGTCTCCTGGCTCATGCGCGCCGCCGTCGCTTGCACCCCCACGATCACGCAGCTGCCGTTGTCGACCAGGTAGTTGTCGTAGTACCCCAGCCGCGCGGGCGTGCCGCCCTTGGTGGCATAGGTGGAATCCGGATGGGTGGTCGAGACCTGCTCTTGCTCGTGCACCGGTTCCTGCAACGGGTTCTGCTGTTCTAATTCCTTCAGATACTGGCGCACGGTGTGGTTGACCTGCGCTGCTTCCCCCAACTGCTCGCGAGGAATGCGACTCTGCTTGGTGGCATTGGCTTCCACGAAACTGCCATCGACCGACAGATGCTTGCCCTGCACCAGTCCCACCTCCACACACTGGCGCACGATCTCCTCAAACAACTGCTCGAACAGCTTCGACTCTTGGAATCTCCCGTGCCGGTTCTTCGAGAACGTGGAGTGATGCGGGATCTCTTGATCGAAGCCCAAGCCCGTGAAGCAACGCCACGCTAGATGCATGCGCAGTTCCTCCACCAACTTGCGCTCGCTCGTCATGCCGTACAGATAACCGATCAACAGGATGCGCAACAGGAGTTCGGGATCGATCGACGGACGCCCCATTTCGCTGTAGCTATGCTTCAGCCTCTCGCGCACAAAGGCAAAGCTGATGTGCTTCTCGATCAGTCGTAGCAGATGATTTTCGGGAACTTGATCTTCCAGACGGAAGTAGTAGAACAAGGCTTCCGAACGCGACTGTTGCCCCATCATGATCAGCAGGCCTCCGACAATGGCAATGATGCAAAGCATGGGTAGGAACTCTTCCTTCTAACATGCTCTGCCCACATCTGGGCCTGCAATTTACAGTGACTTTTTCAACACCCACTCGATTGTTCACCAACCACCCTTTCGAGAAAATAGAAGCGCGGGCTCCCAATTTGGGAATCGCCGACATGCCCCACGGTGATTTTCCCAGCCGCTGCAGTTGAAAAGAGAGAAAATTGTTCCGTAGATTCTCTCGCCTCCCCGAAGAGCTGTTCCCGCCAGTTGAGACGCGCACCCCGGAGGCGAGAGGACCTAATTCGCAGGAAGGGCGAGGGCATCCTTCATGAGAAAGCCCTGCTCCATTCTTCTTCTGTGCGTGCTTCTGGGCTTCGGTGTGTCCCTGGCTGTTCCGGCAGAAGATGTGCCGGAGACCGCGTACGACGAATCGGAGGCACTGCCTTACGAGGGCACTCCTGTGTTCTCAATCGCGCGACCGTTGGCGGCTACCCGGACGACTCAGTCAGAAGTAGGTCTGTTGCAAAACGAAGTTGCTACTCCATCTCGGCCTGTCCCTGCATGTGTCCGCGATACAGATGCTAATCGTGCCACCGATACACGAATCTCATTGGCCCTATTCTGTACTCTGCTCTGCTAGCAACCTGGGTTGTCTCGCCTCGCTGAAGAACCGTTCCAACCTCTTCAAGTCGAGTTCTCCGGGGATAGTCCGGCGTTCTTCCCGAAGTAGCGAAAGGAGATTTCCATGCCCCCAACAATTTCCCACAGGGTGGGTATCGCCTTCCTGCTGGTGCTCGTGAGCCTCACGCTCGCTCCCCGTCTGGTTACGGCCACCACCGTGCCTGTTGGGAGCGGCCCCTACGCCGTGGCGGTGAACCCGGTGACCAACAAGATCTACGTCGCCAACTACAAACTAACCGACAAAGTCACAGTGATCGACGGTGCGACGAACAACACTCAAACCGTGACCACAGGAACCTATCCTACCGCCGTGGCGGTGAACCCGGTCACCAATAAGATCTACGTCACCAACCAAGGCGGCGGTGTCACGGTGATCGATGGCGTGACCAATGCGACCCAGACTGCGCCTGCAGGGGACAATCCCCGTGCCGTGGTGGTAAACCCGGTGACGAACAAAGTCTATGTCGCCAATACGGGGACCACGACCGTCACGGTGATCGATGGCGCAACGAATTCCACCACGACTGTGACCGTAGGATCTAATCCCTACGCTGTGGCCGTGAACCCAGTGACCAACAAGATCTACGTTGCGAACTACGCCACCAACAATGTCACGGTGATCGATGGGGCGACCAATGCAACCCAAAGCGTAGCCGCAGGGTCCTATCCCTTCAACGTCGCCGTAAACCCGGTGACCAACAAAGTTTACGTTGCGAACTACGGCAGCGCCAATGTTACGGTGATCGATGGCGTGACCAATGCGACCCAGACGGTTGCCACAGGAAGTTATCCCCTAGCCGTCGCGGTGAACCCAGTGACCAACAAAATCTACGTCACCAACGGTAGCAGTGCCAATGTCACCGTGATCGATGGCACGACCAATGCAACCCAGACCGTGGCGGCTGGGAACATTCCCTTCGGCGTGGCCGTGAACCCGGTCACCAACACGATCTACGTCGCCAACCAAAGTAGTAACAACATCACACTGATCGATGGAGCAACCAATACGACCCGGACGGTAGCCGCAGGAACTGGACCTCAGGCCATTGCCGTGAACCCGGCGACCAACAAGATCTACGTCGCCAACTACAAGAGCGACGATGTCACGGTGATCGATGGGGCGACCAATGCGACCGCGACCGTGGCTGCACGGTCGTATCCCTATGCCGTGACGGCGAACCCGGCGACCAACACAATCTATGTCGCCAACGCCGACGATAACAGTGTCACCGTGATATATGGCGCGACCAATACCACCCGAACCGTGCCCGCAGGATATTATCCCGCCGCCATTGCCGTGAACCCGGCGACCAACACAATCTATGTCGCCAACGCCGGCGATAACAGTGTCACCGTGATATATGGTGCGACCAATACCACCCGAACCGTGCCCGCAGGATATTATCCCGCCGCCATTGCCGTGAACCCGGCGACCAACACAATCTATGTCGCCAAC
>JAIQEY010000071.1 GCA_020073565.1 Terriglobia bacterium
GGCCGCCCGTTCCCAGGCTTGGGATAGTGCGGCTCCACCAGCGCGCACAGCTCACGCCATGGCACCACCTGCTCCATCTCCTCCAAAAATATCGCTCGCCGCGTCTTCCTCGTGTACTGCTCAAAGCCGGTCATCATCGCCAGGGTCCTCTGTTTCATTTCTCAGACACTCTAACTTGACCGGCTCTGGAAAGCAGAGAGCTTAATCAGAGTCTCCCTAGAGCTTTGTGCGCATTTGCGCCGCTGGCATCCATGACCCAGATTTCCCGGTTCGTATTCGTGCCGAACGCAATCTGAGATCCATCGGGCGAGAAGCAGCACGCAATTGCCGTGTCGCGAAGCATGCGCGGCTTCCCACCTTGCGCCGAGAACTCCCAAATGCTGACGCGGTCCTTTTCGGTCACGAGAAATCGGTCGACTGCAGCCGGAAGGGCGTTGCACAAAAAATGGATACTGTCCGGAGACCACGTCGTACATCCAAACTCCACCTTCTGGTTCGTGAGTTCGTCCGGCACAGAAATGCCCCGAGTCTCTCCTGTGTCGACTACTTGGAGATGAATGCCATTCAGGTCGACGTAGGCGAGGTACCTGCCATCCGGCGAGATGACCCCGTTGATCACGCGATTATCGGGGGAATTAACGGTGAGCTGTCGTACTTTGACCTCGGGCGCAATTGGCTGCAATTGCGGCCGTCTCCTGGAGGACCAGAGACCCAGAATCACGACGCATAGTGCCGTAACGCCAGCCGCGGCCGCCCACCAGGGAGAGCGACGCTGTTTCGCGTCAACTTTCAGGGACTCCAGGTCAGCACGAATTTCCGCTGCGGTCTGGTAGCGCACACTGCGATCCTTTTCGAGGGCCCTGCCCACGATGTTTCCGAGCTTTGCAGGAATTTGACCGTTTAGCTCTCGCACAGAAACCGGCACCTGGTTGAGGATGGCATGATGCAGCACTGGTGCGCTTTCGCCTGGGAAAGCTCGCTGCCTGGTCGCCATTTCATAAAGCACCAGGCCGAACGAGAACAGGTCGGTGCGCGGATCCAGTCGCTCCCCTCGCACCTGTTCTGGAGACATGTAAGCGGCGGTCCCGACGGTCACGCCGGTGCGCGTCAGGGTCAGCAGTGGATTTGATCCCTGCTCGGGCCGTAGATCGGCGGATGATTGAGGCAAGGGCTCCACAGATTCAGAGCCATGGAGTTTGGCGAGGCCGAAATCCAGTATCTTTGCCTGCCCGTGGTTGGTGATGAAGATATTTGCCGGCTTAATATCCCGATGAATAATGCCCTTCGTGTGCGCGGCCTCGAGTCCGTGCGCAATCTGTAGGGCGGTATCCAGCAGCGGCTCGAGTCGAAACCTCGAATCGCTCTTCGAATCTGCCTCCTGAGCAAGTACGTCGCGCAGCGTGTGGCCTTCCAGCAACTCCATCACAATGAACGGCCGCCCATGTTCTTCGACCGCATGGATGGTGCAGATATTCGGGTGGTTGAGCGCCGAGGCGGCACGCGCTTCGCGCTCAAAACGCTGCAATGCCGCGGCATCCCCAGCGAATTCGTCCGGCAAGAACTTCAGGGCGACGCGGCGTCCGAGCTTGATGTCCTCGGCTTTGTAAACCACACCCATGCCGCCGCCGCCAAGGATCTCCAGCACCCGATAGTGAGAGACCTTCTTACCGATCAGAATCTCTTTGTCGGAGGGCGGGGCAACCGGGCGCTCGGATTGCGCTTCTTGAGTATCCTCACGCGCAGGTTCCGGCCACTGTACTGGGACGATGAGGCGATACCCGCGTCGTGCCACGGTCGCGACATACTGTGGCTCCTCGGCTGAGTCCTGCAATGCGAGCCGCAACTTCTTGATCGCCGCGTTGATGCTCTGGTCGAATTCGACGATGGTGTCGTTCGGCCACAACGCGCGGCGCATTTCTTCCCGAGTCACCACATCCCCGGGACGCTCCAGCAGCATTTTGAGAACCAGGAAGGGTTGCTCTTGCAGCAGAATTGCGTGGCCATCACGGTGCAATTCGCCCGCTTTCAGATCAAGCGTAAACGGCCCGAAGAGAACGATCTGGCGCTGAGCCGGAGCTCGCATACAAAGAGTGGCGGACCCCAAGTGTTCAGGGCAGTTTACCACCCGTTTACTGGTTTCAGGCACACTTCCAGCGACGACTGGATGCCACGCCGGACTTCGCGGCAACCGCTCAAGACAACCTCAAGTCACGGACTAACTCTAACCTGTGCAATCTGTTAGCTGAATCATCGGAAAATCACTCCCGAATCATTGCTGGAACATTGACGCTCGCGCAGGTGAGTGCCAGAGTCGCTCCGCATACGAGGACCTTGCGGCGAACAGACGCCAGGGGAGGGGATATGAAGCCAAATTTGACCGCATGCGTTGCGGCCCGATTAAAGAAGCCACGAGTGGAGATTTCGATGTCTTCCCCAGGAGGAATCAGCATGAGAAGGTTGATAGGGGTTCTGAACTGTGCGTTCTTACTGTGCCTCCTCATGGGCTGCGGTGGAGGCGTGGGCCGTCCACCTTCGCAACCAGTGACGATCATCTCGCTAGCTCCTCCAGACGGGACGCTTGGGGCAAGTTATGCCGGAACGCAAGGATTCTCCTTCGCTGCCAGCGGAGGCACACCGCCGTACGCGTGGAGTTGGACTGCGGCAGCGGGCTCTTCTCTTCCTCCCGGTTTGAGCTTGTCGGCTGGCACGGGATTGGTTACCGGAACCCCCGCGACTATTGGCATGTACCTGGTCACTGTCAGCGTCAAAGACTCAAGTTCACCGGCCAGTCAAGCCAGCATGACGTATCCGATTACTGTCGCACAACTAACTACGCTTGAGATCACTTTACCGCAGCTGCCGAATGGAACGCCAGGGGCGGACTACGGCGGAGCTGGCGGATATTCCCTGACGGCCTCCGGAGGCATAGCGCCTTACACGTGGGGCTGGGTTGCGACTGCAGGTTCCTCATTGCCTCCGGGTTTGACTTTGTCTCCGAACACCGGGGTGATTTCCGGAATCTCGACAACCGTGGGCTTCTATAGCTTCACTCTCACCGTGTCGGATTCGGAATCCCCCCCGGCTCAGTTCTCGGCGAACTACACCATCACCGTCATCCAGGCGGGCGGGCTGCTCATTACCTCCGGCACGCTGCCGGGAGGTAAAGTCGGTTTTCCCTACGGGGGTTTTCACGTAATTCTAGGGGAGCAATTTTACGGGTTCATTCTCGGTGCGGCCGGAGGGACGCAACCATACAGCTTTACTTGGGCCGCGGCGTCGGGCTCCTCCCTCCCACCTGGCCTCCATGTCTCCTCGCTCTTGCTCGGGGGGTGCTCGGTCGCATGCGTGCGTGTTCCCGTTGTCGACGGGACTCCGACCGCCGCCGGGACATACGACGTAGTGGTGACGGTCACGGATTCGGCAACGCCCTCAGCCCAGGGAAGTGCCAATTACACGATCGTCATCAACCCGTGACTTGAACAAATGAATTCAACGACCTCTGGCACGACGCAACGTAAGCCCCCCAGCTCTATGGGGGCTACTGGTTTTTGAAAGGAGACAAGATGAAAAGCAATTTCGCAACTGTACTCACTGGGGTTACGCTGTTCGCCGCGTTGGCAATCCCAACTCAACTCATCGCACAGGAGCTGTCAGGAACGGGGCTACCGCAGAAGCACCACACCCACTACAAGGTCGTTTTCATCGGCACGTTTGGGGGGCCAAACAGCCACTTTTCTATCGGCGGAACCCGCATTCTAAACAATGACGGCTCGTTTGTCGGGTGGGCAGACGATTCGCTGCCGGATCCCTTCGCACCGGATGGTTGCTGGGACGGCGACTGTTTCGTGGCTCGTGCGTTTCGGTTCAAGAACGGAAAAATGACGGACCTCGGCGCGCTGGCACCAGGTTTCAGCAGTGATGTGAGCTGGCTGAGTCCGGGAGGACTGATTTCCGGTGAAGCGCAGACCGGCGAGGTTGACCCAAATGTCGGGTGGACGATGCACGGAGTCCTCTGGGCGCATGGGCAGATGATTGATTTGGGAACACTCGACGGCGGACCGATCAGTTTGACTACTTCGGTGAACGACTCCGAAGAAGTCGTCGGTTTCGCACTGAATACAATTCCTGACCCCTATTCGATGTTCGGCGGCAACCAGACACGCGCCTATCGCTGGAAAGACGGAACGATGATAGATTTGGGCACTCTGGGCGGGCCGGACGCGATGGCCCTGCGCATCAATCAGCGCGGACAGATCGCCGGAAACTCTTATGTCAACCTCGATCCCAGCGTTGATCCTTGCGTGGTAAGAACCGGCGGGTTTCTCTGGGAAAACGGCACCATGACCGACCTGGGCGGTTTCGGCGGAACCTGCACGCTGGTGAGTGACATGAACAATCGTGGCCAGATTGTAGGCGGATCACTTCTGGCGGGAGATCAGGCGCAACATGGCTTTCTTTGGCAAAACGGGAAAATGACTGACCTTGGCACTCTCGGCGGCAATTTTGCATCTGCCGTGGCGATAAACGAAGCGGGCGATGTAGTTGGCTCTCAGACGCTCCCGGGAAACGACAGTATTTTCCACGCGGCGCTTTGGAGACGAGGAAGGATTTTTGACATTGGAGCTTTGCAGACAGGCGGATGCAGCTTGGCCACGAGCGTCAATTCTCACTTGCAGGTGGTGGGAATCAACTCGAGCGATTGCAATCTCTATGACGACCCCAGTCTGCGCGCGATCATTTCTGAGGGTGGCGGGCACGCGATTGACCTCAATACTCTGATTCCGGCTGATTCTGGAGTCCAGTTGAGAAATGCTTCGATCATTAATGAACGTGGCGAAATTGTTGCGGTGGGTGTCTATCCGGATGGCAATCACGGGCCGGTACTTCTAATTCCATGCGAAAGAAAATCTGATCAGGCTGACACTTGCCAGAACAGTGGTGCGCCCCTACTCGGGGCACGAAGCGCGCCGGCCTTTGCTCGGACGAACAACAGGCCCCCGCAGTGGCTACACGACACAGTTGGAATGGTTGGGACCAGCGTGCAAAACAAGCACTATTTCGGCCCGGTCGGCTGGATCGGGAAAAAACAGTGACCTGCTCACCGAAGCGGTCGACGCGCTAGGGGGATCTGGCTGGCGGTTAGTGTACAGTCTTCTCCACGCCGGAGCGTGAGGTTCAATCAGCATCACTACGCACACGCCCGCGCGGGATTTCAATTGATCCGCCCCCGCGAAACATCAGCGGAGTTGATCTCACCGGACCTCGGAGCGCAGCTTAGAAACGTTGCGACTATCAACGATCGAGGGGAGATGGCTGTGGTTGCATTTTTCCCGACGGGAGTCATCGCAGGGCTGCTGATCCGCTGCGCTGACCAGGGCGGGGAAAATGAAGATTGCCACAGTTCAGCAAATCTGAACGTTTACTCGGAGCGTACAGGCAAACAGCGCCTTGCCGGTCCCGTCATCGACACGGAATGACCGCAGTCCAACGTCTTCGCCGCTTGTATTCCGGGCCCTCCTGGCTCGTCGGCACCTCCGCACACCCTAGGGATGCTGGCGACCCACACAACTGGAGTAAGGTCTGGGAGGCACCGGATCGGGCGATCAGCGAGTCCGGGAAGTACCGCCGCCAGGTAGTCGCGAGCGGAGATTCTCATCCTGCGGCAGCTTTCCACGACCGAGAGAATCGCCGCGACCTTGGGTCCCGCCTGTGGACTGCCGATGTGCAACCAGTTCTTTCGACCCAGTGCCACGGGACGCATCGAGTTCTCCGCAAGGTTGTTGCTCAGCTCAAGTTCGGGATATTCCAGGAATCGTGTAAGTTTCCTCCACAGTGTGAGGGCGTATTGGCAGGCCTTGCTGAGAGCACTGGAGGGCAATGCAATCGACTGTGCTGCATCGATCTTGCTACGAATATCATCGAGAAGAGGTCTGGCTGTTTCTTGCCGCCGGAAATGGCGCGCCGCAGTAGTCAGCGCTTTGCGGCGAGCTTCGGCGTCGACGGCAAAAAGTTCGTCCATCCGCGCCACAATCGGAGTTGCAACCGGGTCTCCTGGATTCAGTTGCACCGCCTCGAAAACCTGTCTTCTTGCATGCGCCCAACAAGCGGCATGTACCATTCTCGTCCCGCCGATCTGATCGTAGGCGGTATAGCCGTCAGTTTGGAGAATGCCTTCGAACTGTCCCAGGAACCGCTTCGGTCCATCGCGTCCACGGCCTAGACGGAAGTCAAACGCCACAGTTCCTCTTGGGCGACTGTATTGCCAGAGATAACCTTGGTGATTCTTTCCCCGGCCCTCGCGTGTCTGCACATCAACTGGGGTTTCATCCGCCTGAATGTAACTGCCGCTGATCAACTCTCGCCTCATCGCCGCGACCATAGGGATCAGCAACTCGCCCACTTTGAGGACCCAGCCGTCCAGCGTTGCTCGGCTGATTTCCAAACCGATGTCCCTTTCCAGAATAACGCTCTGCCGATGCAGCGGTGTGTGATTGCAGTATTTGTTGATGACCGTGTCGATGACGATGCGGTCACTCGCCAGGCACTTCTCGATGATCCTTGGTGGCAGTGATGCTGAGACCACTCCAAGTTCTTCGCACGACCGGCAAGCCCGTTTCTCTCGTTTCGTAACCAGCACGAAGTACTTCGCTGGCTTCACATCTAGTTGGGAACTCTCCTCGTGGCCGATCACCACCGTTTCTCTGCCGCAGCGTTTGCACACACGCTGATCCGGCGTGCAAGGCAGAATCCGCTCTACACGAGGAAGATTCGCGGGCAACTCCTGGCGGCCCGGATGCTTGTCGGATTTCTTGGTCGAGCGATGCACTGGCGCATGCTCGCTCTCCTCCTGCTCGATCACTTCACTGACGACGGGCTCAAGCTCGAACAATTGCATTTGCGCCTGCGAGAGTTTTTCACCGCCCGCTCCGTACTTTTCGATCCGCATCAGCCGCAGACGCTCTTCCAGCACACGAATCCTCAGTTCCGCGTACTGCAGCCTGCTCTTCAGTTGTGCGATGAGTTCCAGATCGGCCGGTGCTGAGGGAATGGGAGCTACACTGTGAGTCAACTGGATCAGATACGCAGCACCCAACCGCGGGGAAGGAGGCTACCGGACTCGATATGGCAAACTGCGGTCGAACTGGCCCGGGAGCACGGTGTGTATTCGGTCGCACACCCGTTACGGCTGGACTATACGGGGCTGAAGAAACGGCTCGGCGGAGTTTCCCATCGTCGACGAAAGGAACACACAGCCGGAAAAAGGCACGCAAGCCGGCATTCGTCGAACTGATCGCGCCACCTTCCGCGATGCTGCGAGAGTGTGCTGAAGCTCAAACCTCGACTCTGGCAAAACTCGCTCCGCCGCATACCGCTGCTCACAAACTCAGCCACCAACTGCTGAACTTCCGCTCGTGTACGTCGCTTGGGCGCTGACAACTCTGTTTTTGCGGTCATCCGGACACTTCAACATAGAGCCCCCCATTCCAACAGGTGTGTTGGTCAGACGCTTACTCACGAAGCTCCACAAAGCTGTCACGCATCCACTGTGCGGCCATCGCTCCGTGCATAAGGTTCTTCTTGTCAGTAGCGAAGCAATGTGACTTGATCACCGCGATCCAACCCTCACAAAATGGGTCAGTTGTAACCAGTTCCGGATTTTCTAGTGCTGCTCGGTTCACCGCCGTCAGGGCACCCTCGACGGGCGAAGGCAAGTCCACCGAATACCGCCGACGGTAGGTCTCTGTAGGCCAGGTAATACGTGTTGGCAAACTCAAGGTGCGCGTAAGCATCTGCTCGAGTCGCGTCCTGATAGCAGTTGGTGAAGGCCATGGGAAGTTCCTCACGGTGCAACGCCCTTTGGCAAAATACGCCTTCTCATGAACGCTGGCACAAACGGCGCCAGCGCTCGTTGTTGCTCCGGGGATAAGTACTTGAAGCTCTTGATTTCACCGTAACAATTCGGCGCTCCTGCCCAGGGGCCATAACCAGCACGCGGAGCACAGGCGAACTAGCCTGCACCGTTTCAGTAAAGCCGGAAATTGACCTCGACGTTGATGAGCACGGCTACTGGAACTCCGTCCTTACGGCCTGGTTCAAACCGCCACTGGCGAATGGCTTCGAGTGCCTTTTCATCCAAGCCCATACCCAAGCTTCGTTGGATGCGAAGGTCATGCGGCCGCCCGTCCTGCCCCACAACCACCCACAGTACAACTGTACCTTGGTACTTCGCCTTGCGCGCTTCCTCGGAGAATTCCGGATCCGGACCATAGATGAGGCGGGGGGCACTCACACTTCCGCCGACGCGATACGGTCCACCGCCAATGCCGCCGCCCCACCCCGGACCCACTCCTGGGCCACGCCCGGAACCGACGCCACCACCGCTGCCGGAACCAATGCCGCCGCCCGAGCCGGTCCCGCTCGAAGGTGGACCCAGAATGGAAGAAAGAGGATCTCCGAGGGAGCCGGGTTGCGGGAATGGCAAATGGATTTCAGGCGGGACGATTACGGTTGGTTCGACTGGCAGCTTAGGAACCTCATTGCGGACTACCACGGCCGGAGGAGCCAGTTGTTCCCGAGAAGAGCGCGGCAAGGTTCCTCTGGAGGCTTGCAACTTGTCGCGGTCGCCCCCACCCCCGCCTCCTCCAGTCTTGGAGGCAGAGGGAGGCAGAATGTAAGGGCTAACTTCGGTGACTATTCCAATGACTTCCTGGCGAATCTCGTGGCGATGTACCGCCACGAACCTGGCGGAGATGAAGAGCAAGAGGATGACCAGCGCGTGTCCCAGGAAGGAAAGGACAAATGTACTTCTCCGCGTCTTGTACAGTCCGTAGCCCTCGCCGAGGAGGGTGGGAAAGATTGCAGGCTCCGTTGCGGACCGTGGTGGAACTCGCGCTGACCTGCGATGCAAAGCAAGGGTTGACATTTCGGCCCCCAAAGCCAGGCCGACATTCAAAGCTCTCTAGCCTATGTTAAATCTACGCTACGGGCCCGCACAGTGATTGCGTTCGCTGCCCCAAGCCGTGGTGAGTTTCCTTAATATTCGCCGATCTCCGCCAACGCAGAAGTGAAGAGCGCTTCTGGCGCTAGCGGCAGCGTTGGAGATCACAGAACTCGCACAGGCCCTCATAGGACATTCGCCAAAAGCAGCCTATCAAACATCAAAGGTGCCATGCTCCAAGCGACTCCATATCCGGTAGGCCTGAGAATTTCAGGACCTTCGGATTCACTAGCCGTTCGAAGTCTGCGTAGCAGACTTGAAGCAACTCGTGATGGGAGCCAGCATTGAATGCAATGTCTTTGTCTTTGGTAAGGCTTTCGTCAACGTAGACAGCCATCCCATAGAGATTTCCAAAGGGCGGCATGGCACCGATCTCACACTCTGGGAACCGGTCTTTGAATTCTGATTCTTTAGCGAGACTCACGCCTCTGGCTCCGGTTGCTGCGCGCAACAACGAGAGATCAACTTCGTAGGAAGCGGGAAGAACAGCCATCGCCAGCTCGCTGTCGACCTTTACGATGACCGTCTTCGCCAACTCTTTGTTTGAGATGTGCGTAAGTGTTGCGATTTCTCTAGCCCGCATTATTCGTGAAGACATCGCGAGTGCCCAGTCATTGGTGCGAAGTGGGTTGTAAAAGCCGATAGTTGGGGTGGGTCGAGCACAGGAGCCGAGGAATCGAAGAGTTCCAGGATCGGGATGTTCCAGTTGCCGGATGGAGAGACAGGGGCGCCGTGACCTTCGTCGGTGCGGAATTGGGTTGAGCGGGTAAACCGGAAAAGGGGTTTAGCCGGTGGCCGCGCCGAGCGCCAGAGCCACACGACGGAAGGCGGGTAGAAACGGGAAGGAAGCGGGCAGATGGACGACGACGCGTCGTACCGAGACCAACACCCGAGCGCCTAGCTTCAGCAGTCGTTCGCGCAACATGCAAACTTGAGCGCGGGCACAAGCCGTACCGGCAGCCCGCAAGCGCAACTCCTGCATCAGGACGTACGCCGCGGCGGTGAGTAGGACGCGAAACTGGTTGGCCCAGAAGCTGGTGCAACTGGTGCGGTCGATCTCGAGGTCGTGCAGCTCCTTGATACGATTCTCTATGTCCCCGCGCTGGCAGTAGACCCGTTCGTAAATCCATTGCGGACTCTGTTTCAAGTTGGTGATGACAAACCGGGGATTGTCTTTGGGGTCCTTATCGGCAGCGCGGACGACCTCGGCTTTGATGATGACGCGGCGATAGCCTGGCCACTTCCCGGCCTTGTAGCGGACTTCCCCGTAAATATGTTCGGTCTTTCCGCTGCGCCGCGAGAGCTGGCGCGCTCGCCGCATTCCACTTTCGACCACGCGCTTCAACAATGTATTCTTGGCCATCGCGACCACATATTCCAGTTTCGGCTGGGCGTCCAGAAACTCCAGCACGGCAGGATGCGCAAAACCGCCATCCAGGCGTACCCGAATCTGTACTCCAGAAAGATGGTGATGAATCATCCTCACCAAACGCCGCAGGATGGCAACTGCTCCCGCCGCTGCGGTCACGTTGCCGGGCCGTAACACAGCGGCGCATAGATACTGTTCGGCCTCGTCGTTGAAGCTGACAAAACCCATCACCGGCAGGTAGCACCAGGTGTCGTGATGTCCGTTGAAAAACGATAACTGCTGCGCGCCGTGCGTGGGATCGTCAGTCGGGTCCAGATCGATGGTGACGCGATAGGCGCGATGACGCAGCCGCTTGGCGTGACGCCGGATCACACTCTCGGCCAGGAACTCGCCCGAACGATAAAGTTCCTTTACCCCAACTCCGTTCTCGAAACGCGACAACGTCGGCTGCGAAGCCAGAGCGCGACCCGCGATCGGATCGCGACCCAGAAGTAGTTTGTGAATCGGATCCTCGGACAGCCGGGCTGAATCGTTGGCGTCCGGGTAACCGCAGGCGATCGAAAACACTCGCTGCGCCACCAACTCGCGCAACGAATGATCGACCTTGCCCGCTTGCCGATCATCTCGAAGGCAGGAACTCAGTCCAGCCGCCAACCCATAGTCTCGATCAGCGGCCTTCAGCAGCAGAGCCCCGCCGTCGGAACTGCCCTCGCGCTGATCGAACTGGGCAACGATTGGCTTGCGAAAAATTCCTGGGAACAACAAACACTGTGTTGTGCTATCTTCTGACATTAAGAAAGCCTCTTTTGTTGCCGCAAACAGGTCTAGTCAACATGTTTGTAACAGAGGAGGCTTCTTTTGTCTTCCGATCTCTTCACATTCACGAATAATCCGGGCTAGATCGTTCTCATTAAATTGAATTGCGCGGGTTCCCGAAGGGGTTCTAGTGCTGGGCACAACATAGGACCAGAAATACCCTCCAGCGGGCGTGACGCGAATTTTTCAAGCTCTGCTCGGACAGGGGCCACTGCTGGCGCCGCCGTGCATCCGGCAGCGACCGCTACGCAGGAAGTGCTTCCCTTCCCAAATCACCTCGGCGCGAAGTAGCATCGGCCGCCTCTATAGCGGCAATCTCAAATCGTACGCCGCGTTGAAACAAACACACTTATTGGCTTCGTTTCGCAAGAGAGGAATGCAACTGCACTGAATTGACCAGTTTGATGACCATGGTCTATAATTATGGTATCATCATAAGCGTGGAAGAAATTGCGATCTCTGAGTTCAAAGCCAAGTGTCTCGCCCTGCTCGAACGGGTCCGCCAGACCAAAAAGCCTCTTCGCATTACGCGCTTCGGCAAGCCCGTGGCCGAGATCATGCCGCCCTCACCAGACGCCGGACATGACGACTGGATCGGGTCGATGAAAAACAGCATGGAAATTCTGGGGGACATTGTTTCTCCGGTAATCGACGATAAAGACATTGAGGCCTTGCGCGATTGAAACTGCTTCTCGACACACACGTCTGGTTGTGGGCCCTGGGCGATCCGTCGCAGCTCAGCCGCCGCGTTCGAGAGGAAATGAGAAACCCGGAGAACGAACTCTGGCTCTCTCCCGTCTCAACGTGGGAGGCGCTCCTGCTCAATACCAAGGGCCGGATTCGTCTGCCGGCGAACCTTGCGGAGTGGCTGGCAAAATCCACAGCGCCGATGCGAGAAGCGCCGTTCACCCATGAGATCGTGCTGGTTGCGCAGCAGTTGCCCCTGCCCCATCGCGATCCTGCCGACCGCTTTCTGGCGGCTACGGCTCAGGTCATGGGTTTGACTCTGGTCACTGGAGACGACAAGCTGCTGGGCCTGGGGACCATTCGCACGATGAAGAACTAATCGACGAGATCCCGAGGTGTGCGCTATACAAGCAATCGGGAGTTTGCCCTTCTTCAATGTGGCAGGAAAAGGCCTGCTCTCTTTGTACAGCCGCTCAAGGACGTACTGGCTCTCAGAACTTTCCAGGCAAGCATGAATTTCCTTCATCAACTCTTCGCTAAAGAGGTCCTTGGACACTAATTCTTCTTTGCACCATAAAAGCACACCCGCCAAATTCTTATGCGATTCGGCCCTGCGACGTAGGATGGTTCCTGGATCGCCCAGTTCAACGGTAGTGGTACCCAGCTCCTTGTACATAGAGATCGCGGTTACGGCTGTCTGGAAACGATAGAGACTACTGAGCTGGAAATGCATGCAGCCGATCCGTTCGACCAGTCGGCCGACGGGGATGCTGTTCATGCGCTAGAGGTATCGAGTGCACCGCTACCCTCAGGACAATGTTGCGAGGAGGGGCACAGGTAGCGACTTCTAGATGTACCCGACGACTCGCAAAGAGACAGAGAGTTCGTCTAACTGGAAGTGAGGGCGCAGGTACGCCACGATCCGGTATCTTCCGGGCTTACCCTGGTCCTCAGAAACATCAATTCGGGCTTCGCGGAGTGGTCTAGTCGCACGGATTGCGGGCGATGCCTGGTCATCGACTAGGACGTAGCGTGAGATCCAGTTATTAAGATATCGCTCCCAGTCGCCGCGGGTCGCATACGAGCCCATCTTATCGCGCGCCATCGCCTTGACGTAATGCATGAAACGTGAGGAGGTCAGCAGATAGGGTAGTTGGCAAGACAATCGGCTGTTGGCATTTGCGGCCTCCGCCGCGTACTGCCTGGGCTGGCAGCAGGATTGCACGGAATAAAAGACTGCTGAATCTGTGCCCTTGAATTGAACCAGCGGGATAAACCCAAGGTCAGATAATTCCTTTTCTCGCCGGTCGTGGAGAGCGACCTCCACGCTCAATCGGATGTCGCCCTCCGCTTCGTGGTGCCGGATCCAGGTTGGCAAGCCTTCCACGAGCCCCCCACCTTCCATACCACGAATTGCGGCGCACCATCCATAGCGTGCAAAGGCATTCGCCACGCATGCACCGAAGGCAAACGCTGCATTGCCCCACAACAGATGAAGGTCGCCGCGCGTGTCTTCCGCGTACTGAAACTCGCCCGCAACGCCGGGTCGAATCCCATACGGGGATCGCAGCAAGATGCGTGGCAAGGTAAGAGCAACGTAGCGAGCATCCTCGGATTGCCGGAACCGTCTCCATTTCGCATACTCGGTCGAATCGAACACCCGAGCGACATCTCGTACCTGCGGCAACCGTCGGAAATCATCGAGACCCAGCACCCCTGGTGCCGCACCCGCCACAAAAGGAGCGTGACAGAGGCTCGCGATTTGCCCCAGTTTCTCGAGCAACTCAATGTCCTCAGCGTTCGTGCTAAAGGCAAAGTCTCCTATCAGGAGAGCAAAGGGCGCGGCACAGAACTGGCCATAAGGCTCTTCATAGACTCTCTTGAAGAACCACGACTGGTCGACTTCAGGCGCGCGCTGCAAATCGCGCAGGAGCTCGGATTTCGAGGCATCGAGCACTTTGATCTGCAACTGCGAACTCGTCTCGGTTTGCGACACGAGATACCACAAGCCTCGCCAAGCCGCTTCTACCGCCTGAAACTCCGGGGCGTGCAAGATCCTATCCAGATGACGATTCAGACTGCCGGGCCCATCGGAGTCTGTACGCTTCGCAATCTCACTGAGCAGTTCAATACGGTCAATCAGCCGATCGGGCTCGAAATCTTCAATCGCGCTGAACGTGAGATCGACCTCTAGCTCGCCACCAGACGAGGAACTCGGAATCTTGAACCGAGCACGCGGGTTTAGCTCGCCCATAACAGCATTGAAATTGTCGAAATCGACCCGTTGGAAAGCGCGATCGCGGAAGCGCGGACGGTTCTCCGAGTTCCCGCAAAAACTGCCCAGAACCCCAATGACCAACGGCAACTCCTGCACTTCAATAGCGGCGCCTGTTTCGACCTCATAGGTGATCTGGACTCGTGGAGGTCTGACTCGATCGAGTTTGTGCTGGGTCGATTCTCTAGGCATTCTCAACTCCCAGTTTCGGGGCTGCTCGATTTCGGAAGATGGTCTTGAAATTCGAAGAAGTGCACCAGCCCCGAACGGTCTCCCGCGATGATCTCAGGGGCTTGAGGGGCCGCAGCGCAGGTCAGCAGAGGGCTCTCGACCGTGAACGTAGCGATCGACTGGCCGCACATGATATCCCATACAGCAAGACGGCAATCGTCGGAGGCCGACACGACTAACTTGCCGCCTGGAAGCGCGGCCAGTGCATTCACTTTTGCGCTATGGCCTGTCATTACGTGCAAGGGCTGACCGCTTGCGAGGTCCCAGGTTCGCAGGCAGTGATCGTCGGAGGCAGAGACAAGGATCCGGCCGGCGCCCGCAACTAAGACTGAGTTGACGCGTGCGGTGTGACCATGGAAGCTTCTGACTTCGATACCAGTCTCGAGATCCCACAGCTTCAGAGTGCTCGTCTCGGCGGCCGTGACGGCGCACCGGCCATCGGGCGTAACCGCGATTGACCTGGGCCACTGTCTTTCCAGCCGAATGCACAGAAGCTCGCGTCCCGATTCGATTTCCCAGACACGAATGGTGCTGTCATCTCCGCCCGATACTAGGCGTTTGCCGCAGGGGGTAACCGCGAGTGAGCGCACGCGATCCTGGTGCCCTGTGAAGCGCTGTAGTTCCTGTTCCGATGCGAGGTCCCACAAATAGCAACTGCCCGCATTCCCCGAGGAAACGACCTTGGGCGCGCCCGGGGTGCAGGCAAAAACCCAGTAGTGCTGGTTGCGAAGAACTTTGCGCACGGTCTTCGACGCAATATCCCAAACGCGAAGGGTATGGTCATCCGAAGTCGACAAGACGGTTAAGCCGTCACCGGTGACGGCAACGGCACGAACACGATCGCCGTGATCGCGCGGGGTAGCCGTGGCTGACATGCGGCGCAAATCCCAGAGCTTTAGAGTTCCATCGTCCGAAGCGGACAACGCATAGCGGCCATCCGGCGTAGACGCGACGCAGTTGACCCAATCCGAATGTCCCTCCAGAACTCCTTCGCTCTCGCCAGATAAGTTCCAGAGATGAATGTTGCTATCGTCCGAGGCTGCGATTACCGTATTGCCATCGGGCGTGAAGGTCATGCTCCGGACTCCTTCGGGGCGCCAACGCAGAACGCGCGACTCCCAGTTCGGTGCGCCCATCCACAGGCGTGCGGTACCGCCCGCCGAGACAGAGACAATGTGTCCTGTCGACGAAACTGCCATCCCGACGATGCGGGAACCATGGCCCTTCAAGACAACCGGCAATTCTTCTCTGTCTAGTCTCCAAATGCGCAGAGTGCGGTCGTCGGCTCCTGTGATCAGGGAAGCGCCGTCGGGCGTGAGCGCGGCACAATTAATCTCGCCGTCGTGGCCCCGAATCGTCCTCACGACCTCCTTACGATCGAGATCCCAGATTTTGATGGTCCGATCGTCCGATATCGAACCGACGAGCGAAGGGCCGGGCAGCGTTATTATGCCGCGGATCCAGTCCAGTTGCGTGTCAATGCAAGCTTCTTGAAGTCCGGAGGACAGGTTCCAGATGCGAAGGGTATGATCGTCCGCTGCCGAAACGAGACGTTCCGCACCCGGAAGAAGCGCTATGGCTCGTATCGAGTCCGAGTGGCCGGTGAGAGTTTTCTCCAAGGTACCCTTCCGAAGGTCCCAGACTTTGATCGTGTGATCGTCCGAGGCTGACACGGCGGTTTCGCCGTTCGGGCTCATCGCAAGAGTGCGAACACGCGCGGTATGACTCGCGAGGGTGAACATCAGGGCTCCCCCCGGTGGTGTCAGCAAGCGCCTCAGCGGTTTGAGACAGGGCTTACGAGCGAATTGGTCTATCTGGGAGCGTAGCAAATCAATTGCTGCCGATAATCCGGAGGGAAGCCGCCCGAGGAGCTGACCGGCAAGTTGTGTCCGATCGTCTGAGACCACGTAAGCAGATAGACGGAGTGCTTCCTGGAGCAGTTTTGCGTCGTCATAACTTGAGGCAAACCACTCGTAATCAGTCAGAAGGGCGGTGACGGAGCAGGCGTCCAGCTTCGCTTGCATCCAGCGCAGATCCGACAGCAGCCGAACGGCCTCGTCATCCCTACCCGCATGCCTCAGATGCCAAATCAGATTTTCGAAAAAGTATCCATCCGTCGGACCTTCGGACCAGTGATTCGGACATCGCTGGGCATAGCAGTGAAGGAACAGTTGGTGCTTTTCAACGAGGGTATCGGGCCCTAGCCGCGAGCGCAGGTAGTCGAGCAGCAAGTCGTGAATCCGGAGCCGGCGATCCGTGTCGCGGGTCGCAAGAGACAAATCGACGAGTTGATCGACAGAGTCCGCCACGTCATATTTATCCAACTTCCACAGCGTTCCGACGGCAGCCTCGGGGATCGCGCAGTCTTCCGGGAAAACAGCGAAGTCCAGGTAGCGGCGGCGCAAGTCGTCATCGAGGGAATCCATACTAATCTCGATCGCGCGCAGCAAGTCGGTGTGCGGGTATTCAGGAAAACTTTGCCGGATCCTGTCCAAATCGGCATTGCGAAGCTTTTGCAGAACATGAGGCCAGCGGTCCGGCTTGCCTCGGAGCTGGGCGCCGACCATGGCCACGGCCAGCGGCAACGACCCACATTCGCGAACAATCTCGGTCGCTTCCGGGGGGAGGTCTGAAAGGCTGCAGTCGGCCCACAGCGAGATCAACTGCAGGGATTGATCCCAGGTGAGGACGTGAAGCTCCTGCTGCTGCGCGCCCAGTGCAACCGCGACCCGCGCATCCCGTGTGGTAATCATGAGGCGACTTCTCGGCGAATCAAGCAGGAAGGGGGCAGAGTCACGCGGGTTCCACACATCATCGAGAACGATGAGCGCGGCCTTATCACGGAGCCGATTGCGTAGACGATTGCTGGCCGCCTGGAGGGTGTCGTAGCCCTCGAGTGAGTCGCCAATCGCTTTGGCGGCTTCGCGAAGCAGAGGAACAATGTCACGGGGATCTTTTCCGACGGGGATCCACACGATGCCGTCGGGAAACGCGGCTTGCATTACTTCATCGAGACAGAGGGCCTGGGCCAACACGGTCTTGCCGATTCCCGCCATTCCTTTGAGAGCAGTAAGTGCCACGCGACGCGGTGAGCCATCGCGGAGAACTGCCGTTCGAAGCGCATAGAGTTCATCGGTTCTTTCGATGTAGTTGGACGGGAGCGGCGGTACCGTAATATAAGTCTGGCGAAATTGATGGTGCAGGGTAGCACCGCTCCTCGCTCGGATGGCGTCGAGAAGCTTCCGGAACTCGCTCTGATAGGCGGGCTCACTGGAGAAATCAATGTACAGTCTGGATTCCAGGTGTATGGGCCGATCGGCGTCCGCGTGAACAAGTACGGGAATGACGCACTTCTCTTTGCGCAGCGAACGAAGCTGCTCCGCTCGACAGATGTCTGACAAATACGAAGCTCGCGAGAGCAGCGCGAGGGTGACGTTGCTGCGGTCCAAATTCCGCTCGATCTCGGCGGTCCAACTGCTACCGCCTTTCAAACGCCCCGTATCGAGCCATGCCTCGCAGCCTTCTCGAGTGAGATCCTGGAGGAGTCGCTGAGCCAGCCCCGTCCCGTCCTGGTGGGCATAGGAGATGAAAATCGCCGGCGGCCCCGTCCCCATAGCGGGTCAAATGTACCATGGATGACTCGCTGGCCCGCCGACGGTGTGCGGAATAGGCAAGGCGCTCATCATCTGGGGCGGTGGCAAGCGTGGCACGGCTTCCCGCCCAACGCACGCAGCATCGACGTCATTAGTCGCGGCCTTCCCCCACCTAGAAACCTGGTGGCCTTTCGCTGGCGACTTTCAATGTGCGTTCGAGGGCGAGGCCGGCGCTGGCGATTGTGCCTTCGTCGAAGAGCCTTCCAACCAACGTGACTCCGTGAGGAACTCGGCGCGGTGGAGAAAATTTGGGCAAGGGCCGACTCGGGTCGGGCGCCCAATCGCTGCGGGCCTCTGAAACCTCGACAAAGCCTGCCCGGAGAGTAAGCGCAGGATGTCCGGTGAAGTTTGAGATGGTGAGCATCTCATCGCGAAGAGCCGGGACGAGAAGCAGATCCACTTGAGAGAACAGCCGGTCCATTTCGACCGCGACGTTGCGGCGCATCCGGTCGGCCTGCACGAAATCGACGGCGGAAATAAATCTGGATTGGCGGAAGGTGTTTGGCCAAGCGTCCGGTGTCTGCACCTTGAGTGCGTCTACTTTGTGGTTCAGGGTCAGCTCTTCGAAGGCGGCTGCCGATTCCGCGAACAGGATCGCGTTGAGTGACCCGTAGGGCCAATCGGGAAGCGTGACCTCAACAGGTGTCATGCCAAGTTGCTCGACTTGCTGGAGTGCGCCGCGGTCTACTTCAGTTGCGGGCGCCTCCTTCATCCATGCCGGAAGGTAGCCTACGCGCAGCCCTTTTACGCTGGCCTGCGAATCGAAGTCGAGCCGGCTGGAAACGCTCCCCAAGTCGCCCGGATCGGGGCCGGAAATCGCGTGCAGCACGAGCATGGCGTCTTCCACGCTGCGAGTCATCGGGCCAAGTTTGTCGAGAGACCAGCAGAGCGTCATGGCTCCGGTGCGCGGTACGCGGCCGTAGGTGGGGCGCAGTCCTGTGATTCCGCAGCGCGCGCTGGGGCTGACGATGCTGCCTTCGGTTTCGCTGCCGATGGAGAAAGCCACAAGCGCCGCGGCGGTAGCGGCCCCCGGACCCGCGCTGGAGCCCGAAGAACCTTCTTCCAGCAGCCACGGGTTCATGGTCTGCCCGCCGAACCAGATATCGTTCAGTGCAAGGGCACCAAGACTGAGCTTCGCGATCAGCACTGCACCGGCGTCGTGCAAACGCTTGACCACGGCAGCGTCGCGCGCAGGCACGCGGTCCCTGTAGGGTTCGGCTCCGTAGGTCGTGGCAATGCCGGCGGTGTCGAGGAGATCCTTGGTTCCCCAAGGGATGCCGTGCAAGGGGCCACGATACTTCCCCGCTGCGATCTCCTGGTCGGCCTTCTTCGCCTGGGCGAGCGCGAGTTCGCGAGTCAGCGTGATGACACAATGAAGCTTGGCGTCGAAGCGCTCCAGGCGGGCCAGGTAAATGTTTGTAAGCCGCTCGGAAGTAAGCTTGCGGTCCTGTATCCAGCGCGAGAGTTGCCAAACAGGAGCGAAGGCAATGTCGGCGTCGTTGCCCGGCAGCGGCCCCGGGTCTGCGTTCGTGCGAACAAGGCGGTCGCGCTCCGGACCCACTTTGTGACCAGGCAATACCGGGTTTCCCTGCGACCACGGCACGACCGAGGCATCGAGTGCCACCTTGCGTGGCCCGGTGCGGCGTTCGTAAAGGGCCGCCATGCTGTTGCGCCAGTTCTGCGCTGCTTGCGCGCGGTCCTTTTCGGTGAGTTCAACGCGCACCAGTTTCTCCGCTTCGGCGAAGGTCGCGGCCGAGACCTCAGGTCCAACGGCAGGAGCCGTACCGAACGCAGGCGGCGCCCCCGGTGGAAGGTCGGCGGGGTTCTGCGAGTGACTGTGAGGCGTGGATGCTGCTCCGAGTAGCGCAACAGATGAAGCGATCAGGAATTCCCGGCGCGACTTCGACATGTGCTCCTCCAACGCAGCATTGTAGCGCTCGTGGTGAGGCCAGCGGAGTCGAGCAGTCCGGGATGAGTATGCCCACAGAGGTTGACAGCAAAACCTAGAACTGCACGCTTTTCAGCATTCCCTCGAATGTAGGGCTCAGCTGTTCAAACTCAGACTCTGGGGCAACAAACACGAGGAAGATCACCGAGCCATCCGGCCGCGGAATCGTTACCAGCCAGTCTCTTTCTTTCTGCGATTGTCCCTTCGCATGCCCGACATGCAGCAGATGACCCAGATGAGACTGAAGGGCCTCATTCCCAACAGCAACAACCCCGGGGTCGGAGTCTGTGGTTTGTTAGGGGGCTTGCTCGGCCAGAAAGGTGCGAACGCCGCTCCAGCCCAAGGTCAACCCCAACAGCGCAGCCCGACCAGACCCCTCAGCAGAACGCGGTGGAGCAAATCATGGGAATCTTCGGCGGAAAGAAGAAGCACCAGCAGAAGCCGCCACCGAAATAGCTTGCACGTGCTGCGGCTGAAACCGATCCATTGCCTACCGCCGCGGGCTGGAACGCGAAAGTTGCTTCCTGGTAAACACTTCCCTCAACAACGAAGTCGTTTGTGCCGCCGGATCCTTGCGAATCTTCTTCTCCCAGCATCAGGAACAGGCGGTCGAGCGTCTTGCGGCTGGTCGAACTTTGAGTGAAGCGCCGTCAGGGCGGACGTGCAATGCGGACAGCGGGTCGCTCAGATCGCAACGAATCGTGGAACTCCCAGAGTCAGCTGGCCAGAACCGCTCTCAGTTTCTTCAGCAGCGCCTTTCGTGTGAATGGCTTTTGAAGGATCTCTGATCTCGGGTCGAACTGGCCGTAATGGCTAAGCTGATCCCCCGCGTACCCGGACATGTAGAGCAATCTGGTCGCAGGCCGCGATTTCACCAGGCGATCGTACAGTTCAACTCCGCTCATAACGGGCATAATTACGTCAGTCAGGAGCAGGTCGATCTTTCCCTCGTACGCCCGGGCTACGACCAGCGCCGCCGGCGCGCTCTCTGCTCTTAACACCTTGTAACCGGCTGTTTCCAGCAGGCTGGCGGTTACCTCACGGAGGGCCGCTTCATCTTCTACCAGCAGGATGGTCTCCGATCCGCCTTGGCTCTCGGCCTCGGGGTCAGGCTCAAACGGACTTTCCACTTCTTCGACTCTTGGAAGGTAGATTTTGAACATAGTCCCTTCGTTCCGCTCACTGTGGGCCCAGATGTAACCGTTATTTTGCTTGACGATTCCATATACGGTCGCAAGCCCAAGACCTGTTCCTTTTCCTGGAGCTTTCGTCGTGAAGAACGGTTCGAAGATGTGAGGCAAGGTTTCTTGATCGATGCCGCAACCGGTGTCGGCGAACGTCAGCATGATGTAGGGACCGGTAAGCACGAGAGGATGCTGCTGCACGTAGTCTTCGTCGAGCTCTACGTTTGCCGTCTCAATCATGATCTTCCCGCCCGTGGCCATAGCATCGCGGGCATTCACGGCCAGATTCATCAGAATCTGTTCGATTTGCCCCGGATCGGCCTTGATGAACCCAAGCTGAGCGCCGGGCTTGAAGGTCACCTTAACGTCTTCGCCGACCAACCGCTCCATCATTTCCGCCGACCTACCGACGACCTTATTCAGATCGAGGATTCGGGGATAGATAACCTGTTGCCTGCTGAAAGCCAGAAGCTGCTTGGTTAGACTAGCCGCCCGTTCTGCTGCTTGTTTGATTTTGGAGATGCTCCGCATAACGGGATGAGTTGGGTCGAGGCGACCTGCCGCGTGTTCACTGTACCCGATGATCACGCCAAGAAGGTTATTGAAATCGTGAGCCACGCCCCCGGCCAAGCGTCCAACGACCTCCATCTTTTGTGCGTGTTGGTATTGCGCTTCCAACCGCATGCGCTCGGTGATGTCGTCTTGGGTTCCTTCGTAGTAGATCACCGTTCTCTGCGCATCGCGGACCGCCCGGGCATTTACCAGTGCCCATCCCCGGCTTCCGTCCTTGCGATGGAATTCAAACGTAAAGTCACGCACTACTCCCTGTTCCTCTAATAGGTGCTTGAACTCCAGACGGCGCGACGGCTGGACGTACCCCAGGCGCTCGATGTCAGTGACCATGGCCACCATTTCCTCGGGGGAGCGGTAGCCATTCATGCGGGCCATGGCCTTGTTAACGCTCAGGTACCGGCCATCGGGCGTGCTCTGAAAGATACCGATGACGGCGTGGTCGAAGATCTCCCGATATTTTTCCTCGGCCTCACGCAAAGCTTGCTCTGAGTGTTTGCGCTCCGTGATGTCCCATACTGCACCGATGGTGCGTACCGGATGTCGCGCGGCACCTTTGTCTTCGAAGAACGTTTGCGACCGGGTGCTCAGCCACCGGATGGCGCCATCGCGGCGTACGATCCGATGATCAACGTCAAACAAGCCATCGCCCGCCGGATCGTGGGCGCGCCGGACAGCCACAGCCATTGCCTCGCGGTCCCCGGGGTACACGCGTTGGAAATACACCGGCAGGGTCACCACTTCGTCCGGACCGAAACCGTAGATATTCCGCTGTTCCGGCGACCAGTAAATCGTGTCCGCCAAATGGTCATGATCGAATATGCCGATCTGCGAAACACGGATGACCTGTTGCAGTCGCTGCTGGCTCTGGCGGAGGGCTTCTTCGGTTCGTTTCTGCTTGGTGATGTCGATCATCAAGCCACGAGTCATTCGCTTTCCTGTTTCCGGATCGCGGAAGATCATCCCCTCGTCACGAATCCAGACCTCCTGGCCATCCTGCCTCTTCATTCGGTATTCCAGTTGAAAGGGTCGGCCTTCTTCCCAGCTGTCCTCGGCGAGCGCGATGGGGCGATCTTCCGGGTTTAGGTGCTCCCACCAAAAGAAGGGGTTGGAGGTGCAATCTCGCGGGTGGTAACCGAGTATTCCTTGGGCTTGTGGACTGAGATAGTGAAACGCACCGAGCGCGCCGGTATCGGCCAGGTACGAGATAGCTGGGACCTGCTCTACAAGTTGGCGGTATTTGGCCTCAGCCTCCTGCAGCGCAGCGGTGGCCCGTCTATGCTCTTCCCGCGAGCGAATCGCGGTGATGCCGTAAGCCAGGCTGCTCGCGATCTCGCTTAGCAACTCGACTTCCGAGCTCTCAAACGAACCCCTCTGTCCCGAATAGATCCCCAACACACCGAAGGGCAAGCCGTCGACCCGCAGCGGCAGCGCGATGACCGCCGCATAGCCCCGTTTCAAGGCGACCTCCCGCCACGACGCGAACTTCGGATCTGTCGCCGTGTCCGTAATCACGCAAATCCGGTTTTCCCGGATGGCAGTGCCCGCCGGTCCGCGGCCCGCAGGGGTGTCCGACCACTTGACGTGAATCGTCTCGAAGTATCCATTGTCGTGACCTGCCTGCGCCATGGGCCGCACAGTCTTCTCTTCGTCCGGTTCCGCATACAAAATACCCGCCATCCGGTATCCGCCGAGGCGCACAATGATGTCGCAAATCTGGTCCAGCAGTTCCTGCTCGCTGTGGGCTTGCGCCAGGGCCTGATTGCAGGCGCTCAGTGCGCGCAATGCCCGTTTCAGCCTGCGAAGCTCTTCCTCAATTCGACTTTCGCAGGGCGATTCGGCAGAGGGTTCGGTCGACCATGAGGAAGGGGATGCCGACTCCGCCTTGGACTTTGCGTCCAAGCCATTCGCCGCCGCTGAACTCTCGCTGGAAGGTTGATCTGCTTCCGATGGCTTGTCGGAATGAGAGTTTACCAACCGCAATCTCCTTTTCGATCTCAAGCACGACAGGAATTGTACGCCCGCTCTGTCGGTTTGCAAGCTTGTGAAAATCTGAAGTTGCGGGCGGCGCCGCTGGATGAACATGCTAATCAAAATCTTCGCAATGACGGACGACATCGCCGAAAGAGCACCGAAGATCGACAGCACGACGCTTCGTTCCATCAGCGACATTTCACGAAACCAGAGGCTAAACGACAACAACGAAGAATTCGTCGCCCCAAGAGACATGCTCGCAGACCTCTGCTCGGACAATTAGGAGCCATACATGAGATTTGTGGGCGGCACAGCGATTTCGCCTCGGCGCCCTGATTGAAAATTGGATTGATCAGGCTGAGCGTCGAGGCTCAAATGGAGCTGGGGCTGCCAGTCACAGCGGGGTCGCAAGGTCTATCCCATTTCGCTGGTCATGATGAAAAGGGGCTTCATCTCGAAGCTTTTGTAGTGGGGCCGGAGGCGGTCGATATTGTACTGCTCTTTTACGTTCACAACTTTTTTCGAGGCGGTCACGGTGTCGATGGGCATGTTGTCGTAGCGGCCATTCCTGAGGACGACAAGTCGTCCGTGGATCTTGCCCAGGAGCAAGTCCAGTGCGAGGTTGCCATACGCCATAGGGACGATGGAGTCGATCGCATCGGGGTCACCGCAGCGGACCAGATAGCCGAGTTTCTGGTTAATGATATCGATCGTTTTGCCGTTGTTGTATTTGGGGGAAAGCTCTTTTAGCTTCTCGGACACCAGATCCCCGATGCCGCCGAGCTTCTTGTGGCCGAAGGCGTCCGTGGTTTCAGTCTCGAAGACCATTTCCCCACCTTGGAACATCGCTCCCTCCGAAACCAGGACGACGGAGTAGTGGCTGGGGTTCTTCCGGCGGTCAGAGACCAATAACTCGGTGAGCCGCTCGATGTCGAATTTGTGCTCCGGGATCACGCAGCGGTTCGCGGCTCCGGCCATGGTGGGCAGCATGGCAGTGAACCCGGCATAACGCCCGAAGATTTCCAGGACCATGAAGCGTTCGTGGGAGCCTGCGCTCGTGCGCAGGCTGTTGGTCATGGAAATAGTGCGCGTCACACAGGTGCTGAAGCCGATACAGTAGTCGGTGCCGGGAACATCGTTGTCCATGGTCTTGGGAATGGCGACTACCTTCACGCCCTCCTGATGAAGCCGTACGCCATAACTCAGCGTGTCGTCCCCGCCAATGGGGATGAGGTAGTCGATGCCGAGCCAATCCAAGTTCTTGAGAACTTCTGCCGTCAGGTCGTTCGTCTCGGCGTTGTAGACAGGCTGCAGGTGAACAGGAACGCTGGTCTTCTTCACCTTGTTGGGGTTGGTGCGCGAGGTGTGCAGGAATGTACCACCGGTGCGGCCGGTACGGTTGACCAGATCCTCCGACAGCAACTGGAAGTTCTCGCTATTGTCGTAGTCTCTTTCGCGGACGAGGTCCACCAACCCGGCCCAGCCTCGACGGATGCCAATCACTTGGCAGCCCTCGCGCAGCGCGCGGATGGTTACGGCGCGGATGGCGGGGTTCAAGCCGGGCACGTCGCCGCCGCCGGTGAGGATTCCGATCACACCCCTTTTTGTTTTGACATTTGTCACATTGTGTTTGCAGATGCCGGGTCATCCCAGCTCACATTTTATCGGCGAGCACGCAACTTCCAGATGGTCCCTATCTCCGGGTTGAAAGCGCTGCCTTGTACAACCGTTCCTCCAAGGGCAACAGCCGGTAGCTCCGAGTACCCTCTTACTATAGAACATTTTTTTCCGCTAGCAGCGTGACCTGCGCTACCATCGAGTCTTTCCCCGGGGAGAGGGACTGGTGCCGGCAGCGGCCGGTCGTGATTTTCGGACGGCGATGATTGACACCGCTGTCAGCGGCTCGGAGGAGGATGAGCCGGCCGACGAAGGCGGCTAAGACGTCGCTCCGGTTTGTTCGTCGTCGTGCACCTGGGGTGCACAAACTTGCCTGTGCAACCAGGTTGCACAAACTTGGGGCTTAGTGCCCTGCTGCAGTCAAGAACGAGGGGCCGCGATCATGGCTGCATTGATTGCAGCCAGGGGCGGCCGAAGGCTGCCAAGCCGTCTCTTTCAAGGCCATTCAGAATCGATGGGGGCACGAATCGGCTCTGGCTCGCGCTCGTTAGAGGAAGATACGAAAGGAAGGGGGAGAACAATCTTTGTTCTCCCCCACTTTATTTGGGATGGGAATCAAAACACTCAGTCTCGATCCCCGCATCACCGTGCGGAAACCCGGAGCGCCGAATCCAGAAGGAGAGTACATAGTCTACTGGATGCAACGCGCCCAGCGGGCATTGGACAACCCGGCTCTGGACGTGGCGGTCGAGCTTGGCAACGAACTGGGTAAACCGGTCGTTGCCTTCCTTGCTCCGGCGCCTTCTTATCCGCGCGCTAATCTGCGTCACTACCGCTTTCTCGCCTCCGGAATTCCGGACATCGAAGAGGGACTCTCCCAGCGCAATGTCGGCTTTGTCCTGCGGACGTGCCCTGATCACAACCTGACAGGGTTTTGTGAACAGGTCCTCCCGGCGATCGTAATTGGCGACGAAAATCCCTTGCGCGAAGCTGAGCTCTGGCGAGTTCGCGCCGCTCAAGATTTGAAGGTACCTCTCTGGACCGTTGATGTCGATGTCGTCGTGCCCTCGCGGCTGCTCGGTAAGGAGCATTTTGGTACCCGCACTATCCGCCCGCGACTCCAGGAACTCTTGCCTCCGTTCCTCGTTCCAACGAAAGTCGTCAAAGCGCGAATACCCTGGAACAAGCCCCGAACTCTGCAGTCAGGCAAGAAGTTGATGTTTCCAGAATTTCCTGCTTGCGAACGCGGCGAAACTCAAGACTTGGGATTTCCCTGCTATCGTTTGGCAGTTCCCTCAAGCTGAGCGTGGAGCTTTTTCTCCAACTTTGCGAGGCGCCGCTCAAGTTCGGTGGTCTCGATGGCGCGCAGCTGCAGGTTTAGCAGGGGCGCGAGGCCGGTGCCGGTCTTGGGGTGAATCCTGCCGCCGTAGACATCCGCGATCAGTCGGGCGACCGCGTCGCGCACGGCCAACGGATTGTCCAGGATCGCCAGCGGGTCGGCGCTTTCGGTGGGAAAGTGACGCTGGTTGTGATGGATCTCACTGACAGTCCGGGGCGATACTCCTAGCATCGAGTTTTTCCAAGAGCCGATTGATCGCTTCTGCTCGATTGTCGGCCTCAAATTCTACGCGAGGGTCAGCATGCCAGAATATTCCGTCAGTCCAACCGGCGAACGATTTGCCTTGCCAACCAAGGAAGATTACGCAATCGAATATAGACGGCTCCAAGAGCTTGCGGCAGCCGCACGCGAGGACGGTAAAGAGGTTGTTGTCGTGATGGGCTTGGGCTTTGTAGGAGCAGTGATGGCAGCCATCGTTGCCGACACCGTCCATAAGAAGAACGGCCATCCGGCCAAATTCGTCATTGGATGCCAGCGGCCTAGCACGCGGAGCTACTGGAAGACGCCACTCCTAAACCGCGGGCAGTCGCCAGTGAAGTCGGAGGATCCCGAAGTTGACCCTATGATCGCCCGTTGCGTCCTGGAAAAGAAGACGCTCACGGCTACTTACAACCCCGACTGTCTGGCTCTGGCGGACTGCGTCGTGGTCGACGTTCAATGCGATTACTCCAAGCAAAATCTGGGCACCATGAAAACCGGCGAGACCGAGATGGCGGCGCTGGAGGCTACCCTGAAGACGATCGGCGAGAAGATTCAACCCGGATGTCTCGTGCTGATTGAGACCACGGTTGCCCCAGGCACGACGGAATTCGTGGCGTTCCCGATCCTCAGGAAGGCATTCCGTGCCCGCGGTATCGAAACGGAGCCGCTTCTGGCGCACAGCTTCGAGCGCGTCATGCCGGGCAGGGAATACGTAAGTAGCATTCGCGATTTCTGGCGGGTTTGCTCGGGCTGTAATGCCGAATCCAGGGCGCGGGTGATTAAGTTCCTGAATGAGGTGGTCAATGTCGATAAATTCCCACTTACGGTTATGGATCGGCCGATCGAATCGGAAACCACTAAAATCGTCGAAAACTCCTATCGTGCCACCATTCTCGCATTTCTGAACGAATGGTCGATTTTCTCCGAGCGCAATGGCGTGGATCTCACGAAAGTCGTAAAGGCCATCAAGATGAGGCCTACGCACAGCAACATTATTTTTCCCGGTCCGGGAATCGGCGGATACTGCCTGCCAAAAGACGGCGGGCTGGGATACTGGGCCTACAGTCACATTTTGGGCTTCGAAGACGGAGACAGCGTCTTCAAGATCAGCACCGTCGCGATTGACGTCAATGACACACGCGGCTTGCATGTTGCCGAGCTCACCCGCGACGCCCTACGTAACATGGGCAGATACATCGCCGGCGCGCGGGTTCTGCTGGCCGGTGCAAGCTACCGCGAGGATGTGGGAGATACGCGTTACAGCGGCAGCGAGTTGGTGGTGCGCAAGCTCACCGAGATGGGAGCGGAAATCTCCGTGCATGACCCCTATGTCGACCATTGGTACGAACTGGAGAGCCAGGAAACCTACCCTGCACCGGGGCGTTCGTGGTCCAGGTTTTTCCGTAACCAACAGGAGCTCAGCGGCGTTCACGTGCAGAAGGACCTGGCCTCCGCACTCAGAGGGGTGGAGGCCCTGGTGCTCGCGGTGCGTCACGCACCCTATTTGCATCTGAAGCCGGACGATGTCGTCCGCTGGGCCGGTGGGCCGATTGCCGTTGTCGACTGCTTTGGTATTCTGCAAGATGCTGACATCCGCCGCTATTTCGAGCTTGGCTGTGAGGTAAAGGCTCTTGGACGCGGCCACATCCAACGCATCAAGGAAGAAGTCCGGTCATCCAGGGAAACGGTGGCAGCCTAAGAGGCTGTCCCCGTCGGTCTTTTCAATCTTCTGATTCGCGAGGGTCGACAGGAGGCCCCTGATCGTCGTGGGCTGCTCATGCCGATCCAGAAGCACGGGAAAATACAATTCTTACTCAAGTCCTGACCCGCCCCGCCTTGGGCGCGAGTTCATCCCGGATGCGTTGACAGCCCCACCGATCCCCAGAGATTCCTGCTTGAGGACGTGTAATCAGATTACACTCCGTCGAAAGTCGCAAGTAACCCTTTTGGAATCAATGAACCCTAGCTACGCGCTTTCATCCCTATGGGTGGGCCGCAGGCCCATGGCAAACTCAGAACCCGTAGTTGGTGACATGGCGATGTTAGTGCGCCGGGATAAACCGGCTTGAAGCAGAGAACGGAAAATTCTCACGAGAAAGGACTAGCGATCCGCTCGGCCCCGAGTCTTGCGCTGCTACCGCGAGGGACACAGTGAAGCGTAGACAGGGGTATAGGCGGGGTGGGCTATTGAGCTGCGAAAACTTACAACCCGGACGCCGACGCGGTTAATATGCGCGGAAGGCAACATGAGCAGGGAC
>JAIQEY010000072.1 GCA_020073565.1 Terriglobia bacterium
GACTTCATGCTGGCCAGCCCGGTCGCATCCTCCGAGGAGGCTCTGAGCTATTTCGAGAACGTGGCGGTGGAGGACAAATACGACGGCATCCGCGCGCAGGCTCACATCAGCCAGGGCGAAGTTCGCATTTTCTCGCGCACCCTCGACGAAATCACCGAGTCATTTCCCGAATTGCCGCCAGCTCTAGCAGGCCTGCCCAAAGACGCCATCCTGGACGGCGAAATCGTAGCCTGGAGCCCGTGTGGCGCGGGCATTCCTGCCCGCGAAGGCCGGGCGCTCCCCTTCAGCACGCTCCAGCAGCGTCTCGGCCGCAAGAAAGTCAGCGACAAAACCATGCGCGACATCCCCGTGGCTTATCTGGTCTTTGATGTTCTGTACGCCGGCGGTGAACTTCTGCTCGACCGCGCTCTCCGCGAGCGCGCACTAGTTCTGGACCACCTTCTCGCCGCCCCGCGTACCGAAATCATTCGCCATTCTGAACCGCAGTCGAAGCTTGCCTTCGAAGATCCAGACGAGCACTCTCTCGCCGCGGTGTTCCGTGCTCCGGTCGCGACCGCCACCTCCGCGGCAGAGATCGAGACCCTCTTCACCGCCGCCCGCGAGCGCGGCAACGAGGGCCTGATGATCAAAGATCTCGACTCCCTCTACACTCCCGGCCGCCGCGGCAAATCCTGGCTCAAGATGAAGCGCGAGTTGGCCACGCTCGACGTGGTGGTAACTGCTGTCGAGTACGGACACGGCAAGCGCATCGGAGTCCTCAGCGACTACACGTTCGCCGTCTGGGACGGCGAGCGTCTGGTGAACATCGGCAAAGCCTACTCAGGGCTCACCGATGCCGAGATCGCGGAGATGACCGAATGGTTTCTCGCGCACAAAATTAGCGAACAAGGACTAAGACTGGAAGTGGAACCCAGGATTGTTCTGGAGGTTGCCTTCAACAACATGATGCGCTCAACGCGCCACGAGAGCGGCTACGCATTGCGCTTTCCGCGCATCGCGCGACTACGCCCCGACAAGCGTCCCGAAGACGCCGACACGATCGAGACCGTCAAAGAGATTTACTCGCGCCAGCTCCGGTGATCGTCTGCTTCCTGGCAATCGCCAGCAAGTGCGCGCTCACCCCTATCAGTTCCTCTTCGTTCTCGACCTGACGGATGCACCGCATCAAGCGTTGGCGTTGCTCTTGGGATGCCCAGAGCCGGTCGAATTCCTTGGCGAGCCATCCCGGACCCTCAACCGGCAGTACTTCCAGCAGGCCCAACCCCGATTCCATGACCTCCTCCGCCAATTCGGAAGGCCGATGGAAATATGCGGTGGTGAAGTAAAGGGGATTGCCGGTGTCATTGCGATGCTGGCCCTCGCGCAGATCGCGCTCGAGAATTGCGGCAAACTCCGGCTCACCAAGAAGATCGTCGTGCAACGCAGCAAGCAGCGATGCAAACCGCGAGATGCCCGCAGCGAAAATAACACCTTCCTGCCGCAGGATTCTCTGCGCCTCACGCAGGCAGGCAAGGCGGTCGTTGCGATCTGTCAGGTGGTAGAGCGGGCCAAGCAGCAGCACAGCATCGACTGATTCATCGGCGAAGTCCAATTTGCGTGCATCCCCCAGCCGAACACTGGCGAGCGGCTGATCGCGCTGCAAGTCACACGCCCGCGTTGCCTGCTCGATGTGCTTAGGAACGGGATCGACCAGATGAACCCGATAGCCCAGTCTGGCCAACCAAAACGAATAATTTCCAGAAGCCCCGCCGACGTCGGCAACGACCGCGGGCATCTGGGGTAAATGGCGAAGGATCAGTTCCTTCGTGCGCGCAAACTCCAACTGAAAGCAACCCGTGCGCAGACGAGCATCCTCGTCAACTTCCTGGTAGTGGGCCACGATGTCTTGCAGTGGGTCGGTGGGCATATCGTTGGGTCGCGGTCAGTGCGTGTGGCCGTGCTCGCGCTCTCCCTCCACCGGAATCACGCATCCATGCGCCGTTTCGCAGATCAGGTGCTCGAGCTGAATCGTGGTGTGGTGGATCCCGAAACTCCGCCCGAGTTTCTCGTTGATCTCGCGGAGAATTAAATCGCTTTCTGATGTCGGCATATCGGTAATCTTCACGTGGGCGGAAAGTGCATGGTTCTCCGACCCGATGCTCCACACGTGCAGGTCGTGCACGTCGCTGACGCCTGCGATCGTCCGCATGGTTGACTCCACAGCGTCCAGGCTCATGCCGCGTGGCGTACCTTCCAGCAGGATGTTCAGCGTCTCGCGCACAATCCCGAAGCTCGACCACAGAATCAGGGCGCCGATCCCGAACGACAGTGCCGAGTCGATCCAATATTGACCAGTCCACAGGATCGCCCAGCCGCCGGCAATTACGGCCGCAGTCGAAAGCGTGTCGCCAACCTCATGCAGCAACGCGCTGCGCACATTCACATCGCGCCCCGCTCGCCACAGGAGCAGAGCAATCACGCCGTTCATCACCACGCCCGCCGCCGCCACGCCCATCATCAAGCCGGCGTGCACCTGCTCGGGATGCTGCAGTCGCCGAAACGCTTCGTAGAAAATGAAAAAGGCAACCACGATCAGCGAGAGGGAATTGACCAGAGCCGCCAACACTCCGGCCCGGCGATAGCCGTAGGTCAGGGTGGCACTCGGGGGACGCCCTTCCAGATACACCGCCACCAGGGACAGCAGCAAGGCGAGAAAGTCGGAGAGGTTATGGCCGGCTTCGGAAAGCAGAGCGAGTGAATGCGCACGAATGCCGGCCACCACCAGTAGGATGATGTACGCCACGGTGACGGCGAGCGAGATGCGCAGCACTCGTCCGGTCCCATGCGAATGGCCATGCCCCACGTGCATGGTCTAAGTGTAGCGCGGACACTCCTGTCCGCGTACGCCAGTGTGGTTGTGCTCATGTGGCGCGGGCGCCCTCGCCCGCGTTATCCTTACCGAGCGTGGAGGATGGCATGAAAAAAACTGTTTTGATTGCGGCTGTTGTGTTGGCCGCAGTATCCGCGACATTCGCTCAGACCAAGAACCCCGTCAGCAGCGCACTCCGCGACATCTTCCCCGGACGCCAAAAAAACATCATCGCCGCTGTGGAAGAAATGCCCGCCGATAAATTCAGCTACAAGCCCACAGCCGATCAGATGACCTTCGGACACCTGGTGACCCACATCATCGAATCGAACAATTTGTTCTGCAGTAAGGTAGCCGCAGTCCCGGCGCCGAAGGTGGAAGAAGCCAAAGATTCCGACGCCAAGGACAAACTCTTTGCCGCTCTCAAAGCCTCGTTCGATTTCTGCGCCGACGCGCTTGGAAAAATGGATGACTCAAAACTCGGCGAGACCACCGAAGGTCCGGGCGGCCAGCAACTCTCGCGCGCCAGAATCGCGCTTGCCCTAACCGGCAGTTGGGCCGACCACTATGGTATGGCCGCGATGTATCTGAGACTCAATGGGCTCACGCCGCCGTCGGCAAAGAAGTGAATCGTGTAGGGCGGACACTCCTGTCCGCCCACCGCCGATTCATTCGCGCTGCTGCGAGCCGACCAGCCCCTCCATCTCCTCTTCCCCAATCACCGCCACGCCCAACTCTCGCGCCTTATCCAGCTTCGACCCCGCATCGCTCCCGGCCACTACGTAATCCGTCTTCTTGCTGACCGATCCCGAAACCCGCCCGCCCGCGTCCTCAATCATCTTCTTCGCCCCGTCGCGCGTGTGGCGTACCAGTGTCCCCGTCAGCACGAAAGTCTTTCCCGCCAGCTTTGTGCCCTTTTCTTTTTTCTCGCCGGTGAAGTTGAGTCTAGCTTCCCGCAAATCGTCAACGAGTTTCCGGTTGTGCTCATCGGCGAAGAACTCTACGATGCTTTCGGCAATCCGTGGCCCCACCTCGTTCACTTCCTCCAGTTCCTCCGCGCTCGCCTTCATCACCGCGTCGAGCGACCCAAAATGTTCGGCGAGAAACTGCGCCGTGCGTTCGCCCACAAAGCGGATCCCTAGCCCGTAAATGATGCGTTTCAAAGGCAGCTTCTTCGACGCCGCAATCTCATCGAGCACGTTCTGCGCCGACTTGTCGCCCATCCGCTCCAGCTTCAGCAGATCGTCTTTGGTGAGCCGGTAAAGATCGGCGACGTTCTTCACCAGCCCGCGCTCCGTTAATTGACTGACGAGCGCCTCGCCCAGACCGTCGATATCCATCACGTGCCGCGAAGCAAAATGCAAAATCGTCCCCTGCAATTTCGCCGGACAATTCGCATTCACGCAGCGATGGTCCACCTCACCCTCGGTCCGCACAACGTTGCCGCCGCACACCGGACAATGCGCGGGCATTTCGAACTGCTTGTCGCCGCGAGGATGGTCCTTGTCCTCGACCACCTGCACAACTTTCGGAATCACGTCGCCGCCACGCTCGACCTCGACCCAGTCGCCGATCTTCACGCCCAGCCGCTCGATCTCGTCCATGTTATGCAGCGTCGCGCGCGACACGGTCGTGCCGCCAATTGGAACCGGCTTGAGCCAGGCCACCGGCGTGAGTTTCCCGGTGCGGCCTACCTGCGGGACGATGTTTTCAATCTGCGTGACCGCGCCCCGCGCCGCGTACTTGTATGCAATCGCCCACCGCGGAGCTTTCCCGGTAAAACCCAGTTCCTGCTGCAGCGCAGTGCGATCCACCTTCACAACGATTCCATCAATCTCGTAGGGCAGCGAGTCCCGCTTTCCCTCCCAGTTCTGGATGAACGCCCACACCTCCCCCAGATTCTTCGCGAGCTTCCGGTGCGGGTTCACTTTGAAGCCCGCCGCTTCCATCGCATCCATGGCTTTAGATTGGCGGTCGAAATAGGTGCGTCCATCCTTCAACAGCAGGTAGCCGAAGAAGTCCATCCGGCGTTGTGCCGTAATACTGGGTTCGAGTTGGCGCACCGTCCCGGCGGTCGCGTTGCGCGGATTGGCGAACTGCGAGAGCCCCTGCTTCTCGCGCTCTTCATTCATTCTGCGAAAGGCGGCCAGCGGCATCAGCATCTCGCCGCGCACTTCAAACTCCGCTGGGATCCCTGCCTTCTTGAGTTTCTCCTTCGCAATCGAAAGCGGAATCGAGCGCACCGTCCGCACATTCGACGTCACATCCTCGCCTTCACTGCCATCGCCGCGCGTCACGCCGCGCACCAACTGTCCGCCCAAGTAATGCAGCGCCAGCGACATGCCGTCCAGCTTCAACTCGCACATGTACTCGACATCGTTGCGCCCGCTCAGCTCATGCACGCGCCGCTCCCAGTCGCGCAGTTCCTCCTCGCTGTAAGCGTTGTCGAGCGAAAGCATGGGCGAGGAATGCCGGACTTTGACAAATCCCTCACGTGGCTTGCCGCCAACACGCTGCGTCGGCGAGTCCGGAGTGATGAGCTCCAGATGCTCCGACTCGAGCTTCTTCAGCTCATTCATCAGCTTGTCGAACTCGGCGTCAGTGATCTCGGGATCGTCGAGCACGTAGTAGCGATGCTCGTGATGCCGGATCTTTGCGCGGAGAGCTTCGATTTTCTTTTCGAGCGCAGCAGACATGTGGAGGAAATTATAGTGCGGAGCTCTCAGCTATCAGCCGTCAGCTCTCAGCAAACCAAATTCTCTAGAGATGCCAAAAGAAAAAACCTGGCAGACCCTGCAAGCTGGGCTTCGCCTCAGCCTGATCTGGACGATAGAACTGATGGCTGATGGCTGAGAGCTGACAGCTCACTGCCTTTTCGCCTTCCGAATCCGTCCGCGCCCCATCGCCTCCCGCCCGACGCTTGACGGAGGCTTGGGCGCCCCTTCCAGCAATTCCTTCAACACGATGGCGTTGTTATGTTCTTCGTTCTTGGACGCGTACAGGAGCGTGACCGTCCGCTTGCCTTCCGCCAGCCGGTGCAGCTTCTCGACCGCCGCCGACGCTGCTGGACTCACCAATTCCTTGAGATATCGCTTGCGGAAGAGCCGCCACGCCCCGCGATTGGCGTGGAACCACTCCCGCAATTCCTTCGAAGGCGCCAGATCGCGCAGCCAGAACTTCACCGCCGCGTCTTCTTTTCGCAGCCCGCGCGGCCACAGCCGGTCCACCAGCACCCGCACCCCGTCCGCGGGAGAAGCCGGTTCATAAACGCGTTTGACGACGATAGGCATTCGTCCCGTATTATCCTAACTCCAAGCGCTCCCTGGTGAGCGCTGCTCATACAATCATGCGTACTGCCGATTGGCTTTCTTCGTGTCTCTATACCTTCGCGGTATTGCTCACTTTGTTTGCTCTGGCCGGATGCGAGGCTGAGCGCCGCAAATCCGACGCCGAACTCGGCCTTAATGAACAACAGAGCGCCGGCCGGAAGCTCTACGACAACTACTGCGACCGCTGCCACGAACCCTACTCCTCGCGCGGCAAGAAGGGCCCACCCCTGAAGGGCGTCTTCAAGCAGCAATACCTGCCCTTGAGCGGACTGCCCGCCAATGACGCCCGCGTCGGCGACATCGTCAAGTTCGGGCGCAGCAAAATGGAAGGCTTCGGGCAGGTCATGACCGATCAGCAGATCCAGGACCTGCTGGCCTATTTGCACACGCTCTAGCCCCGTGTGGAGCGGACATTCCTGTCCGCTCTGCCTGTGGCATAATCGCCTCGGTGTGCGCGACTCATAATTCCGCCCTGTTCCGCAAACTTCCGTCCACCGACGAAGTTCTGCATCAGTCCGAAGTCCAGTCTCTTGCTGATCGCGAAGGCCATGCCGCCGTGGCTGAAAGTGTGCGCGCAGTCCTCACCCGCCTGCGCCAGGAAATTGCGGATGACCGCATGGATGACAAGTCGCTGGGCCTCGCCCTCGCCGGACTTCCCGCCGCCATTGAACGTCAGCTGCGCCACTCGCTCAGCTACTCGCTGCAGCCTCTGATCAACGCGACCGGCGTGATTCTGCACACCAACCTGGGACGTGCCCCGCTAGCCGCCGCCACCATCGACCACATCCGCGAGACCGCGCTCACATACTCGAATCTCGAATTCGATCTCGCGACCGGCCAACGTGGCAAGCGCGACGTGCACGTGGACCGCCTGTTCCAGAAGCTACTAACGGATGGCATCGCCAAGGACCACGTAGGGACAGCCGCCCTCGGCCGTCCAGCGGAGCGAAGCTCCGCGGCGATCTCCACCATCGTCGTCAACAACAACGCCGCCGCCGTCTTGCTCGCGCTCAACTCGCTCGCCGAAGGCGGCGAAGTCATCGTCTCCCGTGGAGAACTTGTCGAAATCGGCGGCTCGTTCCGCATTCCCGACGTGATGTCGAAGTCGAACGCCACGCTGCGCGAAGTCGGCACCACCAATCGCACCCGCATCGACGACTACGAAGGTGCGATCAACGATCGCACTCGCCTCCTGCTCCGCGTGCACCGTTCGAACTTCGAAATCTCGGGCTTCACCGAGCAGCCATCGCTGGAAGAACTGGTCGCACTCGCTCGCCGCCACAACGTCCCGCTGATGGAAGACCTCGGCAGCGGCGCGCTGTTTGACTTGCGCTCGGTCGGAGTCCAGGGCGAGCCGGGCGTGCTCGACAGCCTGCACGCCGGCGTCAACGTCGTCACCTACAGCGGTGACAAGCTGCTGGGTGGCCCGCAAGCCGGTTTGATCAGCGGCCGGGCCGACCTCGTCGCCCGCATGCGCTCGAACCCGCTCTTCCGCGCCCTGCGTGTCGACAAGCTCACCTACGCAGCGCTGGAAGCCACGCTTCTTGCCTATGCCAAACACGACCACAACGCGGTGCCTGTGCTGCGCATGATGCGCTTGTCGAAGGAAGAGATCGCTCGCCGGGCCGAAGCGATCGTCGGGCAGATCGAATCCACGCATACGAATCCGCACAGGCTCAAACTGCGTCTCTGCGACGGCGAATCCGTCATCGGTGGCGGCGCCGCGCCTTCGGCGGTTCTGCCGACGCGGCTGATCGCACTCAGCCACGCGGAACTCAGCACCGACGGACTCCGCGACCGCTTGCGCGCATCGGACCCTCCCGTGATCGCCCGGGTAGAAGAAGGTCGCGTGCTCATCGATTTGCGCACCGTGTTCCCAGAGCAGGATCGTGCTCTGGCGACGGTGATGTCGTCTCTCTAGGGCCTGACAGCGTGTTGTCGACCGTCCTCCGACGGACTGTAGCGCCGGCACCTTGCCGGCAGTCGAGAGGGCGCCCCGCCCTCGCGGCGGCGGCGCTACCGTCGAGATGTGGCGCACTGATATTGTCCAAGAGCAATCATCATTCGGTCAGAGATCTAGGCTCAGTGGCAACCCTCTACACTATCGGCCATTCGACACGCACGCTCGATGAGCTCGTGACAGCGCTTAAAGCGCACGGGATCGAAACGCTGGTAGACATCCGCGCGTTCCCGATGTCGCGCCGCCTGCCGCATTTTAACCGCGAGTCCCTGGAGAGCGGGTTATCCATACGCGGCATCCACTACGTCTGGATGAAGGCTCTGGGCGGATATCGGAAAGCCACGCGGGAAGACTCTCCTAACACCGCGCTGCGCAACCCCAGCTTCCGAAACTACGCGGACTACACGTTAACGTCCGAGTTTGAACGGGCGATGGGCGAGCTGCTGCGCCTCGCCGGGCAATCGGGAACGGCATACATGTGTGCCGAGCGCGTCTATTTCCGTTGCCATCGCATGATCGTCTCAGATTGGCTGGCGGCGCATGGACACGAGGTGCTGCACATTGACGCCGCAGGCCCGACGCGTCCCCACAAACTCACTGCTGAAGCGCACATCGTGGATGGCCAGATGATCTATCGCGGCGATCAATTGTTCTAGACACCCGGCCTTCATTGCCAATTTCCCCTCTCCAATCCACAATGTCTGCATGATTGTCGGCACGGGCGTCGATATCGCTGAAGTCCCGCGGATTCGCGAATCCATCGAGCGCTTCGGCGAACGCTTCCTGAATCGAGTTTTTACGCCGGGGGAAATTGAGTACTGCGAAGCGAAGGCCAGCAAGTTCGAGAGCTATGCCGCCCGGTTTGCGGCCAAGGAAGCCGGCATGAAAGCGCTCGGCACCGGATGGAACCATGGCGTTCGTTGGCGCGACATCGAGGTCGTGCGGCGTAAAGGCCAGCGGCCGACGATACAGTTTCACGGCCAGGCGGCGGCATTCGCCGAAAAGCTAGGCACAAAGAACATTGCCTTGTCTCTTACTCACACGCGCGAAGAAGCGCTCGCCCACGTGATCCTCGAAGGATGAGTGGTTCTGAGAACTGAGAACCGGGAACTGATCTGCTATCCTGACCAGCCGACCTCATGGAATCCAAATCCCCCTCTCCTCATCCGCCCAAGACCGACCCGGCACTTCTCATCGCCATTGCGCTGACCAGTTTTTCTGCCTTGTTGCTCGAACTGGCGCTGACCCGCCTGTTCTCAGTCGTGCTCTTCTATCATTTCGCTTTCCTGGCAATTTCGGTGGCGTTGCTCGGACTGGGCGCCGGTGGAGTCTTCGCCTACCTGCGGAGAAACTGGCTGGCACGCTTCGCAACCCGACGCCTGGCCGCCACTCTCTGCACTATTAACGCCGCCGCCATCTTCGTCGCGCTCGAAATCGTCCTTCATGTTCCAGTCTCGCTCGAGCTCTCGAGCTGGAATTTTTTTCGTCTCACCGCCCTTTACCTCGCCTCGGCGGTCCCGTTTTTTTTTACTGGCTTGATCTTCTCGTTGGTCTTTGCCCGCGAAACGCACCAAGTAACGCGGCTGTACGGAGCCGATTTGCTGGGCGGAGCACTGGCGTGCCTGGCCGTTGTACCACTGCTGAATTGGATCGGTGGCCCGAATGCGATTCTATTTTCCGCGCTCGCCATGGCCGGAGCCGCGATGGTTTGGAATCGCGGGGTGCCGGACGGGCGGGGGCGCCCGTCGCTCCACAACCTCCTGCCAGGAATTGCCGCGGCGGTGTTGGTCGTCCTTATTCTCTCGAATCATTCCGGCCGTCTTATCGATGTGATTTACGCCAAGGGCATGTTCCGCGACCGCTCCTGGGTCGAGTTCGCGAAATGGAATGCCATCTCCCGCGTAGAGGTCGATCGCCAGGGAGACGCAAAAGTCGTCGTCATCGACGCCGACGCCTCCACCTACATCATGAACACGGACCCGCACCACTGGGGAGCCGGGTGGCAGAAGAACCTGATGGCCTCGCCGCCCGCACTCGCGAACGTCCTGCGTCCCCACGGCACGTTCGCCATCATCGGCCCGGGCGGCGGCGTGGACGTGCTGCGCGCGGTCGCCAACGGCAGTCCAAGCGTGACGGGGATCGAAATCAACCCCATCATTGCCGACACCGTCATGCGAGAGCGCTATGCCGACTACGCCTACCACCTCTACGAACTCCCCGAGGTGCACATCCACGTCACCGACGGCCGCTCCTTCATTCGCAATTCGCACGAGCAATACGACGTCATCCAGATGACGCTCGTCGATACTTGGGCCTCGACCGCCGCCGGAGCTTTTGCCCTCAGCGAAAACAGTCTCTACACCGCCGACGCCTTTCGCGAATACTTTCAGCACTTGAAACCCGACGGCATGATCGCCATCACGCGCTGGGAATTCCGCCAGCCGCGCGAAGCCTTGCGCGTCGTCTCGGTAGCGATGGAGGCATTGCACCAGCTCGGAGTGGCAAATCCAGCACAAAACTTCATGGTGGTTTCCGAGGGCGATCTCGATGAAGACGGAATCCCGGTGGTCGTGCTCGCGAAGAAGACTCCATTCACGCCCGCCGAAGAAGAAGCGGTCTCGCAGCACCTCGAGCGCAATGACGTACTCAGTCCCCTCTACCTCCCTTCCGACCCCGGCCAGAATCCTTTTTCCGCGCTGATTGCTCGCAACGATCCCTGGGCCTTTGCCCGCGAGTATCCCTACAACGTTGCACCCGTGAACGATAATGCACCGTTCTTCTTTTTCACGCTGAAGACGGGCCAGATCCTCCACGAGGAAAGCCTGCAGCAGGGCATCGACTGGAAGGTTAACCTCGGAGTCGTGGTGCTCGGCATGGTGCTGGTCATTTCTCTCGCGGCGGTGTTGGCATTCTTGATCCTGCCCATGCTCTTGCGCGCGGGCGGCCCTTCGCGACGCCGCGTCTCGCTGCTCTACTTCATCGCCGTAGGTCTCGGGTACATCATGGTCGAGATCGCCTTCATCCAGAGATTCGTTCTGTTTCTCGGCCACCCGACCTACGCGTTGACTGTCGTGATTTTCCTGTTACTGCTAGCCAGCGGAGCCGGTAGCTTGGCCTCCCGCCGCTGGCTGCGCAAGCCAGCGCGCGTGTGGTTGCCTCTCGCTCTGATCGTGGCTGCCCTCTGTATCTATGTCTTCGTTCTTCCATCCGCGCTCCCGGCCATGGTCGGGCTGCCCTTCTTACTCAAACTCGCGGTCAGCGCTCTGTTGCTGATTCCTCTTGGGATTGCCATGGGCATGCCTTTCCCCACCGGCCTGCGCGCCCTGGACAGTTCCGCGGATGCCGCCGCCGACGCGGCCTCCGGAAACGCTGTCGAATGGGCGTGGGCCATGAATGCCGCCTCTAGCGTGTTCGGTTCGGTGCTGGCCATGGTCATCGCCATTCATTGGGGATTGAATGTCACGTTGGCGTCCGGTGCGGCCGCCTATATGGCCGCGGTCGCACTGTCGCGAACTCTTTCCTCCTTGCCCATTCGATAGTGTCTTAAGTTCATGAACCACAAAGGACACGACGTCACACAAAGGTGTGAATCGTCTGAGGGTTTCCTTCGTGCTCCTTTGTGTCCTTCGTGGTTAATACTTGAAGTCATGAAACCGGAATCCTTTTGTTATGATGCTTCTGTGGTTCGCGGACCAAATTGCCTAGCCAGAAACAGCTGAAGTGGTCGCAACTGCGCGTGGGACTCACGGTCCTATTTGCCAGTGCTACGCTCATGGTCCTGATTTTCCTGATGAGCGGCACCGGCGGCTGGCTGACCCACAAGGTCATTCTGAAAACCTACTTCGAGAACGCCGGAGGCCTCCGGGTCGGAGCGCCGGTCCGGCTGGCGGGCGTCGACATCGGCAACGTCACCAAGATCCGCGTCGTGGACGGCAAACCGGCCACCCCGGTCGAAGTCATCATGAAGGTCAACACCAACTACGCTTTCCTTCTCAAGAAAGACTCCATCGCTCTTCTGAGCACTGCCGGCATCCTGGGAGAAACCTTCGTCGATATCGACAGTGCTGCCGCCAAGGGCCCCCAGGTGGTGGATGGGGACACGCTGGCGACCCGCTCCCAGCCCGATGTCCAGGACGTAGTCCGCGCCAGTCAAGGCACGCTGCAGAACATGGATGCTCTGCTGAAGCGCCTCGACCGCATCGTGGGCTTCATCGAGAGCGGACAGGGTTCGATCGGCAAAGTCATCTACGATCCGGGTTTGTATGACCGCCTCAACGCCACCGTGAACGAATTCAAGGGCCTCGTGGATGACGTGAAGAACGGACAAGGATCGCTCGGTCCGCTGTTCACCAGCGACGAGGCGTACAAGAAGGCCATTGCTGCGATCGACAAGCTGAACGTGATCGTCGACGAGTTACAGCAAGGCAAAGGCACCGCCGGCAAATTCTTAAAGGATGAAGCGCTCTACGAGAACGCCAACAAGGCGGTCGCCAACGTGCGTCAGCTGACCGACGACATTAACGCCGGCAAAGGCGCTCTCGGCAAAATGACGCACGACCAGGAATTTGCCGCCAAGCTGCAAACCACGATCAATAACCTCGCCGAACTCACCAGCCGCCTGGAGAAGGGCGAGGGATCCGCCGGCCTCCTGTTCAAAGACCCGGCCTTGTACAACAACAGCAACCAGATGCTGATCGAGACCCGCGAACTCGTAAAGGCGATCCGCGAGAATCCGAAGAAATATCTAACCTTCCGCGTCAAGGTGTTCTGAGTGTAGCGCGGACACTCCTGTCCGCGCCGTGTGCACCCGCGTAACAGCCGCGGTAGCGAAGCGATGTCACTTGTTTGCGGAACACAATCCTAGGCGACCTTCCCCAGAATTCGCCGAATCTGTTCGACGTGGTTTCGGTCGTGTCCAGCCATGTGGCGGCACAAAGAGCGCACCGTCATGGGTCCGCGCTCGCCATGAACGCCGTGTGACTCCCATTCTGAGGGCGTGAGCCGGCCCAGCATGCGCAGGTTCGCCTCTCGCAACAGTCGAAACATTTGCATGGAATCGTCGGGCGCCCAGGCTCTGTAATCACCCAGCCGTGCCCACAGGTCCTGGTCAAATCCCGGAAGCGCGATTCCGGGGCTCTCGATCATCTGGCGATACCGCCAGCTGGTGGTTAACTCATCTTCGGCCAGGTGAGCCAGAATTTCGCTGACCGACCATTTCGCGGGCCCAGGGCGTGCGGAGAGCGTTTCGAGCGGAACGCCCTCGACGAGTTCGGCAAGCAGGCGCGGTGTCTCTCCCTGCATCGCGATGGGGTCTTTGCCGTCGGTGTAAGCAAGCAAACGAGATTGGTAGTCCGTCGTATCGGGCATCGGTTCATTCTAATTCGTGATTTATCTCCACGGGAATGAACCGCGGTTGACGGTTCCGCCAGAGCACCGTCCAATACCATGACTGCGTGTATTTGATAACGAGCCGCTTTGCTCTCACATCTGGTCCACATCACGATCCGAGGAAACTCATGCGCCATCTCATGACACTTCTTGCCGTCTCCCTGATGCTCTCTACCGCTCTATTCGGGCAGGCAGCGCCTGAACCCGCGAAGAAGCCCGCCGACGTCCGCTTCTCACCCGACATCCTCGATAAGAGCATCGACCCCTGCACGGATTTCTACGCCTATGCCTGCAGCAAGTGGCAGGCCCAGAACCCCATCCCCTCCGACCGTCCGGGCTGGGGCCGTTTCAACGAGCTTCAGGAACGCGGCGAATACATCGTGCGCGACATTCTGGAGAAGGTCTCCACCGACCGCCCCGGCCGCAGCACCAATGAGCAGAAAATCGGCGACTACTACGCCACCTGCATGGACGAAAGCGCCATCGAGAAGGCCGGCACCAAGCCGCTCGATCCAGATTTCGAAAGCATCGCTGCCCTCAAGTCGAAGGATGAGCTTCCGAAGGAGATCGTCCGTCTGCACCGCGAAGGAGCGGATGCATTGTTTGGGTTTGGCTCCGGCCCCGATTTTAAGAACGCCAGCCAGATGATCGCCCAACTTGATCAGGGCGGTTTCGGCCTGCCCGAACGCGACTACTATTTCAAGGACGATCCCAAATCGGTCGAGTTACGCGAGAAATACACGGACCACATCTCCAAAATGTTTCAATTGCTCGGCGACGACGCCACCCGGTCCGCCGCCGAGGCTAAAGTTGTCGTGGAAATCGAAACCGGACTCGCCCAAGGCGCCTACGATCAAACCACGCGCCGCGATCCACAGAAGATTTACCACAAGCTCTCCAATCAGGATCTCGCAGCGCTCAACACCGCCTTCAATTGGAACGCTTACTTCGAAGGCGTCGGCGCGCCCAGATTCGATTCCCTGAACGTCGTCGAGCCCGAGTTCATGAAGAACATGCAAACGGTCGTCAGTTCCCACTCGCTCGGCGACTGGAAGACCTATCTCCGCTGGCACGTTGTGCACGCCAACGCGCAGATGCTGCCGTCGGCATTCGTAAAAGAGAACTTCGATTTCTTCGGGAGAACCCTGCAGGGCACGAAAGAACTGCGCCCGCGCTGGAAGCGCTGTGTCGGCTTCACGAATGGCGATCTGGGCGAGGCGGTCGGCCAGATCTACGTTCAGCAGACGTTCGGAGCCGAAGGCAAGGAGCGCACCCTGGCCCTGGTGGCCGCCCTCGAGAAAGCGCTGGGGGCAGACATCCAGTCCCTGCCCTGGATGGGAGAAGACTCAAAGAAACAGGCGCTCGTGAAGCTCGCCGCCATCACCAACCGCATCGGTTATCCCGACAAGTGGCGCGACTACTCAACCCTGAAGATCGTGCGCGGCGATGCCCTCGGCAATTCGCAGCGCGCCAACCAGTACGATCTGCAGCGGCGGCTGAACAAGATCGGCAAGGCCCTCGACAAACGTGACTGGGGCTACCCGCCCATGACCGTGAACGCCAGCTACAATCCGAGCCAGAACAACATCACTTTCCCGGCGGGCATTCTGCAGCCGCCGTTTTATGACAATCAGGCCGACGATGCCATGAACTTTGGCGCCATTGGCGCCGTGATCGGCCACGAACTCACGCATGGCTTCGACGATGAAGGCAGCCAGTTCGATGCCGACGGCAACCTGCGCGACTGGTGGACGGCCAACGACAAGAAGCAGTTCGAGGAACGTACCAGTTGCATTAAAGACCAGTACGGCAGCTTCGTTGCGGTGGACGACCTGAAGCTGAATGGCAAGCTGACGCTCGGCGAAAACACCGCCGACAACGGCGGACTCCGCATCGCCTACCTGGCCATGCTGAACACGTTGGCCGGAAAAGAACCACCGCCGGTCGACGGCCTCACCGCGCAACAGCGCTTCTTCCTGGGCTGGGCGAACGTCTGGTGCCAGAGCCGCAGTGAAGCGTTTTCCCGCATGCTGGTTACGATCGATCCACACTCACCCGGAAAATACCGCGTGAACGGAACGGTTTCAAATATGCCGGAGTTCCGCGAGGCCTTTCATTGCAAGCCCGACGTCGCCATGGCGAATCAGAACGCATGCCGAGTGTGGTAGTCGTAGCGCCAACGCCTCGGCGGCTGTCGTGGCAGCGCCCCGCCGCCACCTCCGAGGGCAAGGTTGCGCTCGTCGGCCGGCCGAATCCATTGCCCTCGGTACATCCAGCCGTTCAAGCGGAGCCCACCAGGCTGTAGAGCAGGATGACCAGCACGATCCCGGTGAAAAAGACGTACATTCGGTCTTTTTCTTCGGCAAATCCAAACATCGCAAAAGCCACCCGCGCAATGGGTGTGGCGATCAGCAGTAGCAGTCCCAATTGGATAATCGCGCGGCCACGGAGAGCCAGCGCTCCGTGGACAATTCCACTCACGCGACGAAGGTCGGAAGGTTCCCCGCGGAACACGCGATAGTTAGCCGGCTGGGCCCCGTGCCGAACCAGAAAGATCATGCCCCCTGCCAGAACGACGGAACCTGCCAGAATCACGCCCACCCGCAGGAGATTGCCGACGATGCTCTCGACCCGACGATCGCTCCACTCGCTTCGCGTCATTCAGATATGCCCCATGATTCCCTTGTAGACCATCTCGACCCCAAGCAGAACGATGACTGCGCTAAACACGAGGCGCAACCAGCGCGTTCGCGTCTTCACCAACACCTGTGTACCGATCAGCGATCCCGCCAGCACGCCAAGCGTGACCGGCATCGCCAGTGCCGGATCGACATAGCCGCGGTTCAGATACACACCCGCACTGGCCGCCGCAGTCACGCCAATCATCAGATTGCTGGTCGTGGTCGAAACCTTGAAGGGAATTTTCATGGCCAGATCCATGGCCAGCACCTTCACCGCGCCGGAACCAATTCCAAGCAGCCCCGACAGTGCACCCGCCCCAAACATCAGGCTGAAACCGGTCGGCACCCGGTGCACGTAGTAACTCCTGGGCCCGTCCAGTGACGGATAGGTTCCATTCATGCGCAGACGAGTTGCCAGCGGGTCGGGACGATCATCCACAGGAACGACCGGCTGGGGCCGTCCCGAGAGATACGCGGAGAATAAGAGAACTGCTCCAAAGATGATGGCGATCGCGGATGTGGGCACCATCAACGCCAGAAACGCCCCCAGCAATGCACCCAGAGTGGTTGCGATTTCCAGAAACATGCCAATCCGTATGTTGGTGAAGCCCTCTTTGACATAGGCGGCCGCCGCTCCGGAAGAAGTGGCGATCACAGAAACCAAAGAAGCCCCAATCGCGTAGCGAATATCCACATGGAACAACACGGTCAGAAGCGGCACCAGAGCCACTCCGCCACCCAAGCCGGTCAGCGCACCCAGGAACCCCGCCCCAAGGGAACACACACCCACCAGCAAGCTGAACTCGAGGTTGTTCACCGATCCCCCGACCGTAGCGCCGGCGCCTCGCCGGCAGTCGAGGCGGCGCCCCACCGCCTCCCGCAATTCTCAGAAATTTCCTGCATGAGAAAAAAAGAATGGACCAACGTCCCACGGCCGGAGACCAACGACTGCTTATCCCGCAGCAACGTCCGCCTGCTCGTGCGCGTGATAGCTGGACCGCACCAGCGGCCCCGACTCGACATGCTTGAACCCAAACTTCAAAGCTTCCTGCTTCAGAAAAGCAAACTCCGCCGGAGTATAAAACCGCGTCATCGGCAAGTGATCTTTCGAAGGCCGCAGATACTGCCCAACAGTGAGGATATCGACCCCGCGCCCGCCCAGGTCGCGGAACACCTCGATCAGTTCATCCATCGACTCGCCAATCCCCACCATCACGCCGCTCTTGGTAACCATCGCCGGATCCCACTTCTTAGCGTTCGAAAGCAGATCAAGCGTCCGCTCATAGCGAGCCCCCGAACGCACGGCGCGATAAAGCCGAGGCACAGTCTCAGTGTTGTGATTGAGCACGCTAGGTTTCGCTTCGAGCACGATGCGCAGCGGCTCTTCGAGCCCCTGAAAATCCGGAATTAGCACCTCAACCCGGCACTCCGGCACCAACTCCCGAATCTGCCGAATGGTCTCAGCAAAAATCTTAGCCCCGCCGACGTTGTCATCGTCGCGATTGACGCTGGTCACAACCGCATGCCGCAAGCCGAGCGTGGCGACGGCTTCCGCGACCCGCCGAGGCTCATCCCAGTCAATCGCCTCCGGACGTCCCTTGGGCACCGCGCAAAAGCCGCACCGCCGGGTGCAGATATCGCCCAGCAACATGAAAGTCGCCGTCCGATGATTCCAGCACTCCCCAATATTAGGGCACTGCGCCGACTCGCAAACCGTATGCAACCCCAGCCCGCGAGCAAGTTTCTTCAGATTGTGAAAGTTATCGCCGACGGGAGCCTTAGCTCTGAGCCACGAAGGTTTGGGCAGCCGAGGCGGCGGCGCAAGCTCGATCTGCACGAGTTGGGAAGAGGCCGACATACCAAGTGTTGATTTTAGCAAAGAGGTTTGGAGAAATACGCTGCTAGAATTTGCGAACGCTCATCTCGATGTTAATCACCGCCGCAATGGGCAAGCCATCGCATGTGGCGGGCTTGAACTTCCAGTGTTGGAGGGCATCTAAAGCGGATTGATCGAAGTCCTTACCCACGCTACGAGCAACTCGCGAATCCCTCGGCTTCCCGTCCTCACCAACAATTGTCCATAACACAACCGTCGTGTTCTCGTTGTGATGGTCCGGATAGCCAGGGTCTGGTGAGTACTCGGCCTGCGGTGGTTTCGCGACGCCGCCCTGGCAGTTCCCAATTTCACTCGCTCCTTGCGGCTTCGTAAACAGAGCTTCCTCCGGCGAAGGCTCAGCCACTAACTTTAGAATCGTCAACTCCACCTCGTCCCCTTGGTCACTAGCACAGCGGACCAATCGAGGGAAAGCCCGCTCACCAAATCGTTCGTAGTTGCGGTACTCGCAGGAGCGAGAGGCAGGCCAACGGTTACCGCGACTGTCGGATTCGTGCAACAACAAAACGTTGCTGTCCGGATCGACGCAATCGATACCCTTTGACCAACGGGACTTTGATTTTACGCACGTTGCCTTGACCGAATCTACCTGGCGTCCGAAAACTCCGGTAATCTCGGGAGCGTCACGCGAAAAGGGTTCAGGGAGTAGGGTCAGGCGAGGAGAGAAAGTCGCGGAGAGCCGCTCGGGCCCTGAATCCACAAGCCATTTCTTCTCTGCCGCTCCAATCTCAAGGTCGTGGGAAGAACTTGTCTGTGCTTCCCGCCGCCACTTCGTCTTTGAAACCCAGATCTCCGTGTAACTTCCATCGATTCCCCTCCCACCCTTCTTGGGGATGATTCGAAAGGTGCCTTCCATCCGAAATGCGGGCGCGCCCTCTGCACGAATATCGGAAGCTTTGCGGGCCTTCTCGATCAGCGCGTTGCCGGCTGCTTTATCGTCCGTCGCTGGCGAAATTCCAGTCAGCACGAGCAGGCTGACAGCAACCACCCCTTTTGTCTGTAACTTCCTGGCAAGGGTCATGTGACCTTCCTCTGTGCCCTCTGTGGTTGAGGTTTCTCTATTTTAAATGTACTGTCGCCTCGGAGTGCTTCAGCCCCGCCTTCCCGCCCCGCACTTTCGGCATTGCGTACTTCGGCTTGATCTCGTGGCATCCCGCCTCGCAGTACACTCCCCCCGCCGCCGACTCCGGCACGGGCATCGGAGAATTCACTGCCACCTCCCGATCTTCCTCCAACTGCCGCTCCACATCCGCAATCAACTTCGTGTTCTCCGCCGACGTCAGCCATTTCTTCTTCAGCAGATACCCCTCCAACCGCGCAATCGGATCCCGTCTCTTCCAATACTCAAACAGCGCCGAAGGCACATATTCCGCCGCATCGTGAATGGCGTGCCCCTTCATGCGCATCATCTTCGCTTCAATCAGCGTCGGACCCTCGCCCCGCCGCGCCCGCTCGCAAGCCTCGTGGCACGCGTCATACACCTGGCAAGCGTCCGTCCCATCGACAATCACTCCCGGAATGCCATATGCAATCGCGCGCTCCGCCAGGTCCTTCACGCAAAACTGCATGTCCGCTGGGGTCGAATAGCCCCACAAGTTATTTTCGACAATCAGCACCAGCCCCAGCTTCTGCACCGCCGCAAAATTCAGCCCCTCGTAAGTCACGCCCGTCGACTGCCCGCCATCGCCGATGTACGTCATCACGGCAATATTTTTTCCCTGCAGCCGCGCGCCCAGTGCCACTCCCGCGAGCACCGGAATCAAATCGCCCAACGTAGAAATCGGAGCCACCACGTTGCGTTTCTCGATGTCCCCAAAATGCGACGACGCATCCCGCCCCTTCGTCGGAGACCCCGCCTTCGCCATGTACTGCATCATGATGTCGCGCGGCGCAAACCCGCGCACCAGCAGCGCCCCCTGGTTTCGGATCATCGGCCCCAGCCACTCATCCGCCTTCAGCGCATAAGCCGACGCGCACGAGCAAGCCTCCTGCCCCAGCCCAAAATAAACGCCGCCCACCACCTTCCCTTGCTTGTAGAGATTTTCGAGCGCCGCTTCCATTCGCCGGTTGAGCAGCATCCATCGATAGATGTCGATCACCTGTTTCGGTGAGAGATACTTCGACTCGCGAATGAGCGGAGCAGGCGACGCCAGATCGCCGCCCGAAACCTCGTAGCGAACGCTGTCTCCGGAGCGAACCTGGCGTAACGTGAAGTCTGGCTTTTCGAGACGATAGTCGAGGATGGTGTAAGTGCGGAGATCGCCCTTCCCAGAACGCTCCGGAGAACGGATCAGCTTCTTTTTCGCGGCTGGCGCCCTGGCGATGCGCTTCTTCGGCATAGCAGTCCGGCAAACATGCTAGCGCAGAATCGTGTAGCGCGGGCGCCCTCGCCCGCCAAAAGTCGATACCCTTAAGCACAGCCGGGTCAAGCAAGAAACAAATCATCTTTGCCATGGAGTTGCCGCAACTCCGCAGGCGCTTTCATCGGCACCCCCACCGCATTCCCCAACAAAGCATCCACCGTCTCAACCCAGAGCATCTGTCTCCCGAACACAAGGCCAAAGTTGCGCGATACAGATTCCGCCGCAGCCCGTGCGTCCACGTCTCGTCCCAGTTCGCGCGCAATCGAAGTCACCGGCTTGGAGCTAATCCCGCAAGGCACAATCAAATCGAAGTAGCTGAGATCCGTATTCACATTCAAAGCAAATCCATGCGAGGTAACCGAGCGCGAAATGTGCACACCAATCGCGGCAATCTTAACTTCCCGCGTAGGGACAGCCGCCCCCGGCTGTCCAGCCGAGCGCAGCTCGGCCCCAGCAGCGGCGGAATTCGTCCACACGCCGGTCAGCCCCGCCACGCGTCGCGCAGAAATCCCAAAATCCCCGCAGGTCCGAATCAGCACATCCTCCAGCCGCCGCACATAATCGACCGCGCCCAGCGTCTTCCGCCAGGACGGCAGTGATTCGATCGCCTCCGAACGCTCTTCCGGATGGCTGACGGCGGATGGCTGACGGCTAAATCCTCGCAAGTCAAGAATCGGATACCCCACCAACTGCCCCGGCCCGTGAAACGTCACGTCCCCGCCGCGATCACATTCGAAGACCTCCACTCCGCGCGCAGCCAACAATTCCGCCGAAGCAAGTACATTCGCCGTCTTCGCATTCCGGCCAAGCGTGATCACCTGCGCGTGCTCCAGCAGCAGCAGCACATCCCCAATCTGCCCCGCCTTACGCGCATCGACCAGCCTCTGCTGCAGTCGCAGCCCGCTCGCATAATCGACTCGCCCGAGCTGAACGACGGAAATCACACCCCGATTATATTGCCGTGATGCTTTCCTCCGTGTTCTCTGTGCCCTCTGTGGTAAGGATCTTCCGTCCAGACCCGAAATTTTCGTTTTTGTGCCAAACAAGTAACTTTCTTGGTTCCCCTCTTGCACACCCCGGACACTTCTGGTATAAACATTGGAGTCGAGGACAGTGACTGCGTGTCGAGGTTTGTCCGCTGAATCTCCGCGGCAGCTTTTGGCATCTAATCAGTAAGCCTCTATTTAACCCCGTTTCTAGGGGTTCGCATTCGGGGACAAGGTCCCTGAAGGGTTTCCGCGAAAAGCAGAGCCTCCAAGCGATCTTTAATGTTTTCATCGTCTTCCGCAGTCGGCGTGCGCCGAATCTATGGCTCATTCCAAGCGGAAGAGCGTTTCCGAGCGCGCCGTTAAGAGCTCTCCAGTCTCAAATTAGTGTCCTGGATCGAGACTCCCCTGCTGTTGAAATCAGGTGGAAATCCTGTGATTTCAAAAGGTTGACAGCGGTTGCATCGGGCGTATACGGTTGAAAGGTTTCGAGGACGTATGGATTCCATCTGTGAGTCTGTACGGACTGAAGGCGCACCGCTCAGGCGGAAAGCGATTCGGTCTTTGACAAAAGGTTGAACGTGCCAGTCGTGAGATGGAAATGTTCGGGCTCAAGTCTGAACGTACTCACAAGATAGACCTCTGCCTCAGCAG